>PLSD01000023.1 GCA_003164135.1 Acetobacteraceae bacterium
TCTAAAGTGCAACTGTAATGTTAGGGATAAACGAGGTCCCCGGCACATTCCACTGCCCCTCCGGCACCGCCGGGAAATATCCGTCACCGACCAATCCGCGCAGCATTTTCGTCGGCGCCCGGTGCCCCTGATGGTAATTCGAGGAGCTTTCAAACATGCCCGCCCCCACCCTGCCATTGCACTTGGCCACACAAAGCGTGTTCAGGTTCGGCATGTTGTGGAAGTAATTCATCAATCCCAGCGCCGCGGCAGTCAGCTCACAATCCACTACCTCACCATCCGGCACGGTGAACACAATCCGCCCCCCGCGCGTTGAAGCGGAGTCAATCTCCGTATACGCTACAATGTCGATATCCGTCGGGAATATCACGGCATGGGTTTTAACAACCCAGCCAAATGCCTCCACCGTATCGTTCACGCCGTTGTGGATTGCCCATGCGCAAAACGCGAATTCAGGGCCAAAAGTGCCGGACACATAGCGGTGCGACAACATGGTGTGCAGGTCCCGATGTCCCCAGCCATGGTCACGCGAACCCATGCCATTAGCCTGGAACGTATCGCCCTGCATGGTAATCGTCCCCGTCACGCTACCCGCCACATCGATATGGTCCGGCGCAATATCCTCCAAGGTCCGCCCGGAGCTCGGAAAGCCCATAAACGCCCCGTGGAAATCGGAAAAATGCAGCCGCGCCGAAACGCCATATTCGGGGTCGTTGATTATCCACTCGGAGTCACCCTTGTCATCAAACTCAACCCGCACCGTGTCGTCGCCACCGCCCCAGCCCATGGGCAGTTTGTCTGCCTCGCGCAACGGCAAATAGCGAATACGCCGGTACACACCCTTCGGCGTCACCAAATTAGTCCAGGCCGCCACCTTGTCGGGCTGGCCATCCGGCTTGCCGTATTCATGGCCAATCCGGTGCACACCTCCAACCTGGCCTTCCACATCCCACCAGTTGAGCCAGGCACTGTCCTGCCACAGCGGCCCATGCGGCTCCTGGCGGATAAAGTCAGCCTTGGTATATTGCTTGACCTTGTCTCTCCCGATGAACTTCATGGCGGCTCCCTGTTTCTTGGCTATGTGGTAAAAAACGCGCGGTAAACTTAGCGGCCCAACCAAACCGGCTTCCGCCGTTCCATGAACGCCGTCATGCCCTCCTTGAAATCCTCGCTCGACATCACACGCGTCCGGGCAATAACTTCCTCCCTCGCCGCCTCATCAGGTGGCGCGCTCCGCAGAGCCAGCGCCGCCATCTGCTTGGTCGCCTGCACCGCAACCGGCGCACAGCGCATAATCCGCGCCGCCAGCGCCTTGGCTGCCGTCAACACCTCGCCGGCCGGCGCCACCTGGTTAACCAGCCCATAGCGATACGCATCCACCGCCGAAAGCCGATCGCAGGTCATCAGCAAATTCATGGCAATCGCATACGGCAGCTTGCGGCAGAGCTGAAAAATCCCGCCGCCAAGTGCCGCCGCGCCCACCAGCGGTTCCGGCAAGGCAAAAGCTGCGTCCTCTGAGGCAATCAACAGATCGCACGCCAGGGCAATCTCAAACCCGCCCCCATCGCCACGCCATTCACCGCCGCGATAATCGGCTTGGTCAGACGGTGATTATGCGTAATTCCCCCACCACCTTCGGGCGGCAGCGGCCGGTTGGTCCCCGCAACATAGGCGGAAATATCCGACCCGCTGCAAAACCCGCGCCCAGCACCCGTCAAAATCGCCACATCCAGCGTATCATCCGCCTGGAACTCGTTAAAAATCACCGCCATCTCATCATGCGATTCCGGTATCAACGCATTCAGCTTGTCCGGCCGGTTCATCGTGACAATCGGCAGACGGCCCTCGCGTTCAACAGTACAAAAATCCATGACGCTTTTCCTCTCAAATATCCGTTTTCAGATTTTGCTGATGCGCACAATCGGCTTCATAACGTTGGCCGATGCGGGGTCACGCAGCGCCCGGTCCAGATCCTCAAAGTCGCAGAAGTTCACCAGCCTATCGACCGGAAACCGGCCCGCCATGAAATGCTCGATCAACACCGCGATAAATTCACCGGGCACTCTGTCACCCTCGCAAATCCCCCGAATCGTCTTGCCCTGCCCAATGAACGAGACCAGCTGAAACGAGCCGCGCGCCTCCGCACTATGCAGGGAGACCAAGCCAATGGCCCCACGCGGCACCGTCCGGAAACATCTAGCGCGCCAAACCAATGACAATAAGCCGGCGCATTATCTGGGCAGCTCCGGCAATGCCCGCACGAAGATCAACTGCCGTCATCGTCTCGAACGACATCCGATCCGTACCATCACGCAGCACAGCTGCTGTGAATTTCATCTCGGTTTCCTCCGCTTGGATTTTTATCCGGTTTATTCAAAATACCTAACTTGAAAGACGAATACCGGCAAATAATTTATTAGCCACCACTATATAATTCACATATTGACTGTGCGCACAGATACAGGGATAGAACTTACTTGTCGTCCATGGCTGCTTAGAATGAAATTGAGTACAACTAGAACCAGCATTGGCAGCCAATTGCGTGTCTCGTGCAAAATGGCCTTCTGATTGTTAACTGCAATGTGGATTATGAAGCTTGGGTCGTTTGAACCCGGTGAAATTAGGGAGAAATAAAGTGTCCGATTACCGCTTACTTATCAACGGCCAACTCACGCCGGGCGCCTTGAGCATGGATGTCCTGAACCCCGCAACCGGAGACGTTATAACCAGTTGCCCCCGCGCCGATGCCGCCCAGCTTGAAGCTGCCGTGCAAGCCGCAAAAGCCGCCTTCCCGTCCTGGTCGAAACTTACCACCGAGACACGCCGCGCCAAGCTTTTCGCCATCGCCGCCAGCCTGGAAGCGCGGCTTGATGAATTTGCGCGCCTCCTTACCACCGAACAAGGCAAACCTTTGGCCGATGCCACCGGTGAAATCGGCGGCGCCGTGGCGATGCTGCGTATTCTCGGCAGCATGGAACTCCCCACTAAAATTCTCAAAGAAGATGAAAACGAAAAAATCGTCCAGCACCGCACGCCACTTGGCGTCGTCGCCGCGATCACGCCGTGGAATTACCCGATGACCATCATGATGGTCAAAATCACGCCAGCATTGCTGTCAGGAAACACCGTGGTGGCAAAACCCGCCCCCACCACGCCGCTCTCCAGCCTGCGTTTCGCCGAAATCTGCAATGAACATCTGCCCGCCGGCGTGTTCAACATGATCACCGACCTCAACGATCTCGGCGGCTTGCTTACCAAGCATCCGGATATCGCAAAAGTCTCTTTCACCGGCTCCACCGCCACCGGCAAAAAAGTGATGGAAAGTGCTGCGGGCACACTCAAGCGCGTCACCCTCGAACTCGGCGGCAACGACGTCGGCATCGTCCTCGACGACGCCGACCCGAAAGTCGTCGCACCGAAAATTTTCGCGGGCGCCATGATAAACGCCGGCCAGGTTTGCCTGGCCATCAAACGCCTTTACGTGCATGATTCACTCTACGAGGAAATGTGCACAGAACTCGCGGCACTGGCCAATGCCGCCATCGTCGAGGACGGCATGAAGCAGGGCGTTCAAATGGGCCCGCTGCAAAATAAGGCCCAGTTCGACAAAGTGCGTGCGCTCATTGAAGAAACCCGCAGCGAAGGCACGATCATTGCTGGTGGCGTGGCCCACGAAGGCCCCGGCTACTTCATCCGCCCCACCATTGTCCGCGACATCGCGGACAATGCGCGCCTCGTCCGCGAGGAACAGTTCGGCCCGGTCCTTCCGGTGCTTCGCTTTTCCACCATCGACGACGTCATCGCCCGCGCCAACGACACAACCTACGGCCTGGGCGGCACGGTGTGGACCGCCGATCCGGACCGCGGGCTTGAAGTCGCGATGAAAATCGACTCTGGCATCGTCTGGGTAAACCAGCACCTCAATGTCCACCCGGATGTTCCCGCCGGCGGCGCCAAGCAATCCGGCATGGGTTCGGAACTCGGCCTCGAAGGACTGGCTGAGTTCACACAAAACCACATCGTGTACGTCGCCAAGTAACTCTCCAGCCTAGCCGCACAAAATTTTGGGGCGTTTCCAGCACTGGAAACGCCCCAATTTTATGGCCGATATGTCCTTGGCCTCACCCGGCCCGCTCCGTCACCAGCACAACGCGGCCCGTCGCTTTCCGCTCAGCAAGCAGACGCATGCCTTCAGCCGCATCTTTCAGCGGGAACTCTGCCGTGATGTCGGGCTTCAGCAAACCCTGCTCGTACCACCCCAGCATCCGCGCCATCGCCACCGGGCTGCGTCCGGGCTGGCGGATAATATCCTCCGCCGGCTGAATACCCATGACCACAGCGTTTTTGAACAAGATCGGCCCGAGCGAAACTTTCGGCACTCCAGCTGCAAATCCGACGGATAGATAGCGCCCTTCCCAGGAAAGTGCGCGCAGCGCCGGTTCCGCATAAGTGCCGCCGACACCATCAAAAATCACATGATAACCCGCCGCGTCGCGCACGGAACTGATCTTGACTTCAACAGGTGACGCAACACCCAGGTTGCGCGTGTGCGTGAACAAAGCCTCCGCAAGTTCTTTCTGGCCCGCCAGATCAAGCGGCCCCCTGGGATATTGCAACCCCGCATCGGCGCCAAACCGCGCCGCCAGCGCCAGTTTTTCTTCTGAGGATGCCCCGGCAACAACCCGCGCCCCCAGCGCCTTGCCTATCTGCACCGCCGCCAGCCCCGCGCCGCCGCCGGCACCCAGTACCAACAAATTCTCGCCGGGCTGCAATTTCGCGCGATCGTGCAAAGCGTAATGCGCCGTCATCGAGGCAACATAGAAAGTCGCCGCCACGCGCATATCCATGCTGTCGGGAATCGGGAACACCTCATGCTCGTCGAAAACAACTTCCTCGGCGTAGGAACCGGAAATGCACGTTCCCAGCACCCGCTGGCCTGGCTTCACCAAAGTAACACCCGGCCCAACCTGCAACACTACGCCCGCGGCTTCCACACCTGGCACAATCGGGAACTGCCGCTTCAACTGCGAGCGGCCTTCCACCGCCAGCACGTCGGTAAAGTTGACGCCGACGGCATGCACTTCCACCAGCACTTCACCGGCTCCGGGAACCGGGCGCGGCAGATCCTCGTAGCGCAGTGTCTCAATCGGCCCAAACGCGTGGCAAACAATGGCTTTCATTTATCCACTCCTCCTCATTTCCCGTGCTCGCGCCGGGTCTTATTTTTGCAGCGCCAACGCTTCATCCAGCGACTTGGCCTGGTACAAATTAAGCCGGTCCTGAAAATGGCTGGCGCAGATCATCGCCTCCATATCCGAGCGTGTCGCGCGCAGATAATGGTTGCGCAGCCGCGTCTCGTTCACGCCGTGCTGCAGGAAAATAATAATCGCATAATACGCCACCGCATGCGGATCGCACGCAATCGCCGGGCCGCCGGCCGCGATATACGTGGCAACGAAATCATCCCAATCGATAATCCCGCGGGTCATCAGCATTTTTGCCTGCGCCAGATCCTCCGCCGGGTCGCAGCGCTTGGCCAGCTCCCAATCCAGCAGCGCCGCAACATGGCCATCGCGCGTCAGCACATTATGCGGCGCGAAATCCCCGTGGATCAGCGTTACCGGCCGGTCCAGCGGCAGCGGGTTCGCCGCCAGCCAGGCCAGGCCAAGGTCCAGCCCCAGCGAGAACGGCGGCTTGTCCATTGTCCGCCACTCGGCGGTCAATGCCGCAATAATCCCATCCCGCGCCTTGGCGATTTCCGGATCAGGCGCCGTCTCCAGCGTGCCGCGATGCAAATCCGCCAGCAGCCGGGCCACCTCCCGCCCGAATTCCGGTCCGATATTTGTACCGCCCTTCTTGCGGTCCTCATGGAACGGCGAGCCCGCCACCTTGGCATTCTCCACCTGCGTGCTGATGACAAACGCCCCGCCCAGATGGCTTGCATCCGGCTCAAACAACAATGGCCGCGGCACCGGCAGGCCCAGCCGATACACCTGTTCCAGAATCGGATATTCGTCGGCAAGCACCGCCGGGGTGATCGCGTTCGGAATATCCAGCCGCAACGCCAACCGCCGCGGCAGCACATCATTCTCCGGCAGTGTGAACAACGCCGTCACTTTCGAAAACCCGCCCGAGGCAACAAAAAACTCTTCCAACGGATCATCCGGCAATTGCGGATACCGCTGCTTCAAATACGCCGCTAAACCCGTGCGCAACGCGGCGCCCCTATCCACCGCCACTTCCACCTTGCGGTTGCCCTGCGCTTCAAAACTATCCTCAAACTTCTGGTTGATTTGCAGCACCGTCCCGGAGGCCTTCTTCATCCAGGCCCGCGCCCCCGGATCATTCCCGCGCAGGCGCGAAACCAAACCATCAAACGCCGCCGGCACGCAAAGCTGCTGCTGCACAGCCGTAATACGGCGGTCCAGCGTCTCGCGTACCAACCCCGGCTCCTCGGCCACGGCCGGCGCGCCCGCCAGCCCCACCGCCGCAACTTCGCTCTCCAACTCTTCCCATTGCCGCAACGTGTCCGCCGCAATCACATTGCCATCAGCCAGGTCGGAGGCAATCCGGTCCAGAAGCAACAACAGCACCCCGCTCAACCGGCGCACGCCGTCCGATTGTAAATCCCCCATGATCGGCCCGGCTAGCGCCGTCGAAATGGATGTGATGAAGCGATGCAGATCGTTATTGCGAATCATGTTTATTTATCCGTTGCACGCAGGAAGCGAAGTTGCGTGATGCGCTCAAAATGTCCCATCCCCTCTTCGCCGTTCCAGGAGTAGCGGGTGGGACATTCGCAGAACTGAAACCCTTTGCCGGGATAATCCAGGTCAGTGCCGAGCAGTTCATGGTTTGGCGAGAGATTCGTCGAGGCCATGGCATGCACCAGTTCGCCGGTAATCACCTCTTCCCCGGCGGCGGTCGCCACCACCACGCGAAAGTTTTTCTGCGCCGGGTCGGCCAGCGGATCAGCCGCCACGCTGCCAACCGGCGTTGCATCGCCCTCACCCGCCGGCGCTTCCACAAAACGCACAACCTCCAGCCGGCTGCCGTCATTGCGGAAAATATACCCGCCTTGAATGAAGACCGGCCCCACCCGCGTGCCCATCAGCATCAACGCCTTACCGCTGGGGAAATACGCATTCACCCACATGCTGCTCACCATTGGCGTATAGTCGCGCGGCCCAAACGAATGATCGCGATTCCCCCCGCCATCAAACGCCAGCCTCTCGCCACCCACCGTCAGGCTGCCCCGCACCCGGCCAATCTGCTCCCAATGGTGGGACTTGGATTCCTCCCCAGCATTTTCCTTGACGAACACAAAGCCCTTGGAGAGTTCGCTCTTCCCCAGGTCCCACATCGGCGCCGCGCCTTCAAAAACCAGATCAAAGCTCGCCACCTGCGCAATCGCACTGGGATGCGGCCGGTTCGCCGAAGCAACCCGGTCGGACTGCTCCAGCAGCCCATCGAATTTCAACGACCACCGCCGCATCGGCTCCAGACAACGCACCTGCATCGGCCCGGCCCCTGGCCCCTCCGCCGCGCCATCCCGGCCAAAATACCGTCCCACCAGCAGCTTGCCGCCTGGCAGGTAAACGCCGATCACCGCCCGCCAGATGTCCGTATCCGTCGGCTCACGGCCGATATGCACGCTAACCGCATGTTCCGTATTCCGGTCGAAGCCGAAAAAGTAATAATACTCCGTCCAGTTCGGCTTGCCCTCCGCCGCATGCGGCAGCTCATCGCACGGATCAACCGAAAACGGATTCAGCACAGATGCGTCTAACATGGATGCATTTCCTTATGGTTCCCAAAAATGCGCGCCAGTTCCCCCGGCGCGCCCGCTACCCCAAACCCAGGTCAGGAAACGGCTTTGCGCTCCCACAGCGCATCAATCTCGGCGGCCGTGAACTCCAGCTCAACAAGTATGTCCCGCGTCGATTCCCCCAGCAGCGGCGCATGGTTCTCAGTGCCGGCGGAAGACCGCGAGAAGCGGATCATGGGCCCAAGCTCCCGCACCTCACCAAACTGCGGATGCAGCGCGGCGCGCACCGTCCCGCTGGCCCGTAAGCTCGGGTCATTCAAAACCACGCGCTCGTTGTTGCGCAGGCATTCTTCCGCCCACACACCGGCTTTATCCAGCGCCGCGAGCAAACCCGCTGTGTCGTGCCCGCGCACGGCCCCCGCGATCAACCCAGCCTCCTTGTCACCCCAAGCCAACGGCTCCCCGGCCAGTCCATCCCGCAACCCGAGCACACTCGCCAGGGCAGCCCCAGCCGCCACCCCGCGCACCGCAATGGCGACCCAGCCGTCAGCGGTCTCATAGAGCGCCTCAGCCGGGCCGTAGCCGGTCCGCGTCGCATTAAGCGGCTCGGCTCCCTCAAACCGGCCATCCGGCCGCTGCACAATCTCTGAGAGCAGATAAATACCGGCACTCACCAACGCGCAGTACAGCGTCATGCCCTCACCCGTGCGGGCGCGATGGTACAACGCGGCAAGCGCGCCAATCGCACCCAGCAGGCCGCCACCGTAATCCACCATCGAGGTGCGGTTCCACAACGGCTCATTGCCCTTGCCGCCGGCACGGTACTCATGCCCGCACAACGCCTGCATCACCAGGTCGAATCCGGCACGCTCCGCGAGCGGCCCGCTGGAACCATAGGCCGGACTTTCCAGCACGATCAGCTCGGGCTTTGCCGCATGCAGGCTGGCGGGATCAATCCCCAGCCGCGCGGAAACCCCGGTGCGGAAATTGCTGGTGATAATGTCCGATTTCATGCATATCTTTTTCGCCAGCGCCAGCCCTTCGGGGTGCTTCAAATCCACCGAAATCGCCCGCTTACCACGACTCACCGGTGACCAGGAACGGAAAATACTGCGGTTCGGGTCACCCGCGGGTGTCTCAACCTTGATAACTTCGGCACCAAGATCAGCCATCACGAGGGAAGCAAACGGTCCCGCGACAAATGCGCCAAAATCAACCACGCGCACGCCATCCAGCGGACGCGGCCCCACGCGCTTCGGCGGCCCGCCATACGGCGCCGGCGAAACCTCCATGGTAATCGGCTGGCCCACATGCCTCGTACCGTCCGCATCGGTCACGATCGTGCCGTTGTACTGAATCTGGGGACTGTCCCAGCACTCGCCCGGCGGCAGCACCGGCTCGGCGGGAAGCCCCAGCGCCCAAATGCGCTCCAGCAGTTCCGCGCTCGGCTTCTTCGCCACATACTCGGCCAGCAGATCAATATTGCCAAAAAAATTCTTCGGGTCATCGGTCGGCTTGGGCATGCCGCTATCGTTCGGCAGCACGCTCGGATCATCGATTTCCAACGCCTGATACATGCGGTATTTGGAACCCGCCGCACCAATCACAATATGCACATACACACCGTCCGCACAGCGGAAGATCAGCGGATATGGATCTTTTGGCATAACAAATTTCGTATTCGCGGTCGGTTTGTCCACATCGCACCAGAGCCCAGCCGCCCAGGTCAAGGCGCCTTCGAACAGAGACGTTGAAACAACCTGCCCTTTGCCGCTTCCCTCGCGCTCATAAAGTGCCGCGAACAACCCCGCCAATCCACGGCAAGCCGCACCGTAATTCGCCGGTGAAAAACTCATCACCAAAGGCCGTTTGGAATAATGCTCGTACGCAAGGCCCGAGCGCGCCTGCACAAGCACATCCGTCGCCGGCCGGCCCGCATGTTCCGTACCAGCCGGGTATCCTTCGATATTCAGCACAATCAGCCGCGGGTTTTGTGCCGATACAGCACCCGCATCATGGCGGGCAAGACCAGGATAGTCCTCACCACCAACAATGCAGATATCCGCCCTGGCAACCAGACTGTTTAACGCCGCCACAGAGCGGCCCGCTTCCCGGTCAATTTTACTGCCGCGCCGCCAGACTTCATGGGCAGGATAGATGGCGCCGAACGGATCACCTTGCGCCGGTTCCACCCGAATGATTTCAGCACCCCACTCGGCAAGGAATTTTGAAACCAGTGCCGCGGCCATACCGGCGCCTAAGTCGGCAACTACGATGTCCTTCAGTATCCTCGGCTCGAACGCCATGGCTATAGCCCTTTCGTCAACGCGATGCCCATTACTGTCGTTTCCAAACAAAGCAGATTGGAAAACTCAGTTACTAATTATTACGCCGCTTCCGCTTATGGCACTGACAAAGACCGCTTCGCGGAGTTCTGGCCTTTTTGCCTGGCCGCGATATTAGCTGAGCCAACGGCCTGCGCATCTGCTTGCTTAAAGAGCGACTGCGGCAACAGGAAGTACGCCAGCGACGGCAGCAGTATCAGCGCACCAAGCATATTCCATACGAACATGAACGAGAGCAGCAGCCCCATATCGGCCTGGAACTTGATCGGTGCGAACACCCACGTCACCACACCGGCGGCGAGCGTGAAGCCGGTCAGCAGCACAACTTTGCCCGTAAACAACAACGTCCGATGATAGGCTTCCGACAGGCTAGCGCCCGCTCGCAGCTGCTTCAGGCAGATGCTTAGAACATACAAAGCATAGTCAACGCCAATGCCCACACCCAGCGCAATCACCGGTAGCGTCGCGACCTTAATGCCTATATGCAGCCACACCATCAGCGCCTGGCTGAGAATGGAGGTAAGCACCAGTGGCAGCACCGCGCACAGTACCGCGCGCCAGGAACGGAAGGTAATGAAGCAGAAAATGATCACCGCCGCGTACACCAGATAGAGCATCTGGTCGTTCGCCTGCTTGATGACGATATTGGTCGCGGCCTCAATGCCCGCATTACCGCCTGCCAGCGAAATTTTGAAATCGGTACTCTGATTTTTTGGATCAGCAATAAACTTCTGGATGGTGCCAACCACGGCATTCAGCGTTGCTGCCTTATGGTCGACCAGCGAGACATAAAGCGGCAGGAAACTGCAATCCTGATTCACCAGCCGTCGCGGCGAGTACACGATGTAATCGTTCATCGTCAGATCAAGCGCTGCCCATTTAGGCGCGTTCTCGGTCAATAGCATGGTTGCCATGGCGGCAAAGGATGCCATCGACTCGGTGGATTTCACGTCGCGCATCTGGTCTAATTGCCATTCCAGCGCATCGATCGTGGAAATAGTCTTATAATCCGTGCAAGCGCCCGGCGGCGTATCCACCATCACCACTAGCACGTCACTGCCCGTGACATAATGGCCCAGGATGTATGCATTATCCTTGTTGTACTGCGACGCCTGCCGCAACTCGGGCGCACCTTGGTTCAAATCACCCACCTGCACGCCACGGCCAACATACCAGCCAACGCAACCAAGGATCACAGCAACGCAAATCGCAAGCGTCGCATAACGGCGCTGCGTGAACAGATCCAAAAAATTCCAAAGTGGATGCGAAACGCGGCCGTGCTCTTCGGACAGTTCGGTCCGCATGCTACGCACCGCCGCCTTACGGCTGACACCGGTGTAGCTCAACAGCATCGGCAGCATGATCAGGTTGGTAAAGATCAGGATCCCGACGCCCAGACTGGCAATCAACGCCAGTTCACGGATGGCCTCGATCTTAATCGTCATCAGCACGGCAAAGCTGGCCGCGTCGCAGGTGAGGGCTGCGAACCCAGCCAGGAACAACCGGCGGAACGTATAGCGCGCGGCAATGAGCGGGTGCGTGCCGCGGCCAATGTCCTGCATCACGCCGTTCATCTTCTGCGCGCCATGGCTCATGCCTATTGCAAACACCAGGAAGGGAACCAGCACCGAATAGGGGTTGAGGTCGAAGCCCAGCAGCGGCAGCAAACCCATCTGCCAGGTCACAGCCACAAGCGACGCCGTCACCACCAGCAATGTGCTGCGGACGCAGCGCGTGTACCAGTACAAGGCGCAGGTTGCGATGAGAATGGAGACGGCAAAGAACGCGAGAATTTCATTGATGCCGTTGATCATGTCGCCAACGACCATGGCGAAGCCAACGATATGCAGCGTCACACCCTGCGTCGCGTACTGGTCGCGGATCTGGTTAAGGTCACGCGCCAGCTCGCCGTAGTTCAGCGGCTTGCCGGTGAGATTGTCGTTCTCCATCAACGGCACGTAGATCATGCTCGAAGTGAAGTCCGGGCTGACAATCTGCCCGATCTGTCCGGTTTTCTCAATATTCTGCCGGATGATTTCAAGTTGCGCCGGGCTACCGTCATAGGTCTCACTATTAATGACCGGCCCACCCTCCAATCCATCGGGCGTCACCGCCAGCCAGCGTGTCAACGGCGTCCAGAGCGAGGTCATATAGCCTCTGTCGACGCCCGGCAGCAGGAAGACCTGGTCGTTGATCTTCTCCAGCACGGAGATGTAATGCGGGTCGATAATCGTGCCCTTGTTAGCGGTCACCACAATGCGGATTGCATTGCCCTGGCTCTGCAGCACATCATAATGGTTGATGAAGTTGACAATGAACGCCTGATGCGTCGGAATCATTTTCTCGAAGCTGGCGTTCAGCTTTGTCTGCGTCGCCGAGAAGCCAAAAAACAGGGTCGCCAGCAGGCACATCAAAAGAATCACCGGCCGGTGATTGAACAGCAGCCCTTCGAGGAACGAGCCTGACTTCTGGTCAAATTGCGTGATATCAGCAATGACGGGTGATGGATCGGTATTAATGGCCACGGAATTTCCCCGTTCTAGTTCTGGCTGAAGTCTTGGGCAGGAATACGCAGCACGCCGAGATTGCCGACGGCGATAACATCACCGTTCTCGGCCGGAACAAAATCGAAAATTGCCATCGGCTGAGCCTGCGGCAGCGCGGTAAAGCTATGCGCATGGTCCCGCGAAACGTAGATGACACCCGCTTCATTGGCAACGGCGATAGCGCCTGAGCTGAGCGTCCGGGCCGCCAGCAGGTTCGCCTCGGAATCAAACTGTTTCACTACCTGCCAGGTCTTACCGTTGTCATCGCTGCGGTAGGCCTGTCCGGCAACACCGAACACGAGGACACCGTTATCGCCGGTCGCCAGGGCACCGAACATCGTCGCATCGGTCGGCGCGATAGTCATGGGAAAACTATTGCCGCCATCGGTGGAAACAAAAACATTCCCCGCTTCACCGGCGATGTACAGGTTAGAACCAACCGTCGCAATATCATACAGATTCTGGCTGATCGGATCACCGATATGCAGACTGCAGTCCTGCCAGGTCTTTCCACCGTCCGTGGTCTTCATCGCCAGGCGGTATCCACCGACGATAATCGCATCATTCGCGTCTTCGGCCAGAACGGAAAGAAACGGCTTATCCGCTCCTGCCGCCACGAAAATATTTGCACGATGCAACGCGTGCTGCGCGGCGGCCGAATTAGGATCTTGCGCCACCGCCTGGTTTGCCGCGTCAAGCGTCAACTGGTTCGCCTGAATGCCGTTCAACTGCTCCTGCCAAGTGGCACCAGCGTCTGATGTGTGCAGAATCACGCCGTAATGGCCCGCCGCCCAGCCTTGCGTGGGTGTCGCGAAACCAACCGCCGTCAGCAGCACGCTAACCGGCACGCTCGCCTGCGTCCACGTCTGACCATTGTCGTCGGAATAGATAATCACGCCATGCTCGCCAACAGCCACCAGGCGGTTACCGGCTCTCGTAATCGCGATCAAATTAACCCTATCTGGCGCCTTGGCTGCAATTGCCGGCGTGTCCAGAGGCCTGGCGCCTGTCGGCGCCGGATTATCAGCCCAAAGCGGCACCGAGATCAACGAGCACAACAAGCCTAAAATTACAGTAAAATGGCGGCGTATTGGCATATCTATCGTACTCATTTCACCGATCGCAAACGCACTAGGCTAAAAAATAAGTGGTGTGCCCCAAACAAAACCCCTGTTTGAGGCACACCGCTGGTTAGACTATCGCTCGGAAGCAATAACTCTTTTAGTATTCTCCCGCCGCCGCCATGGCTTGCGGATTGAACGTGCTGTCCGGAATCGGTGTCAGCAGGTACGGCTGGTCATACGGCGGCGTGTTCCAGGGGGCCTGCACGGTAACATAGTCGCCAGACTGGAAATTGTAGAACGCCGGCGTCCCCATTGAAACAGCGGGAATATCCGGCCGGTTTTCGTTGAAGACATGCACAACACGGAGCTGGTTGCCCTGCGCATCAAAGGAGTCCGTCGCCGCGATGGTCCAGGTATCCTCGTCAACATAGAACACGCGGTGCGGCAGCACGTTACGCGCACCGGCATGCAGTGTGGCGTCAACCACCCACACGCGGTGCAGTTCCCAACGCACCAGGTCTGGATTGATGAAGTTCTTCCCGTGCGCCTCTTGCGGAGTCGCATTCCACAGCTTGTTGTTGTTGTAGGGGATATACATCTCCTTCTTGCCCAGGCACTTCCAGTCATAACGGTCCTGCGAGCCGTACCAACCATAGCTTTCGTCATAGTTGATAAGGTCGTTGGCCTGCGTTTCCGGCGTGTCGTACTGCAGTTCCGGGGCGCGGCGAACGCGCCCTTGCCCGACGAGATACTCCCAGATCTTGACCGGATTTTCGAGCTGATTCGTTGTGTTCAGTTCCAGGTAGCTCTGGCCCTTTGACTGCGGCGGCGCGAACACCGGGCCAAGGAAGTTACGCAGCTGCCCCTTGTGCGGCCCGCTATCGAACGAGGCAGCATCCCCGCCGGGGAAGTAGTACGGGCAGGACTGATTCACACGATCACCCGTGGCCAGCACCAGCTGACCATTGACCATCGTGTAAATGCTGAGATTACGCGTCTGGTACGGACCGAACCACCGGAAGGAATGGTTCTGGATAATCTGCGCGCCGGCTTCGCTCGCGTCATTCGGGTCCGGGATCGGGAACGGGATGGCGCCATAGGCGTTGGTGACGCCAAAGCGCGAACCACCTGGGGCCGGCTGCGCACCCGTCACGTTCTTATAGGCGTTGTCATACACTTCCTGCGTGGCAATCGCGGGACGATGGGTCGGATACACATCGATCCGGAAGTCCGGATACTTCTGCATCATCGCCACCGTACCAGGGGTCAGTCTGTCCTTGTACTGGTCCGCATTGGCGGCATTGATGCTGACAATCTTCGCGTCGCTGGCGAAAAAATCCGGCAGAATGCCCCACGGGCCGCTACCCTCTAGCGGCAGGTTCTCACCGGTCCATGCCGGGATCGAACCATCCGCATTGCCGGCGCGCTCGGCGCCGACCGGGGTCAGTTCACTCTTGAGCCGATCGGCATCCGCCGTCGTCAGCGCCGCGCGCGCTTTCTGCGGCAACCCAATCCCCGCGCTCACCGCCGCCGCGCTGGCGGCACTCATCAAACCAAAACTTCTTCTTTTCATGGTTGTTTTTCCCTGAGTCTTAGAATGTGTGTGTAAGGTTAAGGCCGACCCAGCCACGATCGGCGTCGCCGTTGAGCCCGGCTTGCCCAAGATAGCTGGCATTGGGGGCGCCGAGATAATCCTCGTACGTCACTTCCGCGGTCCAGGTCTGCTTGTAAACCGCCTGAACACTCACGGTGACATGGCCAACACCATTGTTTTCCCCGCCGGTGCCATCATACTGTGAGCGGTTAAATAGCCCCATACCGAAACCGATCGGGAAGTTCCACTGCACGTTCGGCACCGCAGCAAAGAAGTAAGTCGGCGTCAACTGGAACGCAATCTGAGCAGCAGTTGCCTCGCGGCCCGGCGACACGAGTGCCTTATTTCTTGTTACCCCAAGCACATTGTTCATCACGACTTCACCCAGGAATGACAATCCACCCGGATCAAGCGGCAGCGGCGGCGATTCATACAGCGTCGAGATCTGCTCGTTCAGCACCTTGCCAACCGCCCAGGACGGAGAACCGTTAGCGTTCGAAGGATAACTTGTAAACGCAGGAACGCTGTCCAAAGGCGCGTTCGGACGGTACGAAATTTCACCCGCAACATTTGCTGGACCAACCGTGGTGGAAGCCGAAACACCGTACAGTTGCAGATCCCGCGGATAGATCAGCCAATAGCTCGCGGCATTTTCAGAGTTGGACCCCACACCCTTCGTCGGATTAGGCAATCCCTCCAAAAGCGTTGGTGCCTTGGAGTCATAGCGCAGAGCATAACCAGCAACATCCCAGTTACCCAGGGTCGCCTGCAACGAGACACCGAACTGGCCGTTATCAATCGGCGGCCGGTTGTCTTTGACCCGGAACGCAGCAATGGCCTGCGGCGGATAGCCATAAACCTGCCCGATCAGGTAGCGTTGACCGCCTTTGTCCAGAACGTCGGCGCTGCTGAAATACGAGCCAACACCATTCAGGTTATCCGGTGCCCACTCCGACTGGTAATAGGCCTGAATTGTGTATGTGGCGTTCGGCTGATAGGTGACAACCGCCTGCGCCGTCGGCAGGAACACCTGCGAGGCCAATGCGTTCGGGTTGTTCTGCGCGAACTGAACGTCAATCGGCGCCATCGCGGCGGAAATGCCGTCGCCGGCAATCAACAGGCTCTGCCCCCAGAGCAGTGTCTGGCGGCCAACTTTAACGGTGATTTCCTGCTGGTTATTCGCGCCAAAATACTGCGAACCATACACGAAGGCATCCAGCAGCTTGGCATTCTCGCCGTTCTGGTTACGCGTCGCACTGGTGAAGTCTTGGTAATTCGTAATCGAGATCGGGTTGACCGTACCCGGCGAATCATTCTGGTTCTTTTGCAGATAAACGGTGTTGAGATACGCTTCACCACTGACATGGAAGCCGTAATTGCCGTATTTCACGTCAAAAATCGGGGTGACTTCAAATTCGTTGGAAACAAGGCCATGCTGGAAATTGCGGTCGCCGTCGTCCGTGTTCGGGTCTGCTAGAATGACCTTGGACGGATTGTTAACACGGAAAATATTGGAATACCCAACCGTTGTATCGAGGTTGATTTCCAACTCGTTGCCATCATACTGGCCGTTGTAAAAGCTGTACGCATGTGCAGCATGCGGCGCCGACAACGCGAGTACACCCGCGGCCGTGCCAACCAGCATCAGCGACGAGAGATGCGCATAGCGCGGCGGAATGCTCGACATAAGCCGCCGTTTTAAAATTGTTACGTCTTTTGTTTTCATTGAACTTACCCTTCCCAGTTGATCCTACACGCCACCAGTTCAAAGCTGGCGATTTTTTTACCCGACGTATCTCGCTAACCCTTTTTGTTTTTAGGTCAAACGATAGAGACTCTATGGCTTATAGTTTTCGACAGCCCAAAAAAACAAATGCGAGTTGGTTTTCAAGACTTCTAAACAACCACATTCAGCGAACGAAGAAACTCAACAAACCTGCAACGAAATAACTGCGCGCCGGTAGACTTGGGGAGAAACCCCCTCCTCGCGGCACCGCAAACAGGTACGTGTAATTTCCGGCTTTGAAGATCGACAGTCTTGTCCGCGTCTCCCTCTTATAGCGCCAACACTTGTGACGACGTAACTACAAGCTATGGCCTGTGAATTCTTGCTTGAACGACGATAGTACGCAAGTGTTTATTACACTAGATAGACTGTTGTCAACCATACGGTGACTTACAATCTGGCCAATTAACCGTTTGTCGCTGCCGAGTCCACAAGCTTCCCACGCGCCATCAGCCGCCCACGCCCGCAGCCCCAACCCTGATTTTCCTTGAGTTTGCAGGCTATTCCGCCAGCCTGCATCGCTTCCAACCGCCGTTAGACCTTGCCTTCAAGCCTTCCCTCTCATGTTGCTGGTACCCAGCTTGGTTCTACCAGGTCTTAATATCCGCTGGCAGAAGTCCACCGGTCGGAGGCACCTATCGCCGAAGCCGTCATCCTAGCGTTTGCCCCATTTTTTAACCGCTTCCTGCATGTCCCTGGCCGATTCTTGCTCCTGGCAGCGACAGATGTTACGCTCTCAACAAAATTAGTACGCAACCTCATTATTTGGTTGTATTACAGTGTCACAGGGCGGTTCAGGAGGAGAAATTAGCATGATTGCGATTATCGGCGCGAGCTTGGCAGGGGATATGGCAGCCGCCACGTTGCGGCAGGAAGGCTACGCCGGGCAGATTCTCCTTATTGGTGACGAACCGGAAGTCCCCTACGACCGCCCGCCGCTGTCGAAAGAAGCGCTGGTGGGCGATGCGCCCGAAAACCGCCTTTATCTGCGCGCCGAGTCCTGGTACGCCGAACAAGGCATCGAACTCCGGCTGGGAGCACCGGTCATGGCGATTAACCCCACCGCGCACACCCTGCAAATCGGCTCCGGCGAGCCCATTAAATACGAGAAACTGCTCATCACCACCGGCGCGCGCGCGCGTACGCTGCCGGGCATGGAAACCTCGCCCATCCCGGCCTATGTCGTCCGCACCCTGGAAGATGCCCGCCACCTGCGCGCCGGCCTGCAACCCGGCGTCCGCGTCGCGATTATCGGCGCCGGCGTCATCGGCATGGAAGTCGCCGCCAGCGCCGCGACTCGGGGTTGCCAGGTCACCGTGGTAGACTTCGCCGACCGCGTCATGAGCCGCATCCTGCCACCTGATCTGTCCGCCTACATGGCCGAACTGCACACCAGCCACGGCGTCACCCTGCTGCTTGATGCCGGCTCCGTCAGCCTCACCCCCACCGGTATCAGCACAACAAAACGCGGTGATCTGGAAGCCGACCTCATCGTCATCGGCATCGGCGTGGTGCCCAACACCGAGCTCGCCACTGCGGCGGGCCTCGCTGTCCGCGACGGCGTTATTGTCAATGAATATTGCCAGACCAGCGACCCGGACATCTACGCCGCCGGCGACGTCACCCGCTATCCGAATCCTTTCGGCCCCGGCGATATCCGCAGTGAAAACTGGAAGCACGCGCAAAACCAGGCCGTCACCGCTGCCCGCAACATGCTGGGCAAGCACGAGGCCTACGCCGCCGTGTCCGGCATGTGGTCCGATCAATATGACGTGAAGCTGCAAACCGTCGGCAATATCGGCACCGGCACCACCACCCTGCGCGGCGAGGCCAAAAGCCGCAAATTCATGCTCATTTACCAAAATGAAGCCGGGGTCGTGCTCGGCGCACTCGGCATTAACCAGGCGAAGGACATGCGCTTCGCCCAGGGACTGGTCGAAAAACGCGCCTCCGTCGATTCGGCCCTGCTTGCGGATCCGAAACAGGATCTGCGGAAACTCGGCGCGTGACCTCAACACCTGACGGCGAAGCGCCGCTCCGCTTTGCCGTCGACGGCAACCTCGCCATCATCGAGCTGAATAACCCGCCGGTAAACGCACTATACGACACCATGCGCGACGGCATCGCCAGCCTGATGGCGCAGCTGGAGCACGACCCCGCCATCGCGGCAATCCTCTTCGTCGGCGCCGGCCGCGCCTTCTCCGCCGGCGTGGACCTCAAGCGCACCTCCTCACGCCCCGAGCCGTTCTTCCTGCACGCGGCACTCGACGCCATAGACCAGGTAACCAAGCCGCTCTTAGCCGCCATCCACGGCCCAGCCCTCGGCGGCGGGCTGGAACTCGCCCTCACCTGCCACTACCGCCTTGCCGGGCCAGACGCATGCTTTGGCCTGCCGGAAGTGGAAGTCGGCATCATCCCCGGCGCCTGCGGCACGCAACGCCTGCCGCGCATCATCCCGCTGGCCCGCGCGCTGGACGTCGCGGCTTCCGGCGACATCCTCGGCACCGCCGAAGCCGCCCAGCTTGGTCTGGTCGACGAGGTAACCAACGCGACCGATTTCCGCGCCGCCGCTATCGCCTGGGCAAAATCCCAAACCGGCAAACCAATCCGCCGCACCCGCAACCACGCGATCATCGCCAGCGCGGATGCACAAGCTTTGTTCACCGCCGCCGCACAACGCGCAGCCAATGAACGCCCCGGCGAAAGCGCCCCGCTAAAAGCCATCGCCGCCGTGCTTGCCGGCTATGAACACGGCTTCGATGCCGGCGTGGAAGCCGAACGCCAACTCGTCACCGAGTGCAAACATTCAGCGCAAGCCAAAGCCATGCGCCACCTGTTCTTCGCGGAACGCGCCGCAGGCAAAGTCGCGGAACTCCCGCAACGGATCACTTCGCTCGCATTGAGCGGATCACGCGCGGAAACTCTCGCAAAAATCGCCCGTGAGGCTGGCATCGAAATCCGGCCGGACGGCGCCGTCGCCCTACACGCAATCGGCCCTGAGGAAACCTCGGCGCCAAACGCACTTACGGTAATTCTTCATGGCAATCCTAACGGGCTAGTCGAAATCGCCACACCCACGGAACAAGATTCCGGCATCCTCGCCGCCGTCGTCCGCCTCGTCCGCCCCCTCGGGCGCGCCACAGTCATCGGCCGCGGCTGCCAACTCAGCCAGCAACTGCGCGCCGCAACCGCAAACACCGGTAGCACGCCACGCCAATTCCCGCCGCCGGTCATCGCCGCCCTCGCAGATACCGCGGCACAACTCGTAGCCTCCGGCGCCGCCACTTCCACCGGCGATATCGACCTGCTGTGCATCGCAGCCCTAGGCTTCCCCCGCCCGCTCGGCGGACCAGTGTATCAATACGGGTTGATCTCCGGGGTTAAGTAACCTGCCCCTGGAACCCCAACTTTCAACGCGTCAGATTACCCCGTCAGCGGCCAAGGCGGCAATTTCTTCCGCCGTAAAACCTGCTTCCCCCAAAATTGCGGCATTGTCCTCGCCCGGCCGGGGCGGCCCTTTCACGATTTCCGCAGGGGTTTTGCTAAACATCACAGGCGAACGGATATACGGCACGGGCTTGGACAACCCCTCAACCTCAACACGCTGCACAAACTGCGCCGCCACATGCGGGTCATTCAGTGCCTGCTTAGGTGTCAGCAACGGCCCCGCCGGAATGTTGAATTTCCCCAGCTGCACCAAAGCCTCTTCCGTCGTCAGTTGCGAGGACCACTCGGTGGCCACCGCACTCAACGCATCGCCATGCTCGGCGCGGCTCTCGTCAGACTGGTAGCGCGGGTCGCCCAGCAACTCCTCTTCCCGCCCAATCATCCGCGCAAACCGCTTGAACATCGGGTTGCCCAGCGCCACCACATACACCCAGCCGTCCTTGGTCCGCACCAGGTCAGCCGGCCCACCGGATTGCGCGCGGTTGCCCGTCCCCTCGCGGCCATAATGATTAAAATCCTCGTCAATGAGAAAATAATTCCCGATCGTCATCGCGGTTTGCAGCAGGTTTGCTTCCACCTTCTGCCCCTCTCCGGTCGCATCCCGGTGGCGCAACGCCGCCAGCGCACCGAACGCGCCGATGAATCCGGTGCTCATATCGACCCACGCCGCCGCGTTCTTCATCGGCCGGCCGGCATCGCCCGAGAGATGCGCCATACCGCTCATCACCTGCGCAATCGCATCGAAGCCCAGCCGGTCGGCATACGGCCCTTCGCTACCAAAGGTGGTCAAATGCACAAAGATGATATCGGGCTTGATCGCGCTCAGCCGCTCATAATCAATACCCAGCGACACAACCGAGCGCGGCGGCAAATTAGCCACCACAATGTCAGCCGTCAGCAGCAGTTTTTCAAACACCGCCTTGCCGCGCTCGCAAGCCAGATCAAGCGTGATCCCGCGCTTGTTGCGTCCAACCTGCGTAAAGCCCACGCCACCATGAAACCCTTCGGCAAACGGCAGCGGCGTGCGGTCCTCGCCACCGCCCGGCGGCTCGATGCGTATCACATCCGCGCCAAGGTCCGAGAGCAGCGCCGTCGTCGCCGGGCCCGCCACATAGCGCGTGACGTCAAGCACCCGGATGCCGTCTAAAATCTTCGCCATATTCAAAATCCTTGGAAGATCAACGGCCTTTGAATGCCGCTTTACGCTTGCCCGTGAACGCCGTGACACCCTCGACGAAATCCTCGGTCGCGGCACAGGCGCCAAACGACTCCGCCTCCAGTTCCATCTGCCGGCTTTGCGAATTCGCCGACGCCTGGTTGAGCAGCAGCTTGCTGCGGCCGATGGCAACGCTCGGCCCCTCGGCCAGTCGCTTCGCCAGCACCTCGGTTTCCGCATCCAGCTCCGCATTGGGCACAATCCGGTTGCCCAGCCCGGCGGCCAGCGCTTCTTGCGCGTTCAACCGCCCGCCCAGCAGCACCAGCTCTTTCGCCTTGCGCAGCCCCACCGCACGCGGCAGATGCCAGGTCAACCCGCCATCCGGGCTGGCACCCAGATGAATATGCGCGAACACGAACAGCGCGGTATCGGAGAGCAGCACAAAATCCGCCGCCGCAACCCAGGAAATGCTGGCCCCCGCAACGGCCCCGCGCACCTTGGCAATCAATGGCTTATTCAGGCGCTCCAGCACCTCGAACACCGGCAAAGCGCCCTTCGCCCGGCGGATAAAATCCGCCTCCCGTTCCGCCGGCGTGGCATTCAGCGCCTCGCCAAACCCCGCGACATCGCCGCCCGCCATGAAATGCTCGCCAGCACCCGTCATAATCACGCAGCGCACCGCCGGATCATGCTCGATTTTTTGCAAAAACGCCGCCATGTCGTGGACCATCACCGCGGTCAGCGCATTGCGCGCCTGCGGCCGGTTGAAGGTGATCCGGGCAATCGGCCCATCAATTTCCGTGAGTAATTCAGGTTCGTTCATGTCATCCTGCCTTTTGTTTTTGTTTGGTTTCGTGCGGCCAATACCGCGCCCGCAACAGGCGCTTCAGCAATTTCCCCGTCGGCTCGCGCGGCATGTCGCTCTCAAAATCAACGGATCTCGGGCATTTGTTCGCCGCTAGATGCGCCCGGCAATAGGCGATCAACTCCTCCGCCAGTTCGGGCCCGGCCACATGCGGCGCCCGCACAGAAACTACGGCCTTCACCTCTTCGCCATATTCCGCATGCGGCACGCCGAATACCGCCACGTCCAGCACCTTCGGATGCATGGACAGCAGATTCTCCGCCTCCTGCGGATAGATATTCACACCCCCGACATTAATCACATAATCGCGCCGGTCGGTGAGGAAGAGGTAGCCGTCCGCATCAACATACCCAATATCGCCAAACGTGCCCCAGCCCGCATGCGTTTTCGCCCGCGCGGTTTTGGCTTCGTCCTTGTGATACACAAAGGCGCTGCCGCCCTCGAAATAAACATTCCCGACCTGGCCAACGCCAAGTTCCTCGCCATCCTCACCCAGAATATGAATTTTTCCGCGCGAAGGCCGCCCCACCGAGCCCTTTTTGCGCAGCCATTCAAGCGGCTCGATGGCACACATGCCAACGCTTTCCGAACCGCCGTAATATTCGTAAACAATCGGCCCCCACCAGTCGATCATCTGCTCCTTCACCGCCACCGGGCAAGGTGCCGCCGAATGAATCGCGACACGGTGCGAGGACAGATCATGCCCCTGCATGCTCTCGCGCAAATGCAGCATGCGCACGAACATCGTCGGCACCCATTGCGAATGCGTCACGCGATATTTCTCAATGGCCGCCAGCGCCGCCGCCGCGTCAAACTTCTCCAGCACCACCACTGTGCCACCAACCGACTGCACCGACATGGTGAATTTCAGCGGCGCTGTGTGATAAAGCGGCGCCGTGGAAAGATACACCGTCTCGTTATCAAACCCATAAAGCCGCACCACCGTCGCGGTTACCGCCGGCGGCACATCAATCCTCACCGGCTCCAAATCAGGCGAAATCCCCTTTGGCCGCCCTGTGGTGCCCGACGAATACACCATCGCCGCCCCGCGCACCTCATCGGCAATCGGCGTATCGGGCATCCCCGCCACCGCCTCATCAAACCCACCCGGCGCGCCTGTCACCAGCACCGCAATCTCCGGCCCCAGCTCCGCCGCCAGCGCCTCGGCCTGCAACGCCGCCGAGGCAATCACCAGTCTCGCATCGCAATCGCGCGCAATATACGCCGCCTCGCCCACCGTGAGGCGCGAGCTGATCGGCACATACAGCAGCCCGGCATTATGCGCGCCCCAGCAGATCTCGAAAAACCGCGCATTATTCTCCAGCCAGAACGCCACCCGGTCCCCCGGCTTCAGCCCCAGCTTGCGGAACAACTGCGCGCAGCGGTTCGCCCGCCGGTCCAGCTCGGCGAACGTAATCACCTCCCCACTCCCGGCCATTATCAGCGCCGGGCGGTCAGGATTCGCGGCAAGCTGGTCGCGCGGGTGCATCGCCTTACTCGTCCCCGCCCGGCTCAGCGATTGCGATACACCGGTTTGCGTTTTTCCTTGAACGCATCGAGCCCTTCCACAAGGTCGGTGGTGGTGATCGCGTATTGTTCAAGCGCCATGGAGAACTCAAAGCCATCCACCGCCGCCTTATGCATCACATGGTTGAGCGAGCGCTTGGTCAGCTGCACGGCGACCGGCGGCAGTGCTGCGATTTTCGCGGCCAATTTCTCCGCCAGCGGCAGCACTTCCTCGGGCGTTTCCACCAAATCCGTCACGCCGCCCAGCCGGTAAGCCTCTTCCGCGCCAATTGGGTCACCCGTCAGCAAATGCCGCTTCGCCCGCGCCATGCCAAACGCCGCCGGCCACACCAGGCAGCCGCCATCGCCCGCCACCAGGCCCACCTTCACGTGCGGGTCGCCGATGCGCACATTCTTGCTGGCAATAATAATATCACCTGACAGCGCCATCGACGTACCCAGGCCGAACACATCGCCCTGCAACGCCACCACCACCGGCACGGTAATCTCGCCCATGCCGTAGATCAGCCGGCGGCCGGTGTCATAAGCATCCATCCGGCGGTCAAAATCGCTGATCAGCCGGCGCACCTCATCCAAATCGCCACCAGCCGAGAACGTCGTGCCGGTCGAAGCGATAATCAGCACCCGCACATCGCCAGGGCGGCGCAGGCTCTCGATCACATGCACCACCTCCTCGGAGGTCACATCATCCATCCGGTTCAATATTTCCGGCCGGGTCAGCGTCAACTTGGCAATCGGCCCGTCGACCTCATAGCGGAGCGTTTTATACTCTTTGACCATCTGGTTGTTCCCTTCCCCCGAATCGCAGCCCGCCTTGCGGCTTGGCTTGCAAGCATGGATGTGTATGATAAAGTAGCGCACATTTTAAGCAAGCGTGCGGAATGAGTTTTTTCAGATCGTGCGCTAGTTAATAATCAGGGGAAAATCCAATCATGGCAAACACGCGGATGCGATTCGACGGCAAAGTCGCCCTGATCACCGGCGGCAACGCCGGGATCGGTCTCGCCGCGGGCCATGCCTTCGCGGGCCAAGGCGCCAAAGTGATGATCGCCGCCCGCCGCCGCGCCGAGGGCGAGCAAGCCGTCGCCGCCATCAACGCCGCCGGGGGCGAGGCCGACTTCGTGGAAACCGACGTCACCAGCTCCGCCTCGGTACAAGCCATGGTCGCCGCCTGCGTCGCCCGCTTTGGCCGCCTCGACGTCGCCTTCAACAACGCCGGCATCCCCGGTGACGTCACCACCGACATCGCCGATGCCGAGGAGGACACGTTCGAGCGCGTCATGGCCGTCAACGTGCGCGGCGTCTGGCTCTCGATGAAATACGAAATCCGCGAAATCCTCAAAGCCGGCGGCGGCGCCATCATCAATTGCAGCTCCTTCGCCGGCCTGCGCGGCGGCCCCCGCTCCTCGGCCTATTACGCCAGCAAACACGCCGTGCTGGGCATGACCAAATCCGTCGCCCTCGAATACGCCGCCCGCAACATCCGCGTAAATGCGGTCTGCCCCGGCCTCATCATGACCGACCTCGTCACCAACGGTTTCGCCAATGCGCAGGAGAAACTCGCCATGCTCACCGCCCGCATCCCCATGCAGCGCGTCGGCCTGCCCGAGGAAGTCGCCAACGCGGTCTTGTGGCTCGCCTCGTCCGAGAGCAGCTTCGTCAACGGTGTCGCCCTCCCGGTCGACGGCGCAACCTCGGTTTAATCAGGAGCCTCCCATGGCGGAAAAACTCTTCGGCATCGTGCATTTCTTCATCAACCCCGGCGAGACCGAGGCTTTCAAGGAAAAAGCCCAGGCGTGCATGGAAGCCGCCAAAGCCGACCTCACCGGCACCCAGGCCTATGAGTGGTTCATCTCCCCCGACGGCACCCAGGCCTTCGTCATCGAAATCTATGACGGCGTCGCCGGCCTCAACCATCACGGCAAGATGGTCGGCAAAACCATGCCCGCCCTGCTCGCCCACTCCACGCTGAAAATCAAATTCGCCGGCGACATGCCCACTGATTTATTCGCCCAGTACACCAAGCGCTTCCCCAACGCGGAGCACGCCGGCCCCCGCTTCCAAGGCAAACTCCAAACCCCCGCCCCCGGCACCGCCAGCTCCGGGCCGGATACCAAGATCTTCGCCATTGCCCGCTTTTCCGTCCATCCGGGCCAGGAAGCCCTGTTCCGCGAACTGGCCGAGGACTGCTTCGCCCACGTCGCCCGCACCGAGCCCGGCACCAGCGGCTACGAATGGTTCCTCAACGAATCCGGCACCGAATGCCTGGTGCTGGACATCTACGATGACGCCCAGGCCCTGGCCGCCCACATGACAAATTCCGGCCCAAAAATGTCCAAAATCCTCCCCCTGGTCACCAGCAAGGTACACATGTTCGGCGCCGTGCCCGCGCCCTTCCTGGCCAAATTCAAGCCCGAACTCGGCACCACCTATGGCGGCCCATTGTTCCAGGGCATACTTTAACAGACGGCTCCCACGCCCATATCTTCCATTGTACCAAGCCCCGCTCTATTGTATTCCACCCCCCAGCTTTATGAAAAAGGATCAGCCGTGACTTCAGAGAATTCAGGACAAACACTGGTAAAAGTTTGTCAGCTGTCGGACCTTGAAGAAGGCGAGATCTTCCACGCCGAAGTGGCGGGCGCCGGCAATTTTGCCGTGTACCTCGTCGAAGGCAAAGTCTACGCCTCCGACAACATCTGCACGCATGGCGCCGCAACGCTGTCTGAGGATGGCTACGTCGAAAAATTCAATGTCATCTGCTCCTGGCACGACGGCGCTTTCGACATCCGCACCGGCGAGCCAACCGCGCTGCCTTGCATGGTCGCTCTTAAAACCTACCCGGTTGAAGTGAAGGACGAGGAAGTCTTTCTCTCCGTCTGAGGCCCGCAAACGTGACCGCGGCAACCGTAGTTGCCGCGGTCCAACCCACTTAAGCCAAAAACGCCCGCACAGTCTTAATAAAATCCGGCGTGCGGTCATGCTGCACCCAGTGCCCGGCATGTTCAAAAACATCCAGCCGCGCATTCTGGAAATGCACCATCCGTCCATCCTGGTCCGGCGGCGTCGCCCAACTGTCCTTGCCGTAAACCAGCAGTGTCGGGCAGGTAATCCGGCTCCACAAATGCGCCAGTTCCGCCGGCGCCAGATCGTTCGGCGGAAACGCCCGCACGTAATTATCAAACTTCCAGCTGAACGTGCCATCCTCATTCTGGCTGACACCATGATACGTCAGATGCCGCGCCTGCGCCTCGGAGAGATGCTTGTTCTCCGCATGCATACGCTGAAACGCCTCGTCAATGGTGGCATACCGTTTGGGCAACCTTGCCGAGAGCCTGCGCTGCTCATCGAGCCAATCCACCATCCGCGGCACCACCTTCTCCGGCTGCGCCTCCACCGGCCCATTCGGCATCGAAGTCATGCCCTCGATCACCACCAGCCGGCTCACATTCTGCGGATACAGCCCAGCATAACGCAGCGAAATATTGCCGCCGAGCGAATGCGCCACAATGGCCAGCGGTGCCAGCTTCAACTGATGAATCAGCTGCGCCAGATCATATACGTAGGCCGCCATGGAATACTGCCCGTCATTGGTCCAGGCGCTATCGCCATGCCCGCGCAAATCCGGCGCAATAACGTGAAAATCCCGGCACAAATCCTGCGCCACCCAATCCCAGTTACGGCAATGGTCACGCGAGCCATGCAGTAAAAGCAACGGCGGCGCCTTAGAATTTCCCCAATCAGCATAATGCAGCCGCAGCCTTTGCGAGACGTAAATGTGCGACGAAGGCCCGGTCGTGGACCGATCGGTCACGCCTTGTTCCCACCCGTATATCTGGCCAGATCAAACGCCAGATCGCGCAACTGCTTGGGAAACGTGTTGTAGCCAATCGCGGCCTTGCGCAAATCCTGGTCCGCGCCGCTATCAAACGCCAGCTTCGCCGTCCCGGTATGAATCGCCAGATGCAGCGTCCGCCACAGCGTGAAAAACTGCATCCGCGCTTCGGAAACAGGCCGCCCGCCGGCCGCGATATACACCGCCATGAACTCATCCCACGGGATCAGCCGCTCCACCAGATATTTGCAATACGTCAGATCCTCGGCGGGATCGCCCGTATGCGAAAACTCCCAGTCAAGCAGCGCCGTCAAATGGTCGCCGTCGCCCATCGTATTGTGCAACCCGGCATCGCCATGCACCAGCGCGCGTTCATTGCCGATGTCCTTCATCGCCAGCCGCAAATGCGCAAACGCGGCATCCATCAGCGGATCAGGCGGCAACAGGCGGTAGCGGTCGTAAAAATGATCAATCAGCGCGCGCACCGGATGCTCCGCCCGCGCCCAGCGCAGCCGATCACCCAAGCCTGACTTCTCGATATCCACCGCATGTAGCTTGGCCAACGTCGCGGCAAACTCCCGCAAAAACGCCGGCGAGGCATCACTGGCGAACAACGTCCCCATCGATTTACCACGGACCTTGCTGAACGCGATGAACTTGCCGCGGATCGCGCTCCTCTGCTCCTCCAGCCACAACGGCTGCGGCACCGGCAAGCCCGCCTCCCAGGCGGCACAAATCACGGGATATTCTTCACTAACTGAAATCCCCGCGGACCCCAGCTCGAAATCCTTGCGCACCACAATCTCGTGCGGACCGTCAGCGGTGGTGAACTCAATCAAAATCGTCGCCTTCGAGCGCCCACCTGGCACCACCGTCACCCGCGTCGCGGTAATGCCGGCGTCTTCCGGAAAACGCCCGCGCAAATACCCAGTCACATCCTCCGGCGAAATCGCAAGCTCACCAACCGAGCTAGGCCCCGTTTTCAAAACCCGCAAATTCTCCGCAACCCGTTCTTCCAGCGCAACCCGGCGCTTGCATTCACCGGCGGCAATCGCGGCAATCAACGCCACCAACTTGTCATCCCCGCCCTGCGCATGCCCCAACAAATCAGCAAGCGCCTGGTTACGCGCCTGCGCATCATTGGCCGGCGCCTGCCCCAGCAAGCTCCCCACGTCATCCCAGAACAACTCCCCGGCATCCCCGCCATCCGCCTCGGCGGCAAGCCGGGTCAGCAACATATCAATCAACTCGGCCCGGAACTTGGTCTGCGGCGAGGTAAGTTCAGGCTTCACCTCCTCACGGAACGCCGCGAGCACCGCCCGCAGTTGCGCCCCCCCCCGGTTGTCCAACCCGCTCATACCGGCCGCCCCACATAGGTCGGGAAGAAGAACGGCTGCTCGCGCTCAACATGCCGGTCCAGATACGCCCGCAGTGCCACATGCAGCTGCTCAGCCGCCTCCTGGCCCTTACGCGCATGGCAAACCCGCAGCAGGTCATCCAACAAAAACCGCCCACGCACATTCAGCGCCGACAACACCGCAACCGCCGGATACCCCTGCGCCATCGCCACCACATCCGCGGCAAACCCCGCCAGCGCCTCGGTCAGCACCGCGCCCTCGCTGCTCACCTCCCCCGCCAGGCTCAACCCGCCCGCCCCATCCAGCACCGCCGCCAGGTCGCGGTTATCCTCATACAGCATCGGCCCTTCCACCGGCGTGCGCGCCTGCAGATGGTTCAAAATCACATCGACACTGCGCAACGCGCTCGCCGCCCACTGGTCGGTGACAACCGGCGACACTTTTTCCCGCAGCGCCAGCTGCATCGCTTCGAGCATCTGCTCAACGGATGGTTTCATAACAATTCTCCTTAAGCAGCGGCGTTTTCGGGGCGGTACGGGCTCTTGCGCCAGCGCTCGACAATTGCCGCCGCCTCGTCAATCGGCTTCCCAATCATCATGCCCAACAGCTGCTCGAACAATTTCACCCGCCCATATCCCAGGTTCAACCGCGCCACGCTCTTGTCCGTGCCATCCAAAAAGCTGCGCAGCCCGTTGTTCAACGTCGGCACCGCTTTCCACACTTCCCACACCCGGTAAAAATCCAGACTCGACTGATCAATCGAGAACCCCGCCGCCGCCTCGTAATGCGCAATCGTCGCCTTCGCATCGCCCAGCGTCAGCATGCCCTGGGACATCGCCCAATCCTGCGCCGGATCACCCGCAAACGCCAACTCCCAGTCGCTCAGCGCGGCGATCTTGTCGTCCTTCCAGATCTCCTCGCCCATGCCGTTATTGCCCTTGCACAAGGAAATCCTTGCCGCACTCTTGGGCAGGTTTTCCTCCAGCCAATAGGCCGCCTCGGTCACCAGCGGCATCGGGTCGGTGCGCAATTTGTACCACAGCCCGGTCCAACGCTCGAAATCATGCCGCGAGGCCAACTCAGCCGAGGGCGGCAGATCGACAAACTCGGTAAACCCGTTGGCTTCCAAATCCAGCGTATGCAGCGCCGCCAGCCGCTCGGCATGCTCAAACGCAACCCGCTGCCGCCGCGCCGCCGCCGCCGCACCCTCGTCATACAGGCCCGGAATTTCGTTGGAGCCATCAACCATCCGCCGCACCATCACCGGCCGGCCCCCGGTCACCTCCGGCGCCTGCTCAAACCACAACGGCTCGGCCACCGGCACCACCGTCTTGAACAGTTTGGACATCACCTTCCACTCATACTCCAGCGGCACCGGGCAAATCGGCCCGCCCTTGGAATCGGTCCGGAAAATATAGCTCCCCTCGGCATTCCCCTCCTTGGTCCACACTAAGTAGGTCTGGCGGGAAATCCCCGGAAACGTCTGCTTTACCTTAACCACCTGCGTGTCCGCACCCAGGTGCTTCTGGAAATAGCTTTGCAGCGATGCTTCGTTGATCATTTTTGGCCCTTAAGCTGAACTAAATCGCCAATGGCAAACATCGGCATATAGGCGGACCCCGTCACGCCATTAATCTCGCAAACCGCCAGCTGCTCGCGGTGCTTGGTCTTGCCGCGCGTACCATCGGGGAACCCCACCAGCTCGGGGTCGGATATGTCATAAACCTCCGTCTCGATCATCAATTCCTTGCTGCGGTAAACGCCCTGGCCCTTGCCATCATTAAACCCGCTGTCATACCCACCACCGCGATACACCCAGGGCCGCCCAACAGACTTCGCCCGCAGCGTCCACGTCTCGCCATTCGCCAGACCCAGATCCAGCGCCATGGTGTCGAACACCCGCGTGCCCGGCTTGAACACCACATCATGCGTAATGCTGGTCACGGCAATCTCCTCGCCGCCCGCCTCGCGCACCTCTCCCTCGGTATAAATCCGCTTGCCGTCACCCGACTCAATCAACTGAATGCTGCCGCCCTGCGTGCCGTTGGAGAATCCGGCATGCACCAGAAACAGCCCCTTGCCGCCGGTGCGCGACGCCGAAGCCACGCCCCCGCCCACGGCCGTCCCCGTCTGCGGCTCAAACCCGCCAACCCCAGGGCGCACGCCCCAGCTATGGTCCCGCCAGCCGAACCAATCCGCCGCATCAAACCGCTCACCCTCAACATCAATCCAGCCGCTAATCTGCCCCAGCTGGTTATACCGCAGATAATCCGTATGCAGCCGCCCATCCATGCGGTCGTTATGCGGATGCTCCAGCCGCGCCGGCAGCGCCGCGCGATAGGTAATATCCATCGCCAGCGGGTAACCCTCGCCCGCCTCCAGCACAAACCGCAGCTCCTTGAACGCCTCCACCACGGTAAGCGAAAGCGGCCCGATCTGCGCCCGGCTCTCCGTCAAAGGCCGCAACTGCTTGGTGAACCGCACATTATACTGCTTGGCCGACCGCGCCTGAACCATCAGGAACCCCTCGGCCACATTCATGTTCTTGAAATAGGTAATCCCTGAGAGAAACGCCGCCTCGCCGTCCGGGCGAAACCCGCCCATCAACTGCCGGTCATAAAAGCGATGATCCGTGGTATTCACATGATCAAACGTCAACGGCGCCTGATGATGCAGGCTTTCATCGAGGTCCGTCAGCATCGCTTTCTCCCGTTGTTTTTGCTGCTTGGTGAAGCGGGCCACGCGCCGGGCTCAACCATTATCCAATTCGTATATGCAGTCTTGCCTAGAGGGTCAATATGTCATATACGTCCATATAATGCACTAGTGTTCTTTGTTTGGCGTGGCAACGCTGACCAGAGCCAGAGCAACCTAAAAAGCAATAACGAACCACGAAATGCCGCTGAAATTCCACTTCCCAGCTTAAGTATAACCTATCACCAGCTGGATATCGCATGCAAAATTATGTGCAAGCACACTACTTACGTTCAGCGGCAATTTAGACTATACTTGTGTACCGTTGTTACACTATTGTTTCAAAACTAACTTTAACCTAAATTCTAGGATTAGACTCACTTTAGGGGTTTCGCTAAATGGCTGGGGCAAAAATTACTCTCAAACCTGGGCAATTCCGGTTGGGCTTTTTGGTACATGACGTCTCGCGTCTGCGACGCACCGTCATCGATAACGCACTTAAGCCCTTAGGAATTACCCGCTCGCAGTGGTGGGTCCTTGCCAACCTCTCCCGCCACGACGGCGAACCAACCATGCAGACCGAACTTGCCAAAGTGCTCGACATCGGCAAAGTCGCCCTGGGAGGATTGCTAGACCGTCTGGAAGCCAACGGCTACGTCGCCCGCAAGGCAGACCCCACGGACCGCCGCGCCAAGCGAATCGAAATGACCGCCGCCGGCCGCTCCCTGCTCAGCCTGATGCAGGAACGCGCCACCAGCCTCAACCAGGACACCATGCGTGGTATGACCAACGAGGAAATCCTCGTCGCCGAGGACATCCTACACCGCATGAAATTGCGCCTGATCGAAATGAACAACCAGACCAAACAAGGCCCCGACGACAAAATCGAAAACCCGGACTCCCTGCTCCTAACCGACTAACCCTCGGTGCCGCTGGCGGGGTTCCAAGGGGCAGAGCCCCCTGGCCTTACTTACCCCTCAGCCCGCAAAAACCACTGGCCTTAAGCCGCCAGTGCCGCCGGTCCCTTGCTCAGTTCCGCCAGCAGCTTCTGCTTCTCCGCCTCGAACTGCGTAACGTTGCCATCTTTGATCGCGCCATAGCCACGGATCATTTCCGGCAGGTCGGCAATACGCGTCACCACGCTTTGCGTCGCCGGCGTCAACTGCCCCAGCACGCTGTTGATCAGGCCGCGGTATTCGCCAATCAACCGGCGTTCCATCCGGCGCTCAGCCGTCCGCCCGAACACATCGAGCGCTCCGCCACGCAGCCCCTTCAGTCTCGCCATCACCTTCAACACGTTGAACATCCAGCCGCCGATGGCAATCTTCTGCGGCTCACCACCGGGCTTACGCGGCCGGGCGATAATCGGCGGCGCCATATTGAACTCAAGCTTGAAGTCACCTTCGAACTGTTGTTTCAGGCGCTTGATGAAATCGCCATTGGTATAAAGCCGCGCGACTTCGTATTCGTCCTTGTAGGACATCAGCTTGCTCAAATACCGCGCGACCGAGGCCGTCACTTTCAGCTCGCCACCCGGCACAGCGGCCGTCTCGGCCTTACGCACCTGTTTAACAAAATCCAGATACTGCTCGGCCCAGCCAGCATTCTGGTAATCGGTCAGATGCTTTACGCGCCGTTCAATCAGCGCGTCCAGCGTCAGTGACACCGGCTCCGCCGTGTCCTCAACGCCGCATTTCGCCAGGTACTCTTCCAGCTTCGCCTCATCATGCGCAGCCATGCGGCCCCAGTTGAACACCTGCAAGGTCGCCTTCACCTGCGAGCCGTTCAGCTTGATGGCTTCCTCAATCGACTCGACCGAAAGCGGCACCAACCCCTTCTGCACGGCAAACCCAAACATGAACATGTTCGTGGTAATGCTATCGCCCATCAACCGTGTGGCGATGGAGGTCGCTGGCAAGTTTGCCAGATGAGGCTGCCCGACAATTCCGCGCAGCACGTCAAGCTGCGCATCCGGGTTCAGCTGAATCGCATTGTTCGACTGGAACTGCGCCGTCGGCACAATGTCGCTGTTCACCACAATCCGCGTATCGGGCGAGACCATATCCAACGTCTGCGCGCTCGCCGTCACCACCAGGTCGCAACCCAGCACCAGGTCTGCAGACCCCGACCATAACCGCGGCGCATGCAGCGCATCCGGCGAGTTCGCAATCCGGATATGGCTCAACACGGAGCCGCCCTTCTGCGCCATCCCCGTCATATCCATAACGCTGGAGCCCTTGTTGTCCAGATGCGCCGCCATGCCGGCAATCGCCGCCACGGTCAGCACGCCCGTCCCACCAATACCGGTCAGCACGATGTTATAAACCGGCTTCTCTACCGGCGTACCCGGCACCGGCAAGGTCTTGAACAATTCAGCTAGTTCAGCGTCCTTGAACACAGAGCCAAACTTACGCACGGAACCACCCAGCACACTCACGAACGACGGGCAGAATCCGTCCTGGCAGGAAAAATCCTTGTTGCAGCTGGACTGATCAATCTTCCGCTTGCGGCCAAACTCGGTATCCACTGGCTGTACGCTCACGCAGTTCGATTTCTTCGTGCAATCGCCGCAGCCTTCACAAATTTCCTGGTTGATGAACAAACGCTTCGCCGGGTCCGGGAAGGTCTTGCGCTTGCGGCGGCGGCGCTTCTCGGCGGCACAGGTCTGGTCATAAATCAGCCCCGAAACACCCGGCAGCTTCTGCATCTCGCGCTGCACGTCTTCCAGATCGCGCCGATGCCGGATCGTCGTTCCCGGCGGCCACTTAATATCCGACGGATATTTATCCGGCTCGTCGGTCACAATCACAATCGGCTTCACGCCTTCCCAGTACACCTGGTTAGCCATCGCCTCGACGCTCAATTTGCCATCCACCGGCTGCCCGCCGGTCATCGCCACGGCGTCATTATACAGCAATTTATAGGTCAAATTCGCCCCGGAAGCGACCGCCGTACGGATCGACAAAATCCCCGAATGGAAATACGTGCCATCGCCGAGATTCTGGAACGCATGCGGTACATCCACGAACGGATACAACCCCGCCCACAGCGTGCCCTCACCGCCCATCTGCACCGCCCATTCGGTCGGCCGGTCCGGCATGAACATTGCCGCCAACCCGTGGCAGCCAACACCCGCAAACGTCAGGCTGCCGTCAACCGTACGCGTCGAGGTATTATGCGGGCAACCCGAGCAGAAAAACGCCGTCCGCACCAAGCCCGTTTGCTTAATCGGTTGCACGTTATTGCGGCGCTCCCGAATGCGCGCAATGCGCTCCTTCAGCCGGTCATCCGCCAGGCCCAGCGCCTCAATACGGCGGCTCAGCACATCCACCAGCAGCGCCACGGAGGTCTCGCCGAAATCGGGGATCAGCCGCTCGCCCTTCTCGTCCTTCTTGCCGGTTACCTGCGGCCGGCGCGTCGCTTCGGTATGGTACAGCAAGGAGATCAGCTGTTCCTCAATAAACGCGCTCTTCTCCTCAACAACCAGGATCTCCTTATGGCCGACGGAGAAATCCGTCGCCACATGCGGCTCCACCGGATAAATCATGCCCAGCTTGAGCAGCCGGATGCCCAGGACACGCGCCCGGTTCTCATCAATATCCAGCTCGTTCAACGCCTCGCGCACATCCTGGTAAGGCTTGCCCGCCGTCACGATACCCAGCTCGCGGCGCTCACCATCAAGGATGATCTTGTCGAGATTATTCGCCCGCGCAAACGCCTGCGCGGCCGGTAGCTTGAACTCCACCAACCGCCGCTCAATCGGCAACGGCGCAATATCGCCCTTAATCTTATTCAACCCACCCGGCGGCATCTGAAAATCCGCCGGCAGAATAATGCGCGAGCGCTCCGGATTCACGTCAATCGTTGACGTCAGCTCGATCGTATCCGTAACCACCTTGAACCCAGTCCACACGCCCGCATAACGCGACAGGCCAAACCCATACAGCCCAAAGTCCAAATATTCCTGCGTGTTCGACGGATACAGAATCGGCATCAACGCCGCGCGCCACACGGGGTCAGACGAAGTCGCCGTCACCGTGGACTTGCCGCCAACGTCATCGGCACCCACAACCAGCACGCCACCGTTCTTGGCGGAGCCTTCAAGGTTACCTTGCCGCAAAACTTCAAACGCGCGATCCACGCCCAGGTTTTTGGCGTACCAAATCGAGAACACGCCGTCGTATTTGGCTTCCTTGTAGTAGCTCAGCCATTGCGTGCCGCGAATGGTAGAAGCCGCCGTCTCCTCATTCACACCAGGCTGAAACCGGATGTGATTTTCCTTCAGGTGATCCGCGGCAGCCCACAAATTCGTGTCGTACACGCCAATCGGTGAACCGCGGTACCCGGTAATATAACCGGCCGTATTCAACCCCGCCGCAATATCGCGCTGGCGTTGCATAATCGGCAGTCGTACCAGCGCCTGGTTCGACGAGATGTAGACCCGGCCATGATCCTGGGTAAATTTATCGTCGAGTTTAACAGCCGTCTTAACCATGTCCTGTCCTCGTCATCACAATTCCCAGCCCTGCGGCGGAGAAAGATTAAATTCTGTCTTCACGATCAGGCCCGGTTAGGCCCTGGCAAACAAACCCAACGCATTGCCGCCACCAATTCGTTTCCGGTCCGCTGCATTAATTCCCGTCGCGGCAATAAACCCACCCAGATTAGTCTGCCCAATCTCGGTCGGCCCATCCGTCCCCGCCACAATCCGGTCAGCACCCAACCGTCCAACAAGATAACCTAAATATTCCGGACTGAATACGACAGTATCGTACCAGAATCGCCGCGCATATTCGAGCGGCGGAATCTTAATCGTCGTCCGCATATCCGGGAATTTCTCCCAAACCAGCGTCATGCGGTCGATCACCGAACCAATGGTCCCGCCGCCATGGCTGAACACCAGCTTCAACCCCGGAAACTTGCCGAGAATATCAGTGGAAATAAACGAAGCCAGAGCCAGCGTATTTTCCTGCGGAATCCCCAAAATGGCCTCCAGGAGCGGCGGCCCTTCCACCTTGCCCAGAATGCCGGGTTTTATCCCATGCACAAAAACCAGCAACCCTGCTTTTTCCGCCGCCTCAAACACCGGATGAAACTCCGGCGAAGCAATGGATTTCCCATTCACATGGCTGCCGACAAAAATCCCCACCATACCGGGCATCTGCGCCACATCCGCCACCTGCCGCATCGCCGCCGCGGGGTCTTGCAACGCCACCGCGCCAAAACCTTTCAGCCGTTGCGGCGCCTGCGCCACCATTCGCGCACAGGCCTCATTCATCGCATCGGTCAGCACCACAGCCGCACGCGCGTCCAACCAATAGGAAAGCGTCTCCGGCAACGGCGAAATCGCCTGCATATCAAGCCCCGCCGCATCCATCACCGCGAGCCGCCGGCCAACATCCCAGTAAATATCGTCAAACGCCCGGAACTTCCGAGCCCCGACAAACATCGTCCCATGCCCCTCGCCATCCAACTCCAGGCGGGGCCACGCCGGCTCTTCAATCCCCGCCGGCAAAGCCGGAAACGCGCCCGGAATGAAATGGCTATGGAAATCAATCAGCATTCAGAGAGCCTGAATAATCGGCGGCATTTTGCTGAAATGCTCGCGGTCCGGCACTGCCTGCCAAAGGTCCAAATTCTCCGGCAACGACGACATCCGCCGCGGCTCGCGCGCCCCGGTCTCGGGGAACTGCTCCATACCCAGCGTGTATTCCCACACAAAGTAATCCGGATCGTACAAATACAGATGAATACTGCCCGACGTCGGATGCCGGCCAATACCAAACTGGATCTTCACATCAAACTGCTTCGCGCGGTTCAGCAATTTGCCGATATCATCGATTTCATCAACCATGAATGCAACATGGTGAAACACTGGCTTAGGTGAGGGGAACTGCAATGGCGCAAAGCTGTGATGGTTCGGATTCGGAAAAGCCCGCAGCAGCGAGGCGAACCCGCCTTCCAAATAATCGGACACCAAAAAGCCCATGTTGTCGACCATATAGTCGCTCATCTTCTTGCAGTCCGGCACAACCAGGCCGTAATGCTTACCGCCCTGGAACTTGGTCAACCGGTTCTGCCGCGGCGAGATGATATACGTCATCCGCGCGTAATATTCCCAGGTCGTCCCCAGTATCGGCTCAACCACGCGGAACGCCCGCTCGAGCTTCAAATCGGTGACTTCACCATTACTCACCCACGCCGGGCTCAGCCCCAGCCCCTGATAATGCGCAAACGCGCGGTCCAAGTCCTCCTCAGTCTCCAACTCCCAAGCACTGCGCACAAACGCCGGGCTCGCCGCGGGGTTCAGGATAATATCATGGTGCGCCGTTCCGGAGCGGAAAAACCGCGCCCCACCCGGCCCCTCGCCAACAAAGTCCAGCCCAAACACTTCTGTCGCGAACTTCGTGGACTTCTCAATGTCGGTGACATTCAGCGCAACGTAGCCAAGTTTTCTGTAACGAAAATTTGCGGTCATGTTCTTCTTTTCCCCACCCGATTTATTTACAGAATAATCGTCAGACGTCCTTGGTTATACAAGCTGTTCAAATCCAAAATAATGCGCTTGCGGCGAATCTTCAGCGCATCGCCCTCACGCACAATCGTGTACCAGGCTTCGCCCATGAACACGGTGCTGGTATCTTCCTTGGTCCGGTACACCGCGATATTCGCGCGCAGCCGCGTCCCGCCATCCTCTTCGCCCACAATGCGCACATTGGTGACCAGATGCCGCGTCTTCGACCGCGGAAACTCCGCATGGGCGCTCTTTTTCATAAGCCTGCTGGCACGGCCGCGAATACGGTCGATCCGGTCGGAGATCAGGAACAGGCTATCCTTCGCGTCGGACGCTTTCGGATCGGGTGATGCCGGGGACGTCACTTCATACAGCGCATCCTCGGTATACAACGCCGCCCACTCAGGCATCAGCCAATCATCGAGCAATTCAGCTTCATGAAACAAAAAATCTTCAGCTTCAGTCCGTGTCAATAGTGATGGCATACGGTTAATTCCCTCCTTGCAGCCCAAACTTTTTCTTTCACCCAGGCCGGCGTTCTCGCACCACCCGCCCAGGCCGAAACCTCATCAGGCCTCTAAGGTCTCAATGCCCCGCATGATCATATCCCATTGCGTCCAATAAGCCTGCATCTGGATTTCATCGTCCGGCGCGCCGGTAATCGTCCGCCGATCCCCACCGGGCGCCATGCCTTTGGAAATCTCGTTCCACTCAATCGGGGTATGCTCCAGCGCGGTCTGGCAGATTTCCAGCATTTCGATATCATCCGGGGAGCCAAACCCTGCTGGCCCGAGGAACGACACAAAATTATCCAGGCGCATGGCCCGCAGTTCCGGACTCTCATCACGTGGCCCCAAGGCCCAAGCGGTCACCCGCATCATATCCGGGCCTTCCGGCTCAACATAACGCACCGTCGTCGACAGAATGTCGTTGATCACCAGATTCGGGAAAATCACCAGATTCTTCTGCGTCTCCGCAATATAATCCGCCCGCTCCTTGCCAAACCGCTCGACCAAGCGCGCATATTTTGCCTCGATCTCGGGCTTCAGCGCCGCCCCCATCGAGGGCAACCACTGCGCAACCGGCCGGCCCGTGGGTACATACGAATCCAAAATCGCATGTCCCATTCCCAGGCCGCGCACCGCGCCGCGCGAATTATAGCTGGCAATGGTCTCGTCAACGACATGCGAAGCCGCGGTGCCGGCATACTGGTCCCGTAGATGGTCGAAGAATGAGGCGTGGACAGGCAGGAGATGATAGCCATCATAGCTGTTCTCGGCCATGAACTTATAATTGGCGCGCACGCTGTAGCTGTGCTCGCCGGGAAGGATAATCTGCTTATCTTCGGTCTGGTCGCAGATAGCGTCGATCGCATCGCGCGCACCGGCCAGATAATCATGCAGGCTGATCGCCTTGGGATTATAATTCAAGAAATAGAAATCGCGGTAATTCTCAAGCCGTGGCACCGGCACCAGGTCGAGGTGACCATCCTCGTTCAAATTTTCCACATAACCGCTGTTGGCGTTCTGCGAAACCAGCTTGCCTTCGGAATTAAACACCCAGCCATGGTAGGGGCAGGCAAAAGTCCGCGCATTCCCATTGTGTTCCCGGCATATCTTCGCGCCGCGATGCGTACAGGTATTGTAGAACGCCGCAACCTGGTCATTACGGTCACGGATAAAAATGATATCGCGGCCGCCAACCCGGCGCGACGCGAAATCGCCCTTCTTCTTCAATTCCGTGCCATGCCCCAGATATAGCCAGCATTTCTCGAAGATGAGCTTCTTTTCCTGCTCAAAAACTTCCTTGCTCTTGTACGCGGTGCGGCTCACCCTAAAGGAGCCCTTCTCCGCATTCGCCTGGACCAAGGCAGCCTGTTGCGAATTATCCAATGGCATGATTTTCATTCCCCGCCGCAATTTGTGCCCTTACTAAGGGCAAATTAATAGTTGCGTATAATAAGCTAGAGCACATTACCGCACGTCGACCCCCATAGCAAGCAATAGAAGTCCACACCGCCCAGTTCACATTTTCAGCACGATTTTCCCGAAAACATGCCCGCCCTGGCTCGCCACATGCGCCTTCGCCACCTCGGCCAGCGGTACCACCTCGCCCACCACCGGGCGCAGCTTGCCTGCATCCACCAGCGCCGCAATCTCACCCAGTTGCGCCGCATCCGGGCGCACCCGCATCTTCAAAATCCGCACGCCCGCCGCTTCCGCCGGCGCAGCGTCATCCGCCCCGCCGCCCAGCCGGATCATCGAGCCACCCGCCCGCACCAGCGGCCACAACCCAAACGCCGCGCTGTTGCCGACGCAATCAAGCAAAATATCCACGTCTTTCGCCACCGCACCCACCGGCGACTCCCGGAAATCCACCACCACATCAGCCCCCAGCCCACGCACAAACGCCGCGTTCTTCGCCGAAGCCGTCGCAGTCACCCGCGCACCCGCCGCCTTAGCCAACTGCACCGCCACGGAGCCAACGCCGCCGGAGGCATTATGCACGAGCACGTGCTTGCCCTTCAGCTCCCGCCCATCCGCGGCCAAAGCCTGCCACGCGGTCAGCGCCACCAGCGGCAGCGCCGCGGCTTCCTCAAAGCTCAACCCAGCCGGCTTGCGCGCCACAATCGCGGCATTCACCGCCACATATTCGGCATAGGCGCCCACCAACCCAAGCAGCGCGAACACCTCGTCGCCCACCGCCCAGCCGCTCACGCCCTCGCCAACCGCCGCCACCGTCCCAGCAATGTCTCCACCCAACACCAGCGGCATCGGAAAATCCATCATCGCCCGCGTCGCCCCGCTGCGGATCTTCCAATCCGCCGGGTTCACGCTGCTCGCCGCCACTTTCACCAGCAACTGCCCCGGCCCCGCCACGGGCACCTCGGCGTCTTCATAAACAAGCTGCTCGGGGCCGCCGTACTCGTGGATGCTAACGCGTTTCATGAATTTTCCCCGTCCTTTATCTTTTATGGATTCAGCCACGTATCGCGGTCGATCCCAGCATTATGCCTTGCCGCCGCGAGTATCTGGCGCATCCCGGCCTCCACCGTCGCCGGGTCGCGCGATGCCTCGGTAATCGGCCCATGCGTCCAGCCACCGGCCACCGAATAGCCAAAGCCCCAGGCCTCAAAAACCCGCCCGGTCACGTCGCTCGCCGCCGGGCTGGCCAGCCAGGTCACCAACGCCGCAATCCACTCCGGATCACGCCGCAGCAGCGCCTCGCCGGAAACCTCGCGCAAATTTTCCGTCATGCGCGTCTGCGCCCGCGGCGCAATCGCATTCGCCGTCACGCCAATCCGCGCCAGTTCCCGCGCAATCACCAGGGTGAACGACGCAATCCCGCCCTTCGCCGCCGCATAATTCGCCTGGCCAATATTACCAAACAGCCCCGAGCCGGAGCTGGTATTGATAATCCGCGCATCGCGCTGGCGCCCGGCCTTGCTCTCGCTACGCCAGTAGTTCGCGGCATGGTGCGCCGGCGCAAACGTGCCCTTCAAATGCACCTTGATAACCGAATCCCAGTCATCCTCGGTCATGTTCACCATCATGCGGTCACGCAAAATGCCGGCATTGTTGATCAGAACGTCCAGATGCCCAAAATGGTCCACCGCCCCCTGCACCATCGCCTGCGCTTCCGCCCAGTTGGACACATCGGAGCCATTCACAATCGCCTCGCCACCTGCGGCAACAATCTCGTTCACCACCTCCTGCGCCGGCGACAAATCCACCCCCACGCCGTTCGCCGAGGCGCCCAGGTCGTTCACCACAACCTTCGCCCCCTGCGATGCCAGCATCAGCGCATAGGCACGGCCCACCCCACGCCCGCCACCGGTCACAATCGCTACCCGTCCGTCACAAATTCCCATATCGCGGCCTCCCCTGCCTCGTCCCGCCTGCCACGGCAGTTTGCAAGGACATGTATTATACAGTTGCACACTAATTATATATCGGATTATAACCCGCCTCGCCAAGTGTCAACTTATCTCCCGTCATGGTTCCCGCGCACAGGGCCATGAGCGGGCTGGATTTGCATCAAAAAAGCCCGGAGGAACGGCAATAATGTCCGAACAAGATTTCGAAAAAATGCCGCTCACCCCGTATGACGAGTACCCGGTCCACGCCACCGCCTACCCCATGAGCTACATCCCCGCCTCCGACCCCGCCTGGGACGACGGCTATTACTATGGCGTCTATGACATCGAGAGCGGCGTCTTCCTCATCAACGGCATGCGCATCGCCCCCAACAGCAACATGATCGGCGGCCACAGCTCGCTCAACATCAACGGCGTACAGCGCACCCTGCGCCTGAGCCGCATCTGGCGCGATGATTTCAGCGTCTCCATCGGGCCGCTGCGCTACGAGTTCATCGAGCCCCTGCGCGCCACCCGCATGGTGCTGGAACCCAACGAATCCGGCATGAGCTACGATGTCACCTGGCGCGGCCTCGCCCCGCCGCATCTCTCCGCGCACCACCGCGCCACCCGCAACGGCCGCTATACCACCGACCAAAGCCGCTTCAACCAGGTCGGCACCGCCACCGGCTGGATCGAGATCGACGGCCGCCGCTACGACCTCCCCGAAAACGCCCCCTGGGGCGCCATCCGCGACCGCTCCTGGGGCCTGTACGAAAGCCGCCCGCCGCTGGCCGCCGCCGCGCATTACCTTCCCCCCTCCCCGCCGCCCGCCATCCCCCGCGCCCTGCGCTTCTCCTGCTTCCTGGAAGGCGAGGGTTTCTCCTCCTATTTCCACTTGCACGAAGGCCCGGACGGTGAAAACGTCTACCTGAACGACGCTTTCGGCACCCCCTTCGAAGGCTGGATCAACTTCGGCTGGGACGGCCCCGCCCTCCCCCTCACCACCGCCAAACACCAGCTCACCTGGCGCCCCGGCACCCGTTCCATAACCGGCGGCACCGTCACACTAACCGACGCCAACGGCGGCCAATGGCTTCTGGCCCTGGACGTCCCCCACCCGCCGCACGTCCTCGGCCAGATCGGCTACCACGTTGGCGCCTGGACAGACGGCGGCACCATCCACACCTACCACGGTGCCAGCCCGGCCATGGAGTGGGACGAGTTCGACTTCTCCACCCAGCCCTGTGACCACACCTTCCCCGGCAACGGCGAAACCCGCAAAGTTTTTGGCGTCGAACACCTGGCAAATGTCACCGTCACCGCGCCCAACGGCAAAGTCACCAAGGGCCGCGCGCAAATCGAAATCTTCCTCAACGGCCGCTATTCGCCCTACGGCTTCGAGGCCCAGGCCGCCCACGGCGGCCTCACCGGCCGCGGCATAGCGTGAGCCACCCCAAAACCCCGGCTGAAATCGCCCAAGCCTACTTCTCCGCCTGGGCGACGCACGACCTCGACACCATCATGCGCCACATCGGCCCGGACTGCGTCTTCGTCAACGGCACCATCAACACCACCACCGGCGCCGCCGCCATCCGCGCCCTGTTCATGCAATACTTCGCCGCCTATCAGGCCTTCCGCTTCGACGTGCTGAGCCTCGCCACCGCCGCCGACGGCCGCACCGTGCTCAACGAACGCCTGGATTTCATGTGGAAAGACGGCAAACGCCTGGACATCCCCTGCGCCGGCACTGTCGTCGTCGATAACGGCCAAATCACCGCCATCCGCGACTATTTCGACCTCGCCGCCGTCAACGCCCAACGCGGCGGACCACCGCCCGTAAGTTGACCCCCGATACGTTGACATCGTTCGCTTGTTTACTATACCTCAACCCACCTAACCACCCACCGGGGAGCCCGTCAGATCACATGATCCCGAGATATATTTTTACCGAAGAACATGAGCAGTTCCGTGACTCCGTCAAAAAATTCATCGCCGCGGAAGTCACTCCCTATCACCGCCAGTGGGAAAAAGACGGTAAAGTATCGCGCGAAGTCTGGCTGAAAGCCGGCGCGAACGGCTTCCTCTGCTCCAACGCCCCGGAAGAATACGGGGGCGCCGGCGTTGACTTCAAATATAACGCCATCTTCACCGAGGAACTCGGCCGCGCGGGCATCACCGGCCCCGGCTTTGGCGTCCACTCGGACATGGCCGCCGCCTACATCCTCAACTTCGGCAGCGATGAACAAAAGAAGCAATGGCTACCCAAAATGGCCTCCGGCGAAGTCATCGCCGCCCTCGGCCTCACCGAACCCGGCGCCGGCTCCGACCTCAAAGCCATCCGCACCACCGCCATCCGTGACGGCGACGACTACGTCATCAACGGCCAAAAGGTATACATCTCCAACGGCCAGCTTTGCGACATCGTCATCCTCGCCTGCAAAACCGACCCCGCCGCTGGCGCCAAAGGCATGACCTTCATCATCGTCGAGACCACCCGCAAAGGCTTCGAGCGCGGCCGCAACCTTGAAAAACTGGGCCTGAAAGCACAGGATACCTCCGAGATGTTCTTCACCGATGTGCGCGTGCCCGTCACCAACCGCATCGGCGCCGAGGGCAAGGGCTTCGCCATCGCCATGCACAACCTCGCCGAGGAACGCCTCTCCATCGCCGTCTCCGCCATCGGCGCCTGCGAGGGTATTCTCGAATACACCGTCGCCTACACCAAGGAACGCAAGGTGTTCGGCCAAACCGTCGCCGATTTCCAGAACACCAAGTTCAAAATCGCCGAACTCACCGCCCAAACCCAGGCCCTGCGCGTCTTCGTCGACCGCTGCGTCGAACTCGCGGTCGAGAAGAAACTCGACTCCACCGAAGCCGCCATGGCCAAAATGCTGGCCGGTGAGTTACAATGCAAAGTAGCCGACGAATGCCTGCAATTCTACGGCGGCTATGGCTATATGATGGAGTACCAGATCGCCCACGCCTATCTCGACGCCCGCATCCGCAAAATCGCTGGCGGCTCGTCGGAAGTCATGCGCGACATCATCAGCCGCAAAGTCTTCGCCTGATACCACGCGGGTCAGGGGCGGGCACTACCCCTGCCCCCGCGTACAGAGCCTGATCGATTGAGGTTGACGCGCCTTGCGCGGCAACCGAGAACGTGAATCAGCCTCTAATCAAAAAGTTAGAGTGCGTTCCGGTTGGCGCACTTGCGGCAACCGGAACGCACTCTAAAATCGGGAGCGAAAACAAATGGAATACATCGCCGTCATCGGCGCCAGCGGCGAAGTCGGCCGCGGCATCACCGCCGTCCTCCTCAACCAGGGCTTCAAAGTCGCCGCCGTCGGGCAGAACGCCACCCGCCTCGCTGCACTCGCCACGGAACTCGGCGACCCAGCCAATCTGTATACCGTCACCGGCTCGCTCAAAACCGACGCCACAGCACAAGCCCTGCTGGAATCGCTCCGCGACACCTTCCCCCGCCTCGACGGCGTCGTCGTCTCCGTTAACGGCCCGCGCACCACGGCAGATGTACTCAGCCACTCCTCGGACGATTTTGCCGCCCTCATCGCGCAGGACCTCGTCACCCATTTCACCGCCGCGCGCTGCTTCATCCCAGCCATCGCCCCCGGCGGCGTCTACCTCGCCATCGGCGGCGGCTCGGCCGACTTCATCCTCGAAGGCGGCGTCCACCTCTCCGCCGCCCAGGCCGGCCTGCGCATGCTCTACCGCGGCATCGCCCACGAGCTGGACGGCCAGGCAATCACCCTCAAGGAACTCACCGTCGCCTCGGTCGTCAACAGCGCCGGCACTCGCGCCAACGCCCACCCGCTCTGGGTCACCGAAACCGAAGTCGGCGAACAGGTCGCAGCCATGCTAACCGACCCCGCCGCCTTCCCCGGCACCGTCTGGCGCATGACACGCCGCGACAACACCGGCCGCCCCGGCCTGTCCGGCGAAGGCCCAACCCGCGTCCAAGGCTTCAAACAAGGCCCCGCGATCCTCTAAATCTACCCATCAAGGAGCAACCAGCATGGCCGCCTACTGCCTGTTCCTCGTCAAAAGCGTCCACGACCGCTCCAAACTCCTGGAATACTGGGCCACCGCGAAATCCTCCTTCGCCGGCTACAACGTCAAAATGCTCAGCGGCTACAAAGACTTCGAGGTCGTCGAAGGCAACGAAGACTTCAAAGCCGTCGTCATCGCCGCATTCGACACCTACGAAAACGCCAAAACCTGGTACCACAGCCCCGCCTACGCCCCCTTCAAAAAACTCCGCCAGGAAGGCGCCAACTTCCTCAGCATCATCGTCAACGGCGGCGGCGTGCCGGTGGAACAAAGACTTCTGCCGGAAAATAGCTCCGGTAAGTAAGGCCAAGGGGCTCTGCCCCTTGGCCTTACTTACGGAACAATTTACCAGCCGAGGTCCTTGATCTCACCGTCACTCAGCCCCCAGTCGTGGAAGGCGGCGAGGCCGCCGCTGTCGTCGGCGGGGGGTGGCACGGCGATTGCGCCTGGGGTGCGGCTGAATTTGGGGGCGGGCATGGGTTGTTGCACGCCGCCGGGGGCTGCGAAGCTTTGGCGGGCCAGATTATGCGGGTAGTTGGCCGCTTCGTCGGGGGTTAGCACGGGTGTTACGCAGGCATCGGTGCCGTCGTATATGGCTTCCCATTCCTTGCGGGTTTTGCTTTTGAAGATTTCCGCGAAGCGAACCTTCATCGCCGGCCAAGCGGTGCGGTCATGCTGCTTGGGAAAATCCGTGGTATCCACACCCAGCCCTTTAATCAGCAGCGCGTAGAACTGCGGCTCAATCGAACCTAGAGCCATGTAGCCACCATCGGCGGTCTCGTACACATTATAAAACGGCGCGCCGCCATCCAGCAGATTTTCCCCGCGCCCCCCCGGCCAGCGGTTCATCGCGCGGTAACCATGGATCATTGCGGCCAGCAATGCGGTGCCTTCCTCCATGGCCGCATCCACAATCTGCCCTTTGCCCGAGCGCCCGGCTTCCAACAGCGCGCAGGTAATCCCGTAGGCCATCAGCATCCCGCCGCCGCCCATATCGGCCACCATATTCAGGTTCGGGTGCGGCGGTTCGCCGGCCTTGCCGCACATATGCAGACTGCCCGAGATCGCGAAGTAATTGATATCGTGCCCGGCCATATGCGCCATCGGCCCGGTCTGCCCCCATCCGGTCATGCGCGCATACACCAGCTTCGGGTTCCGCGCCTGGCACTCCACCGGCCCCACGCCAAGCTTTTCCATCACGCCGGGGCGGAATCCTTCCAACAGCACATCGGCCGACTCCACCAGCCGCAGCACGGTATCCACACCGCGCTTATCCTTCAGGTCGATGGTTATCGACCGCCGCCCCCGGTGCAGCACGTTCTTCACCGGGTCGATCGGCGGCACATAAGGCGGCGCCCCAGCGCGTTCCACCCGCAGCACGTCCGCCCCCATATCCGCCAGCATCATCGCGCAAAACGGTCCTGGACCAACGCCTGCAATCTCCAGCACACGGAATCCCTTTAACGGCCCAGACCTCTCCAGCATTCTATTCCCCCCAGTCGACCTTAATTACTACGCTAGCGCACTTTACACATCCATGTTAATCGCAAAAACCATTAGAGCAATATCCGCCGCCCCCGGAATCACCCGATTACGGTCCCGCGGATAAAGTTCGGCACAAAAATCTATTCGCGGCCCGCGCGCCGCAAGCATCGAGGGGGGTTACATAAAAATGGCCAATGAGGATTTCCCGGCGGGTATCGCCTTCGTCACCGGCGGCAGCGGCGGCATCGGCGGCGCCATAGTCGAGGCCTTCGCCCGCGCCGGGTCAGATGTCGTGTTCACCTACCGCAACGGCGTGGAGCGCGCGCAGGCCGTCGCCGAGCGCGCCGCCAAACACGGCGTGAAAGTTGAAATGCGCCAGGTCAAACTCGAAGACCCCGCCTCGTTGGACGCCGTGCTCACCGAAATCGCCGCCAGCGGCCGCAAAATCCACAGTTTCGTCTACGCCTCCGGCCCCACCGTCAACGTCGGCTACGTCAGTGACCTCACGGTCGAAAACTGGCGCAACATTTTCGAGCACGACACCATCGCCTGCTTCACCTTCGTCAAAGCGGCACTCGCCTTCCTCAAAGCGCACCCGATCAGCGCCAAATCCGCCGGCTCCATCACCGCCATCACCTCCTCGCAAAAATTCCGCCCCGAGGTCCGCGGCGTCCTCTCCGCCGCGCCAAAAGCCGCGGTCGAAGCCCTCTTCTTCGCCACCGCCAAGGAAAACGCCCGCTTCAAAATCCGCGCCAACATCATCCAGTCGGGCTGGGTCATGGCCGGCCAGATCTCCGACGGCATCGAGGGCCAGCTCAACGAGGAAGCCCTCAAATCCATCGTCGCCCAAATCCCGCTCAAGCGCCTGGGCACCCCCACCGAGGTCGCCGAAGGCGTCGTCTTCTTCTCCTCCGAGCGCGCCAGCTTCATCACCGGCGCCACGCTCGTCATCGACGGCGGCATGCACCTTTAATCAATAACAAACCCAACGGAGGCACCATGCTAACCATCTACGGAACCAAACAAAGCCGCGCCGGCCGCTGCCTGTGGGCGCTTGAGGAACTCGGGCTCGCCTACCAGCACAACCCGGTAAACCCCCACACCGGCGGCACCCGCAACGAGGCCTATCTCAAGCTCAACCCCCTCGGCAAAGTCCCCACCCTCACAGACGGTGACTTCGTCCTCACCGAGTCGGTCGCCATCTGCTATTACCTCGCCTCCAAGCAGCCCACGCCGCTCTGGCCCGATGACCTGCAAGCCCGCGCCCGAATCTACCAATGCTCCAGCTGGGCCACCACGGAGCTGGAATTCCACCTCACCATGTGGATCCGCGAAAAGCGCGGCAACGCGGATGCCGCCCTCATGACCAAATACCTGGAAAACGCCGCGATCTCCCTCAGCGCCCTGGAAATCCGCCTCACCGCCTCCCCCTACGTCGCCGGCGCCAGCTTCACCATCGGCGACATCAACGCCGCCTCCTCGCTCGCGATGGGCGCGGCCCTGCTCGACATGTCAGCCTTCCCCGCCAGCAAAGCCTGGCTCGAAAAATGCCTCGCCCGCCCCGCCTGGCAGAAAGTCCAAACCCTCGACTGACAAGGTCCCCCTTGCCCCCACCGGGCATTTCGCTACCGTGCGCCGATGAATTCTACACGGATGATTATAACGGTAGCCTGCATGATCGCGACGCTCATGCAGGCACTGGACTCCACCATCGCCAACGTCGCCCTACCCTACATGCAAGGCTCGCTGTCCGCCTCTTACGACCAGATCACCTGGGTCCTCACCGCCTATATCGCCGCCGTCGCCATCATGGCCGCCCCGGTCGGCTGGCTCGCCGCCCGCTTCGGCCGTAAACGCCTGCTCATCTTCTGCGTCGCCGGCTTCACCATCGTCTCCATGCTCTGCGGCATCGCCACCTCCCTCCCGCAAATCGTGCTGGACCGCATCGCCCAGGGCGCATTCGGCGCCGCTTTGGTCCCGCTCAGCCAATCCACCATGCTGGACATTTACCCGGTGGAACGCCGCGGCAACGCCATGGCCATCTGGGGCATGGGCGTCATGGTCGGCCCCATCATGGGTCCCACGCTCGGCGGCTACCTCACCTCCATGTACGACTGGCGCTACGTCTTCTTCGTCAACCTGCCCTTCGGCATCCTCGCCATCGCCGGCCTGCTGTTCTGCATGCCCAAAGACGAACCCGCGCAGGAGATGCGCTTCGACTGGACCGGCTTTCTCGTCCTTTCGCTAGGCATCGGCGCCCTGCAAATCGGGCTGGACCGCGGCGAGGAGCTGGACTGGCTCAGCTCCCCCTTCATCGTCACCTGCGCCATCCTCTCCGTGGTCGGCCTCTACCTCTTCCTCGTCCACATGTTCACCGCCCCCAACCCCTTCATCCCGCGCGCCATCTTCAAGGACCGCACCTTCAACGTCTCCATGGTCGCCAGCTTCTCCATCGGCCTCACTTTGCTCGCCGCCTCGGCCCTCATGGCCCCCTACCTGGAAACCCTGAACAACTACCCGGTCCTCAACGCCGGTTTCCTCATGTCCCCGCGCGGCATCGGCACCATGCTCGCCATGCTCGTCGCCGGCCGCGTCCTGCGCACCACCGGCCCGCGCCCCCTCATCATCGCCGGCAACATCGTCATGCTCCTCTCCTTCTGGAGTATGACCCGCTGGACACCCGACATTTCGCCGCAGATCATCGTCACCACCACCTTCGCGCAAGGGGCGGGCATCGGCCTCATCTTCACCTCCCTGCAGGTCGTCACCTTCGAGACCCTGCCCGCGGTCTTCCGCACCCAGGCGTCCTCCCTCATCTACCTCATCCGCAACGTCGGCAGCGCCATCGGCGTCTCCCTCACCTCCGCCGTGCTGGACCACACCGCCCAGGCCGAGCACTCCGTCCTCACCGGCTACATCACCCCCTTCGCCCGCCCCCTGCAGGCCGGCGGCGCGGTGACCCATTTTCTCAATCCAAGCACCCCTGGCGGCGCCACCATCCTCAAATCCATGATCGACACCCAATCCCAGATCATCGCCTACGCCAACGACTACAAATTCCTCCTCATTATTTCCGTACCCGCCGCCCTCTCGGTCTTCCTGATGCGCAAACCACAACCAAACACCCAGATCGCGCCCGCCGACCTCGCCGAACTCGCCGCCGACTAGGGTTTGTCTGAGAGGGGCTCGCACCAGCCTCTCCAGAGCCCGTGCGGCGAGCCCCTCTCAGAAACCTTATTAACGTGTTCGAAGGGCGCTGTAGCGCGCCACCAATAATTTGAA
>PLSD01000002.1 GCA_003164135.1 Acetobacteraceae bacterium
AGCGGCTGGCAACCGTCGGCCGCGTGGTGCGCGGCTGCGAATGCCTGCTTCTGGACGAAAAGGGCAATCCGGTTCCCCAGGGTGAAGCAGGCGAGATCGTGTGGCGCGGCGCCGATAAGTCCTGGGGCTATCTTGGCGATGAGACACAGACCGCAGCAGCGTTCAACGCCGATCACTTCTACAAAAGCGGCGACCTCGGCCGGTTTGATGACGATGGCTACTTGCAGGTCGTCGGGCGGATCAAGGACATGATTTTGCGCGGCGGGCGCAATGTCTCGCCGCTGGCCATCGAGGAGCGGCTGATCCGTCATCCCGCCGTCGTCGATGTAGCGGTCGTACCCATGCCAGACTTGGTTCTAGGAGAACGCGCCTGTGCTTTTGTCGTTTTAAAGCCTGGAGCAGTGCTTGATTTAGCCGCGGCGGTCGAGTTCCTCAAAGGCGAGGACCTTGCCGTGTGGCAACTCCCGGAGCGGTTGGAAGTGATCGATGAGATTCCAAATTCTACCGGAGGCAAAGCCTTGAAAAGGGCGTTGACCGCGATCATCACTGAGAAGTTAAAAGTTGAGGCAGCGCAACGCGACGTGGGTCAATGAACGCCAACAGCGGAGCGCTCGAAGCGCTCCGCTCGGTGCAGGATGGCTGGAACCGGGCGATGGCGACATGGGATGTCGACGCAGTGGATAAGCTCTATGATCCCGAAGCGCAGATGTTTGGTTCGAAACCCGGCCTTTATCGCGGCCCAGAGGGTGCGCGGCGCTACTACGGGCGTTTTGGAGTTGAACGGTGCGTGGCGCATTTCGAGAATCAGGCGGTTTTCAGTCCCGACCCGATGATCGTCATCGGATCGGGACCTGTGACGTTTCACATGACCGCCGGCGGGGTCGCAAAAATTCTGGATTTCCGGTTTTCGTTCGTCCTCCGCTTTGCCGGGAGGTGGGGCATATTTTTGCACCACGAGTCGCCCGCACCACCATTAGGATGGCGCCCGGCCGTTAGAGACTGCGACCGATAATTTCCTTCATAATTTCTGAGCTGCCACCATAGATACGCATGACCCGGGCATCGATCCAGGCGCGGCCGATGCCATATTCGCTCATATATCCGTAGCCGCCATGGAGCTGGAGGAAGTCGTCCAGCAAGCGATTTTGCATCTCCGGGCCAAGCAGCTTGGCCATCGCCGCGCGCTCTGGCGTCAACTCCCGCCGGAGATGTTTCGCCAGGCAATCATCGACGAAAACACGGAACATTTCTGATTGCGCCTTGGCTTCGGCCAGTTTGAACTTGCTGTTCTGAAACTCGAAGATCGGCTTCCCAAAGACATTCCGCTCCTTGGTGTAGGTGATGGTCTTCTCCAGCATCGCCTCCATCGAGGCGGCGGCGCGCAGGGCGATGCTGAGCCGCTCCTGCGCCAGCTCGTGCATGAGATAATAAAAGCCTTGGTTTTCTTCGCCCAGCCGGTTCATGGCAGGGACATGGGCATCTTGAAAAAAGAGTTCTGCGGTATCTTGTGCTGCCAGACCGATTTTTTTGAGGTTACGTCCCTTGGTAAAACCAGGCGTTCCGTCCTCGACAACAAACAGGGATATGCCTTTGTGCCCCGCCTGCGGATTGGTCTTGGCGGCGACAATCACCAACCCGCAGTTATAGCCGTTGGTGATGAAGGTCTTGCTGCCGTTGAGGATGTAATCATCGCCATCACGCCGGGCCTCGGTACGCATTGCCTTCGCGTCGCTTCCCGTGCCTGGTTCGGTCATTGCCAATGCACCGATTGTCTCACCGCGCGCCATGCGTGGCAGGAAGTTTTTCTTGGCCTCATTGGTCGCATAGGCCAGTAGATAGGGGGCGACGATGTCTGAATGCATGGTGAAGCCAAGGCCGGATAGATTTAGCCGCGCGATTTCCTCCAGCACAACCGCTGCATAACCAAAGTCAACGCCGGAGCCGCCATATTCCTCCGGCATCATGGGGCACAGAAAACCAAGTTCTCCGGCGCGCAGCCACAGGGAACGAGGCACAAAGCCCTGGCTTTCCCATTCCTCATGGTAGGGTAAGACTTCTTTTTCGAGAAAGCGCCGAAACTGATCACGAAAGGCTTCATGTTCTGCGGTCATGACATCACGCATTTGGTTCATCCCGAGTTAGCGATATTCGTTATGTTTAGGCAAAGTCCGCCGGACGCCAAGTGCGTCCGGATGCCAGCATCGGCGCGGTCGCGTCGAGGAGAATCGGCCGCGCGATCCGCTCGGCAAAACGCCAGCCTTCTGGGGTCCGGCGGTAGGTATCATGAAAATCCAGCAGCATTCCGGGGCCGGCGAAAATTGCAGGTGCTTCGCCCGAGGCCGGCAATTTCCCAAAGTAGGACATATTATAAATAACGCCGCGGACCTCATTCGAATCCACGTGGCGGAAATGGAAATTTGTCGAGACGTGACGTGTCACCATTGTTGGCGGGCGTGCCTGGAGCCCGGCCAGAATCTCGGCATGGCCGCGATGGACATGGAGAATACGGTCGAACAAGGCGTCGGGCGTGAAGAGCGCCAGCACCTCGTGGTATTTGTGATAGTCCATGTAAAAAGCAAAATCGTGACAAAGCTTCGTCAGCTGGGCTTCGGTTTCGGCCATGGTAGCTTCCGGCATTTTTGCTTCTCCCCGTTTTTGTGATGCACAGATTGCGTTTTATATCCCAGCTATCATGCTTCATTTATGTCGACAATATTTTGTTTATTCGTAAAATAGCGATTATATAGGCCGTGGTGCGGCGCTCGGGGCGGGGTTGGCGGTCACTCAGGATTGACTCATACGATTTTCCAGCGCTAAAGAAAACTGTACTGAACAGTTTTCTTTAGGGGTTAACGCAAAATCATGAGAGCCGGCACAGGCTCCGTGGATGGGCAACCGTGATCGTGCAGGCAGGGCGGTTTTGGTCGCACGGTAATTATTGGCCCCCAGGCTGCACGGAACGGGAGCTGGTTTGAAAAAGGGGGATAACTGTGCGGTTATTGACATTTGAAAAGCAACGTAAGGCCGCAGTCGGTATCAGGCTGGGTGAAGAGGTGGTCGATCTTTCCGAGGCTGCCCCAGACCTTCCGCGCGACATTGCGGCACTCTTGGCCGCTGGGCCCGAGGCGCTTGCCCGCGCCGAGGCTGCTGCCGCCCGCGCGCGCGTCCGGTTGCCGCTGTCGGCAATCCGCCACTTAGTGCCAGTGCCTTTCCCAGATAAGAACATCGGCCTGGGGCTCAACTACTTGCACCATATTCGTGAAATGAACCCGGATTTTCCGATACCCGAATTTCCGGGTATGTTCATGCGGGTGCCCAGTTCGATTGTGGCCCATAACGAGGCGATCGTGCGGCCGGCGATTTCCGATACGCTGGATTATGAGGGCGAGTTTATGGTCGTAATCGGCCGGCCTGGCCGGCATATTCCCGTCGAGCGGGCGCTTGACCATGTTGCCGGCTATACCTGCCACAATGACGGCAGCGTGCGGGAATACAATCAATGGCCGATGTCGATAACAGCTGGTAAGAATTTCTATCGGACGGGTGGTATTGGGCCGGAGATTGTAACGGCTGACGAACTGCCCCCTGGCTGCAAGGGCCTGCGGCTACGGACACGGGTGAACGGGGAATTGCGTCAGGACGAGGATCTGGCGAACATGCACTGGGACGTTGCCAACTTAATCCATCTGATGTCGCGTTTGATGCCGCTGTTGCCGGGGGATCTTCTCACCACAGGGACGCCGCCGGGCGTGGGTGCGGGGTTCAAACCCCCGAAATACCTTCGCGGGGGGGACGTCGTCGAGGTAGAGATCGAAGGCCTCGGAATACTCGTTAACCCGATCAGTGACGAAAAAATCGAGGGATAATCTTTAAACTTCACAAACCAGATTCGCCAGGATCGGACCAAGGGACTTAAAATGCCGAAAGTGACTTACATCGAGTATAACGGAACCGAGCATTTGATCGAGGTGCCCAGTGGCGCCTCGGTGATGGAGGGGGCGGTTAAGAATAACATTCCCGGCATTAACGGCGATTGTGGCGGTGCCTGCGCCTGCGC
>PLSD01000013.1 GCA_003164135.1 Acetobacteraceae bacterium
GCCCCGGCACCCCCGGGAACTCCCGGGCGGCCTGTAAAAGCTGCTCGACCTCCGATTCGCTTAAATATTTCGGTAGGCTTTGCGGCAGACGCGGCGTCGCCATTTCGGCCGCCGGATTATCGTCCCGTATCCCCTCGCGCAGCAGAAACAGGAAAAACTGCCGCAGGGCGGAAAGCCGCCGCGCCTGGGTCCGCGCCGCCAAGGCGGACTGATGCAGCGACTCGATATAAGCCCCCACATCACTCGCCCCAGCACCTCCTGGCGTTACGCCCTGGCCGCGCAAAAAACCCGCAAAATCCTCCAGGTCAGCCTGATACGCTGCCAGCGTGTTCAGCGCGGCCCCGCGTTCGGCCGCTAACATTTCCAGAAACGCTTCGGTATGGCCATCTATCGTCATGCTGATGATGTGATAAGCCTCTCGCACCATGCGACTCAACAACCAAATTTTGCCCGCTTCCGAACGGAGTATCGTGCTCATCGGCCTCATGGGCGCCGGCAAGACCGCTATCGGCAAGCGCCTGGCCACCCAACTCGGCTTGCCTTTTTTTGACGCGGATCAGGAAATCGAGCGCGCGGCAGGCACCACCGTCGCGGAGATTTTTGCCAAACATGGCGAAACGCATTTCCGCGCCGGGGAAAAACGGGTCATTCAGAGGCTACTCGCCAACGGCCGGATCGTGCTGGCGCCCGGCGGCGGCGCGTTCATGGACCCAGAGACCAGGGCCATCATCCGGGAGCGGGCTGTTTCCGTCTGGCTACGCTGCCCGTTGCCGATACTGCTGCAACGGGTCCAGGGCCGCACCCACAGGCCGCTGCTGAATGCCGGCGACCCGGCGCAAATCCTGCAACGTCTTTCCCAGGAGCGCAGTCCGCTCTATGCCCAGGCTGACATCATCGTCGACGGTTCAGAGGCTCCCCCACACGTGACCACCAGCAACGTTATCGCCGCCCTAAACGAATACACCCCCCCGCGCCGGGTGACCGTGCAACTGTCCCAAAGCCGGTATGAGGTGCTCATCGGGAGCCACCTGCTCCAGCGGGCTGGGGCGCTGATCGCGCCCGTGCTGCCGCAGCCGCGCTGCGTGATCGTGACCGACGAAGCTGTGGCCTCCCTGCATCTGGTAACGTTACAGAACAGCTTGACGGAAGTCGGTGTCAGCCATGCCGCCATTGTCGTGGCTCCCGGCGAAGCCTCCAAAAGCCTGCAAACCTGGGCAGATGTCGTTGACAAACTGCTGGCGCAAAAAGTCGACCGCCATACCACGATCATCGCGCTGGGCGGCGGCGTGGTTGGTGATCTGGCGGGCTTTGCCGCCGCATCCACGCTGCGCGGCCTGCCCTTTATCCAAATTCCAACCACCCTGCTCGCCCAGGTCGACTCCAGCGTGGGCGGTAAAACCGGCATTAATTCGCCGCACGGGAAAAACCTGATCGGCGCGTTTCATCAGCCAAGCCTGGTGCTGGCCGACACCAGCGTGCTCGGCACCCTGCCGCCGCGGGAACGCCGGTCGGGTTATGCGGAAATCGTGAAAGCCGGGCTGATCGCCGACGCCAGTTTCTATGAATGGTGCGAAACCCACGCCGCGTTGATGCTGAACGAGGATTCACCCTACCTGGCGGAAGCCGTAGAACGGGCGGTGAAGTTCAAGGCGCAGGTTGTGGGCGACGATGAGCGGGAAACCAAACCGAATGACGGCCGCGCTTTACTGAACCTTGGCCATACCTTTGCGCACGCGCTGGAGGCTGAGACCGGCTACGGCAAGGGCTTGCTGCACGGCGAGGCAGTGGCGGTCGGGCTCGTGCTCGCCACGCATCTGTCGGCATCGCTCGGCCACTGCCCGCAGGAGGATACCGGCCGCATCGCCGCTCACCTGCAAAGCGTTGGCCTCCCCACACAGATCGCCGGGCTGCCGGTGGAACGGCTCCTCTCTCACATGAAGCAGGACAAAAAAATGCGCGGCGGGCAGCTTCACTTCGTCCTGACGCGCGGCATTGGCCGGGCGTTCACCAGCAACGACGTACCCGAGGAAGCGGTTCGCGCCACAATGCTGGCTAACGGGGCAGTTTAGACCCCAACCGTTCAAAATCAGGATGGGTTTTGCCGCGCACAACCCCTTCCCGCCTTTATAGCTGTCGACGTTGCGTCTGATTCTGCGTATGTCAGGCCCATGACCGACACGCCGACCGAACTGATCCGCAATTTTTCCATCATCGCCCATATCGATCATGGCAAATCCACGCTTGCCGACCGCCTGATCCAGCACTGCGGCGGCCTCACCGCGCGCGAGATGACCGAGCAGGTGCTCGACAATATGGACATCGAGAAAGAGCGCGGGATTACCATTAAGGCACAGACCGTGCGCCTGGAATACCCGGCTAAGGACGGCAAAACCTATGTGCTGAACCTGATGGACACACCCGGCCATGTGGACTTTGCCTATGAGGTGAGCCGTTCGTTGGCCGCCTGCGAGGGCTCGCTGCTGGTGGTGGATGCCAGCCAGGGCGTGGAAGCGCAGACCCTGGCCAATGTGTACCAAGCTATTGACGCCCGCCATGAAATTGTCCCCGTGCTGAACAAAATCGACCTGCCGGCCGCCGATGTGCCGCGGGTCAAGCAACAGATCGAGGACGTCATCGGCATCGACGCCTCCGACGCCATCGAGATTTCCGCCAAAACAGGATTGAATATCGAGGGCGTGCTGGAAGCCCTGGTCACCCGTCTGCCGCCGCCGATCGGCGACGCGAATGCGCCGCTTTCGGCCCTGCTGATCGATAGCTGGTACGACCAGTATCTCGGCGTGGTGACCCTTGTGCGGGTAAAAAATGGCGTCCTCCGCCGGGGCCAGAAGGTCCGCATGATGGCGACCGGCGCCGTGCATCCCATCGAGCAACTGGGGGTGTTCACCCCGAAAATGCGCGCCGTGGAGACCCTGGGGCCGGGCGAGATGGGCTACATCACCGCCGCCATTAAAACCGTGGCGGATTGCAAAGTGGGTGACACTATCACCGACGACCGCAACCCGGTCACCGAGGCGCTGCCCGGCTTCAAGCCTTCGGTTCCGGTGGTGTGGTGCGGGTTGTTCCCAGTGGATGCCGATGATTTCGAGAAACTGCGCGACTCGCTGGGCAAACTGCGCCTGAACGACGCCAGCTTCCACTACGAGGCCGAAACCTCCGCCGCTCTGGGCTTTGGCTACCGCTGCGGCTTCCTCGGGCTGTTGCACCTGGAAATCATCCAGGAGCGCCTGTCGCGCGAATTCGACCTCAATCTGATCGCGACCGCCCCATCCGTGGTGTACAAAATCTTCAAGACCAATGGCGATATGGAGCTTTTGCATAACCCGTCGGACATGCCCGACGGCAGTATCATCGACCACATCGAAGAGCCCTGGATTCGCGCCACCATTATGGTGCCGGACGACTACCTTGGCGCGGTACTAACCCTGTGCAACGACCGGCGCGGCCAGCAGGCAGACCTGACCTATGTGGGCAATCGCGCCATGGCCGTGTACCGCCTGCCGCTCAACGAGGTGGTGTTTGACTTCTACGACCGGCTGAAATCCATCAGCCGCGGCTACGCGAGCTTCGACTACCAGATCGAGGACTATTCCGAGGCCGACCTCGTAAAAATCTCGATCCTGGTGAACCTGGAGCCGGTGGACGCGCTCTCCTTCATCGCCCACCGCGCCGCTGCCGAGTCACGCGGCCGGGCAATTTGCGCCAAGCTAAAGGATTTGATCCCCAAGCAGCTGTTCAAGATCGCCATCCAGGCCGCCATCGGCAGCCGGGTCGTGGCCCGCGAAACCATTTCCGCACTATCCAAGGATGTTACCGCCAAGTGCTACGGCGGCGATATTTCCCGCAAGCGCAAACTGCTGGACAAGCAGAAAGAAGGCAAAAAGCGGATGCGCCAGTTCGGCAAGGTGGAAATCCCGCAAAGCGCCTTCCTCGCGGCGCTTAAAATGGATGCCTGAGTAACCGAACCCGCCGGGAGTTATACGGCGGGTTCGCCCTGCACCGGCGTGGTGTCCTGCGTTGCCAGCAAATCCGTTGCCTGGGCGATGGCTTGCTCCAGGGCTCCAACATCCGTGCCCTTGGCAACAACGGCAACGCCCCACCCAGCCTCTCGGCGGAACGGGTAACTGCCAATGTCCACCGCGGGGAACCGCTCTTGAATTTCCGAGAGCCCGGCTGCGATGCTGCCTTCCATCACGCCCATGGCATAAACGGTACGCATCGCAATCGGCACGCCGCGCGGCAATTCCGGCTCCAACGCCAGCATCATCGCTTGCATGATTCTCGGCACGCCCGCCATGACATGCACGTTGCCCATGGAAAATCCTGGCGCCAATGAGACCGAGTTGGCGATTGGCTTGGCCCCGCGCGGCATCGTCGCCATGCGCTGACGTGCGGCGTTGAAGTTTTCGCCCATACGCTCGTGCATCAGCGCAAAAGTTTCCGCATGCGGCTCCCAGGGCACGCCGAAGGCAGCCGCTATGCATTCACTGGTGATGTCGTCATGCGTCGGGCCAATGCCGCCGGTGGTGAACAAAACCTCGTAGGCTGCGCGCAACTCGTTCACCGCGCCAATAATCCGGGCCGGCACGTCTGGGATCACCCGCACTTCCTCAAGCTTTATGCCCAAATCAGCCAGCCGTTTGGCGATGAACCGCACATTTTCATCCTGCGTGC
>PLSD01000028.1 GCA_003164135.1 Acetobacteraceae bacterium
TCCCACTCAATCGTGCCCGGCGGCTTGCTGGTAATGTCGTAGGTCACGCGATTAATCCCGCGCACCTCATTCACAATCCGGTTCGAGACCCGCGAGAGGAACGCCATGTCAAACGGATATATATCCGCCGTCATGCCATCCGTGCTGGTTACGGCCCGCAGCGCGCACACCTGGTCATAGGTCCGCCCATCGCCCATCACGCCGACGGATTTCACCGGCAGCAGCACGGCAAACGCCTGCCAGATCGCATCATACAGCCCCGCGGCGCGGATTTCCTCCAAATAGATCGCATCGGCCTTCTGCAGAATTTCGATGCTCGGCCGGCTCACCGCGCCGAGAATCCGTATCGCCAGCCCCGGCCCAGGAAACGGATGCCGCCCCACGATATTTTCCGGCAGCCCCAGCTCACGCCCCAGCGCACGCACTTCGTCCTTGAACAACTCACGCAGCGGCTCGACCAGCTTGAGCTTCATGAACTCCGGCAGCCCGCCGACATTATGGTGCGACTTGATGGTCACGCTCGGCCCGCCCAGCGCGCTCACTGACTCAATCACATCCGGATACAGCGTGCCCTGCGCCAAAAAGTTAGCGCCTCCGAGCTTGGTCGCTTCCTCGTCGAACACCTCAATAAACAACCGCCCGATGATCTTGCGCTTCTGCTCCGGGTCCGTAATGCCCTCCAGTTGCCCCAAAAACAGGTCCGAAGCGTCGCGATGGATCAGCTTGATATTAAACTGGTCGCCAAACACCCGCACCACTTCCTCGGCCTCGCCGCCGCGCAGCAGCCCATGGTCGACGAAAATACACGTAAGCTGGTCGCCAATGGCCTCATGGATCAGCGCCGCCGCCACCGAGCTATCCACCCCGCCCGACAACCCGCAGATCACTTTGCCGGTACCCACCTGGGCGCGGATTTTGGCAATCTCAGCCGCGCGGAACCCCGCCATTGTCCAGTCACCCGAAAGCCCGCAGACCTTATGCGTGAAATTGCGCAGCAACTGCGCCCCATGCGGCGTATGCACCACCTCCGGGTGGAACATCAGCCCGTAAAAGCGCCGCGCGTCATCGGCGATCATCGCGAACGGCGCACCCTCGGAGACGGCAACGGTGCGGAACCCCGGTGGCGGCGCGGAAATATGGTCGCCATGGCTCATCCACACCTGTTCGCGTGCGCCCTTAACCCAGGCACCGTCAAACAGCGTGCAATCCTCGACCACATCCACATACGCGCGGCCGAATTCGCGGATATCCGCGCCTTTCACTTCGCCGCCAAGCTGCGCGCACATCACCATCTGCCCGTAGCAGATGCCCAGCACGGGCACCCCGGCGGAAAAGACCTGTTCCGGCGCGCGCGGCGAGCCTTCGTCGGCGACGCTGGAAGGCCCGCCGGAGAGAATGTAGCCGCTGGCGCCAAATGCCGCGATCCGCGCCGGGCCGGCGTTGAAGGGGAGTATTTCGCAATATACCCCGCTTTCCCGCACCCTGCGGGCGATCAACTGCGTTACCTGGCTACCGAAATCGAGGATCAGAATCTTTTGTGTGTGCATGGAGCGGTGCTAACCCATCATGCGTCTACATCCAACAGCGTTTCTATCGGGTCCCATGCATAGGCGACCTGCGGGATAGCCGAACCGGCGACATATGTGGTGCCGGTGGAAATCCGCTTGCCACCCAGCCGCCCATAGAAAAAAATCGCCGGATTGCCGTGCAACACCCAGATAAACACCGAGCGGCACCCCTGCCCCGCCAGATGCTTCGCCGAAGCCCGCAGCAACTGCCCGCCCAGCCCCTGGTTTTGCCAGTCATCGGCCACATACAGCGTCTCAACCTCGCCATCACCCAGGCTCTGCCCCCGGCTGGGCCGCGCGGTGGCAAAACCCAGGATCAGCGGAAACCCAAGCCCGCTGTCCCGCGCCGCCACATAAACGCCCACGCCCATGCGAATGCTGCGCTCATACTGCAACGCCAGCCGCTCAACCGAGAGCCGGGCCAGATAGGTTTCCGGCAATAGCGTCGCGTAGGTATTCCGCCAGGTAGCCACATGCACCGCCGCGATCCCGGGCGCATCGGATGCGCGCGCGCGGCGGATGCTGATCAAGGATCGCGCGCCATGACGGCGGCAAAAAACCCGTCCGTCCCATGCGCACGCGGCGATAACCGCAGATATTTCCCGCGCAGCGCCTCGGGAGCCTCCACATCAACCTGCTTAAACATCGGATACCGCGCCAGGAACGCCTCCACCTGAGCCTCGTTCTCATCATTGAGCAAAGAGCAGGTCGCGTATACCAGTTTTCCGCCGGGCTTGGTTAATTTTTGCGCCTGGTCCAGGATCATCGCCTGCTTGGCGACGAGTTCCTTCAGGTCGGTCTCGGTCAGGCGCGTGCGCGCATCCGGGTTCCGCCGCCAGGTGCCGGTACCGGTGCACGGCGCGTCCACCAGCACGCGGTCGAATTTCCCCGCCTGCCGTTTGGTCCACTTGTCCCCTGGTTCACCCAGCAGATGCCGCTCGGCGTTATGCACCCCCGCCCGGCGCAGGCGCTTAATCGCCCCCTCCAACCGGGGGGCCGAGGTATCGCAGGCAACAATATGCCCCTTGTTATCCATGGTCATGGCAATCGCCAGCGTCTTGCCGCCAGCTCCGGCGCAGTAGTCCACAACCCGCATGCCTGGCTGCGCATCCACCAGCAACGCAATCAGCTGGCTGCCCTCGTCCTGGATTTCCACCAGCCCGTCCTGAAACGCCTTGCCCTGCGTGATGGATTGCCGGTTCGCCAACCGCAGCCCCCACGGGCTGAACTGCGTCGGCTGTGCCTGCAACCCTTCCCGCGCCAGCGCAACCATTGCCTCTTCACGCGTTGTTTTCAAAGCATTAATACGTAAATCCAGCGGCGCGGTCTGGTTCAGCGCCGCCATTTCCGCATCCAGCGCCGGGCCATACAGCGCCTTCAGGCGCGGCAAAATCCAGTCAGGGATTTCATACTTCACCGCCTCCGGCATATTCGGATGTTCCAGCGTATGCCCAGCGAATTTCTCCAGGATAATGCTTTCTTCCGGCGTCAGCGGCGGCGGGCCGTAACGCCCGGCGGCAAATGCCATGGAAATCTTATGCACCGTCATGCCCGAGAAAATCGCCTGCACCGCGAGCAACAGCCGCGGCGTCTCCGGCGCGCCAAAATGCTCCAGCCACCAGCCCAGATGCCGGCGCGCCCGCAGCACGCCCCAAACCAGCGTACTCACCTCGCGCCGATCCCCCGCACCAATAAACCGCCGGGTACGGAAAAAATGATTGGCAATGGCATCAGCCGGGCGGCCGTCAGCCTCGATCGCCGCCAGCAAATCGATGGCGGCGGCCAGTTGTCCTGCGGGGGTCATCCCTCCTGCCGGTAGTTCGGCGCCTCTCGTGTAATCGCCACGTCATGCACATGGCTCTCGCGCAAGCCGGCCCCGGTAATCCGCCGGAACTTCGCTTCGGTCTGCAATGCATTGATGTCCGGCGACCCTGTATACCCCATACCAGCGCGCAACCCGCCGACCAGTTGATGCACCACCGCCGCCATCGGCCCCTTATAACCCACGCGGCCCTCAATGCCTTCCGGCACCAGCTTCAGTTGGTCCTTGATCTCCTGCTGGAAATACCGGTCCGCCGAACCCCGCGCCATTGCTCCCAGGCTTCCCATGCCACGGTAGGATTTATAGCTACGGCCTTGATATAAAAACACTTCACCAGGCGCTTCGTCGGTTCCAGCAAGCATCGAGCCCACCATCACCGCATCCGCACCCGCCGCCAGCGCCTTCACCATGTCGCCCGAAGCCCGGATACCACCATCCGCAATCGCCGGCACGCCGAGCGCCCGGCAGGCCGCAGCCGTTTCCAGCACGGCCGAGAACTGCGGCACCCCCACTCCCGCGACCACGCGCGTCGTGCAAATGCTCCCCGGCCCAATGCCGATCTTCACCCCATCCGCCCCGGCATCGATCAACGCCTTAGCGCCATCCGGCGTCGCCACATTCCCGGCAATAATCTGCACCGCGTTGGACGCCTTTTTAATCCGCGCCACCGCCAGCAACACGCCATCGGAATGCCCATGCGCGGTATCGACCACCACCACATCCACCCCGGCCTCCACCAGCGCCAGCGCGCGCTCAGCTCCGTCATTACCCACGCCGGTTGCAGCGGCCACGCGCAGCCGGCCCAGCTCATCCTTATTGGCCAGCGGATGCGCTTCCGCCTTGTCCATGTCCTTCACCGTCATCAACCCAATGCAGCGGTACTCGTCATCCACCACCAGCAGCTTCTCCAGCCGGCGCTTATGCAGCAGTGCGCGCGCCTCCTCGGGCGAAACGCCAGCGCGCACCACCGCCAGGTTTTCCCGCGTCATCAGCTCGTAGATTTTTGCATTCGGGTCGGTGGCAAACCGCACGTCGCGATGCGTCAAAATCCCCACCAGCTTGCCGTCGCGCTCCACCACCGGGAACCCGGAGATATTATGCGCCGCCATCAGCGCGCGGGCATCAGCCAGGGTCTGGTCCGGATAAATGGTGAGTGGGTTCACCACCATGCCGCTCTCGAACTTCTTCACCCGCCGCACTTCGGCCGCCTGCTCGGCGATGGTGAAGTTTTTGTGAATCACCCCGATGCCACCCTGCTGCGCCATGGCAATCGCCATCGCCGCTTCCGTCACCGTGTCCATCGCGGCCGAAACCAGCGGAATGTTCAGCGCAATGCTGCGCGTCAGCCGGGTTGCCGTTGCCACTCGGGTCGGAAGCACCTGGGAATAGGCGGGCACCAGCAATACGTCGTCGAAGGCCAGAGCCTCGGAGATGCGGGTGGAGAAATCGGGGATTGCAAAATTGTCAGAAGCCATGGCCGCGCTTTCAATAGAAACCTTGGCGGCCCTCATTAAGCGGCACGGCGCTGCGGTGCAATAGCCTTTGGTTCTAGCAGCCAAGCCTTAGCCAGCTATTCCGGCCGGAACCCCATCGCCACCACGTACATTTCCTTGGAATCCTTGCGGCTCGCTGGCGGCTTGGCATGCCGCACCGTCTTGAAACGCAGTTTCAGCGTGTTCAGCATGTCCCGCTCGGCCCCGCCCTGGAACAATTTGGCGACAAACGAGCCGCCGGGCACCAGAATCTGCGTGGCAAACGCCAGCGCCGTATCGGCCAGCGCCATAATGCGAATATGGTCGGTCGCGACATGCCCGGTGGTGTTCGGCGCCATGTCGGAGAGCACCAAATCCGCCTTGCCGCCCAGCATCGCCGTCAGGCGTTCCTCCATGCCATCGGCCATGAAATCGCCCTCGATGAACTCCGCCCCCTCCACCGGGATAATCGGCAACAGGTCGATCCCCACCACTTTCAAAGCCCCGCGTTGCATCGCCACCTGCGACCAGCCACCCGGTGCCGCACCCAGATCCACGACGCGGGCGCCTTTTTCAATCAGCTTATATTTGTCATCAAGCTCCACGAGCTTGAACGCCGCGCGCGAGCGATAGCCCTGCGCCTTGGCGGCCTGCACATAGGGGTCGTTAAGCTGCCGGTTGAGCCAGGCCTGCGACGACGTGCTGTGTTTGCGCGCGTGCTTCAGCCGCACAGCCTCGCGGCGCGTCGGTACCGATGGATTTTCGGTCATGCCAAGCCGTAGCCACGCCGTACCGGTTGCACATTCCGCATCAGCCGCATCAACATACCCTCGCGCAATCCCCTGTCCGCCACCAACAATTCCGGTATCTGCCACAGTTCGTGGATGGCGGCAAAAATCGCGCAACCCGGCAGCACAAAGTCCACCCGGTCGGCGCCGATGCACGGGTGGCGGCTCAACCCTTCGCGCCCAAGTTCCTTGGCCTCGGCCAGAGCCGCTTCCACCGCGGCGCGGTTCATGGAAACCCCATCCACCAGCCCGCGCCGGTAGCGATCAAGCTTCAGCGACACCCCGGCCAGCGTCGTCACGGTGCCGGAGGTCCCCACCATCAGCACCCCGCCCTGGCGAATTTCCTGGCCAATCCGGTGCACCGCCTCAAATGGCCGCAGCATCGCCGCCACATCCGCCACCACGGAGGCAAAACCCTCCTCGGTATAGCAGGTGTGGGCGCAGCGCTCCGAGAGTGTGACGACCCCCACAGGCAACGACAAATAGCCAATCAACTCCGGCGCGGCACCATTACAATTCACCCGCACCCAGGCAATCTCGGTCGAGCCGCCGCCAATATCGAACAACAGCGCCCGCCGCCCGGCCTGGGAGATCAGCGAGGCACAGCTTTCCACCGCCAGCTCCGCTTCCTCGCGCGGGTTGATAATCTCCAGCGGCAACCCGGTCCGCTCGCGCGCACGGGCGATAAATTCCGCGCCATTTTCCGCCTGTCGGCAGGCTTCGGTCGCAATCGCGCGCAGCCGCAACGGCCCGGTCCCTGCATCAGCAGCCCATCGCCGCGTCCGCTCGGCACAGATGTTCAAACTCGCAATCGCCCGCTCCATCGCCACCTCGGAGAGCCGGCCGGTCTCATAAAGCCCCTCGCCCAGCCGCACGACTCGCGAAAAACTATCCAGCACATGGAACCCCTCCCCCGCCGGTGTTCCCACCAGCATGCGGCAGTTATTCGTGCCTAAATCGATTCCCCCGAACACAGGCCTCCGCCCCCCCCGCCGGTAAGCGGTGTCGGTCTGCGCGTTCAACAGGGAAGATTGGCTGGCCATATCTCAGTATAGTCGCGCCATATTAGGCCACTCGGCAAGCGGGAAAGCACGCATGCGGGCTATGATGCCGATAAATTTATGACCGTCCCATGACCCCAGATGTTGCAGCCAGGGCAAGCCGGTGCTAATCGGGCCTCGCTGTGACCGTTGGGGGATAGTTTAGCGGTAGAACTCCTGGCTCTGACCCGGGCAGCCTTGGTTCGAATCCAGGTCCCCCAGCCATCGCTCTAAATTCCTGAGTGATTTCAAAGGCATCAAGTAAATCAAGGGCTTTTCGCTATCCTCTGGTACAGAAGGGTGGTACAAATTGCCGTTGAAGATGTCCGAACCCACAAAGCACTCTCAGAGCGGGCGCTACCGCATCCGCCTCGCAATCCCGAAGGACCTCCGCGCCTCTGCGAAGAGCCTGTATGGCGTCGGGGCGGAGTTCACCGCTAATCTGGACACCACTGACAAGCGTGTGGCCCTGGCCCGCGCCCCAGCGGCACTTGCTGGCCTTCATGCCAAACTGAGGCTGGTCCGGGCGTTCCACCAGGGTAACCTGAAGGTCCTCTCGCAGCGGGAAATTCGGGCGCTGGCGGGTGAATGGTATCGGGAGTCGGTGGCAAGCAATGAAGACAACCCCGGCTCTTATGGGGGATGGGATGCATATCGGGATGAACTCATGGACGCCCGGACGTTCCCCGATGGCTCGCCAGAAGACGGCCAGCAGCCTGACTACGAGCCGGACGTAAAGGCCTTGCAAGACGCCCGGACGCTGCTGAGCAGCCGGGGCATTGTCGCCCATGAAGCCTCTGAAGCGGCGCTGGCAGTGGCACTATGGGAGGCCAAGACGCACTACGCAGCCCTTATGATGCGGCGCGCGGCGGGCGATTACGGGGCGGACCAATTCGCGGGCACCGTCCCTGCCCTGCCAGCGTCACTGTCCGCCGCTCCGGCTGCGCGTTCCGAGTCTGGCGCAGTGGTGTCCTTTGAAGACATCGTAAGAGGCTGGGCCAGGGATGCGGGGCACGACCCGGACGCCAAGCCTACGCCCCGTGGCTATTATGACCGGCACCGGACCGCCACCCGCCTTGCAGAGTTCCTGGGGCGCAGTGAGGCGGATAGCGTGACCAAGGCCGATGCGGTCCGCTGGAAAATGGACATGCAGGACAAGGGAAAAGCAGCCGCAACCGTGGCGAATGACCTGAGCGAGCTAAGCGCCATTTGGAAATGGGCCATTGCACACGGCAAGGTCGCTGAGAATCCCTTCGCGGGCATCCTGCCCCCAAAGAAGGCCCGCAATCGCAAGGCAACCCGCCGCCCCTTCACAGATGACGAAGCCGGTAAAATTCTCGCCTCCGCCCGGCGTGAGCGGGGCGCTCTCCGTTGGTTGCCCTGGGTATTGGCTGCTACCGGGGCGCGGCTCTCTGAAGTGTGCCAGGGCACGAAAGCGGACGTGATAGAGCGGGATGGTCTGCCCTTCCTGCGTATCCATGCGGATGACGAAACGCGGGCATTGGGTGAAGCTCAGAGGTCCGTTAAGAACGAAGGTTCTGAGCGCATGGTTCCCATTCACTCCCGGCTGACGGCTGAAGGTTTCCTGGCCTATGTCGCGGCGCTCCCCACCGGGTCCCCGCTCTTCCCAGACATCCCGCCAGATAAACTTTTTGGCCAGAGAGGCACGTCCGCCCAAAAGCTCATGGGGCGATGGCTGCGGAACAAACTCAACATCACGGACACGAAAATCAGTCCCAGTCATTCGTGGCGGCACTGGTTCATCGACAAAGCCAGGACCGCTGGAATGCACCCAGAGGTACGCAACGCCATAACCGGCCACGCCGATGACGGGAACGAAAGCCACCGCTACGGCCTGGGGTGGAAGGCCATGCCGGGGGCGCTGGCAGAGGCAATGGAGAAGATTGAGTTGCCGCTATTGCCGGGCGGCTGAGCACCCCGCCAGCGCCTCAGGTCATCGGCAGGTTACGCCCGTCCTTCCCTCAGATCGTTCCGCTTCTGAAGCGCCGCACCTCGGTCCAGTTTGCATAAATTTGAACGGCGCAGGTCAAGCGTGTTGCCGTTCCGATACGTCACCACCTCTCGCCAAACCGCCTCCGTTATAAGACGGCCCAGCGCCACCAACTGTGTCCGGCTTCGCGGCTGCTTCGCCAAGTGGCTTACCGCCTTGCGGCTCGAAACCACATAGCCAAGCCTGTCCGGTCCGCCCCCCAATATCCAGCACTCTGGCCAGCCTTTACTTTGCCCCAAGTCCCAATCCGCAGCCTCAACGGTCATGGAATGTCCATGGCCCCTGCCGAATAGCGGCACCCGGACCAGCTCAACGCCGTCCATGGTAAATCGCTCAACGGCCACAGGTCCATCTTTTGGTTTTGCCGCATACCGGCTGGGCCGACGCGTGCGGCGTACAGGTAACAGCGGACCATTATTTTCCTCAATGGGGGTTAGCACAGCCGCACTCACCGTTTGCTGTCCGCTACGAGGCGCGCGGTATCGGCTGCGGCCAGCTTCAAGCAGAGACGAATTGCGTCGCTGCGCGTGGTGAAAGTCTGCCCTGCATCACGCAACGCATTGGCGATGTGCTCAATGTTGGCGAGGTCTTCCGGGGTTGAACGAAACGCGAAGCGCGCAATAGTTTTGGTAGACATGATGATGTCCATTCCTATAAGTTGATTGTTTGAGTTGACGATGGGGAAGCGGTGCCAAGTTTGACAAAAAGTCAGGCCCGCTTGGGGCTGCTATCCATCAGTTGCGGCATTTAGCGGCAGCAGTCTGACTGGCATCTTAGGGCTGCTATCCATCAGTTGCGTCCTTTTTTGACCACACACAGTTTAACCGTACGTTTTCAGATGGTTAGGGAAGATTCGCAGTAGATTGCTGCCCGTATCTTGCGCGCCGGTAGGTGGCCCTGAAGGTCCGCTAAGCCGACGCACCGGCACATCGTGACCCTGTATCCTGCTCTGATATTGCATATCATGCGTGGGTCATCCTCAAGGAAACATGTTGGAATAATCAGGGAGTATCGAATATCAGCCATATAGAACTCGGTTATGTGATATTCGTATCCCCTGCGGGCTTAACAGCTAGCCCGCTAAACGGCCCGTTACGTCCTAAAAGTCCTGTGTATCGGGCACCGGCCCGGCCAGCCCAGCGCGCCATTCCGCCTCAGAGATTAACCCCTGGCTGACCGCCCGGACCTTCAGCCTGCCAACCTGCACCGCAGATAAGCCCAGCTCCGTAGCCACCCGCTGCTGCGTGCTGAACTGCCCGGACCTCACAGCGTCCACTACGGCCAGCATCTCAGCCCCGGCAGTCGGCTTGGTGCTCCACCCAGTGACACCCTCAGCATCCGCGCCCAGCCGCATTTCGGCATCCCTGGTTACTGCCGTTGGCCTCCCCCGGTATTTCCGCCAGAGCAACTCAAAGACAGCCCCATCGGTAACGGCTTGTCCATCAGGGCGCACCAGTCCGATGATGACCTCGAATGTTGTGGCCAGCTTGGAACTGCCCCGGTAGTCATTGCCCGCCTTCCCGGCATGGTGGACCAAGATGCACGCCACGTCCGCCTGCTTCAGCCGCATCAAAAACGAGAGGATGGGTGACATCGCGGATGCGTCGTTCTCATCGGCAACCTCCGCCAGGGTGCTGAAGTTGTCCAATATCACCAGCTCCGCGCCGGTCTCTCGGACCTTCGCCATGATGACATCCTGCCCGCTCTTGGTGCCTGGGTGCGGTGTCATGGTCTCCGCCAAGTCAGGGAAGCGCGCCTCAGAGTCCTGGTCCTGCCGGGAGAGGATAACGAGGTTCTGGCCCGCAGCCGCCACGTCCAGCCCCTCAACAGCCCCCGCCAGCATCGCCAGCCGTTCCCTCAGGTCCTCAATGTGCATCTCTCCGTCCACCAGCAGCACCTTGCGTGGCGTTGCAGCGTTCCACCCGGCCACACTGCCACCACCAGCCACAGCCAGCGCCAGCGTGTTCACCAGCATGGACTTGCCGACTCCCGTGGGTGCCCAAAGCAGGCAGCTCTCCGCCGCCCGCAGCCATGGCGCTATCAGCACGGCGCGGGGCGGAAACTGCCGGTCCAGTAAATCGGCAAGCGTTGTCGTTCGCAGGCTTGCTGCCTGTTGTCCTATCGTCATGTTGGCCTCAAAATGAAAAAGCCTCCGCAGTGTTTCCACCGGGAGGCCCAAAATGATCTGTCAGCAGCGTTCAGCTTGCCGCCGCGCGTCTCTGTTCGTCTCGCTTTAACGGGCGATATTCCGCCGCGCTTCCCGTATCATCCGGCCTGAGCAGGCCAGTCCGCCCCGCGTTGCTCACGGCAAAACCGTATGGCGTCGTTCAGGTCATCGGTGGTCATCGTCGGGGTTCCGGCTGTCGATAGGTCCTGAACGGTAAAACCGCTGCCATTGGCATTACACCAGACCATGAATTGCACCGCCGCCCCGGCTCTGCTGTCTCTGGGCGAGACCTCCAGCACCTCCGGGCAACCCTCATGATTGTCCGCGAGGCTGAGAGGTAGCCCTAAGTCAGCGGCAAGGCTGAGCGCCGCCTCAAGCGCCGTTATGTCGAATGGAATGCCCCATTGTTGTTCTTCAGGTCTCTTCATGTCTGCTCTCCTTTTGGTGTTTTGTGTCTTCAATCGTCCGCCGCACGAAACGAGATAACTCTATCGCAATAAAGGGTTATGCCGAATTCATCACTTGCCTTCCCTCAGCCGCACCGTCTGCCCCGGCCTGCACCCTGAGCCACACGGACCGCACTGCCGCCGCCGTCCATTGGCCGCCACGCGGGGTCTTCACCCCTGCCGCTGTCATTCGCGCCGCCACCTGTCGCAGGCTCTCCCCCGCGTCCATCGCGGTCTTAACCATAGGCCCTACGAGCACAGCGAAGGCCTGGGCGGCCTCTGCGTTTGCCGCTGCACCAAGACGCCCGTCAGGCGGCACCCCTCTGTAGCCGCCCATGACGACTCCACGGGCCTTGGCAGCGGCCAGCGCCGCCTTGGTGCGCTCAGATATCAACTCCCGCTCCCTCTGGGCCAACAGCGCCATGAGGCCGATGCTGAAGTTATCCGCATGGGGGACATCCAGGGCCTTGAAGCGCGCACCGGACTTTTGCAGGCCCAGCAGGAAATGGGCGTCACGACTGAGCCTATCCAGCTTGGCGATAAGGAGCACGGCGCCGGTCCGTTCGCAGCCCAGCAGCGCCTCAGCCAGCTTTGGCCGGTCGGACTTCTTGCCGCTCTCCACCTCAACCAGCTCACCCAGCAGCGTTCCGCCGCCCCGCAAGAATACCGCAACGGCCTCACGCTGGCCTTCGAGACCCAGCCCAGACCGGCCCTGCCGCTCGGTGCTCACTCTTAGGTAGGAAATATAACGATCAACCATCGGCGGTACTCCGTCAGCCGTTCGGGAACAGTCACCGAACGGTGACAGAGTTCAAACACAAAACGACTCTGGGCAGTTGAGTCCATCGGGAATCCCTGCCGAGTCGATGGTGCATGGCTCAGTGGCATGTTGCTTGCTGTGCGATGTCTGCGATCATGCAGTCGTTTACATCAGCGATTGCAGATTGATTATGTCGATTAATAACGAAGATCGTTTGATTTCTGCCAGATTTGCACAAAGCAGACCAGAAGTAGCACCACCGGGTGTCTGTAGGAATGACTTCAAAAAAGCCGGCTTTGTTGGGGTTATTATTCATCGTAGCCGGGCTTTGAGTGCGACGGAAAGTTCCTCCAGAATCGAGGGTACCGGGGGTAGGCTGGGGTTGGTCTGGCAGGTGACCGGGAAGTCAGTATCGGGTGTCAGGGCGGGGCTGGTGGGGGCTGCCGCGCTCGACAAAGCTGCGCCTCCAGGTTATTACAGGTATGTAATACTGTATGGGGCACCTGATGTTTCGCATAGCGATGGGCTTGGCCTTCCTGTTGGGTGCTGGGGGAGTTTCCCCGGCACTGGCCCAGGTGGGGCCGTCACCGCTGATGGACCAATCCCCCTTAATGGCGCCCAGCCCATTCGCATCCCCCGACGATCAGCAAGCGCCTCCACCGAGCTACCAGCAGCCTGAGATTGCCGTGTCGCCACAGGGGGCGCCTATGGGGGTCGTGGTGCCCATGGGTGGAGGGAATAGCGTGGTCACGTCACCGGGCGGCCAACCTATCGGGGTGGAGCAGTAGCGCGCTCGTCCCGTTATGGCACCTCGCAGGCGGCAAGAAGCATGCGCGCAAACGGGGTTGTGGTCGGTTCCTGGCCGGGATTTTGAAATGCACACCCCAATTCCACCAAAGTTTTGACGGATACCAACCACTCATCCTCCCCCAGGCCGATCTCGCTTCGCTTGTCCCTATGAAAGCTCTGCCGCGCATTCGGATGATTAGAATTGGCCGTCGAAGGAAGAGGTAAGCGATAAATATTGAGCACACTGACATCTACCGGCTCTAATTTTCTCACGACCTCCAGGTACTCGCGTCGCACCTTTCTGCCGCCATCAATCATCGAATTGGCCAGCAAAGCTGCCCAAAGGTCCTGAAGCTCCTGCCGGTCCTCCTGGCAGGCCGCATCCACCAAGGGGATCAAAATAGACGGTGACGGCTCGGTATGCCGCTCAGGGGGGACCTTGTCCCTCAGCTCCTTCGCTTTTTCCGTAACGCGCCGCCAGTTCCTCTCAAATGCTGGGCCAAAATACTTCACCACAGCAGACTGTGCAGCTTTGGACGCGCCGCGAATTGTCTGCACGGCTTCAATGAACGCAGCCAGCTCCTCTGCGTCCTTGGGGATCATATTTATCAGGTCGTTTGCCATGCGCCTGTTTATCAGGCTACTCTACGCTTGCCGAGTGGCCCGTGGAGTGGTCCAAAGGCGTCTAATTTAGTCGCGTTAAGTCACTGATTCTATTAATGTCTTTGGCGGACTGCCAGTTTCCAGGTCCCCCAGCCACCGCGCTCGCAAAATCTAAAGCCGATCAGCCGCTTAACCCGGCTTTTCGTCGTGGCATCCGGGCGCTATGCGCCCGGCCTAACCGCCTCCGGCCCCGCAATTGCCATCGCGCGTTGATACGCCGGCCGCGCTTCAATCCGCTTCACATACGCCACCACGTTGGGCAGATGGTCGATCGCCGGCCCTCCGAACTTCGGCATCGTGGTCAGCGCAAACATGTTCTGCACATCCGCGGCGGTAAATTCCGGTCCGGCCAGATACTCCGACTCCCCCGTCCGCAGGTTCAAATGGTTGAAATACAACTTCACCCGGTCGGCCGAGGCTTTGGCGAACATCGCCCGCAGCGGGTCCGTCGAGTCCGGGTCACCCGCCATTTGCGCCATGACGGAGCCCATCAAGCTGTTGCTGAAGCTCAGCCAGTACAGATAATCGGCGTAATTGGGCGCATCCACCGCCACCCCCAGCCGCCCGCCCGCATGCCGGTTCACAATATACTCGACAATCGCCAGCGACTCACAAAACACCTTGTCGCCATCACGGATGGTCGGCGCCGTCGCCACCGGATGCAGCGCCTTATACTCCGGCGGCGCGAACATATTGGGCATACGGTCAAACCATTCCAGTTTGTAAGGCAGGCCAAGCTCCTCCATCAGCCAAACAATCCTGTCCGATTGCGACACGCCAAGGTGATAAATGGTAATCATACAACTTCCCCTCAAATTTTATGGTTTCCGGCAGCCTAACCTCAACGCCACAAGCCAGCAATCACGACCGCCCAATCGCCGCGCCATTGTAATTCCCGCCTTCCTTGGTATCTCTGTGGCTGAATACGAAACCTAAGGGAGCAACATGCTGAAAGCCTATGCTTGCGCCCCGGGCGGCCGGCTTACCTACCTCGACCTCCACACCCAGCCCGGCGCGGTGCCGCAAGCCCTCTGGTTCGACCTGGAAAACCCGCGACCGGAAGACTATGCCTTCGTCACCCGCGAGACCGGACTGGCGTTGCCCCAGCAGGAAGACATCCTGGAAATCGAGAACTCCTCGCGTCTCTCGGCTGACGGCGAGGTGCTGACCCTGACCATGCCGCTCGTCACCCGTACGCCGGACGGCCTGCAATCCAGCGCCTGCGGCTTTGTTCTGGCGCCGGATCGCCTGGTCACCATCCGCTTTGCCACGAGTCTGGTTTTCGACAACTTTTCTACCCAGCCGCACGAGGCCGGCCCGCCAAATTCGGCGATTATTTTCACGGGCCTGCTGGAAGCCATCGTCGACCGCCAGGCCGACGCGCTGGAAAACCTGCGCCGCGAACTGGATGAACTCTCGCACCAGATCTTCCACCACCGCTTCAGCACCGCGCCGGAGGAGCGCGCGAACCGCCGGCGCAATGCCGAGGCCGAGCTACAGGCCACCCTGGTAATTCTCGGGCGCGGCTACGATGCCATCTCCTTCCTGCGGGACAGCCAGCTAGGTGTCGCCCGCATCGCCCCCTATGTTCTTGGCACGGCGGCTTGGCTGCCAAAACCCGTCAGCCAGCGCCTCAAATCGGTCGCTCAGGATGTCTCCTCGCTCAACGAATTCAGCACCCATCTCACCGACAAGGTGCAATTCCTGCTCGACGCCACGCTCGGCCTCATTAACATCGCCCAGAACAGCCTCATCAAGGTGCTCACCATCGTCTCCATCGTTGGTATTCCGCCCACGCTCATCGCGGGCATCTACGGCATGAATTTCCACAACATCCCCGAACTCTCCTGGAAGTATGGCTACGGCTACGCCTGGGCATTCATGATCCTCTCCGCGGTGCTGCCGCTGGCGTGGTTCCGCAAGAAAGGCTGGCTATGACTTCCTTCTACCAACCCGAGGACGCCAGCGCCGCGGAGGCGATTGCCGCCATCGCCGAGGACCTGGCGCTGTTCGATGATTGGATGGACCGCTACCAGTTCATCATCGAACTGGGCCGCAAACTGCCTCCCTACCCCGTGGAATGGCAGGACGAGGCACACCGCGTGAAAGGCTGCCAAAGCCAGGTCTGGCTGGCGGCAGAGCAAAGCGGCGACAAATTATATTTCACCGGCGCCTCGGACGCCGCCATCGTCTCCGGCCTGGTGGCGCTGGTATTACGCGTCTATTCCGGCCGCCCACAGGCTGAAATCCTCGCCACTCCCGCAAAGTTCCTGCACGACCTCGGGCTAATCGGCGCGCTATCCACCAATCGCGGCAACGGTGTCGCCGCGATGGTGGAACGTATTCAGGCTATGGCGAAGGGCTGAATCATTACCCGAAGCGCCTTCTTTCGTCAGGTCACCTTTATTGCAGTAACGCGGTCGCGGCCCTGGCCGCGCGGCTGGCAACAACGAACAGCAGACCCAGCTTGATCGGCTTGTTGGCGATGATGCAGAGTACGGCAGCGTTGCTGGCATGAATGATCAGCACATAGCCTTGTGCGCCGCTGATCAAAACCTGCTCCAGACTGCCAAGCGAAAGCTCGGCGGCAGTGCGGTCGCCCAATGAGAGCATGGCGGCAACCATGGCACTGATGCGATCATCGTCCATGCCGGCAGTGAGAGCGGAGGAAATAACAAGACCATCCGTCGAAATCAGCGCTGATGCTTCTATATCCGCGGAACTACCATTCAGGTCTGTCAAAATGGTTTGTATCTTATCTTCACCCATGTGTTCCTCCAGAAGGATTGGCCGCGCCGCTCAGGCTAAAAGCTTTCTAATTTAGTGCAATACGAATACCTAACGATATTTCCCTAAGCGGACACATCAGTTTTGCGTGATCAGCCTTGCGCAGTTCCGCGGAACGCATTTTAATCGCTTCAGCGCCTGAAATAGAAACCAAGTTATAGGTCTATTCAATATATTATAATACATACCTTACCTTGCATATAAGGATAGACTTTGTGCTGAAACCGTATCAAGCCTACGCAATTGCGCGGCACAAGCCATTCGCTGCGCAGACCAGGCGGCCAGGGCCGCGCTTTCCCGGATTGTTCCGCAATAAGACACCGCGTGAGATTTTTCCGTGGATCGCAACGAAAGACACTGAAGCTACGGTCAACACAATGTTGCTATTTCGCATGAAATCGTGGTGCACGGGCTATCTGTATGCCAAGTTTTGGCTATTCTTGATAACACAGCGACCCTGCTGGAGGTGCACATGAACGAAGATGAAATTAAGGCCGTCTTGTCGGTCCTGAACAGCCATTCAGCCGATATCCAGGCATCTGCCCTCATATCCACGGATGGCTTCGTTATTGCCTCGGCCCTGGCTGAGGGCATGGATGAAGATCGCGTCAGCGCACTGGTCGCCGCCACCCTGTCCCTGGGTGAGCGCACTGCGTTGGAGCTCTCGCGGGGCCATCTGGAGCAGGTCATGATCGGCGGCAAGCAGGGTCTTGTGCTGGTCATCCGTGCCGGCGATGACGCCGTGCTCTGCACCATCGCCAATAAATCGGTCAAACTGGGTTCGCTGTTCCAGGATGCCAGTATCGCAGCGAAGGCTGTCTTGGCTTACCAGAACGAATTCAACGACATTCTGGAAGCCAACCAAGCGGCGAAAGCCATTCCCGGACCCAAGCCTGAGCCCGCATTAGCTCCCCCCCCCAAGTCCGAGCCAGTGGCTCAGTATATCCCAGAACCCGAGCCTGAACCCGTGGCGGAGCCGGTTCCGGCCCCGCTCCCGGAACCCATCACCCAGCACGCTCCTATCCCCGCCGCCCCGGCAGAGCCAACCCCGCTCCCCGCACCCAGCTTTCAGTCCGCTGACGAGTTTGACCTATCGGACGAACCTGTTCTGATCCTTGATTCAACCTATGCACTCACCCCCGCGCCGCCGGCACCGCCAGCGGAGACCAGCCCGCAGAAAAACCACGCCCAGGACACAACCCTGCACGAACTCTGCCTGGATGTCGGCTTTACCTCCGAAGACCAGGGCATCATCAAGTCGCTCCAACCCCTGCTTCGCCCACTCCTACCTGGGCTGACCGAGCGTTTCTACAAGGTGCTCCTGGCCGACCCGCAAATGGCCCCCTTCGTGCAAAATCAGCTAGGCACGCTCAAGCCCGCTCACAGCGCATGGCTGGATAACTTGTTCGAGGGTGATTACGGTCCGGATTTCGTGCGCCGCCAGCAGGAAATCGGCGAAGCCCACGCGCGGGCCAACGTCCCGCCGATCTTTTTTGCTGCGAGCATGGCCTTCCTGCGCGCGGCATTCCCGCCTTTGCTGACCGCCAATATAAAAGATCCTCGTGAACAGGGCGCCGCCACCGGCTCGCTGCTGCGGCTGCTGGACTTATGCCAGTACCTCATCGACCCGAAATATTATCAGGCCCTCATTCGGCTTGGCCAAGTGCAGAAAAAGAACACCTCTGCCGCATCTAATCGCGAACTTTCCTACTAAGTGAAGGCTTAACCGGGCTGAATCATTATCCGATTCAGCCCGCCTCGCTGCCGAACTTGCCCGATTTTGGGAACCCGTTCGGCGGCATGCGGCCAACTTGCGCGCGCACCCCCAGCCATTCAGTCAGCTTCGGCTCGGTCCGGGTCTTATCGCCCAGCCGCCACGTCAGCCCCTCGGCCAACGCAAACACCTTCACGTCGCTCAACGAGCCATCTTTGTACTTCTGCAAAATTACCCCTGACCCCTTCGGCATCTCGGGCACCTCTACCAGCGGGAACACCAGCAGCTTGCGGTTGCTGCCAATCACCGCGACATGGTCGCCCTTCACCGGCACGCACGCAGCCCATTCCTCGCCCGGCCGCAGCGTCAAAATCGTCTTGCCCGCCCGCCGCTCGGAGGTCAGCTCCACCCCCGGCAGAATAAAGCCGCGCCCGGAGGACGACGCCACCAAGTACTTCGCCGTCAAATCCGGCAGGAACAGCCGCAGCACGCCATCCTCATTGGCGAGGTCAATCAGCAACCGTATCGCCTGCCCATCCCCCCGTCCGCGCGGAATATCCGAGGCTTTCAGCGTATAAACCCGCCCATTGGTCGCCAGCAGCGCGATGCGGTCGGTGGACTCACACCGCAGCAGGCAATCCAGCCGGTCGCCTTCCTTGAACTTCAGCTCCGCATCGTCGGCCAAATGTCCCTTTTGCGCCCGTATCCAGCCCTTTTGCGACATAATTACCGTAATCGCCTCGCGCTCCACCAGTGCCTCGGCGACAATCTCCACCACCGGCGCCGCGGCGCTGATCTTCGTCCGCCGCGCGCCCAGAGGTCCGGCACCAAATTTCTCCCGCACCTCGCCAATTTCGGCGGTAATCTTCTCCCAGCGCTTGCCCACGTCGCCCAGCAGCGCCTGCAACCCCTTCTGCTCGGCACTCAGCTTCTTATGCTCGGTGCGGATCTCCTGCTCCTCCAGCCGGCGCAAACTGCGCAGCCGCATGTTCAAAATCGCCTCGGCCTGCGTATCGGTCAGGCTGAAAGTCGTCATCAGCACCGGCTTGGGCTGGTCCTCGGTACGGATAATCCGGATCACCTCGTCAATGTTCAAATAAACAATCAGATACCCGTCCAGAATCTCCAACCGGCGCGCAATCGCCTCCAGCCGGTGGTTGGAGCGGCGGACCAGCACCTCATGCCGGTGGTCCAGCCAGCAACGCAGCAGCGCCTTCAACCCCATCACGCGCGGCGTCCGCCCGCCGTCCAGCACGTTCATGTTCAGCGCAAACCGGTTTTCCAGCGTCGTCGCGCGGAACAGCGAGGCCATCAGCATTTCCGGGTCCACCGTGCGCGCCTTCGGCTCCAGCACCAGGCGGATGGTCTCGGCACTTTCATCGCGAATATCGCCCAGCAGCGGGAGCTTTTTCTCCTGCAACAGCAGCGCCACCTGCTCGATCAACCGCGACTTCTGCACCTGATACGGAATCTCCGTCACCACGATCACCCAGGTGCCGTTCTTCTGCGCCTCCTTCACCCAGCGCGCCCGCGTGCGCAGCGAACCGCGCCCGGTCTCATACGCCGCCAGCAGTGTCGCCTCGTCCTCCACCAGCTCGCCGCCGGTGGGAAAATCCGGTCCACGCAAATGCCGCATCAACTCCTGCGTCGTCGCTTCAGGGTGCTGCACCAGATGAATCGCCGCGGCACACACTTCCCCGGCATTATGCGGCGGAATGGAGGTCGCCATGCCCACCGCGATCCCCGCCGCGCCATTGGCCAGCAGGTTGGGGAACGCCCCCGGCAGCACCACCGGCTCGCTCTCCTCGCCGTCATAGGTCGGGCGGAAATCCACCGCGTTCTCATCAATCCCGCGCAGCAAAAACTCGGCAACCTCGGTCAGCCGCGATTCCGTGTAGCGCATCGCCGCCGCGTTATCGCCGTCGATATTACCGAAATTCCCCTGCCCCTCGATCAGCGGAAACCGCGAGGAAAACTCCTGCGCCAGCCGCACCAGCGCCTCGTAAATCGAGCTATCGCCATGCGGGTGAAACTTACCCATCACATCACCCACCACACGGGCGCATTTTTTAAAGCCTGAGCGCGGGTCCAGCTTGAGCTGGTGCATGGCGTAGATCAGCCGGCGATGCACCGGCTTCAGCCCATCGCGCGCATCGGGCAGCGAGCGCGACATAATGGTGGACAGCGCATAAGCCAGATACCGCTCCGAGAGCGCACTGCTCAGCGGCGCGTCTTCAATATGGCCCGATACCTCATCCAACATTCTTCTCACCCTCGGCTAGTCTATCAGCGATCAGGTCATAGAGACGCTCCCGCGCCGTTGGAAGAGGGCGATGGCGCGCCCCGAACACGTCGCGGGCAAAGAAGTGGCTGGTAATGCGCAATCCGGCCAGGCAATCCGCCAAACCCGGCTCGCTGTCATCAACCAGGAATTCCGGCAGCGGGAACAACCTATCCACCCATTCCCCAGCCTGGCTCAGCGTCACCGCCCGCCCGGTACGCGGCGAGACATACGCCAGCCGGTCATTCCCGCCCGCCTGCGTGGCAAAATCCAGCCCAAACCCAAGTTCCCGCAGCAGCACAATTTCCCAGCGCACTAGCTCAGGCAACGGCACGCCGGGAATATCGATCCCCGCCAGCAGCCGCGCGAGCCCCGCGAACACCGCAGGACATGGCTCCCGCTCCGGCAACGCCCCCGCCGCCAGCGCGCAGGCGGCATTCAGCACCGCCAAAGCCTCCCGCTCCTGCATCGCCAGCGCCGCCGCCGGGTGCACCAGCTCCCCGCTCAAAATCCCCAACTGCTCCGCCAGCCGCGCCACCCAGCGCGCCGAAACCAAATTCCCCGGCTGCCAAATCCCCGCAAGCCGGCGCGATGCCCCGCCCTTCACCAGCCCGCGCCATGCCCCCTGCGCGGTCAGCACCGTTACCAGCGCATCGCCCTCGCCATAGCCGGTGGTCTCCAGCACAATCGCCGGCTCCTGCCATTCCATTGTTTACGCCAGCGCCGCCCGCGCCACGGCGGCAAAATACCGCGCCGCCACGGGCAAAATCGCATCGTTATAATCATACGCCTCGTTATGCAGCCCGGCCGACGCCCCGTTGCCGATCCACGCATACGCCCCAGGAACCAGTTCCAGAAACCGCCCGAAATCCTCCGCCGCCATATCCGAGCGCATATCCCGGCGCACTTTTAACCCCGCCGCCGTGGCCGCCGCCGCCGCCAGCCCGGCCTCCGCCGTATGATTAACGGTCGCCGCCACATGGTTGGTAATCTCCACCCGCGCCGTCAGCAGATGCGCCCGCGCCGTATGCTTAGCGACGTCGCGCACGCGCGTCTGCAAATACTGTATCATTTTTGGCGTCAGCGCCCGCAGCGTGCCGCCCAGCGATGCCTCATGCGGGATCAGATTATGCGCCTCCCCGGCTTTCAGCATGCAGGTGGAAATCACCGCCGCGTCCTGCGGGTCGATATTGCGCGCCACGATGCTGTTCAGCGCAATAATCAGATGCGCCACCCCCTGCACCGGGTCGGCGCAGGCATGCGGCATGGCGGCATGGCCCGCCAGCCCGCTCAACGTAATCGAAAAATTGGAAGCCGCCGCCATCACCGGCCCCGGATGCACCATCACCACCCCCGCCTCCAGTCCAGGCCAGTTGTGGTAACCAAAAATCCGCTCCACCGGAAACTTTTGCAGCAGCCCATCGTCCAGCATGGCCTGGGCCCCGCCAAACCCCTCCTCCGCCGGCTGAAAAATGCACTGCACCGTGCCGGACCAGGTTTGATCCTCCAGCAGCAGCTGCGCCGCTCCCAGCAGTGAGACAGTATGCCCATCATGCCCGCAGGCATGCATTACGCCCGGATTCCGCGAGCCATATTCGCGCCCCGGTACTTCCCTGATCGGCAGCGCATCCATATCCGCCCGCAACCCCACCGACCGGTTGGAGTGCCCCCGCGTCAGCGTCGCCACCACCCCATGCCCGCCGATATTGGCCGTATACGCAATCCCCATCTCGCCGAGTTTCTCGCACACGAACGCCGCCGTCGCGCTCTCCTGGCGCGAAAGTTCAGGATGCGCGTGCAGATGATGCCGCCAATCGGTGAGTTTTTGGGACAGGTCGAATGGCATGGCGGATGACCTCCTGAAGTCCTCAAGATTTAGGGTTGTGCGCCCCGCCGTCAACACAAATCAGCAGCAGCCTAAAATGGCATCGCCTGCTTGTACAACTCGGGAAACACCAGCAGCGGCGCCGCGGAAAAAGCCGCGATCATCAGACTGCTGAACAACAGCAACCCACCGGCCTGCCAGCCGTTCAACCCCAGCCCGGCGCGCATGATGAACCAGTGATACCAGAGCAGGTAAATCCCGGCGAAGCCCAGCGCCAGCATCTCTGCCTGCGCCATGCCCAGGCCAAACTGCACAATCACCGCCGCGATGAACGCCGCCACGAACAGCACCGGCAGCAGCATCCAGAACGCCCAGTCCAACGCCGTCGCGGTGCGCAGCCACAGCGCCTCGCGCCCCGTCCGCTGCGCGAACTCATAAACAATCACCGGCAGCACGAGCACCGCGCAGATACGCGAGAACAGGCTGACCAGCGCGAACGCCCACTGCCCGTTCAGGGCGGAAATCCCAGCCCCCACCAACGGAAACGCAATCAGCGGCGCCAGTGAGGCGGTGAACCCATCCATGGACGCGCTGAACTCATTGATGCCGGTTTTTTTGCCCCGCGCGAGCATGAACAGGCCGCGCAAAATCATCCGCAAAAATCCTCGATCAATGTTTTGTAAATATCCGCCAACTGCGTCAGCGCCGCCACTTCCACAGCTTCATCGGTGCGGTGCATGCTCACCCCCACCAGCCCGAATTCCGCCACCGGGCAGTAGCGCGCGATAAACCGCGCGTCCGATGTCCCGCCGCCGGTATTCTGCTCCGGCGTAATGCCCGTCACTTTCTCGATCGCCCGTGTCAGCGCCACGGTATGCTGACCCGCCTGCGTCAAAAACGCCTCGCCGGAAACCTGCACCTGCAAATCCGCTCCCGGCGCAAACTGCTCCAGCACACCGCGCAGCCATTCGGTCAACCCGGCGCTGTCGTGCGTGTTGTTGAACCGTATGTTCAACATCGCAGTCGCCGCCGCCGGAATTACATTGGTCGCGGTGTTCCCCACATCCACCGAGGTAATCTGTAAACTCGACGGCTCAAACCACGCATTTCCCGCATCCAGCGGCTGCGCCGTCATCGCCGCCAACGCTGGCACCAGCCGGTGGATCGGGTTGTCCGCCAGATGCGGATACGCCGCATGCCCCTGCCGCCCGGTCACCGTTATCCGCGCATTCATACTCCCGCGACGGCCGATTTTCACCACATCGCCCAGCACCGCCCGGCTTGTCGGTTCGCCGACCACACAAAAATCCGGAATTTTCCCGTGCGCCGCCATCCATTCCAACACCCGCACCGTGCCGTCGGTCGCCACACCCTCTTCATCGCCGGTAATCAGCAGCGAGACATGCCCCGGCACCCGCGCCGCCGCTGCCACGAAAGCGGCAATCGCCCCCTTCATATCCACGGCCCCGCGCCCATACAGCATCCCGCCGTCGACCACGCCACCAAACGGATCATGCCGCCAGCCCTCGCCGGGCGGCACCACATCGGTATGCCCGGCAAAACACAAATGCGCCCCCGCCCCCGGCCGCTCGGCGTAAAAATTCTCGATCTCGCCGAAGCGCAGCCGCGTCACAGCAAACCCCAGCGCCTCCAACTGCGCCATCAGCACAGCCTGCGTGCCGCCATCCGCCGGTGTGACGGAGGGGCAACGCAACAGGCTCTGCGCGAGGGCGAGAACGTCCACGATTTTACGCGCGCAGCAGGTCGTTAATCGAGGTCTTGCTGCGCGTCTGCGCATCCACGCGCTTGACGATCACCGCGCAGGAAAGCCCCGGCCCCGGCGAGCCGTCCGCCAGCGACTTGCCCGGCAATGTGCCCGGCACCACCACGGAGTACGGCGGCACGAACCCGGAGAACATCTCCCCCGTCTCGCGGTCGATAATCTTGGTGGACGCCCCCAAAAACACACCCATGGAAAGCACCGCCCCGCGCCCCACAATCACGCCTTCCGCCACTTCCGAGCGCGCGCCGATAAAGCAATCGTCCTCGATCACCACCGGATTGGCCTGCAACGGCTCCAGCACGCCGCCGATGCCCACGCCGCCGCTGATATGGCAGTTCTTGCCGATCTGCGCGCAGGACCCTACGGTCGACCAGGTGTCGATCATCGTGCCCTCATCCACCCGCGCGCCGACGTTCACAAAACACGGCATCAGCACCACGCCTGGCGCGATATAGGCCGAGCGCCGCACCACGGCGCCGGGCACCGCGCGCACGCCGGATTTGGCGAACGCATCGGCGTCCCACCCGGCGAACTTCATCGGTACCTTATCAAACACATCCGCCCCGCCGGCCCCGCCCATCGGCGCGTTGGCGTTTAAGCGGAAGGAGAGCAGCACCGCCTGCTTGAGCCATTGATGCACCATCCAGCCATCCGTCCCCGGCTCGGCCACGCGCACCGCGCCCGCGTCCAGCAGGCCCAGCACCGTCTCCACCGCGTCCCGGTCCGGGCCTGTGGTGGCGGGCGAAAGCTCCGCGCGCCGCTCCCATGCGGCAGCAATGATCTGTTGTAATTCGTCGTAGGAAGCGGCGCTCATATCGTATCCCTATTGGAGTCTGTACCTGCGGCGGACCATCGTGGGGTGCCGCCGCGATGTCAACGCGGCCCCTTTAAGCCGCGCCCTAGTTAACGGGCCCCTGTTAAGCTTCTGTTCAGCCTCCCCCCGCTATTCTTGCTCCCATGACATCCATGCAAATCTCCAGCACCGAGCCCCTCAGTGTCGCCCCCGGCACCAGCTGGCTCGCCGTCTGCGCCATGCTCACCGACCTCGCCTTCGAGACCGACCCGCTCGGCCGCTTCACCGCCTTCGGTCCGGGCAAGGTTCTAGGCCAACCGGCGGCGCAACTGCTGGGCGTGGAAATGGCGACCCTGCTCACCGGCCCCGCTGGCGAGGAAGGCCTCAGCGCCGCGCAATTCCGCTCCATCATCACCACCATCTGCATGGAATGCGTGGCCTGGCACGGCAAGGTGCAACTCCCCCGCCCGGACGGCACCCGTAGCGTCTTCCGCCTCTCCCTCGCCCCCCGCCTCACCGGCGCCACCGTCACCGGCACCTACGGCATCCTGTTCGACCTCGGCACGCCAGAGCTTACCCTGCCCGACAGCCACGCCGGCCGCTCCGACGACCCCGCTTTGCGCCACAACACCATGCTGGACGCTGAAACCGGCCTCTGGTCGCAGCGCACCTTCGCCGAGGAAATGGCCCGCCGGTTCGACCGTCTGGACGTTGAAGGCCAGCCGGGCACGCTCCTCTACCTCGGCTTCTCCCGCGCCCCCGCCGCCCTGCAAAGTGCCGTCGCCATGCGCATGGCCGAGGAACTGCGCGACATCGTCCGCCCCACCGACCTTTTGGGCCGCATCGACGCCACCACCATCGCGCTGTGGTGCGACAACATGGACCACCTTACCGGCGGGGAGCGCGCGGCCAAATTCTGCACCCAGTTCCCCGCCCTGCTGCCTGACCACACCCCCATCACCGTCGGCGTCGCCGGGCGCTGGTCCGGCAGCGGGGACGACACCACTCAGGTCGCCGAACACGCCGCCGTGGCCCTGCGCCTGGCTGATCTCGCCACACAGCGCAGCAACGGCCCCGAGACCGCCGGCGCCTGGCGCGTCTGGCAGCGCGATTGAGCCTTGTTTCCAGCCGCCGCATCGCCTAATTCCACACCATGACCAAGCATCAAACCCAAGCCGAGCCGGCTGCACCCGCCGAACCCGTCACCCCAGCCGAGGTTCAACCGCCGGAGGATCCGGCAACCCGCATCGCCGAGCTTGAAGCGGCCTTGCAGGAAATGAAGGACAAATGGCTGCGCTCGGAGGCCGAAATGGCCAATTTGCGCGCCCGCACCAAGCGCGAGGTCGAGGACGCTCGCCTCTACGCCGTGCAGAAATTCGCCAAGGACGTGGTGGAAGCCGCCGAAAACCTCAAACGTGGCATCGATAGCCTGCCCAAGCGCCAGGAAGGCGAAGCCGAAATCGTCACCAAAATGCGCGAAGGCTTCGAGGGCATCGAGCGCTCTTTCCTTTCCCTGCTGGAACGCAACGGCATCACCCGCCACGACCCCACCGGCTCCACCTTCGATGCCAACATGCATCAGGCGATGGCCGAACAGGAAACCACCGAGCACCCGCCCGGCACCATCCTGCAAGCCTGGACTCAAACCTGGCAGCTACACGGCCGCCTGCTCCGCCCCGGCATGGTGGTCGTCGGCAAACTCCCCGCCCCCTCCGGCCCCGGCGTCAAAATCGACGAAACGGCCTGAGCTCACGCTACACTGTCATTGCGCCCCCCGCGTAGGCGGGGGGAAGCAATCCATCTTTCCGGCGATTCAGTTAGTTCGATTTCAGGAGCAATTTCGCCACCCCGCGTTCGGCGGCACCGATTATTTTGTGGTGCCGCACCTGCTGTGCGTTCTCTTGCGACAGAAACATCCAAAACAAGGCAGAGACTACGACCAGACTTAATAGCAGAGCCACGGTCCCACGCAGCAAAAGCCACCACTTAACCAGCGCGTTCGTCCTGGCATACTCCGCATTGATTTTTTTGCGGTACGATGAAGATAGCGCATAGCGCCAGGGTTTAACGCACGCGACCAGAATCTCCGTGCATATATCAAACATGATGATCATTCCGTTCCCAAGAATGCCGTCAATCCTCCCGCACTACCCCTCTACTTCTCATCCTCCCCAATCCCGAAAATCCCCCGCAACGCCCCGGGCGTAATCGCCGAGAACGGGTTCATCGAGACCTTCGGGTCATCGAACGTACCAGTCATCTTCACCCGCACGGCTATCAATCCCCCGCCCTTTTCCGCCGTGAACAAGTGCCCCAGCAGCGGGATTTCCCCCAGCAGTGCATTGAACTCGTAAGCGGGAATGATGGTCGTATCGACATTCAAACGATTATCATCCAGCCCAATGCTGCCTGTTGCTGTGAAGCCCAGCGATGACGAAAACGCCCGGGCGCCGTGCAGATATAAAGCCTGGTTATCCAGGCTGAACGGCACCACCGCCTCGTCAAAAGACAATCCAGGGCCGGAAGCCGCCGCCGGCACGCCGTAAACGGTGAGCGCCTGCATGATTTTGGTGAAAGCCGGCGCGCGCTCCAGCCTGAAATCCTTCAGCGTCAGCCTGCCCGTAGCCGGTGCGTCACCGCCATAATCGGCCTCCAGCGTCAGCGCCCCGTTATCCAGTTCGGTATAGGCGTTCATCGCCCGCAACAGCATCCCGGCATCCGGCGTCTGCACATGCAAATGCCGCCGCAGCGGGCTAACCGGCGCGATGCTTATGGCAATATCCCCGGCAGCAGCTTGCCCGCGCAACAGCGTGCCCCCCTGCCCGTCACCATTAAACGTGAATCCCGTAAGCACCGGCGCGGGGCTGGCGGCCAGGGCAAGCTGTTGGAAGCTCAACCCCGCGCGCCATACCGGACCGCTGGGCGGCGCGTTGTCTTCAACCTGGGTTGCAGCCTGCACCCCGTTGGCCGTTCCGTTACCGCGCGCCCGCAGGTCGAGCATCGGGCCGGAAAAACTCGCCACCCAGGCAGCACCCGGCCCCGCGGGCGCCGTTAACACACCATGCGCCACGGTCCTGCCGATATTCGCGGCGGAAAATACCATCTGCCCGCCGTGCCCAAGCCCCTGAATATCCAGCCCTGGCGCACTGGCATCGATGCCGTCCAGGGACGCAAAATTACCGTCATTCAGTGTTGCGCTCAGCAGCAGGTGACCCGCCGCCCCGGCCGGCTTGCTCCAGCCGAAATGCGGGGCGGTCAGCGCCGCCGGGGTCAAATCCGCCTGCAACCGGGCTGTCTGCATCCCAGCGGCATCGCCGGTGATCCGCAAGCTATAGGGCGCGGCCCCCCCGGCGACCCCTGAGGCCGCATCCAGCCCGTAACGGCGCAGCAGCACCGGCCCGGCCACACTGCTCAGGGTCATGTCCTCCGTCCCAGCCACCCCGGCAAAAGCAACCTGCACGTTCAGCTGTGCCGGCTCCCCGGCAAATTGCAGGCTGGATTTTGCGGTCAACCCCTGCGTCGTGACCTCCAGCCGTCCCTCCCCCGCGGAAAGCCGCAGCCCCGCCACGCCTGAGTCGAACGCCGCCTGGTGCAGTTCCGCGATGACATGCAGCCCGGTCTGTTCAAACAGCAGGTTGTTGATGAGAGGTATCCGCGCCGTCACCGTGGCGGCCACATTGCCCGTGGCCCGCGCCAGTTGCGGCGGAGCGTGGCGCAGCAGGCTTAGCGGCGGTGCATTCAGCACCGCAATGGCATCCTGGATCGTCCCAGCCGCGGTCACATCCAACTGCCCAATCGTCGGCACTGGCACACCCATGTTGGAGAGCTGCATCTGGCCGCTGGTCAGTACCAACCCGCCCAGCCTTCCGGCGCTGGCTGTAATCAACGCACGGTTCAGGTCCTGGAATACCATGGTGCCGTTCAGCTCGGTAATCGGCGTGGCCCCGTCAATCCAGCTCAACGTGAGGCCCTCGGCAGTGAAGCTGCCGGTTACATCGGCCAGTTGCAGAGTCCCGAGGTTACGCGGCGCGACCAGGCTGAAGGTGAACTTAGCGTCTCGCGCGATTCCGGCGGTGATGTTTTTTATTACCCAGTCATGCGTCGGCGGAATCAGCGCCGGCGGCCAATAGGCACCCAGGTCGCCGGCCTGCACCTCATCCGCGGTGGCGGTGACGCTGGCATTCCACTGGCTCGTCAGCTGCGCATTGCCGCTAAAAGTCATGTGCGGCTTGCTGGCGCCGGTCTTGGTTAGCTCCAGAGACCCGTCAGAAAGCTCAGCCGCCCCTTGCGTCACTTTCAATGTAAAGCCGCCGGAATCAACCGGCACCCTGTTCGCCCCCACGCCCAGATGCCCCGCACCCAGCGTCACGTGCACATCCGCGCCGGCAAATTTGAAACCAGGGCCGGGCCAGATCGACGCCTGCAGCGACACCGGCACGCTCGACCCCGCAAACTGCGCCTGTGCCGCTTCCACCAGCAGCGGCGCGCTGGCCCCTATCAGGGCGGATGGCATTACCTCCAGCCGCGCCGTGGGAATGCTCACCAGCATCACCCCCAGCCCGTTGCGCACCGCAATGTCCCCGAGCTGTAAATAAATCGGCTCGCCGCCGCCCTGCTGGTATCCGGCCCAGGTCAGTTTGGCCTGCTGCATCTGTATGCTTATGCCCTGGCCGGAGGCGGCGGTCGCCAGCCTGGAAGCCAGCTCGGGCAACAGAATCGGCCCCTGCGACAGCCGGTATCCCAGCATGCAAACGCTCACCAACAGCAGCACCAGCGCCAACATGGCGATGCGCCCCAGTTGATGCAGCGCCTCCGCTAAAATCCGTCCTGCTTGACCTGCGCGCCGTTTCATCTTGTCCTGCTTGCCAGATGCACGCCGTGCCCCACAACCCACAATTTCCCGCGCCCGCTGATCCAGCCGCCGCCGCGCGCCTGCGCGAGGATTTTGCTGCCCTCGGCGCCGCCCAGCGCCGCTTTGCTGCCACTCCCACGGGCCGCGCGGCGCTGGACTGCCTGGGCGGCAACGCACCTTACCTGGCTGATCTCGCCTGCCGCGAGTCGGACTGCCTGATGCAGACGCTGAGCGCCGGACCCGACGCCGCCCTGGCCGCCGCGCTGGACAAATTGCGCGCCCTGCCGCTCACCACCAGCCGCCGCCAGCTTGCCGCCCAACTGCGCGAAGCCAAACGCCGCGCCGCCCTGGCCATCGCCATTGCCGACATCGGCGGCCTCTGGCGCCTGCCCAAAATCACCGGCGCCCTCTCGGACCTCGCGGAGGCCGCCTGCCGCGCCGCCACCCGGCACCTGCTGCTCGGTTTGCACGAGGCCGGTCAGATCACCCTGCCCCACCCGGAAGAGCCGGAACGCGACTCCGGCTTTACCGTCCTGGCCCTGGGCAAACTCGGCGCGCGGGAGCTGAACTACTCGTCGGACATCGACCTGGTGCTGTTCTTCGACCCGCAATCCCCGGTGTATGATGAAGACGCGCAGCAAATCATGGCCCGCCTCGCGCGCGACTTCATCAACCTACTCGCCACCCGCGACGCCGACGGCTACGTCTTCCGCGTGGACCTGCGGCTGCGCCCAGACCCTTCCGCCACCCCGCCGGTCGTCGCGCTGCCCACGGCACTTTCCTATTACGAGAGCCACGGCCGCACCTGGGAGCGCGCCGCCTTCTCCAAAGCCCGCACCATCGCCGGCGACTTCGCGATGGGCGACGCCTTCCTCGCCGCCATCCGCCCCTTCATCTGGCGCAAGAACCTGGATTTCGCCGCCATCGCGGATATCCACGACATGAAACGCCAGATCGATGCCGGGGCCAACGGCACCGGCCTGCTTGGGCGCGACGTAAAACGCGGCCAGGGCGGCATCCGCGAAATCGAGTTCATCGTGCAGACCCTCAGCCTCGTTTGGGGCGGGCAGGACAAGCAATTGCGCATCCTCGCCACGCTGGACGCCCTGCCCGCGCTGGTGAAAGCCGGGCACCTTCCCGCCGCCGCCGCCCGCACCCTGGCCGCCGACTACCGCCAGCTCCGCCGCGTGGAACACCGGTTGCAAATGATCGCCGACCGCCAGACCCATTCTTTACCGGCGAACGAAGCCGCTCTGGCTTCCTTCATCACCTTCCTCGGCGACAAAGACTTCCGCCGCGACTTCCCCAAACTCCTCGCCCGCGTACATCGCTATTTCCTCGCGTTTTTCGACGCCGGCGAGGATGCTGCGGACAACCGCATCGACCCCGGCCCCGAAGGCCCGCCCCTCGCCGCCTTCACCGAACGCCTCCACGCCCTCGGCTTCACCGGCGATAAACACATCGCCGAACGCTTGCGCGCCTGGTCCAGCGGCCAAGTGCCCGCCCTGCGCTCGGAACGCGCCCGCACCCTGCTGGAAGGCATTCTCCCCAACCTCCTCACCGTGCTCGGCCAGACACCGGAACCGGACAAAGCCTTCGCGCATTTTGACACACTCCTCTCGCGCCAGCGCGCCGGAGTGCAACTGCTCTCCTTATTCCAGCGCAACCCTGCGGTCCTGCGCCGCATGGCCGCCGTGTTGGGCGCCGCCCCCGCCCTGGCCGAGCATCTCGCCGAGGACGCACACGCGCTGGAAGCCCTGCTCTCCCCCAGCGCCCGCTTCGCCGCCCCCAAACCCTTGCTCCGCCACCTGCTGCGCGACGCCGATTCGCTGGAGGACGCAGTCGCCCTCACCCGCCACTTCGTCCGCCGCGAGGAATTTCACCTCTCCGTCGCCACGCTGGAAGGCCGGTTGGACATTAACGAGGTCGGCCGCCTGCGCAGCAACCTCGCCGCCGCCGCCCTTTCCGCCCTGCTCCCCCGCGTACTCGCCCAGCACCAGGCGCGCTACGGCAAAGTCCCGCGCGGCGCCTTCGCCGTGGTCGCCATGGGCAAGGCTGGCAGCGGCGAAATGCTCGCCGGCTCCGACCTCGACCTCATGCTGATCTACGATCACGCCCCGATGGAGACCGCGCCGACGCCCTATTTCGTCCGCCTCGCCAACGCGCTCACCGCGGCACTCACCGCCCAGGGACCGGAAGGTGCGCTGTATAAAGTGGACATGCGCCTGCGCCCCTCGGGCAACCACGGCCCGGTCGCTGTGTCGCTCACCGCCTTCCGCCGCTACCAGGCCGCCGACGCCTGGACCTGGGAGCGTCTGGCCCTCACCCGGGCGCGCGTCCTCGCCGCCACGCCTGGCTTCGCCGCCATCGTCTCCGCAGCCATCCTCACCGCCCTCACCCGCGCGGACCCCCCGGCCAAAATCCGCGCCGACAGCGTTGCCATGCGCAACCGGATAGAAGCCGAACTCCCCTCCCGCGGCCCCTTCGACATCAAAACCCAGCCCGGCGGGATGCTGGAACTCAGCTTCATCGCCGCCGCCCTGCAACTCATCCACGGCCCCGCACAGCCCGCACTATTCCACACCAACACCGCCGACGCCCTGCGAGCCCTGGCCGATGCCGGCCACCTGCCGCACGCCGACGCGCAAGCGCTGCTGCACGCGGATTTCCTCTGGCGCAGCATCCAAGGCATCAACCGCATCACCGGCCTCTCGGACCGCGCCCACACAGTGCCCCCCGCCATGCTCACCCCGCTGCTGCGCGCCACCGGCACGGCGGACTGGGAGGATCTGCAAGCTGCCATGGCGCACGCCAAGCAGAACGTGCGAGACTGTTTTGAACGTCACATCCATACGGAGCCACCACAATGACCCTTGCCATCGGCGATGCCGCCCCGGATTTCTCCCTCCCCGCCTCTGGCGGCCGCACGGTCAGTCTGGCCGGCCTCAAGGGCAAACCCTTCGTGCTGTATTTCTACCCCCGCGCCGACACGCCGGGCTGCACCAAGGAGGCATGCGCCTTCGAGGAAGCATTGCCCCAGCTCGGCAAAACCGGCGTCACCGTCATCGGCGTCTCCAAGGACAGCATGAAGGCAATCGACAAATTCGCCGAGAAATATAACCTCACTTTCCCGCTCGCATCAGACCCCGCCACCACCACCATCGCCGCCTATGGCGCCTGGCTGGAAAAATCCATGTACGGCAAAAAATACATGGGTATCGAGCGCTCAACCGTGCTGGTCGATGCCAAGGGCAAAATCGCGCATATCTGGCCTAAGGTGAAAGTCCCGGGCCACGCCGATGAGGTTTTAAAGACCGTGCAAGCCCTCAAATAATGCGCTGGTATTTTGCCATCGACGAAGCAGGCGGCCTGGGCGAAACCGGCAGTCTTGCCCGCCTCGCGGTGCTGAGCGCCCGCGCCGTTGGCGGGCTGGAGCCGGTGCTGCTGTATTTCGGCGCGCGCACCGCGTTCACCGCATGGATGGAACACCACGGTGTCCGCGTGGTGGACATTCAACCACGGTTCCTCCCGATGTTTACCCAGGCGCAGGCGGCGGGCACGTTTCAACCCCATTCCATCGGCCATTGGCTACGCCTGGAAATTCCCGCGGTCGAGCAGGAGCATGAATTCGTGCTCTACACCGACTGCGATATGATTTTCTTGCGCCGGTTCGACCTTTCGCATCTGCGCCCGAAGGTGTTTGCCGCGGCACCGGAAATGCAGCCGGACAACTGGAATAATTTCAATTCGGGCGTGATGCTGCTGAACGTTCCGGCGATGCGAGCCACTTATCCGGCCCTGGAAGAGCAGATAAAATTCCGCATCAACGCTGGAGATTTTTTGCGGTACAATGACCAGTTCGCCCTGAACGAGGCCTATCGCGGGCTATGGGACCGGCTCGACCCTCTCTATAACTACAAGCCCTACTGGCCGTTTACCAGCCGCGCGCCAATTCTGCACTTCCACGGCCCCAAACCGGGAGTTCTTGAGGCCATCGCCACCGGCCATTGGCATGACCGGGACGAGACGGCAGTGTTTTTCAGCAAAATGCTGAACGCCCGTTCGCGGTATTATCTGGACTGGTGTAGCTGGCTGGGTGATTGGCTACAGACCGTGGATTTTCCTGAAGCTATTCGTTTCGCTAAACTGGCCTCGGCATTAACCCGCTACCGGCGGGACGTGCCGCAGAGCACGGACACAATTTTCCCCGCCGAAGGATAGAATGACGCCGCCGCCGGGGTTTCATTAAGATTAACAACAACCCTCCCGCATTTTTACAGTTGCTTAACCTTTCCGCGCCTAACATCGGGCTCTCCAAGAGAAAGGTTTAATGCCGTGAACGAAATTCTGACATTGCGGCGTCCGTCGCCCTCCACGAGCCAGAACCACGCGCCGTTCATGGACAGCGATGAAGCAGCCCGCTTACACACACTTGAAGCCTACGAAATTCTCGATAGCGCCGGGGAAAAATCGTACGACGACATCACCCGGCTCGCCGCCTTCATCTGCGGCACGCCGGTGGCGCTGGTTTCGTTTTTTGACCGTGATCGGCAATGGATCAAGGCGCGCTTCAGCAGCAGCACTTTCGTGGAAACATCCCGGGATCTGCCGCGCACCCATTCATTCTGCGACCTCACCATCAAGCAGTCCGATTCCATTATTACGGTGGCGGACATGCATCAGGACCCGCGCTTTGCCGACCACGCCCGCGTCACCGGCCCCACAAAACTGCGCTTTTATGCGGCGGTGCCACTCATCTCCCCCACCGGCGCGGTGCTGGGCAGTTTAAGCGTGCTGGACAAACGCAGCCGCACCCTCTTGCCCGAGCAGAGCAGCGCGCTTGAGACGCTGGCCCGCCAGATCATGGAGCTTCTGGAAATGCGCCGCACACTCATCGGCCTTTCGGAAGCCAACGCGCGCCTTGGGCAGCAGAGCATCACCGACGCCCTCACCGGCATCCCCAACCGCCGTGCCTACGACCAGAAACTCACCGAGGAATTCTCCCGCGCCCGGCGCACCGGCGCACCGCTTTCGCTGCTGCTGATCGACATTGATACGTTCAAGCAATACAACGACACGTTCGGCCATCTGGCGGGAGATTCCGCATTGCAGTCGGTCGCCCGCGTATTGCTGGCCAGCCTGCGCCCATATGATTTCCTGGCCCGCTACGGCGGCGAGGAATTCGTCATCGTGCTGCCCGCCACTGACCTTTCGGCTGCCATCCTGGTCGCCGAGCGCGTGCGCGGCCTGGTCGCAAGCTCGGAGTTCCCCCACCGCAAATTAACCATCAGCATCGGCGTCGCCCGCCTGGACCCGGAAGCCGGCACGAAAGCCCTGGTCCAAACCGCCGACAACGGCCTCTACCGCGCCAAAGCCAGCGGCCGCAACAAAGTGGTGGTCGGCAATTTGGAAAAAATCATGGCGGCGGAGTAATCCGCCGCAACTATCAATTTAACCCAAGCTCCTCTCAAATCCGTCATTGCGGGCCGTGAAGCGGCATGGCAATCCAGAATCAGAATTTTTAGATTCTGAAACGGCACCTATCATGCCGTAATGGAGACGATTTATGTGGTGGATTTTGGTTCTCATTGGCGTTCTGATCGCCATAGGCATGATTAAAGGTTGGATCGAAGGAAAAAAGCCGTCGCGGTACGAACAGAACCTCAAAGAGATCATCGCCGAAAGGGAAGCTCGTGAGCGTGGCGAGCCAATCCCACAAGCTCCAATCGTGAAAACAATACCAGATAAGGGGCGGACAATATATGAGCGGATGGCGTTGGAACACGTGGCAAAAGCTCCGACCACTGATTCTGACCTTGAGGGGTGGACAAGCTTTGGCCGCCAACTCAAGGTAAAAAAGCCCTTTCCAGTCGCAATACGTTATCAATCCGGAGAAGGAAAAACAACTTGCCGAATAGTTGATGTCACCTATGTCAGTGCCAATGTCCACAAAGACGGAACGATGAACCTGATTTCATTTTTAGGATTCTGCCACACAAAGCAGGCTGAGCGAACTTTCTATTTCAACAATGTTGAAGCCGCCGCCGATGCCAAAACCGGCAAACTGATAGATCACTTTGGAATTTTCGTTGTCCGAGCAATGGGCCGCAGCGAGTTGGTAAGACGCAGCCACGGAGGATGATCCGCCACACTTCCTTAAAAATGGCCCCTACTTCTGCGTCCGCTCACAATAAAACGTACTCCGCCCCGCCTGCACCATCTGCTTAATCCCCGAACATTCGGGCGGCCCAGGACACCGCTCGCAAAGCTCCCCGGCGCGGCCATAAACTTTCCACGCATGCTGAAAATACCCCAGCTCGCCGCTCGGCTGCACATAGTCGCGCAAGGACGACCCCCCTGCGGCAATCGCCTCGCGCAACGTGTCCTTTATCGCCCCCACCAGCCGTTCCACCGCCGGCTTGCTCAAACTCCCCGCCAGCCGGCGTGGCGAAATCCTGGCGCGGAACAGCGCCTCGCTGGCATAAATATTCCCGATCCCCGCGACCACGCTTTGGTCCAGCAACGCGGCTTTTATCGTCGTCGCCTTGCCCTTCAGCGCCGCCGCCAGCACCGGCCCGGAAAACTCGTTGCCTAGCGGCTCCGGCCCCATGCCGGCGAGCAACTTGTGGGTATCCTCCAAGCTCGTCGCAATCAGGTCCAGCGCGCCAAACCGCCGTGGGTCAACGAAGCCCAGCCGCGTGCCGTCATCCATCTCCAGGGTCAAATGCTCATGCTTGGCCGGCGGCGCGTCGAACAGCATCCGGCCGGACATGCCCAGATGGACGAGCACCGAAACCCCACGGTCCAGCCGCATCAGCAAAAACTTACCCCGCCGCCGGAAGCCCAGCACTTTCGCTCCGGTCAGCGTGGCGGCAAATTCCGGCGGAATCGGCCAGCGCAAATCAGGCCGGTGCAGGCTCGCGCGGCGTATCACATGCCCGGTCAACCTGGCGTCCAGGCCGCGCATCACGGTTTCTACTTCGGGGAGTTCCGGCATTTGGAAACATGGCTATACTAGGATCATGACAAGCGACACCCCAGAGACCGTAGATTTTGGCTTCACCACCGTGGACCGCGAAAAAAAGCGCGAACTGGTGCGCGAGGTGTTCGATTCCGTGGCCGGCAAGTACGACATCATGAATGATCTGATGTCGCTCGGTGTACACCGGTTGTGGAAGCGTGAATTCATCCAGGCGCTGGACCCGCGCCCCAACCGCACCCTGCTGGACCTCGCCGGCGGCACCGGGGATATCACCTTCGGCTGGCTGAAAAAGGGCGGCGGCCCGGCGATTTTGTCGGATATCAACGCCGCCATGCTGAGCGTCGGCCGCGACCGCGCCACCGCGAACGGGCTGCTGGGCGATATCACCTTTCTGGTGACCGACGCGGAGGCGATTCCCCTGCCCGACTCGTCTGTGGACCGGGTTTCCATGGCCTTTGGCCTGCGCAACTGTACCAATAAGGACAAGGTGATCGCCGAGGCGCGGCGGGTGCTGAAGCCCGGGGGCAAATTTCTGGTGCTGGAGTTCTCTAAACTCCAAATCGCCGGGCTGGAGAAACTCTACGACGCCTGGTCGTTCAAAGCGCTGCCGAAAATCGGCCAGATCGTGGCCAATGACGCGCATAGCTACCAATATCTGGCGGAAAGCATCCGCATGTTCCCGGACCAGGAGACCTTAAAAGCCATGATGGAAACCGCCGGGCTGGAGCGCGTGACCTACCGCAATCTCTCCGGCGGCATCGCCGCCATTCACCAGGGCTGGCGGCTGTGAAGCGCGTCCTGCTGATCGTCAGCGGCGGGATCGCGGCGTATAAGGCGCTGGAACTGGTGCGGCTGCTGACCAAAGCCGGGTACGGGGTGACCAGCGTGTTGACCCAGGCCGGGGCGCAGTTTGTTACGCCGCTGTCGTTGCAGGCGCTCACCGGCAACAAGGTTTACACGGAGTTATTTTCACTCACTGATGAGAGCGAGATGGGGCATATCGAGCTGTCCCGCTCGGCTGACCTCGTGGTGGTGGCGCCGGCGAGTGCGGATATTCTGGCGAAAATGGCCGCCGGGCTGGCGGGGGATCTGGCCAGCACGTTGCTGCTGGCGACCGACAAGCGGGTGCTGGTGGCGCCGGCGATGAATGTGCGGATGTGGGAACATGCGGCGACGCAGGCGAACATGGCGCTGCTGCAAACGCGCGGCGTGCTGGTGGTGCCGCCGGATGCCGGGCCGATGGCCTGCGGCGAGTTTGGGCCGGGGCGGCTGGCGGAACCGCCGGTGATTCTGGCCGCTATCGAGGCGGCGCTGGGGGTTGGCGGGCCGCTTACGGGTAAACACGCGATTGTGACCTCCGGGCCGACGCATGAGCCGATTGACCCGGTGCGCTATATTGCCAACCGCAGTTCCGGCAAGCAGGGCCACGCCATTGCCGCGGCGCTGGCGGCACTTGGCGCGCGGGTGACGCTGGTGAGCGGGCCGGTGGAGATTGGCGACCCAGCGGGTGTGCAGACCGTGCATGTGGAGACCGCGGCGCAGATGCTGGCGGCGGTGGAGGCCGCGTTGCCGGCGGATATCGCGGTGTGCGCGGCGGCGGTGGGCGACTGGCGGGTGGCCGATGAAGCGCCGCACAAGATGAAAAAGGATGGTGGCGTGCCGCCTGCCCTGCATCTGATGGAGAACCCGGATATTCTGGCGCGCCTCTCCGCCCCTGGGCCGCAACGGCCTAAACTGGTGGTGGGGTTCGCCGCCGAAACGGAACGGCTGGAGGAGTATGCGGCGGCGAAGCGGGCACGCAAAGGCTGTGATTGGATTGTGGCGAATAACGTTGGCGGCACCGGGATTATGGGTGGCGAGGAGAACGAGGTTTTGCTGTTGAGCGCGGACGGCGCGCGGGCTTGGCCGAAGGCGGGCAAGATTGAAGTCGCGGCGAAACTCGCGGCTAAAATAGGAGAATTTTTTGCATGAGTGCCGAGCATAAAGTTAAAATCCGCCGCTTGCCGCATGGTCAGGGTTTGGCGCTGCCCGAATATGCGACCAAGGGTGCGGCCGGCATGGATTTGCTGGCGGCGGTGGATAAACCGGTGAATATTCGCCCGGCGGGGCGTGCGTTGATACCCACGGGATTTTCCATTGCGCTGCCGCCGGGGTTTGAGTTGCAGGTGAGGCCGCGCTCGGGCCTGGCGCTGAAGCATGGCATTGTGATTCCGAATTCTCCTGGGACCATCGACGAGGATTATCGCGGCGAGGTTTGCGTGATTGTGCTCAATGCCTCCGAGGAGCATTTTTTGGTGACGCGCGGGATGCGGATTGCGCAGGCCGTGCTGGCGCCGGTGCATCGGGTGGTGTGGGATGAGGTTGAGGATTTGGATGAGACGGCGCGCGGTACCGGCGGGTTTGGCAGCACCGGACATTAGGGGTGTTCCACACCAGGCATTAGGGGTGTTTCACGTGAAACACTTGTGAGGAACGCGTTATAACATGCTGTTAGTACGGCTTAATTTTTTACTTGCACCCCAATTTGTGCGGGTTTGTGTCGGAAAAGGAATGAGTTGAGGGTTGGGAGGTGGTTTACGCCCCAAAACAGTCTTCCTCGGGGGCTTCCCCCGGAGGAAGGTCTTACAGATTAGACCAAGTGAGATCAAACAAGGTCGAAGCGGTCAAGATTCATCACCTTGTCCCAGGCAGCGACAAAGTCATGCACGAACTTCGTCTGCGCGTCGTTACACGCATAGACTTCCGCGAGGGCTCGGAGCTGGGAGTTCGAACCGAAGACGAGATCGGCGACTGTGCCAGTCCACTTGATTTCACCTGTCGCCCGGTTGTGCCCCTCGAACACACCTTCGGATGTGGCGGATTTTTGCCACTTCGTGCTCATGTCGAGAAGGTTCACGAAGAAATCATTGGTCAATGCTTCGGGCCGCTTGGTGAAAACACCGTGTTCCGACTGCCCGAAATTTGCATTCAGGACACGCAGGCCACCAATGAGAACGGTCATCTCAGGGGCGGTCAGGGTGAGCAACTGCGCTTTATCCACCATCAGCTCAGCTGAATTCCCCTCGTCCCCCTTCCGGATGTAGTTGCGAAACCCGTCCGCGGCCAGCTCTAGTACGGCGAACGAATGCACATCGGTCTGTTCCTGCGACGCGTCAGTGCGCCCCGGCGCGAAGGGAACTTTAACGTCCTGGCCGGCCTTTTTCGCAGCCGCCTCGATGGCCGCGCAGCCGCCCAGAACGATCAAATCGGCAAGCGAAACATTTTTGCCGCCAGCCGCCGCGCTGTTGAACTCGTTCTGGATCGCTTCCAGCTTCGGCAGGATTTTTGCCAGTTCAGCCGGCTGGTTGACTTCCCAATCCTTCTGCGGCGCCAGGCGAATACGAGCACCGTTCGCTCCCCCGCGCTTGTCGCTGCCGCGGAACGTTGCGGCGGAGCCCCAAGCGGTCGTGACCAGTTGGGAGATGGATAGTCCGGCGCCGAGAATTTTGGTCTTCAGGGCGGCAATGTCCTGCTCGTCGATCAACTTGTGATCCACGTCGGGAATGGGGTCCTGAAACAGCAGCTTCTCGGCCGGAACGAGCGGGCCAAGATACCGCGACAGGGGTCCCATATCGCGGTGGGTCAGCTTAAACCACGCCCGGGCGAATGCGTCCGCGAACTGATCCGGATTCTCGTAAAAGTGCCGCGAAATTTTTTCGTAGGCAGGGTCGAGCCGCAACGAGAGGTCGGTGGTCAGCATGGTGGGCGCGCGACGCTTCGACCGGTCGTGGGCATCCGGTATCGTACCGGCGCCAGCACCGTCCTTCGGCTGCCACTGGTGCGCCCCTGCCGGGCTCTTCGTCAGCTCCCATTCGTAGCCGAACAGGTTCTGGAAGAAGTTGCTGCTCCACTTCGTCGGTGTGGTGGTCCAGGTGACTTCCAGGCCGCTGGAGATCGCGTCTCCACCTTTGCCCGCGCCAAAGCTGCTCTTCCAGCCAAAGCCCTGCTCCTCGATGCCGGCGGCTTCCGGCACGGGACCCACCAGTGCCACGTCACCGGCACCATGGGTTTTGCCGAAGGCGTGACCGCCGGCAATGAGTGCCACCGTCTCTTCGTCGTTCATCGCCATGCGAGCAAAGACCTCGCGAATATCCCGCGCCGCGGCGATCGGGTCCGGGTTGCCGTTCGGGCCTTCCGGATTGACGTAAATCAGCCCCATCTGCACGGCCGCGAGCGGATTTTCGAGCTCCCGGTCGCCGGAGTAGCGATTGTCATCCAGCCAGGTCTTCTCGGAGCCCCAGTAGATGTCTTCTTCCGGTTCCCAGATGTCCTCACGCCCGCCGCCAAAACCGAACGTCTTGAAACCCATCGAGTCCAGCGCGACGGTGCCCGCGAGAATTATCAGGTCGGCCCAGGAGATCTTGCGGCCGTATTTCTGCTTGATCGGCCAGAGAAGCCGGCGCGCCTTGTCGAGGTTGACGTTGTCCGGCCAGCTGTTGAGGGGAGCAAATCGCTGTGCCCCGGAGCCACCACCACCGCGGCCGTCGCTGATGCGGTAGGTGCCGGCGCTGTGCCATGCCATGCGAATGAAGAAAGGTCCGTAGTGGCCGAAATCAGCGGGCCACCAATCCTGCGAATCCGTCATCAGGGTATGGAGGTCCGTGATGACGGCATTCAGGTCGAGGCTCTTGAACGCCTCGGCGTAGTTGAAGGCTTCGCCCATGGGGTCGGATTTGGAAGAGTGCTGATGCAAGACATTCAGCTTCAGTTGATTCGGCCACCAGTCTTGGTTCGACTTGGCCCCGATTGTCATGCGCTTTTGTGACCCGCCCGCTACCGGGCATTTATTTTCGCTGTCCATGTTACCTCCAACCGTGTGTTGCCTGATTTATGAGAACAAACTAATTCTTCAGTGCAACTTGGTCCAATTGATTATATAAACCAAACTAATCGACTGAATCGATCTTATGTGCCACCTGGAGATCGTGGCGGGGGCTGGCCGCTGATACATTGTGAATGGGCGATGGGCTGCCCGTTACAGGTTAGCCCAAAAGCCATGGGGCGGCCATAGGCGCGGCTCCGATTGCCGGATCATAGGGCGGGGGGCGCTAGCCAAGCCCCAGCGCGGGGCTCCTGAAAAATCCGGTGAATTTGATTTAGGTCACAGCTTTGGCCGCGCAGGGCGGGATAGGTTTGCGAGCATTGGATGCTTTCACGAAGGAACGGCTTAAATGAACAAAAACGTTGGCGGGATCGACCGGATATTGCGCATTGTGGTGGGGCTGGGGCTGATCGGCGCGACGCTGTTGCACTATCTGCCGGTGTGGGGCTGGATTGGCGTGGTGCCCTTGGCTACCGGCGCGATTGGCTGGTGCCCGGCGTATCTGCCGTTTGGGATCAAGACCTGCAAGTCGGCTTAAGGCTGGCGTTTGTGCCGCCGGGTGGTTGTGCCGCCCGGTGGGGTTGAGGCGGTTTGCGTCATCAAACCGCAACCTTACCCCCCGGTGACAAAAGGCCGTGACGTGGTTATGGGGGATGCAGCGGAATAACCCCTAAAGCGCCAGGCGGCACCATGACCAATTTTACCCCCCCTGCCCTGGCTGGACGCCGGTTGCCCAACCGGTGGGATGGGGTGGCGCTGCTGCTGGTGATGGGGCTGTTGATCGGCCTGGTGGACGTGGGGCGCGGCACCATCGCGACGCCGATTGCCGCGATCCAGAACACGCCAATCCACCTCGACCCTTCGTATTTGCCGTTTTACGCGCTGCGCTCGACGGCGCGGATGTTCGCGGCGCTGTTTTTCTCCTTTGTGTTCACCTTTACCTACGCCACGCTGGCGGCCAAAAGCCGGCGCGCGGGCATGGTGCTGATCCCGATCCTGGACATTCTGCAATCCGTGCCGATCCTGGGGTTTTTGACCTTCACGGTGGTGTTTTTCATGGCGCTGTTCCCCGGCCAGGTTATGGGCGCGGAACTGGCCTCGGTGTTCGTGATTTTCACCAGCCAGGCGTGGAACATGGCGTTCAGCTTCTACCAGTCGCTGACCACGCTGCCGAATGATCTGCAGGAGGTGGCGCGCAGCTTCCGGCTGTCCTCCTGGCAAAAATTCTGGCGGCTGGATGTGCCATTTGCCATGCCGGGGCTGATCTGGAACACCATGCTTTCCATGTCCGGCGGCTGGTTCTTCGTGGTGGCCTCCGAAGCGGTGACTGTGGGCCATACGAATTTTGCGCTCCCTGGAATTGGCTCCTACGTGGCGACGGCGCTGGCGCAGAAGGATATCAAGGCAATCGGCTACGCCATTGCCGCCATGCTTGTGGTGATTTTGTTGTATGACCAGCTGATTTTCCGGCCGCTGGTGGCGTGGTCGGGCAAGTTCCGGTTTGAGACGACGGCGAGCGTGTCGGCGCCGGAGCCGTGGATGCTTAAAGTGCTGCGCCGGACCCAGGTGTTCCGGGCGATTGGCGATACCCTTGACGTTGGCCTGCGCGCGGTGTTCCGCTTGCGGTTAGGGGCCGGGGTGCGGGTGCAGGTGGATGAGAACCGCACGCCGTCAAAGATTATTGACGCGATCTGGTACACGGTGATTGCGCTGGTGGCTGGATTTTGCGCGTGGAAGATCGTGGGGTTCATCTCGGGCACGCTGCATTGGAGCGATTTGGCAACCGCGGTGCTGATGGGCGCCTATACGATGACGCGGGTGGTTGTGCTGATGACGATCGCGGCGCTGATCTGGGTGCCGATTGGCGTATGGTTAGGACTGCGGCCGAAGGCGACGCGGATTGCGCAGCCGATTGCGCAGTTTCTGGCGGCGTTCCCGGCCAATCTGCTGTTTCCGCCGGTGGTGATCGCTATTGTGTATTTTCATGTGAACGCGAGCATCTGGCTCTCGCCACTGATGCTGATCGGCACGCAATGGTATGTGCTGTTTAACGTGATTGCGGGAGCGGCGGCGTTTCCGGGCGATATGAAGGAAGCGGTGGCGAATTTCCGCGTGCGCGGCTGGTTGTGGTGGCGCAAGGTGATGATTCCGGGGATTTTGCCGTATTTCATTACGGGCGCAATTACGGCTTCCGGCGGCGCGTGGAACGCCTCGATTGTGGCCGAGGTGGCGAGCTGGGGCAGCAATAAGCTCGTGGCGCAGGGGCTGGGCGCGTACATTGCGCAGGCGACAAGTAGCGGCGACACGGCGCGCGTGGTGCTGGGTGTGGCCGTGATGTCCGGCTTTGTTATCACCTTCAACCGGATTTTATGGCGGCCGTTGTATGCTTACGCGACGCGCCGGACCACCTTGGGGTAACGCATCATGGACCAGAATTTTGAAGGCCCGCTGCTGACCGTGCGTAACTGCCGGCAGTCCTACCACAAGGAGGCCAGTGCCGACCTGGTGGTGCTGGACGATGTGGAGCTGACGTTGCAGGAGGGGGAGATTGTGGGCCTGCTGGGGCGGTCTGGCTCGGGCAAGTCCACGTTGTTGCGCATTGTCTCGGGGCTGCTGAAGCCGACCGCCGGTGAGGTGAAGTGGCGGGGCAAGGTGCTGAACGGGCCGGCCGAGGGCGTCGCCATGGTGTTCCAGAGCTTTGCGCTATTCCCATGGCTGACGGTGCAGGAAAACGTGGAGCTGGGGCTGGAAGCGCTTGGCGTGAAGAAGGACGAGCGCGAGTCGCGGACGGAAGATGCGATCGATCTGATCGGGCTGGGTGGGTATGACACGGCGTACCCGAAGGAGCTTTCCGGTGGCATGCGCCAGCGGGTGGGGCTGGCGCGCGCGCTGGTGGTGCATCCGGATTTGTTGCTGATGGATGAGCCGTTCTCGGCGCTGGATGTGCTGACGGCGGAGACGCTGCGTACCGACTTGATCGATTTGTGGGTGGACAAGAAGCTGCCGGTGAAATCCATTATGATTGTGACGCATAATATTGAGGAAGCGGTGCTGCTGTGCGACCGTATTCTGGTGTTTTCCTCCAACCCTGGGCGGGTGGCGCATGAGCTGCGGGTGCCGTTCGCGCATCCGCGTAACCGGTTTGACCCCGCGTTCCGGCAGATGGTGGATGATATCTACGGGATTATGACGCGCCGGGTGGTGAAGGAAGTGGCGGCAGTGCCGGCCGCGGCGCCAACCGGCTTTGCCACGCCGCTGCACCCGGTGGGCACCAACGTGATGGCGGGTTTGCTGGAGACGCTGATCAGCGCGCCATACGACGGCCGGGCCGATTTGCCCGCCCTGGCGGCGGCGCTGCAATACGAGGTCGACGAACTGCTGCCACTGGGCGAAACGCTGGGACTGCTGGGCTTTGCCGAGCTGGAGGAAGGCGATCTGATTGTCACCGACATCGGCCGCAAGTTTGCCGATGCCGAGACCGAGGACCGCAAGGTGATTTTTGCCGAGCAGTTGCGCGCCCATGTGCCGCTGATTTCGGCGATTACCACGGTGATCGACCAGCGCTCCAACCACCGGGCCTCGGCGGTGCGCTTCCGCGACCAGCTGGAGGACCATATGTCCCCCGAATATGCCGAGGAGACGCTGCGCACGGTGATCGCCTGGGGACGGTATGCGGAGTTGTTTGAGTACGACGAGGAAGCGCAACAATTCGGGCTGGAGGAAGAGGACGAGGAGGAGGGGTGAGAAGCAAACGCCGTTACGGCGTGGCGGAAGTATCCCCTTCCCAGCCGCCGCCCAGCGCTTGGTACAGCGACACCAGATCGGTGCCGAGGGTTTCCACCGCCACTGCCTGGCCCTGCTGCGCCGCCAGATAGGCCTGCTGAGCGTTGAGCACGGTGAGGTAGTCGACGAGGCCTTCTTTGTACTGGTCCTCGGCGAGGCCGAGGGCGATCTGGCTTTGTTGCGCGTCCACGGTCAGCGCGGCGAGCGTTATGTGTTCCTGGGTGTAGGCACTGAGTGCCGTGTCCACCTGGTAGAACGCGGTGAGCACGGTTTTGGCGTAGCTGATGGCCGCTTCCTGCTGCTGCGCCTTGCGCAGTTTGAGCTGGCCGTGGAGCTGGCCGCCTTCGAATAGCGGGATATTCAAAGTTGGCCCGAACGCGTAGGTGAGCGCGCGCATCTCGTTCAGGTTTTTGAACTGCAAGGCCTGGAGGGATACTGAGCCGGTGAGCGAGATATCCGGGAAGAACTGCGCCACGGCGACGCCGACCTCGGCGGTGGCGGTGTGCAGGGTGTCCTCGGCCTCGCGCACGTCCGGCCGGCGGCGCAACAGGTCTGCCGGCAGGCCAACGGGCACGGTGGGCGGGGTGAGCGGCACGGGCGCCGTGGTGACCAGCTCAGCCGGCAGGGCGTCGGGGGTTTGCCCGAGCAGCAGGCCGAGCTGGTTGATCAGGGCGTCGCGCTGGGCCGTGAGGGTAGGAATTTGCGACTGGATTTGCGCGGCGGTGGCACGGGCGTTGGCGACGTCCAGCGAGGTGGTGAGGCCGGCCTGCTGGCGCTCGACGGTGAGATTGACCAGCTGATTGGCGGAATTCAGGTTCTTTTGCGTGATCGCGAGCACGGCCTCGGTGCCACGCAGTTGGATGTAGTTGCTGGCAACCTGGGTTTCGACGTTCAGCAGCGCGGCGCGGCGTGCCTCGACCGAGCCGGCGGCGGCGGCGACGGCGGCTTCGACGGTGCGGCGGTTCTTGCCCCACAAATCCAGGTCGTAGGATGCCTGGAGACCGTATTGGTAGACGTCAAACGGGGGGATGCTGACAGAAACCGGTATCCCGGCACCACCACCACCGCCGAAGGCCTGAATAATACCCACTTTGCTTAAGCCCTGGCGCGAGTAGGAGGCGTTACCGCCGAGGGTGGGGTAGAGCACGGCGCCGTCGATCTGGGCCTGCGCCGCGGCTTCGAGCATGCGCTGGGTGGCGATTTGCAGGTCGAGGTTCTGCGCCACGGCCTGGGCTTCCAGCTTGGTCAGTTCCGGGTCGTTAAAGCTGTTCCACCATTGCGGGTCCACCGCATCGCCAGAAACATAGGGAGCGGCCCGGCTGGCTGGGGCATCGGCGATATAGCCGGTGGGCACCGCCGGATGGGGGCTGGTAAAATTGGGCCCCACCATGCAGCCGGAGAGAGCCAGCAGCGATACCGCGCCAAGTAATTTCTGGTGAAGCCGGGTGGTGGATATCACGTACGCAAACTCCTTATTCGGCCTAACCGGCCTTTCCTAGAAAGACATAGCATAACGGGCCACAACACAAGAAGCTTTGTCGCCGCGGTTGAAAACACCAAGAGGGCTGTTGAAACAGTTGCTTATCAATCATCCCTCGCAGGTGAGTTAGCCGCATTCCGTGCGATCTGCCATACGGCACTGGCAACGCCACCTCATCTTGAAACGGGACGGCACCTCCGCCAACGCATCACAGGGCCACGGGAGCTACCTATAGTTGTGTTATCACGAGATCGTGTGTCCGCAAATGGTTGGTTCATGGTTAATTTATGCAGTAATATCATAAAAAACAGCGTTAATGTTCTGTTTATGCGAATTACACCTTGCATCCGAGTCGTTTTTGGTCAGTATTCTACCTTAGATTGTTTTTAATTACCTAAGATGAGGAAGATGTTGATGGTTGCCGCGACGACACTTGACCAACTGGTCCGCCAGAAACTGCGGACCTGGCCGCAGCATCCGCCTGGCCTTGCCGACAATGACATGGGCGCCCGTGGAGCTTGGCTGCGCGCACGGCCTGGGACAGTGCATGATCTGGATCAGCCCCTGCTCAAACTGCCCGGCTCCAACCGGCTGCGTACCATGCCGGATGGGCTTTGGCTGTGTTTCGGCGGCACCGAGCGCGATCCGTTTGTGGATATTTTTGCAATCGAGGCCTGCGGTTCGTTTCAGAACCTGTTGGATAAACGCTCGCGCTTTGCGCCATCCATGCATTCGCTGCTGGCGGTTTGCCCGGTGGAATGGCTGACCAGCCCGGTTTCTGAGAACAACAGCATGATGCGCTGGCGCTATACTGGACTGATGCGTAACGAACCCACGGGCTCACTGACTTTGCCGGTACGCGATATACGGGTGATGTATGCGCTGCGGCCGCGCCATTATGAGGGGTTTTCCTCCAGCCAGATTCCGCATGCGCACGAATTTTTCGCGCCAATGAGCGCGTTGATCGGCCCCGAGGGTTGGCAGCATCCGAATTTACGGACGTTTATTGCCCGGACATCGCCGCGCGCGAATTTCTGGGAGTTCGCGGGGGCGACGGCGGCTTAAACCAGTTCCACGTCTGGGATTTGTTCCAACGTGGTGGCGTCGGGCATGATAGCCGGGATGGAGATGGTGCTGATGATGCGGCTGTCCAGCATGATCAGGTCTTCGATGAACGCGCGCGGGCCGTTGCTGCCGGTCTCGGGCGTGTCCTGGCGCATGTCGTCGGTAACGGTGATGATGTCGCAGACCGCATCCACCAGCAGCCCGGCGGTTTTGTCGCCGCATTCCACCACCACGACCACCGAGGCGGCGTTGGGCTCCTGTGCCGGCAGGCCGAGGCGTTCGGCGAGGTCGATGACCACCAGCACGGTGCCGCGCAGGTTTATCATGCCCTTGATGTAGGAGGGCGCGTGCGCCAGGTGGGTGGAGGCGATCCAGCCGCGAATTTCACGGATGGAGCGAATGTCCATGGCGAACTCCTGGGCGCCGATGCGCACCGAGAGAAGTTCGTTGCGCCGGTCTGCCTGCGTGGAATTGGGTTGATATGCCTGATTCATGCTTAGAACTCCTCCATATCCGCATCCGCCAGGGCCCATTGCGGCGAAGGAGCTGAACGGGACAGTGGAATAAACTTGTTTGCTGGCCTGTAACTTTCCGTTTTACGCACTGGCGCGCGCACTTCGGCCTGACCGGTTTGGAACTGTGCGACGAGCTGGGAAAGCTCCTCGGCCTCGGCGACCAGGCTGTGGCTGGCGGCGGTGGTCTGTTCCACCATGGCCGCGTTCTGTTGTGTCACCTGGTCCATCTGGTTTACCGCCGTATTCACCTCGGCAAGGCCCGTTGCCTGTTCCTGCGCGGAGGCGGCGATTTCATTGACCAGGCTGTTCAGGCGTTCCACCTGTTCCACGATCCGGCCCAGCGCTTTGCCGGTTTCACCCACCAGACGCACCCCGGTGGCGACCTGCTGGCCAGAGGCGGAAATCAGCGACTTGATCTCCTTTGCAGCGTCGGCGGAGCGTTGCGCCAGGGCACGAACCTCGGTTGCCACCACCGCGAAACCACGTCCGGCATCGCCTGCCCGAGCGGCTTCCACCCCGGCGTTGAGTGCCAGCAAATTAGTCTGGAACGCAATTTCATCGATCACGCCTATGATGTTGCCAATCTGCTTGGAAGATATCTCAATCCCGGACATGGCACTCACAGTGTCACGCACCACCGCGCCCGAGCGTTCAGCATCGGTCTTAGCCGTGCTCACTACGTCGCGCGCGGCATTTGCGCCCTCGGCGGTTTTACGGACGGTGGCGGTAATCTGGTCCAACGCGGCGGCGGTTTCTTCCAGGCTGGCCGCCTGTTGCTCGGTGCGTTTGGAAAGATCGTCCGACGCCTGGCGGATCTCCCCTGCCCCGGCCCGTACCCCTTGCGTGTTCTGCGCAATGGAACCCATGGTCTCCTGCAGTTTTGCCATCGCGTTGTTGAAGTCGACCTTCAGGGTCTCGTAAGCGGGCGCCACCTGTTGCTGGAACCGCGCCGTAAGATCGCCACCGGCGAGGCTGGAAAGTGCGCCGGCCAGACCGTCCACCACCAGTTTCTGGTCCTGGCCGGAGGCGGCAAACGCGGCTTCCATCTCTGTTAATTTGCGGTCCAACTGGCTCTGAAATTCCTTGGCTTGAGCTTCCAGCTTCAGGCGCTCCTGCGCATTTTCCTTGAAGACCTGCACCGCCCCGGCCATGGCGCCGATTTCATCCTTGCGGCCAATGCCGGGGATAATGGCATCCAGGTCATGCTCTGCCAGCCGGCGCATGGCCGCGGTCATCTGGCTGATTGGCGTGGAAACCCCTTTGGTGATCAGCGCGCCGATAAGCAATGTGCCGAGCGACATGAGCCCCAACACGGTGCCGATGAGGATGGTGCTGGTTCTTGCTGCATGATTGGCGGCGGCGGTGAGTTGCGCGGCTTGGGCATCGTTATAGGCGATGTCGTCGTTCATGTTGACCGTGAAGTCACGCAGCTCGGTTTTGATGTCGTTGTTCAGCAGGCCGGTGACGGCGGCGTGGTTGCCAGTTTGATACGCTTCCGACATCTGCTGGATCGAGGCTTCAAGCTGCGTGAAATCGGTGTAGAAATTATTGCCGTCGCCGGCCTCACGGCCTGGGTCCATGGTCGGCTGGTATTTCGCCCACTGACTCTTGAAATCCAGCTCAACCTGATCGGTCTGGTTGAAAATTGTGATGCCGAGGCCAGAATCGCTCTGGTCGGCGGCAATGGCAGCGATGGCGACAAGCTGGCGTGCATCCTTGGACATGACGCCGAGGGGCTGAATTTGTGCGGTGTTGGCCGCCAGCGCATCGGCTTCATCGTTCAACAGCCGCACGCGGGTGATGGAGAACACACCGAGGATGATGGTGAACATGAGAATTGCCGCGAACGCGGCGAGAACTTTGTTCCGAATTGAAAAGTTATTGAAAAGCGTCATTCCCTGCGGCTCCGTGAACGGATGTATCTGGACTGGTTGCTGCGTAATCTGGCGGTTCTAGCAGGCACAGATTTAGGTTTGCTTAATTGCGGTGGCGGTTAGAACAGTTCCAGCTCGCCGGATTGCATTTCCATCTGCTCGGGCACCGGGGCGCCTTGCAGGCGGTATGCGAGGTCCGACAAAGTGATGTGATGCAGTGCGGTTTGTGAGTTCACGCGCCAGTCCTGCGGCAGCAGGCGGCCGATGGTGAGCACGTATTTGGACAACGCCGCGAGGCGCTGCGAGAGCAGGTCCAGCGTCTGCACATTGCGGTGGCAATCCGGGTCGTTCGCTACACGCAACAAGGCAGGGCTGAGCGAGGTCTGGAACTGTTCGGTAAAGCGCCCGAGTTCGTGGAACTCGTCGCCCAACGCCTCCAGAATTTCCGCCAACGGTGCATGATGTCTCTCATCTTCACAGGTTCGGCCTTCAACCATTCTGTCTCTCCAGCTAAAATAGTTCCACCGCCCCTTGGCTGGGCGGGGTGGATGGTACCGGACGGATGCGCTCAGCCCGTAAGATGGATTCGGTTTCCTTGGCCAGCAGCACCTGCCGCGCTCGGCCGGTGACTGGCCAGAACTGGATGCGCCGCCCTTGCTCACCGCGCAGGCTGCCGCCGGCGATGGCGATGCCTTCGGCGTTGAGAAAACGTTCGGCGAAGGTGGCGTTCAACTCACCAATATCGGTGAGGCCCTTGATCATGCGGGCGCCGCCAAACAGCTTGGCTTGCAGACGGTTGCGCTGCGCGCCGCGGCGGAGCAGGCCGTTGACCAGAAGCTCCATGGCATGCACGCCAAAGCGCATCGCGTCGCCTTCCAACTGGCGTTGTTTGGAGCCGGCGTCGGTGCCCGGCAGCAGGAAGTGGTTCATGCCCCCCAGGCCGAGCGTATTGTCCCAGATGCAGGCGGCGATGCACGAGCCGAGGATGGTGGTGAGCACGGTGTTTGGGTTGTCGTCGACATATTGCTCGCCTTGCACGATGTTGATTTTTTTTTCGGTGGCCTCGCGGGCATGTTGCAGCAGCTCGCTCATAGCGCTTTTTCCTTGCGGGTGGCGTTGGTGCTGAGCAGCACGCTTTCGGCGATGCGTTCGAGCGGCAATTGCCTGGTTACGGCGCCTAGCTCGTAGGCGGCCTTGGGCATGCCGTAGACGACGCAGCTGGCTTCGTCCTGGCCGATGGTCTCGCAGCCGGCTTGGCGCATTGCCAGCAGCCCCTCCGCGCCGTCGCGCCCCAGGCCGGTGAGGATGACGCCGATGGCGCGGCTGCCAAGGCAGCGGCAGACGGATTGAAACATCACATCCACCGAGGGGCGGTGGCCGTTGACGCGATCGCCCTCGTTCAAGGCGATGCGCGGGGCGGTGGGGCCGAGCAGTTCCAGATGCGCGCTGCCGGCGGCGAGGTAGACCTGGCCGGATTTCAGCGGCGCGCCGTTTACCGCCTCGGTCACCTCCGGCGCGCAGATTTTATTCAGTCGCGCGGCGAAGCTTTTGGTGAAGGCTGGGGGCATGTGCTGGCTGATGATGGTGGGCGGGCAGTTGGCGGGGAATTTTTGCAGGATGGCCATAAGCGCCTCCACCCCGCCGGTGGAGGAGCCGATGGCGATGAGTTTGCCGTCGGGCACATAGGCGGCGGTGGATGGGCGCGGGGTGGCGGACACCAGCCTTGGCTGGCGGCGGGATTTGGCCGCCGCTTTCACTTTTTCCGCCAGTTGTTCGAAACTATGCTGGTTGAAGGAGGAAGGTTTGGCGACACAGTCGAACGCGCCGATCTCCAGCGCGCGCAAATTCACATCTGCCCCGGCCTGGGTGAGGGTGGAGACCATGATGACCGGCGTGGGGCGCAGGCGCATGATCTTTTCCAAAAACTCCAGCCCGTTCATGTTGGGCATTTCGATGTCGAGCGTAATGACATCGGGCGCCAGCGCCTTGATGGCCTGGCGCGCCTCGTGCGGGTCAGCTGCCTGGCCGACGACCTCGATCTGCGGATCGGCACGCAAGGTGGCGGTGATGAGGCCGCGCATGGTGGCGGAATCATCGACGACGAGAACACGCACGGTCATGTGAAATTCGCCCAGGCGGCGCGGGGGCGGTAGATGGTGATGCCGTCGCTGCGCAGACCCGCTTCCGCGGTGCCGGTGACACGCTCGGAGTGGCCGATGTAGAGGGCGGCGTCCGGTGCCAGCAGGGGCAGGATGCGCGCCCAGATCATCTCCTGCGTGTCGTTTTCGAAATAAATCACCACATTGCGGCAGAAGATGGCGTCGAACTTGCCGCGCATCGGCCAGTTGCCGATGAGGTTGAGCTTGCGGAATTTGACCAGTGCGCGGGCCTCTTCGGCAATTTGCTGATGGCCGGTTTTCGGCGTGGCGAACCAGCGGTTGCGCAATGCTTCAGGCACGGCCTCCACCAACGAGGTTTCGTAGTTCCCCGCCGCGCCAACGGCCAGCACATTCGGGTCGATGTCGGTGGCGAGGATGCGGATATCGTATTTTCCGGCATCCGGCATGAGGGAAAGCAAAGTGAGCGCCATGGAATAAGGTTCCTGCCCGCTGGAGGCGGCGGCCGACCACAGCCGCACGACGTGGCCTTGTTTTGCCTTGGCGATGAGTGGCGGGAGAATATGGGTTTTTAGATGCTCGAAATGATGCGGCTCGCGGAAGAAGCGGGTGACGTTGGTGGTGAGCGACGCAACCATCTGCTGGCGCTCGGCCTCGCCGGCGGGGCTGGCGACCAGGGCACAGTATTCCGCGAAATTGTTCAAACCGAGCAGGCGCAGCCGTTTGGCAAGACGGGAATAGACCAGATTGGCTTTGTTCTCGGCCAGCGAAATGCCGGCCTCGGCGATCAGCATCGCGGCGATTACGCCAAAGTCGCGCTGCGTCATAGGGAACTCGCCCGACTCAGTCAGCCCCACCGCGGGTTTCGTGCCGCTGGACATGCCCATGGTCTGGCTCATGCGGCTTCCAGCTCACTTGGCGGGAGCACATGGTCGAGCGAAATGAGGCTGATCATGCGACCTTCCACCGGGAGCAGACCTTTGACGAAGGTTTTCACGAGGTCGGAGGCGACGTCCGGCGTGGGTTGGATGCTGGCGTCGCTGGCGGTGAGGATGTCCGACACCGCATCAACCAAAAGGCCGATCTGCTGGTGCGCGATCTGCACGACGATGATGACGTTGCGCGCGCTTGGCTCGTTGCTCGGCAGGCCGAGGCGCACGGCAAGTTCCACGATCGGTAGCACCGCGCCGCGCAGGTTGATGACGCCGCGCACATAATGCGGCGCGCGGGGCAGCGCGGTGGCGGCGGTCCAGCCCCGGATTTCGCGCACGGCCATGACGTTGATGCAAAATTCCTGGCGCCCGACACGGAAGGCGATCAGCTCGCGGGTGTTGGCATCGCCACTCACAGATTTAGCCATGATTCAACGGGCCTCCGCTAAGGATAATTCAGAACGGCCCGGCTCGCCGCGCGTGGATTCGTTGCGTGCCGTTTTCACCACCGCGTCCACGTCGAGAATTAGCGCCACGCGGCCGTCGCCCATGACGGTGGCGGCGGCGATGCCTGGCACGGCGCGGTAGTTGGCTTCCAGGCTCTTGATGACGACCTGACGCTGGCCGTGGATGGCATCCACCAGCAGCACGGCGCGCACACCGCCCTCGCCTTCCACCAGCAATGCCACGGACTGGTCAGGCTCGACAAACTCCTCGCAATAACCAAGGGAGGCTGCGACATCGACCATCGGCACATAGCCGCCGCGCAGGCGGATGACGTTGATTTCGCCGTCCAGGGGGAACACGTCAGCGGCTTTGGGTTTGAGCGTTTCCACGATGGCGCCGAGCGGGATGATGAGCGTGTGGCCGTGTGCGGAGACGACCATGCCGTCCAGCACCGCCAAGGTGAGCGGCAGGCTGAGGGTGAAGGTGGAGCCGTGGCCGGGACGCGAGGCGATGGAAATTCGCCCGCCCAGTGCGGCCACGGACTGGCGCACCACATCCATGCCGACACCCCTGCCGGAAATGTCCGACACCGTGCTGGCCGTGGAAAACCCCGGCAGGAAGATGAGGTTATCGATTTCATCGTCAGTGAGCGTGGCGTCCGGTGCGACCAGGCCGTTTTCCACCGCTTTTTGTTTGACGCGCTCGCGGTTGATGCCCGCACCGTCGTCGGCGACTTCCAGCACGATGCGCCCGGAGCGGTGCAGTGCGGTGAGGCGCACCACGCCTTCAGCCGGTTTGCCGGCGGCATGGCGTTTTTCCGGGGATTCCAGCCCGTGGTCGATGGCGTTGCGGATCATGTGGGTGAGCGGGTCGGCGATGCGCTCGATGACGGTTTTGTCGACCTCGGTGCCCTCGCCTTCCGTGAGCAGGCGCACCTGCTTGCCGGTTTGCGCCGCGACCTCACGCACCAGACGCGGCATGCGCTGGAACACCGAGCGTACCGGCTGGGCGCGGATGGCCATCACACTGTCCTGGATTTCCCGCGTTAAATGCTCCAACTCTTCCAACGCCATGGCGACGCCGGAGGCACGCGCGATGCCGGCTTCCAGTACGCGCTGGCTCAGCATGGCCTCGTTGATGACGAGCTCGCCGACGAGGTCGATCAGGCGGTCCACACGGTCGAGGTCGACACGGATGGTGGCGCTGACAGCGGCGGCACTTTCCGCCTTGGCCGCCATGGCTTCCACCGGGTTGGATTTTTGCGCCGCTATTTGCGGGGCTTCGTGGTGTTCCGGTTCGGCCGCGACGACTTCTTCGTCCTCCGGCATGGACGGCGGAAAGAATTCGAAGGAGAAGCCGTTGTCGCCTGTAATCACGTCACCGGGCTTTAATACCGGCTCGGCGGCGGCGGCGGAAATTTCCAAAACGCAATCGTCTTCAACGAATTCAAAGACATTACGGACCGCCTGCTCGGGGCAATCAGCTTCCAGCGTGATGTTCCAGGTGAGATAGGCGCCTTCCGGGTCCAGTTCGCTCAGTTCGGGCAGGCCGGTTACATCGAGCGCCACCTGAACCGGGCCGAGACGGCGCAGTTCGCGCAGCAGCAGGGCGGTCTCATTGGCTTTGGCATAGAGCGCGGGCGTGGGGGTGAAGGCGATGTTCCAGACCGGCACCTTGGGCGTGGCTTTGGGCTTGGGTGCTGGCGGGGGTTCGTGTCCGAGGTTGCTGATCTGGATGAATTCCACCACCAGCGCCGCGGTGCGCGCCTCATCCACCGTGCCGTTTTCGCGTGCCGCACGCACGAGGTCCGCCAACACATCAGCCGCGCGCAGCAGCAGGTTGAGTACCGCGGGGCCGGCGGCGAGTGTGCCGGAGCGCACCTGGTCCAGCGCAGTTTCGAACACATGGGCGAAGCGCACCAGCGCATCCAGGGCAAAAATCCCCGCACCTCCCTTAATGGAATGTACCGCGCGAAACACGGCATTCACCGTCTCCGCCTCTGCGGTGCCGCTTTCCATCAGGATCAGCCCGGCCTCAAGCTCGGCAAGCTGCTCCTCGCATTCCTGAAAAAACGTTTCGCGGATGGCTGCCATCGGGTCCAATGGATTAACTCCTGCGCTCAGGCCGCAACGCGGCGAATGGCTTCAACAAGCTTGATGGGATCGAAAGGCTTGACGATCCATCCGGTTGCACCCGCAGCGCGGGCGCGGTTTTTTTTCTCGATGTCGACCTCGGTGGTGAGCACCAGGACCGGCATCGAACGCCGCGTTTCATCGCGCCGCACGGCTTCGATAAAGCCGAACCCATCCATGCGCGGCATGTTGATGTCGGTGACGATTACGTCGGGACGCTCGGTTTCCAGAACCTCCAGACCATGCAGACCATCCTCGGCCTGCAACACGCGAAACCCGGCGGCCAGCAGCGAATGCCGAAGCATGTCGCGCATGGCCCGCGAATCATCGACGGTGAGTACGGTCGTGATCATTCAGACAGTTCCTTGCAATATGTTAGAGTTTTTGGGGCGACGCCGAGCAGGTCGAGTGTTGCCAGAAAGTCCTCGGAGCAATTTGTTAAGCGCAGTTCGCAATCGTCCACCACCCAGGCAGCGCGTGCCGCGAGTAGAACCTGCAGGCATTGTCCGCCTAGCCGCTGCACACCGGCGGCATCCACGTCGAGCGCGCGCCCACGCCGAACCAGAAATTCTTCCAGCAGGGTTGAGGCGGCTACCAGGTCCAACACTGCTGGCAGGGCCAGAACGCACGTCTCTTCTTGAGATTGTTCCATGACTTATACGAACTTTCCTTAAGGTGCGGATATTAGAATTCGTCCCAGTCTTCCGTCGCCGAACCACTAGGTTCGCTACTGCGGGATACCGCAACGAACTTTCCGGTTGGGGCATGGACCGGGATGCGCGGTTTTTTTGCCGGCGCAATGGTTCGTGTCACTGGCGGCATCACTTCGACTTGGCCGGTCTGGAATTGCGCGACGAGGCGGGAAAGCTTCTCGGCCTCGGCGACCAGACTGTGGCTGGCGGCGGTGGTTTGTTCCACCATGGCCGCGTTCTGTTGTGTCACCTGGTCCATCTGGTTTATCGCCGAATTCACCTCGGCGAGACCCGTGGCTTGCTCTTGCGCGGAGGCGGCAATTTCATTCACCAGACTGTTCAGGCGTTCCACCTGTTCCACGATCCGGCCCAACGCCTTGCCGGTTTCACCCACCAGGCGCACGCCGGTGGCGACCTGCTGACCGGAGGCCGATATCAGCGACTTGATCTCTTTCGCCGCATCGGCGGAGCGCTGCGCCAGGGCGCGAACCTCGGTTGCCACCACCGCGAAACCACGTCCGGCATCCCCTGCCCGAGCGGCTTCCACCCCGGCGTTGAGCGCCAGCAAATTGGTTTGGAACGCGATTTCGTCGATCACGCCAATGATGTTGCCGATCTGCTTGGAAGAGGTCTCAATCCCCGACATCGCACTCACAGTGTCACGCACCACCGCGCCGGAGCGTTCGGCATCGGTCTTGGCTGTGCTCACCACGTCGCGCGCGGCATTTGCACCGTCGGCGGTTTTACGGACGGTGGCGGTAATTTCATCCAGCGCCGCGGCGGTTTCTTCCAGGCTTGCCGCCTGCTGTTCGGTGCGTTTGGAGAGATCATCCGACGCCTGGCGGATCTCCCCTGCCCCGGCCCGCACCACCTTTGTGTCCAAAGCGATGGAACCTAAAGTCTCATGCAGTTTTTCCATGGCGTGATTGAAATCGCCGCGTAGTTTTTCATACTCACTGGAAAATTTTGTGGCCAGCCGGAATTGTAGATCGCCGCTGGCAAGCTGCTCCAATCCGGCCGCCAAGGAGTCGACAACGAATTTTTGCTGTTCCTGCAAGATAGCACGCGCCCGCTCAGCCTCGACCCGCTCCCGTTCCGCCCGTTGCGCCATGTCTTTGGCTTTTTCTTCAAGATTCAGTTTTTGCAGCGATGCATCCTTGAATATCTGCACGGTGCGGGCCATGCGCCCGACCTCATCCTTGCGCTCGCGTCCCAGGACGTTCACCTGCAAATTACCACTCGCCAGACGTTCCATGACGCTTTGCAAATTCGTCAACGGATTGATGATCCACGCACTGATTGCGAAAAATGATGCGGCGACAACAAACATTAGCCCGCCTATGATAATCAGGAAGGTCAACATGATCGTGGTGCTGGCGTTCTGGTCCAGCGCGGTTGACGCTGCATCGGCCTGGGTCTGAACCTTAACGCGCTCTGCCGTCATGCCCGCGACCATGGGGGGAAAGGACTCTACGCAGGAATCCAAAAACTCCTGCTGCGCGGCCATACTTTCATCAGTGGTCGAGGAGGCGGTGGCATCGGTTATGGTCTTGCCGCAATCAGAATTGATGAGTTGGTCGCCCTGTGTCTGCAGGTTTTGGATGGTGGCATCCTCTGCCGGCATGAGCCGCGCGGCATCGCCCATGTTCTTGTCGAATAATGATTGATCCGCAGTCAACGCGCTGGCGGCGGCTTTGGTACGTTCCCCGGTATTGGCCACCAGCAGCATGCCTATATCCGCCTGAACCGCGTTCATTTCCTGGTTTGCCTGGGTAATCAGCTCAGCGGCGGCAACGGAATTTTTCATCACCTGCTGGTAGCCATCCGCGATGGTGCGTATCTGGCCTGTCGCGTAGAACGCGCCGCCGACGCCAAAAATGCCCAGAACTCCCAGGATACTCAGGAATTTGGCGATAATTGGAAGGTTCTTCACTCCGCAGCTCCTTGCTGGTTTTTCCGCAATTAAGTGCATGCCGCCGCAACGGGCGGGCGCAGGTCGTGGAGCCAGTATGACCGGGGAGGTTTAACTTTTCGTATCCAAGTTGGATTTCATCGGCTGCCCTGGCCGGGAAAATGCGCGGCTATTGGGGGCGTTGAACCGGGTAAATACCGGCGCGCAAAAAGCGCCAGCGGGCTTGCAGCGTCTGTGCGGCAAGCCCGCTGGTTAGGTGGATTGAGATATTACGGCGCGGCGGGTCTCAATTGCTGAACATACGCTTCCAGACCGAACCCGGCTGCTCTTCCTGTTTCGCGCCGCCGCCGGTGATATCGGTGGCGATCTCAAGCACGGCCTTGCCGTAGGCAGCGGGCAGGAATTCCTGTGGCCGGCCCAGGTTCTGGCTCTTGGTGAGTCCGATGGTGTAGGGCAAGGTATGATCGATGCCGCGGCCGAGAGCGGCTTCCATGGCGCCCGTGGTCAAGGTTTCCGGCGTCTTTGGCGCCAGATTATTGATCACCAGGACGGTGCGCTGGGTTGTGTTGGCGGTGTCGCGGGTGCGCGAAATCCGGGCGACATTGCGCACGGCGAGGATGGTCGGGTCGGCGACAAGGACGACGTAATCGCTCCGGTCCATCAGGGTGTTGAGGATATCGCCGCTACGGGTCGGCACGTCCAGCACGACGTAGTGGAAATGGTCGACCAGCGCGGCCAGGAGTTCGTTTAAGGTATCAGGGGTCAACGGGTCCGCGGCTTTGGGGTCGATATCCGCGGTCAGCGTGAACAGGCGCGGACCTTTGAGGGTAAGCACTTTCTCCAGCGCCGCATGGTCCAGCCCGGCGATGTTCTGCAGCGCGGTCACGAGACCCTGGCTGGGCGGCAGGTTGAATACGAGGTTCACGGCACCGTTGTAGACATCCAGATCAAGCACCACGGTGCGGCGGGAGTGCCCGTGCGCCAGTTGCCACGCGAGCCCGCAGGCAACAGTGGTGGTGCCCACACCGCCCCGCGAGCCGACCACGGCAATGATTTTACCCGCGCGCGGCGGACGGGGGGTTTCTGAAGCAAGGGCGCCGAAATTCAAACTGCGGCGCAGCATGGCCTGGGTGAAAGGTTTTACCAGATAGTCGGCCACGCCAAGCTGGATGAGGTCACGGAACAAACCAACGTCGTTACGGTCGCCCACCACGATGATGCGGGTGCTGGGCTCGGCAATGTCGGCGACACGTTTCATGTCGCTCAGCGGCAGGGGGGAATCGGCGATGTCCAGCAACAGCTGATGCGGCCAGGATGGTAGGGTCTTGATGAAATCGAGCGCGTCATCAACGCTACCCTGGCGGACAACGGCATTCTTCAGTTCAAGATCGAAGACCAGGGATTGTACAAGGTCGCGGCTGTCCGGGTCGATGAGAAAGGCCACCAGTTCCAGTGCCCGGGTGGCATCGTTATGGTCTTGTACTTGGCTCATATCCAATTCCCCTGCACCAGAATTCCGCTACCGAGCATTAATGGCCGCGGGTTTGATCAGCAATGACATGCATCAACCAGCCAAACGCACTATGCCCGTGACTCGCCTGGAATCCTTCAAAAAAACCAAAGGTAACAGCAAGAAGCATAATATGGATACTTCTGGTTGAAAAGCCTGTTGGTCAAAAAGCCCTGCCCCGGACAAAAAAAAGGGGCGGCACTTGCGCGCCGCCCCTTTCCTTCAACAATCCGGCAATTAAGCGGACTGCAGATTTTCCGCCGAGAGCTTGCCCTGCTGGCCAGCCTGAATCTCGTAACGAATCTTCTGACCCTCGTTGAGGGTGCCAAGGCTCGAACGCTCAACAGCCGAAATATGCACGAACACATCTTTCGAACCATCGTCGGGCTGGATGAAACCATAACCCTTCTGAGCGTTAAACCACTTCACTGTACCTGATGCCATGTCGCATCTCCTAACAAACAGCAACCCGCAACATGCAGGCCAAAATACTCTTCAGATTGTTGGGGAAGCGTCGAACCGCAAAAGCAGAGAAAACACGCAACAACAAGAAACGAAAAGCGCCGTAGCCACCCTATACGCCAGTTTCGCGCGGACCACAAACAATCATTTAGGGCGCAAACGGCAGTTTGGCCTGGATTGCCTCCGTGGAGGGCAGGTCAGACGCCTGAAATCCGCCACCCAGGTCCTGGAACAGCGCCACGCTCGCCAGCAGGCGGTTTTGCTGCACCGCAAGCTGGGCTTGCTGGTCGCCGAGCAGGGTCACCTGCGCGCTGACCACCGTGGTGTAGGGCACGGTGCCGGCCTCGTACTCATTCAAGGTGATCTGCACCGCGCGGCTCGCATCGGCCACGGCCTGGGCTTCCACCTGCGCCTGTTCGCCCAGGATTTGCAGGTTGGAGAGGTCATTTTCCACGTTCTGAAAGGCACTTAGTACTGTTTGCCGGTAGGTCTGCACGCTGGCATCGTAGCCGTACCGGGCTGCTTGCACGGTGGCGCTGCGCGTGCCGCCTGCGAACAAGCTGGCCGACAGGTTCGCCCCCAGCGACCACAGGGTGTTGCTCGCCGAAAACAGCCCGCCAATGGGGCTCGCCGCGAAGCCGCCCAGGGCCGAAAGGCTGATGTCGGGGTAGTAGGTGCCCTCGGCGATGCCAATCTGCGCGTTTGCTTCAGCCATCGCGCGCTCAGCCGCCGCTATGTCCGGCCTGCGTTGCAGCAATGTGCTGGGCACACCGGGCGGCGCCACCGGCACCACGGCAATCAGCGTTCCCGGCGGCAGGCTCATATCCTCCGGCGCCTGCCCGGCCAGGACCGCGATGGCGTGTTCATACTGCGCCCGCGCCGCTCCGGCGTTGATGAGCTGCGCCTGCGCGCCCTCCAGCTGAGTGCGGGCGGTAATCACATCGGCTGGCGCGGCAACCCCGGCCGCCGCCTGATTCTCCGTGATCCGCAAACTCCGGGTATCCGCCGCCACGGTTGCCCGGTACAGCGCAATCGCCGCGTCGGAGGTCCGCAGGTTAACGTAATCCGCCGCCAGCGCCGCCTGCGCGCTTAACGTGGCGTTGGCGAGGTCGGCCGCACTCACCTGCGCGGCCGCCACATCCCCCTGCACCTGGCGGCGTATCTTGCCCCAGATGTCAGGCGTCCACGCCGCATTGCCCTCAAACGTGCCAGATGTGCTCTGGCCGGAACCTGCCCCGCCGGTGCCCTGATGGGCCCGCGTCGCGCTGCCGGTGAGGCCCACGCTGGGGAACAGCCCGCCACGGACCTCCTGCACAATCTCCAGCGACTGCTCATAGGAGGCATAATCCGCCTGTAAACTCGCATTGTTCACCGCAACCAGGGGCTCCAGCCGGTCCAGCTCGGCATCGCCGAACGCCTGCCACCATGCGCCCTTCACCGCACCATCCGCCGGTGCCGCCTTCACCCAGCCTGGCGCGGACTTGTAGTCAGCCGGCACGGCCAGCTGGGGCTGGTGGTAGTCTGGCCCCACCATGCATCCGGCCAAGCTGAACAGGCAGAGGGAACCGGCGGTCCATTTCGCGGGTTTGGTGAAAAGTAAGCTCATGGGTTTCATTGTGCCTCCACAATACTGCCGGCGCGAGGGGTCGCGGTGTCTGGGCGTCCGCGCAGGCGGGTGGCGAGCCGGTCGAGCCAGAGGTAGACGACGGGGGTGGTGTAAAGCGTGAGTGCCTGGCTGACGATGAGGCCACCGATGATGGTAATGCCAAGCGGCTGGCGCAGCGAAGCGCCCTGGCCGATGCCGATGGCGAGCGGCAGGGCGCCCAGGGCGGCGGCGAAGGTTGTCATCATGATCGGGCGAAAACGCAAGGTCGCGGCTTGGTAGATGGCATCCTCGGGGGACAGGCCCTGGCCGCGTTCCAGTTGCAGAGCAAAATCGATCATCAGAATGGCGTTTTTCTTCACGATGCCGATGAGCAGGATGACGCCGATGAGGGCGATGATGGTGAGCGGGATGTTGAGGATGAGGAGCAAGAGCGTGGCGCCCACGCCGGCCGAGGGAATGGTGGAGATGATGGTGAGCGGATGCACTGTGCTTTCGTAGAGGATTCCAAGCACGATATACACAGCGGCCAGAGCGGCGAGGATGAGCATTGGTTCGGTCCCGAGCGAGGACTGGAAGGCGGCGGCAGTGCCGGCGAAGTTGCCGGTGATGGTCAGCGGCACGTCCAGGTTGCTCATGGTGGTTTGGATGGTGGCGGCGGCCGTGCCGAGCGCCACGCCGGCGGGCAGGTTGAAGGAGATTGTGGCGGCGACCCGGCCGCTGTCGTGGTTCACTGAGATGGGCGTGGTGCCCGTGGCGTAACTGGCGAAGGCGGACAGCGGCACCATCGTTTCCGCCTGGGTGCTGACCGCGGAGCCGGAGGAAGCCCCGGATTTACCGCTGGCGGCGATGGAGTTGATGGCTGCATTGGTGGCGGAATCTAGCGCCACGGTGGCGACGGTGCTGGCCGTATTGGTGGTTTTGGTGCTGGCGAGCACCGTGCCGGCGGGGGCGTTGGTTTGCGAGGTGCCGCTGGCCTTGCCGCCGGAGGTGCTGACGTAGATGCGGCTCAGGTCCACCGGCGTGCGCTGGTATTGTTGCGCCAGCTCCATCACCACCTCATACTGGTTCAACTCGTTATAAATGGTGGAGACGGTGCGCTGGCCAAAGGCGTCGTAGAGCGTGCTGTCGATTTCGCTGGGGGTGATGTTGAGGCGCGCCGCCTGGGTGCGGTTGATGGTGATGTTGGTTTCCAGCCCGCCTTGTTGCAGGTCGGAGCTGACATCAGCCAGGGTGTGCTGCAGTTTCAACGCGGCGACAATTTTGGGAATCCAGATGTTCAGCGCCTCTGGGTCATCGCTTTGCAGCGTGTATTGGTATTCGGCGTTGCTCTGGCGTCCGCCGACGCGCAAATCCTGTGCCGGAACCAGGAAGGTTTGCGCGCCGGCGATTTGCGCGAGCGGCTTGCGCAGGCGCGCGACGATGGCGGTGGCGGAAACGCCGCGCTGGGCCAGGGGTTTTAGCGTGATGAAGAGAAAGCCGCTGTTGGTGGAGCGCCCGCCGGTGAAGCCCGCGACCGAGGCGACGCCGGGGTCGTCCTGCACGGCGGTTTGCAACTGCGCAAGCTTCTGCTTCATCAGATCGAAGGAGATGCTCTGGTCAGCCTGGATGGTGCCGATGATTAACCCGGTGTCCTGTTCCGGGAAAAACCCCTTGGGTACCACGATAAAGAGAAACACGTTGAGGATGATGGTAAGCACCAGGCCGAAGCCGACCAGCTTGGCGTGGCGCAGTGCCCAGCGCAGCGAGCGGGCGTAGCCGTCCAGCGTGGCGTTGAAACCTTGTTCCAACCAGCCCAAAAAACGATTCGGCTTGGCTTTGGGCGGCTCAAGGCGGAGGAACATGGCGCAGAGCATCGGCGTGGCGGTGAGCGAGACGAGCAGCGAAATGAGAATGGTGATCGACAAGGTTTCCGCGAATTCCTGGAACAGGCGGCCAAGAATCCCCGGCATCAGCAAAATGGGCGTGAACACCGCGATCAAGGACAAGCTCATGGAGAGCACGGTGAAGCTGACCTCCGAGCCGCCGCGCAGGGCCGCCGCCATGGGGTCCATGCCTTCTTCCAGGTGGCGCATGGTGTTTTCCACCACCACCACGGCGTCGTCCACCACAAAGCCGGTGGCGATGGTGAGCGCCATGAGCGAGAGATTGTCGACGGAGAAGCCGAGCAGGTACATCGGCCCAAAAGTACCGATTATGGAAACGGGCACGGCGAGGCCGGGGATGAGCGTGGCGCGCGGCGAGCGGAGGAACACAAAAACCACAGCCACCACCAGCAACACGGCGATGAACAGGGTGCGCTCGGTATCAGTCAGCGCGGCCCGGATGGATTGTGAACGGTCCATGGCGATGCCAAATTTGATCGCCGGCGGCAGCGCGGCGCGCAGACCGGGGAGCATCGCGGTGATCTGATCCACGGTCTGGATGACATTGGCGGTGGGGCTGGGGTGGATGATGACCAGCACGGCGGGCTTGCCGTTGTACAGCCCGGCGTTGTTGAGGTTTTCGACCGAGTTGCTGACCTGCGCGACGTCCGAGAGCTTCACCGCCTGGCCGTTACGGTAGGCGATCACCAGGTCGCGGTACTGCGCGGCCACGGTGGCCTGGTCGTTGGTGTATATCTGGTAGCGCTCGCCGCTGGCGTCGAAATAGCCTTTGGGTGAATTCGCGTTCGCCGCGGCCAGCGCCGCGCGCACGTCCTCCAGGCCGATGCCGTATTTGTTCAGTGGTCCCGGCTCCAGTTCCACCCGCACGGCGGGGAGCGCCGCGCCGCCAAGCTCGACATCGCCCACGCCGTCAATTTGCGAAAACTGCTGTTCCAGCACGGTGTCAGCCGAATCGTAGAGCTGGCCGGGGGTCATGGTGTCGGAGGTGAGCGCCAGCACCATGATTGGCGCGTCGGCAGGGTTGAATTTTTGGTATTGCGGGTTGGATCGCAGGGTGCTCGGCAGGTCGGCGCGCGCCGCCTGGATGGCCGCTTCCACATCGCGCGCCGCGCCGTCGATATTACGGTCCAGGCCGAATTGCAGGGTGATGCGCGTGGTGCCTACACCTGATTGCGAGGTCATCTCGGTAACGTCGGCGATGGTGCCCAGATGCCGTTCCAGCGGTTCGGCGACCGTGGCCGCCATGGTGTCCGGGCTGGCGCCGGCCATGTTGGCCTGCACCTGGATGGTCGGGAAGGAGATTTGCGGCAGCGGGGCGACGGGAAGTTTGAAGAAGGCCAGCCCGCCGGAGAGCGCGATGCCGATGGTCAGCAGCGTGGTGGCCACCGGGCGTTTAATGAAGATGGACGAAATACTCATGCGGTTTGCGCGGCTGGCCGGAATCGGCGGGCCAGACTGTCAAACGCCAGATAGATAACCGGGGTGGTGAACAGCGTGAGTACCTGGCTCACCGCCAGGCCGCCGATGATTGCGAGACCGAGCGGCTGGCGCAATTCGGAGCCCATGCCGCCGGCGAGCATCAAGGGAACGCCGGAGAACATCGCCGCCAGCGTGGTCATGAGGATCGGGCGGAAGCGCAGCAGGCAGGCCTCGTAGATCGCATCATGCGGGGATTTGCCCTCGTTGCGTTCGGCATGCAGGGCGAAGTCGATCATCATGATCGCGTTCTTCTTGACGATGCCGATCAGCAGCACGATGCCGATGATGCCGATAACATCCAGCCCGTCGCCGGATATCCACAGAAAGATAAGCGCACCCACGCCGGCCGAAGGCAGCGTGGAGATAATAGTGACCGGGTGAATGAAGCTCTCATAGAGCACGCCAAGCACGATATACACGGCAATGAGGGCGGCCAGTAGCAGGAACACCTCGTTGTTCAGCGAGTTCTGGAAAGCCTCCGCCGCGCCCTGAAAAGTTGTCGTCACGGAAGGTGGGAGCTTGAGCGAATTTTCCGCCGCCGTGATGGCTGTTACCGCGCCGCCAAGCGAGGCGCCGGGGGCGAGGTTGAAAGAGATGGTCGTGGCGGGGAATTGCCCCAGATGTTCCAGCACCAGCGGCTCGGGTTGACGGGTAAAGGTTGCAATGGCGGAGAGCGGCACCTGCCCGCCGGTGGCCGAGGAAGAGGGCAGATAGATGCCGCCCAGGGAAGCGAGACCTGTCATCTTCGCAGGGTCCACCGACATGATCACGCGGTACTGGTCCGTCTGCGTGAAGATGGTGGAAATGATCCGCTGGCCGAAAGCGTCGTACAAGGCGCTGTCCACCGTGGCGGGCGTAATGCCGAAGCGCGAGGCATTGGTGCGGTCGATATTGATGTAGACCGAGTTGCCCGCGGCTTGCAGTTCGCTCGCTACATCAGTGAGCTGCGGCAGTGCCTGCAACTTTGTCATCAGTGCGGGGACGTATTTGGTGAAGTCGGTCTGCGAGGCGCTTTCCAGCACGAACTGATACTGCGTCGGGCTGACGGTGGTATTGAGCGTGAGGCTTTGCACCGGTTGCAGGTACAACTGCACGCCCGGCACGCTGGTGGCTTCCTGGTTCAGCCGGGGAATAATGGCCGCTGCCGAGTCGCTCCGTTCGCTCTTGGGTTTCAGGTTGATGAGAAACCGCCCCTGGTTCAGCGTGGTGTTGGTGCCGTCAACGCCGATATAGGAAGACAGGCTGACGACGTCTTTATCTTTCAACAGCGCATCAGCCAGCGCCTGCTGGTGCGCGGCCATGGCGACGTAGGAGGTGCTTTGCGAGCTTTGGGAAATGCCCTCGATGATGCCGGTATCCTGCACCGGAAAAAACCCTTTCGGGATGAGGATATAAAGCAAAACAGTAAACACCAGCGTGCTGACGGCCACGGCCAGTGTGAGGTTCGCGTGGCCCAGAACCCAGGTCAGTCCGCGCCCGTAGGCGGCGGCGAGGCGGTTGAAATGCCGCTCGTTCCATTGCTCGAATTTTGAAGGGTGTTCCTCCGCCTTGGCGCGCAACAGGCGCGAACACAGCATCGGCACCAACGTTAACGACACCACCGCCGAGATGATGATGGTCACGGCCAGGGTAATGGCAAATTCCGAGAATAGCCGCCCGACGACATCGCCCATGAACAGCAGCGGGATGAGCACGGCAATAAGCGAGACGGTGAGCGAAATGATGGTGAAACCAATCTGCCCGGCGCCCTTCAGCGCGGCCTGCATCGGGGGCTCACCCATTTCAATATAGCGCGAAATATTCTCGATCATCACGATGGAATCATCCACCACGAAGCCGGTCGCGACGATCAGCGCCATCAGCGAGAGATTGTCGAGGGAGAAATTGAACAGATACATGAAGGCCAGCGTGCCGATGAGCGACACCGGCACGGAAATGCTGGGAATGATGGTGGCCCGCACATTGCGCAGGAAAACAAAAATCACCGCGATGACGAGACCGATGCTCAAGGCCAGCTCGAATTCTGCGTCGCTGACCGAGGCGCGGATGGAGGTGGTGCCGTCGCTCATCACGCCGACCACCATCGCCGCCGGCAGCCCGGCCGTGAGGCTGGGTATTGCGGCGTTAATCGCGTCCACCGTGGCGATGACATTCGCGTTAGGTTGGCGCTGCACGTTCAGGATAATCGCCGGCGTGCGGTTGGCCCAGGCGCCAAGTTCGGAATTCTCTGGGCCGGCGATGATTTTGGCGACGTCGCTCAAATACACCGGCTCGCCGTTTTTATAAGCCACCACCAGCTTCGCGTAGTCCGCTGCCTCGGTGATCTGGTCGTTATCGTTAATCGTGTAGCTCTGCGCGGGGCCGGAGAAGCTGCCTTTGGGCGTGTTGACGTTGAGGTTGCCGATAAGCGTGCGGATATTGTCGATGCTGATGCCAAAGGAGGCCAGCGCCTGCGGATTGACCTCAACGCGCACGGAGGGCGTGTTGCCGCCGCTGACGGTAACCAGGCCCACACCCGGCACTTCGGAGATTTTTGCCGCCAGCCGGGAGTTGGCCAGCGACTCCACATCCGTCAGGTTCATGGTTTTCGAGGTGATCGCCAGCGTCATGATCGGCGCATCCGCCGGGTTCACTTTTGCATATACCGGGGGTGCCGGGAGGTCCGCGGGCAGCAGGTTGCCGGTCGCGTTAATCGCCGCCTGCACTTCCTGCTCGGCGATATCCAGGCTGAGCGACAGGTCGAACTGCAACGTAATTACCGAAGCCCCGGCCGAGCTCGCGGAAGACATCTGGTTCAACCCCTCCATCTCACCCAACTGGCGCTCCAGCGGTGCGGTGATGGAAGACGTCATCACCTGCGGCGAGGCGCCGGGGTAGAAGGTCTGCACCTGGATGGTGGGGTAGGTGACATCCGGCAGCGCCGAGACGGGCAGGTATTTGAACGCCACCAGCCCGACCAGAACAAAGGCGATCATCAGCAGCGAGGTCGCCACCGGCCGCAGGATGAAAAGTTTAGACGGGTTCACGGTGCCGCGGCGGCTTGGCCGGAAGATTGCGCGTTATGGTGGTGGTGTGTCCCCGCCTCGCCGCTGGGCGCCGCAGTCGGGGTTATGGCCACGCTCACCTTGGCGCCATCACTCAGGCGGTCCACGCCGTCCGTAACCACCACGTCGCCGGGGCTTATACCCTTGGTGATAACGGTGTTGGTGCCATCCGTGGGGCCGGTGGTCACGGTCTGCACGCTCACCGTGCTGTCTGGTTTCACCACGTACACGTAACTGCCAGGTGCGCCGGACTGCACGGCCTGGCTGGGCACCAGCGTGGCATTCTGCAAGGTGTTCACCAGCAAATGCACGTTCACGAACTCATTGGGGAACAGCGCCTCGTCCGCATTGGCGAAGGTGGCGCGCAGTTTCACCATGCCGGTGGCGGTGTCCACCTGGTTGTCCACGGCGCTCAAACTGCCGTCTTCCAGCTTGGTGGTGTCGTCACTGGCGTAGGCGGTGGCGGTGAGCGTTGCCCCCTGCCCCAGCCGCACCAGCACTGGCGCCAAATCATTCTGTGCCACCGAGAAGATCACCGTGGTCGGCGACATGGTGGTGACCACCGCAATACCCGTGCTGCTACCGGAGGTGACGTAATTGCCGGGGTCAACGAGGCGCAGACCCACTTTGCCCGCCACCGGGGAGGTGATGTGGCAATAGGCAAGGTTCAGTTTGGCCGAGTCGATATTCGCCTGATCGGATTTGGTGGCGGCGGTGTCCTGCTCCACTAAAAACTCCTGGTCGGCCACTTGCTGCGCGGAAATGGAGTCCTGCGCCGCCAGGATATGGTAACGCGCAAGATCGGATTTCGCCTGGGCCAGCGTGGCTTCGTCCTTGGCCAGCGCCGCCTGATACTGCTCAAGCTGGATCTGGTACGGCCTGGGGTCGATCTCGGCGAGGAACTGGTCCTGGGTAACGATCTCACCCTCGGTGAAAGCCACCTGCGTGAGATAGCCGCTGAGTTGCGGCAGCACGGTAACAGTCGCGTTGGGTGTGACCGTGCCGAGTTCATCGAGTACCACCGGCATTGGCCCTGCCACCGCCTTGGCCACGCCGACAGCCTGCGGTGCCGGAGCATGGGCCTTGGTCGAAGTACCGGAATGCCTATACCAGATGAAGGCGATGAGAAGGAGCGCCAGCCCCGCGAATATCCAGCGCTTCCTGCCGCGCTTGGGCCGTGCCACAGGGTCAACCACGTAAAGCTACTCTCCCCACCAAACTCGTAGAGTCTATAACGAGTTACATAGCATATGTCCCGCCTGGGAGGTTGCGGGAAAATGACAAAGAGTAACGCCGCCTAGGTGGTGAGTGTCTCCAGCCCGCCCATATACGGCCGCAGCACGGCGGGCACGGTGACCGAGCCGTCCTCGTTCTGGTAATTCTCCAGCACGGCGATGAGCGCGCGGCCAACCGCCACGCCCGAGCCGTTGAGCGTGTGCACGAAATCCGGCTTGCCGTCCGCATTGCGGTAGCGCGCGTTCATCCGGCGGGCCTGGAAAGCGCGGGTATTCGAGCAGGAGGAAATTTCGCGGTACATCCCCTGCCCCGGCAACCAGACTTCCAGATCGTAGGTTTTCACCGCCGAAAAGCCGGTGTCGCCAGCACAAAGCAACATGCGGCGGTAAGGCAGTTCCAGGGCTTCCAGAATGGTTTCCGCGCAACTGGTCATGCGCTCATGCTCGGCCTCGGAGTCTTCGGGGCGGGTGATGCTGACGAGTTCCACCTTGGAGAACTGGTGCTGGCGCAGCATGCCGCGCACGTCCCGCCCGGCGGAACCGGCCTCGGAACGGAAACAGGGGGTGAGTGCCGTCACGCGGATGGGCAGATTGGCGCCGGGGAGGATTTCGGCCGCCACCAGATTGGTCAGCGAGACCTCGGCGGTGGGGATCAGCCATCGGCCGTCGGTGGTTTTGAACAGGTCATCGGCGAATTTAGGCAACTGCCCGGTGCCGAACATCGCGGTGTCGTTGACCAGCAGGGGCACCACGGTTTCGGTATAGCCATGCGCGGCGGTGTGGGTGTCGAGCATGAACTGCCCGAGTGCCCGTTCCAGCCGCGCCAGCGCGGCGCGCAACACGGTGAAGCGCGAACCGGCCAGTTTGGCCGCACCGGCAAAATCCATCAGTCCCAGTTTTTCGCCGAGTTCGAAGTGCTCTCTCGCGGCAAAGGGGAACGCGGGCTTCTTGCCCCAGATTTTTTCCTCATGGTTGGCGGTCTCGTCGCGGCCTTCCGGCACGGCGGCGTCCAATGCATTCGGGATCGCGGCCAGCGTCTCACGGAGTAACAATTCCAGGCGCGGCACCTCGGCTTCCAGCGCTTCCATCTGGCCACGCAGCGCCGCACCCTCGGCTTCCAGCGGGGTGGTAACTTCCTTGGCGCGCTTGGCCTCGCCGATACGTTTGGCCAGCGCGTTGCGGCTGGATTGCAGCACCTGCAACTGCGCCACGGCGGCGCGGCGCTCGTCGTCCAGTTCCGTCAGCTCGCGCGAGAGCGGCAGAATCCCCCGCCGCGCCATCGCCGCGTCAAACCCCGCCGCGTCCTCGCGGATCGCCTTTATATCATGCATCCTCAGCCTCCAGCGGGACTTTCGGCTCAACCATTTTCACGGCGAACAGCGAAATCTCGAACAAGAATATAAGCAACCCGGCCATGAGGCACTGCGAGGGCACATCTGGTGGGGCCATAATCGCCGCCATGATGAAGCAGCCGACATAGGCATAGCGCCGGTATTTTTTTAAACTGGCGGAGTTAACAATCCCCACCCGCCCGAGCAGCGTGAGCAGCACCGGCAGTTCGAACGACAGGCCAAAGGCAAAAATCAGCTTCATCACCACGTTGAGGTAATCGCTTACCTTGGCCATCATCTGGATCTGCACATCGCTGCCGGCCCCCGAGGTCTGGAAGCTGAGGAAGAAGCGCCAGGCGACGGGGAAGAACACGTAATACGCCAGCGCACCGCCCATGAAGAACAAGATGGGGGTGACGATGAGGAACGGCAGCATGGCGCGCTTTTCGCGCTTGTAGAGCCCCGGCGCCACGAACAGCCAGAGCTGCCCGGCGATGACGGGGAAGGAGACGAAGGCGGCGGCAAATACCGAGACCTTCACATAGGTAAAAAACGCCTCGAACAGCGCGGTGTAGATCATCTGCGGCTTCTCGCCGCGGGCTTCCAGCGCGTGCGCCAGCGGGGCGGCGAGGAACTCATAAATACGCGGGGCGAAATGGTAGCAGATGACAAAGGCGATGATGAACGTGCCCGCCGCCCACATCAGCCGGCGGCGCAATTCCGCCAGATGCTCCATCAACGGCATTTCCTTGTCGTTGATCTCGTCGTCCGCGGCCACTTCTGGTGCTGCTTGCTCCGTCACCTAAAACCCCCAGCGTTTCGTGCCCGGCGGAATAAAGGCCGGGACCGGCTTTTTGCGCGCCGCGTCGGGCGGGATGAAGGCCGGCGAATCCGGCGTCTCCGGGATCACCGGCGGCGGCGTCACCCATTCCGTCTTGGTATCATCGCCGGTGGCCTTGTTCAGCGAGTCGCGCAGCTTGCCGTCGGGGTCCACCGTCTGTTCCGCCGCGGTTTTGAAGTCGAATTTGCGCAGCTTGTTCAGCTCGCCCTTCACGTCGGAAAGGTTGGCCTCGCGCATCATCTCATCAACATGGCCCTGGAACTCAGACGCCATGCCGCGTGCTTTTTTGATCAGCGAGGTCACGGTACGGATTGCCACAGGCAAATCCTTTGGCCCGATGGCAATTAATGCCACCGCCATTATCAGACCAATCTCACCCCATGAAAATCCGAACATTACGCGCTTGCTAGCAGAGGCTTAAGGGTTGGGCAAAGCGGCGGCGATGCGGGCCAGCCCGGCATCCTCGAACCCCAGTTCGCGCAGATGCGCCATGGTGTTTTCCAGGTACTCCCGGCAGCTACCCAAATCCCCACGGGCGGTGGCGATGATCGCGGCTGTTTCCGCCACGCTCAGCTCTTTTATATAACGGGGGTGGGCCGGGTTGATAACAAAGGTGAGTGCGGGGAAGCGCTCCTGCCCCGCGCGCAACTCCACCCAGTGCGCATTATAGGCGCCGCCGTACATTTCGCGTTGCCAGAGAATCCCCAGCTCCTCGCGCACCAGCGGGGCGGTAATGCGGAAGGCAACACCCTTGCATGCGCCGCCATGGTCCAAGGCCAGCATCAGCGCCGGGGTTTGCAGGGTGCCGCGCCCCATGAATATTTTGAGGCAAAACCGCCGGTGCCAGCCATGCAGCAGCGCCGGGCGGCGCTCCACATGCTCAAACGCCGGGTTCCAGATCAACGAGCCGTAGCCAAACACCCATAAATCCCGCGCGGGGTCGTGCCGGGCCAGGCTTGCCTCCAGCAGTTGCTCCATCTCCGCCTCGGTGCGGTGGGGGGTATCCTCAGCGCCGCAAATAACCTGCGCCTGCCGGTAGCGCCGTAACGTGCCGTCCCGCAAAGTCTCGCGGGTGATCTTCAGCGTCATGCTTCCAGGTTGCCTTCCACCTGGGCCTTCACCGCCGGGCCGGTGGGGTCGATGAGCAACTCTTCCCGCCGGGGCAGGTCGCGCAGATCATTCAGGCCAAACTGCGCCAGAAACGCCGGCGTGGTGCCCCAGAGCGTGGGGCGGCCCGGCGTCTCGCGGCGGCCTTTGGGCGTGACGAGCCCGTTTTCCAGGAGCAGGTCCAGCGTGGTCTGGGAGAGTGCCGCGCCGCGGATTTCCTCGATTTCAGTGCGTGTCACCGGCTGGTGGTAGGCGACGATCGCCAGCGTCTCCATGGCCACGCGCGGCAACCGGCGCGGCAGTTCCACCACTTTGCGCAGCGTGGGAGCAATGTCCGGCGCGGTGCGGAACTGCCAGCCGCCGGCCACCAGCACCAGGTTTACCCCGCGCGGCGCGTAAAGTTCGGTAAGCACGGCCATCACCGCGTCCACATCCGTGTCCTCCGGCAGCAAATTGGCGAGCACGCGCGGGGTGACCGGCTGGGTGGCGGCGAATATGACCGCCTCGGCCAGCCGCACTGCCTGATCCTGCACCGTTTCACTCATCACCAACCTCGCTCTCGCCCGTATTACGCAACAGAATTGGGCCAAAAATTTGTTCCTGGCGCAATTGCAGGCTCCCACCTTTCGCCATTTCCAGCCCCGCGATCAAGGTCGCGGAGATCGCCGCGCGGCGGGGAATCCCATCCTCCAGCCCTTCCGGCAAAAACTGCTCCAAGCTCGACCAATCCGGCAGCGAGCCAACCAGCCGCGCCAGGCGCTCCAGCGCGTTCTGCACCGAAAAATACACCATCGGCTTGGGCTTGTACTGTAATTTAGCCCCGGCGCGGCGGCGCGCGGCGAGGTAGGCGCTGAGCAGCCCGCTCATCTCCAGGCGCAGGCGGCTGCGGTCCGTCTCGGTGAATTCCTCCGGGATGCCGCGATGGAAGAAATCCCACCCCAGTTGCGGGCGCTGGCCCATCCATGCGGCGGCAGCGCGCACGGCCTGCAAATCCACCAGCCTTGCGGCCAGAATTTCCGCCGCCGTTTCCGCGTCATCCGGCTCGCCAAGTGCTGGGACCAGCAGGCGGGATTTTAGCCAGGTCAGCCAGGCGGCCATCACCAGCCAGTCCGCCGCCAGCTCCAGGCGGATTTTGCGCGCGCCCTCAATGACCGCGAGGAATTGTTCCACCAGCGCCAGGATGGAAATTTTCGCCAGATCAACTTTTTGCGCCCGCGCCAGCTCCAGCAGCAGGTCGAGCGGGCCTTCAAACCCCTCCAGTTGCAGGACGAGCGATTCAGGTTCCACTGCCATGCCCCGTTATTTGCAGGATAATGTTCTCCGACCAGGGAAGAATTCGGCCCATCGCTTCCTGAAAGGGGTCGAACTTGATGCCGACCTGCTCCAGCGCCAGAGGGAGTATGAAGATAACCAGAAGAACCAGCAGGATGCCACGCTTTTCGAACCCGGCGAGCCAGCGCGCGGCGGGCAGTGGCAACACGCCGACGGCAATGCGCCCGCCATCCATGGGCGGCATCGGGAACAGGTTGAAAATCCCCAAAAGCAGGTTGATTTCAATAAAATAAGCCAAAAAATCAAGATGTTGCCCGGTATAGAGCAAAAAGCCGCCGAGAATTGCCAGGGCAAAGTTCATCAGCGGCCCCGCCACCGCCACCACCGCCATCAACTGGCGTGGATGCGCGCGGCCATTCAGCCGCAATTCCATAGGGTTAACCGGCACAGGTTTGGCCCAGCCATACATGAAGTCCACATGGCCAATGGTGGTGAGCTGCCCTACCGCCAGGAGAAGCGGGAACAGGATACTACCAAACAGATCGATGTGCTTGATCGGGTTCAGCGTCAGTCTCCCGGCCAGCTGCGCGGTGGTGTCCCCCAGCAGCCGCGCCACGCCGCCGTGCGCAAGTTCGTGCAGCACCACGGAGATGACCAGCGCCAGGATGATTTGCAGCGTATCAGTACTCATCCGTTGCAAGCTTCCAGTACGGCGGTGTTCCCCGCCATGTCGCCGGGGCAGTACAGCGCGATGTCGCACCCCGCCGCCAGTGCTGCCTGGGCGCGCTCCGCCGGGGTGCCGCTGAGCGCATGCATCGCCAGGTCGTCGCTCACCAGCGTGCCGGAAAAGCCAATTTTACCGCGTATGATGGTTTGGATCACCTTTTTCGAAACCGTGGCCGGGTAGTCAGGGTCATAGTGCTCATAGATGACATGCGCCGTCATCGCCCACGGCAGGTTTTTGCACTGTTCAAACGGGTAAAAATCCGCGCTCAAATCGGCCTCGCTCACCCGTGGCAGGGCAATATGGCTGTCTACCAACGCCCGCCCATGGCCGGGGATGTGTTTCATCACCGGGATCACGCCCGCCGCGAGTATGCCCCGGGCCAGTTCCGCGCCCAAAGCTGCCACCACCACCGGGTCGTGCGAGAGCGCGCGGTCGCCGATCACATCGCTGGCGCCGGGATAACGTAGGTCCAGCACGGGGGCGGCCACCACGTCGAACCCGGCGGATTTCACCATCGCACCCAAGGCGAGGCCGTGCACGTAAGCCGCTTCGGGTGTTTTCAGCTCCCCGGCGGCGCCCAGTGGTGGCCAGTGCGGCGGACGCAAGCGGGCGACACGGCCGCCCTCCTGGTCAACCATCAGCACCGCTCCCTGGGGCAACGCTTCACACAATTCTGCCGTAAGTTCCGCAAGTTGTGATGGGTTTTCAATGTTACGCCCGAACAAAATCACGCCCCTCGGCCGATGCGCCCGCAACAGCGCCCGTTCCTCCGCCAGGAGCCGCAAGCCCGAAACGCCGAGGATTACCGGCTTCAAAACGGCACGACCGTGCAGGCCGCCCCTTTGGCCGTTACTGCAGCGCAAAAAGCCTGCGCACCGGCGTGATCGGCAAATCCACTCAGCCGCAGCCGCCAGACGCTCTGGCCGTTGACCACCGCGGGGAGAATGACCGGCGATTTACCCGCGAACAGGTCTGGCAATTTGTGCTTCAGCCCATCCCATACGCTTTGCGCGCCCGGCTCATCAGCCGTGGCGGCAAATTGCACCTCCGCCGGGCCGGATTGCGGCGCCGCCACCACTGGCGTCGGCGGTTGTGTTGGCGCGGGGGCAGATGCGGGAGAAACGGCGGCAGATGCGAGAGGAACAGGTGCGGGTGCCGGTAGCGGCTGGTTTACCCCGGCGGCCTGGTCCAGTTGCGCCACGTCGGGCAACGTCGCCGTGGGCGCCAGTTGCGGCGGCGGGCCGGAGGTATCACCGGACATAATCTGTTCATCCGCTTCCGGCACAACAAGCCCGCCGGGGCTGGCCGGTGCCACGCGCAGCGGCCCCGGCGGCGCCTGAATAACCGGCGGCGGTCCAAACCCCGTGGCCCGCACCCCGCTCCACAACAACGCCACCACAATCACCAGCACGGAGATACCGCCCGCCCACAGTACGATCCTACGGACGGCCTGGTCCATCGGCTGCGCGGGCCGGTGCGTCTGGTAGACGAATTCGCCGTCGCCGGGGTCGTTCAAACCTATCTCATCTCCTCAACCGGGGTGACGCCCATCACCGCGAAGCCAGAACGCAGCACGGTGGCAGTGGCCGCCACCAGCGCAATACGCGCCGCTGTTTCCACCGGCCGGTCCGCCTGGATGAAACGCAACGCCGCATCGTCCCGCCCCGCATTCCACAAAGCGTGGAAATCACCCGCCAACTCATACAGATAAAACGCGATTCGGTGCGGCTCACGCGCTTCCGCCGCCTGTTCCACCATGCGCGGCCAGTTTATAAGCCGACGGATCAGCGCCAGTTCCTCCGGCGCGCCCAGCGAACCCAAATCCGCCGCCGCATTCACCGCGCCAGATGCCCGTAATACCGAGCGGCAGCGCGCATGCGCATATTGCACATAAAACACCGGGTTATCGCGCGTCTGCGCCACCGCGGCGTTGAGGTCGAAATCCATCTGCGCATCGGATTTGCGCATTAGCATTATAAAGCGCACCGCATCCGGCCCGACCTCGTCGATCAGGTCGCGCAGTTCCACAAAGGTCCCAGCCCGCTTGCTCATGCGCACCGGCGCGCCGTCCTTCATCACGCGCACAATCTGGCACAGCAGCACGTCCAGCCGCGCCGGAGTATCACCCGCCAGGGCTTTCACCGCCGCCTGCATGCGCTTCACGTAGCCGCCGTGGTCGGCGCCCCATACGTCGATCATGGCGGTAAAGCCGCGCGCCATTTTGTCAGCGTGGTAGGCCACATCGTTAGCGAAATAGGTGTTGCTGCCGTCGGATTTCTTCACCGGCCGGTCAACGTCGTCGCCAAAATCGGTGGAGCGGAACAGGGTCTGCTCGCGCGGCTCCCAATCTTCCGGCGTCTTGCCTTTCGGCGGCTCCAGCACGCCCTCGTAGATCAACCCGCGTGCCTTTAGCAGGTCCAGCGCACGCTCCACGCCGCCGGCTTCCACCATGGCGCGCTCGGAGGAAAACACGTCCTGCACCACGCCCAGCGCCGCCAGATCCTCGCGCACCAGCTTGAGCATTTCCTCCACAGCGAACTCGCGGAAAGTATCCAGCCAATGCGCTTCCGGCGTCTCGGCGAATTCATCACCGTATTTTTCCGCCAGCGCCGCGCCAACGGGGATGAGATACGCCCCCCCGTACTGCATGCCGCCGGTCACGGTATCGATATACGCTTCCGGCGACAGCCCCAGCGCCTCCAGGTAGCGCACATACACCGAGCGCCCGAGCGCAATCACCTGCGCCCCCGCGTCGTTGACGTAGAACTCCTTGGTCACCGCATACCCGGCCTTGCCGAGCAAGTTGGCCAGCGCGTCACCCACCACGGCACCACGGCAATGGCCGACATGCAGCGGCCCGGTGGGGTTGGCGGAGACGTATTCCACATTGATGCGCCCGCGCCCGGCACCCTGGCCATAAGCCTCACCAGCCGCCAAAATCACCGGAAGCTGGGCCAGCAGCAGGCCGGACTCCAGGGTGAGATTGAGGAACCCCGGCCCCGCCGGCTCCGCCTTGGCGATACCCGGGCGCGCGCTCAGCTTTTCGGCAAGTGCCGCGGCAATTTCGCGCGGATTTTTCCCGGCCGGTTTGGCCGCCACCATGGCCGCGTTGCTCGCCATGTCGCCATGCGCGGAATCCTTGGTCGGCGTCACCTCGATGCGGGCCAAAATCTCCTCCGGCAGTCCCGGCAGCAAGCTCGTCAGCTCTTCCAGAACCCAGGCACGGGCCTGGGCAAATAAATTCTCAGTCATCATCAATCTTTCAAGCCGGCACAGCCGGGTCGGTCAGTCTTGCGTATTCATCCAAAGCATAACGGTCGGTCATGCCCGCCACATAGTCGCGCACCACGGTGGCCGCCTGCGCGCTGCCCGGCTCCCCGGCGCTCACCCGCCAGTCGTCGGGCAGCAGATACGGGCGCTCCAGCAGCAAAATGCCCAATTCGGTGGTCACCAGCCGCGCCTTGTGCGTCATGCGGTTAACTCGCCAATGCCGGTACATGCGCTCGAACAGGAATTTCTTTACCGCCCGGTTCGCCGCCGCCATGCCTGAGGAAAAACCGATCACCGGCGCATCGGCATCACGGATCGCATCGGCATCCTTCGGGGCCAGCGCGTCCAGGCGCGCCGCGCTCTCCCGCAGCACATCATGCACCAGCCCGTTGATCATGCGCCGGCTCAACTCGTGCCGCACCCGGTTGCTGGCGCCCGTCAGCGCCTGGGATTCGCGCAAAGCCTCCCCGATCAACGGCAAATGCGCAATATCCTCAAAACCAAACAACCCGGCGCGCAGCCCGTCGTCCATGTCATGGGTATTGTAGGCGATATCATCGGCAAACGCCGCCACCTGCGCCTCGGCCGAGGGCTGGCGCAGCAGGTCCAGCGGGTATTTCGTATCGAATTCGGCGATATACACCGGCGGATTGGTGAGCGGACCGTTGTGCTTGGCCAGACCTTCCAGCGCCTCCCAGCTCAAATTCAGCCCATCAAACGCGGCATAGCGACGCTCCAGCAACGTCACCACTCGCAGGCTCTGCGCGTTGTGGTCAAAGCCGCCAAAACCCGACAGCGCCTCATTCAACCCGCGTTCCCCGGCATGGCCAAAGGGCGGATGGCCAAGGTCGTGCGCCAGGGCCAGGCATTCGGTCAGGTCTTCATCCAGCCCCAGCTTGCGGGCGATGCTGCGGGCAATCTGCGCCACTTCCAGGCTGTGGGTGAGCCGGGTGCGGTAAAAATCTCCCTCGCGCGTCACAAACACCTGGGTTTTGTATTGCAGCTTGCGGAAGGCCGAGCAGTGCACCACGCGGTCGCGGTCGCGCTGGTAGGGGCTGCGGTCGTCGGAGTGGATTTCAGCGAATTGCCGGCCGCGAGACTGCGCTGCCTGCACCGCATAAGGGGCGATTGTCATAGATAAAGACTTAACCCATCCCCGGCCTTACCTCCAAGGCCCGGACGCACTATATGTTGCCCCATGAGCGAGACACTTGAAACTTTCCGGCTTTCTCCTTCCGCCGCCGCCAGGGTGGCGCAAATCCTGAGCAGCGAACCAGCGCAGAAAGCCCTGCGCGTGGAAGTGCTCGCCGGCGGCTGTTCCGGCTTCCAGTACAAGTTCGACCTCACGGCCGAGCAGCACCCGGACGATCTGGTCATCCAGGCACAGGGCGCTACCGTATTCGTGGACCCCACCAGCCTGGAATTCCTCGCCGGGGCCGAACTGGACTTCAAGGACTCGCTGATGGGCGCGCATTTCACGGTCAAAAACCCGATCGCCAAATCCTCCTGCGGCTGCGGCACCTCGTTCTCCGTTGATTAAGGTCACCACTTGGAACGTGAACTCGGTGCGCACGCGCGAGTCGCTTGTGGCCGATTTCCTTGCCCGCGAGCAGCCGGACCTGCTGTTGTTGCAGGAGATAAAATGCGAGGAACACCAGTTTCCGCGCCTCGCCTTTGAGGCCCTTGGTTACAAGGCCGCCATCGTCGGCCAAAAATCATACAACGGCGTCGCCGTCCTGCATCGCGCACCGGTGGAAATCCTGCACCCCAAACTGCCAGGCATGCCCGACTCCGACACCCACGCCCGCTTCATTGAGGTCCGCACGCACGGCATGACAGTGGGCAACCTCTACCTGCCCAACGGCAATTCCCGGGGGGACGAGGGTTACGCCTACAAACTGGAATGGATGGAAGCCCTGCGCGCCCATGCGCAAAACCTCATGGACTCGGATACCGACTTCATTCTGGCCGGCGACTACAACGTCTGCCCCACCGACGCCGATTTCGCCCCGCGCGCGCTGCCCGCCGGCGACGCGCTGGTCCGCCAGGAGACCCGCAGCGCCTTTAACGCACTAATCTGGACCGGGCTGACCGAAGCCGTGCGCGCCATGCACCCCACCGAGACACTCTACACCTTCTGGGATTATCAGGCCGGCGCCTGGGACCGCAATTCCGGCCTGCGCATAGACTTCCAACTGCTCTCCCCGCGTCTCGCGGAACGGCTGACGCACGTTACCATCCACAAGGACGAACGCGCCAAACCGCAGCCGTCGGACCATGTCCCGGTCACCGTGAAACTCGCCAAAATCGCCGAGACAAATACCCTACATATTTAGTCGGAAAACGGCTCAGGACTCCAGCACGGCCCGCATTTTCCCGTCCGCCAGCGCCTGCGCCAGCGAGGTGCCATCCAGTTCATGCGCGATCGCATCGCGGACTCGGCGCATCACCTTGCGAATCTCGCAGGTCTGTTCGTCCTTGCAGTCGTCGCATTTGCGGTAATAATTCACACTGACGCAGGAAAGCGGCGCCAACGGCCCATCCATGATCCGTACCACCTGACCAAAAGTAATCAAATCAGCGGGCTTCGCCAGGGCATAGCCACCACCGCGGCCACGGCGGCTGCGCACCAGACCGTTGCGGTTAAGCTCCAAAAGTATCGCTTCGAGGAATTTTTTCGGCAAATTCTCGCGCTCGGCAATGTCGCTGACCAGCAGCAACTCATCGCTGTTCTCGCGGGCCAGCACCAGCAATGCCTGTAACGCGTATTTGCACTTCTGCGATAACATTTTTCTGCTCCTCGGTAACGCCGGATAATTATCTACTCTTTATACCATGGTTTGCCGATAGGAAATATCTATCCCGCTTGCGAAGCCAATTATTCTCTACTATTTTTATAGATTATTCTGCCGCCAAACTCAACCCCACCGTTTCCGCGACCTTAATCCCATCCACCCCAGCGGACAGAATCCCCCCCGCGTAACCAGCCCCCTCACCCGCCGGATACAGCCCGCGCGTGTTCAGCGAACAAAAATCCCGCCCACGGGTAATCCGCACCGGCGAGGACGTGCGCGTTTCCACGCCCGTGAGCACCGCATCCGCCCGCGCAAAGCCACGTATCTGTTTCTCGAACGCCGGCAACGCCTCGCGAATGGCGGCAATCGCGTAATCAGGCAAACACGAGGACAAATCGCCGAGTTTCACGCTCGGCTTGTATGATGGCAGCACCTCGCCAAACACTTTGGACGCGCGTCCGGCGATAAAATCCCCCACCAACTGCCCCGGCGCCGCATAAGTGCCGCCACCGGCCACATAGGCCGCCGATTCCCACCGCCGCTGAAACTCCACCCCGGCCAGCACATCGCCCGGATAATCCGCCGCTGAAATACCCACCACGATGCCGGCATTGGCATTACGCTCGTTGCGCGAATACTGGCTCATGCCGTTGGTCACCACGCGTTCCGGCTCGGAGGTTGCCGCCACCACCGTGCCGCCGGGGCACATGCAAAAACTGTAAACCGAGCGGCCGTTGCTGGCGTGATGCACAAGCTTGTAGTCCGCCGCGCCCAAAATCGGATTGCCCGCGAAGGCACCAAAGCGGTACTGGTCAATCATCGACTGCGGATGCTCGATGCGGAACCCCACGGAGAACGGTTTCGCCTCCATGAACACGCCGCGCCCATGCAGCATGGCGAAAGTGTCGCGCGCGCTATGGCCGACCGCCAGCACCACATGCTCCGTCTCTATCCGCTCGCCGGATTGCAGCACCACCGCCCGCACCTGGCCGCCGGTGATCTCAATATCAATCACCTTGCAGCCAAAGCGGTATTCGCCGCCCAGCGCCTCGATGGCCGCGCGCATGGTCTCCACCATGCCGACCAGCCGGAAGGTGCCGATATGCGGCTTGGCGACGTAGAGAATTTCCTCCGGCGCGCCCGCTTTCACGAACTCGGTGAGCACTTTGCGCCCCAGATGCCGGGGATCCTTGATCTGCGAGTAGAGTTTGCCGTCAGAAAATGTCCCCGCCCCGCCCTCGCCGAACTGCACGTTGGATTCCGGGTTGAGCACACCGCGCCGCCACAGGCCCCAGGTGTCTTTCGTGCGTTCTCGCACCACCTTGCCGCGCTCCAGGATAATCGGCGCAAATCCCATCTGGGCCAGCACCAGCGCCGCAAAAATCCCGCACGGCCCGGTGCCGATCACCACCGGACGTTTCGCCGGGCGCACCTTGGCCTGGGTCACGTATTTATAGCTCACATCCGGCACCGGCTCGCCCGTGGCCACCGGCACGGCCAATTCGGCGTCGACGGTATAGACCAGCGTGATGTCGCTCTTCTTGCGCGCATCAAAGGCACGGCGGAACACGGTAAAGCCGAGCAGCTCCGTATCGGCCACGCCAAAAGCGGCGCAAACGGCGACGCGCAGCTGCACGGCGTCGTGGTTCAGGGGCAGCCGCAGGCCGGTTATGCGTTTAGGAAAAATTGCCATACTGCTCGGTCTATAACCCGAAAGCCCTCAACGCCAATGTCCCCCCGCCTCATCATCGACATGCGCTGCCTGCAGGACCCCAACTATACCGAGCGCGGCATCGGCAACCACGCGCGCTGCATTGTCCGCCATGCGCCCGCCCCCTTCATCGGCCTGTTCGACCCCGCCCTGCCGCGGCTGCCGCCGGAGTTCGCCGCCCTGGCTGCCGTGCTTTCCCCGCATGCGTACCTGCCGGAGGTGGCGCCGGGTGCTGTGTTCCTCAACCCCTCGCCCATGAGCCCGGACCAGCATTTTAACGCCCGCCTGCTGCACACGCCCGGCATTACGAAAGCCGCCTGCGTGCACGACTTCATCCCCTACGACCGCCAGGAGACCTACCTCACCCAACCCGTGAACCGGCTGGACTACTTTGCCGCCATGGGGTGGCTGCGCCGCTACGATATTTTTCTGCCAAATTCCGAGACGACGGGCGAGCGTCTGCGCGAACTCTACGGCCCGGTGCGCGCGCACATCACCGGCGTGGCCCTACCGCCGTGGATTGAGGGGCTTCAGCCCGGTGCGCCGCGCCATATCCTCATGGTCGGCGGCGATGACGCGCGGAAAAACCCGGAGGTGCTGGCCCGCGCCCATGCTGCCAGTGCGCTGCTCCGGCATATTCCCCTCATCATCACCGGCAATTACCCGCCGGATACGGCAGCCCGGCTGCGCGCGATAACCCGCGTGCACCTGCCCGGCCGCGTGACCGAAGATCAAATGCGCGCGCTGTACGCCCAGGCGATTTGCGTCGTCACCCCTTCGCACGCCGAGGGCTTCTCGCTCCCCGTCATCGAGGCCGCCGCTGCCCAAACCCCCGCCATTGTCTCGGACATTCCGGCACACCGCGCCCTGGGGGTGGAGGCGGCACTACGCTTTGCCCCGGACGATGCGGCGGCACTGACCGCTATTTTGGAGCAGGTCGTCACCAATCCAGCCCGCCGCGCTGAAATTGTCGCCGCGCAAGCGCCGCTCTCGCGTCCTTTTACCGCGCAGGCCATCGCCGCCAAAGTGTGGGAAGCACTCACGCCACAAGCGGCCGCCGTGCTGCGCGGCGCCCGGCCGCGCGTGGCCATGCTCACCCCCCTGCCCCCGGTAAAATCCGGCATCGCCGATTACTCCGCCGCCCTGGCCGGGACTTTAAATCCGCTGGCCGATGTCACAACTTTCACCGGCGCGCATGTCTCCGCCTTGGCCCACACCTCGGCAAAATACGACCGCGTACTCAGCGTCATCGGCAATTCTCCGCTGCATGGTAAAATTTACGACCTGGCCGTGAAATGGGGCAGCGCCGTGCTGTGCCACGACTCCAGGCTGCTGGGTCTGGCAACGCGCCAAGGCCCCAAGTCCGCCGCCATATGGGCCGGCAAGGAGTTGGGGCGCCGGGTTACGCCACGCGAAATCACCGCCTGGGCCGTGGATGAAAGCCGCCGCGAGGCGTGCTTCCTGGGTGAACTGGCGGCGGCCGCACGGCCCCTGATTTTCCACGCCCCGCAGCCGGTGGCCGAAGTTCAAGCGCGCTTTGGCGTGGTCGCAAAACATTTGCCCTTCGCCATGCAACGCGCATTCGCCCCACGCACGAAGGCGGCAAGGCAACAGGCGCGTAACGCCCTGGGCATTGCGCCGCAGGAAAAACTCATCGTCAGCCTCGGCTTCATTACCCGCAACAAGGGCATCGAAGCCGCATTGCGGGCTTTCGCGCAACTTCGCCAAAACACACAATGCAAACTGGTATTTGTTGGCGAGCCAACCGAAGACACCCCGGCATTCGAAAAACTTGCAGCAAAACTCGCCATTTCCAACGATGTCAACTTCGGACAAACTTTTATCCCCGAACAAACCTACCGCGACTACCTACTCGCCGCCGACTGCGGGTTGCAACTGCGCGAAGGCCATGCCGGCAACATCTCCGGCACCTTGCAGGACTGTATCGGCGCCGGCCTCCCCAGTGTGGCGAGCCAAGACCTCGCCAATAACCTTGCAGCGCCTGGCTATATCAATCGTGTTTCAGACAAACTTGACCCGGCGGAAATCGCCACCGCGCTCGCCACGCAACTCGGCGCAAATCTGAATACCGAACCAGAACGCCTCGCCTATTGCGAGACGCACAGCATGCCGCGCTACGCCAAATCGCTCCTGGAATTACTGGGGCTCGGCTGAACCACGGCCTCCCGCTCCAGCGCAATCGCCAGCAACGCGCCCTCCAGCACCTCATTGCGCCGCGCCAACTCAAATCTGATCGCCGCCAGCTCCCCCAGCACCTCCGCAAAGGCGTAGCGTTGCAGGCGGCGGATCAGTTTTTTAAGCATTGCGCCGTAAATCCAGCGTGCGCGGATACTCCACCGCCCGCACTTCCCGCGGTTCGGCCATCGGCCCCGGCGTATGGCCAAACGGGAAGAAGCGTGAGCGCCGGCGCGCCTCGGCGGAGTTCGCATTCACCGGGAAGTCGGCATAAGCCCGCCCGCCCGGATGCGCGACATGGTGGCTCATACCGGCAATGCTGCGGCCCGACCATTTGTCGTACACATCGAACACCAGCGGCACCTGCGCCGGAATTGTCGGGTGCAGCGCGGAGTACGGCTGCCAGGCTTTGAAGCGCACACCGGCCACATACTCGCCCGGAACTTCGGTCCGTTGCAGCGGCAATGCGGCACCGTTGCAAGCCAGCGTATACCGCTCATCCACCCAGCCTGAGACTTTCGCCTGCAAACGTTCCGCCGAGCTATCCACATAGCGCGCCGTGCCGCCCGAGGTTTGTTCCTCACCCAGCACGTGCCAGGGCTCCAACGCATGGCGCAATTCCACTCGCATGTCGCGCACCGCAATCTCGCCAACCTGCGGGAAGCGGAATTCCATATGCGGCGCAAACCATTCCGGGCTCAGCCCGAAGCCCAAACCACCAAGCTCCGCCAACGCATCTTTAAAGTCCGCCTCGGCATAATGCGGCAGCAAAAACTCGTCATGCAGACGCGTGCCCCAGCGGATCAACCGCCGGTCATACGGTTTGTTCCAGAACGCGGCGATCGCCGAGCGCATCAGCAGCACCTGTGCGGCCGACATTTCCGCATGCGGCGGCATCTCGAACGCGCGAAACTCCACCAGCCCGCGCCGGCCGGAACCGCCATTCGGCGCGTACATTTTATCGATACAAAACTCGGTGCGATGCCCGTTGCCGGTCATATCCGCGAGAATGTTGCGAAACAGCCGGTCCACGAGCCAAGGCGGCGTATACTTGCCGTTGCTCACCTGCTGGAACGCGATTTCCAGCTCATTCAGCGAATCCTCGCGCGCCTCATCAATACGCGGATGCTGGCTGGAGGGGCCAATGAACAACCCGCTGAACAGGAAGCTGAGCGACGGGTGATTATGCCAGAACCCCAGCATGGATTTCAGCAAATCCGGCCGGCGCAAAAACGGACTGTCGCTGGGCGTCGCCCCGCCCATCACCACATGGTTGCCGCCGCCGGTGCCGACATGCCGGCCATCCAGCATGAACTTCTCGGTCATCAACCCAACTTCGCGGGACACTTCATAAAGCTGCTCGGTGCGCTCGACGATCTCACCCCAGCTTGCCGCCGGGTGGATGTTCGTCTCAATCACACCAGGGTCCGGCGTCACGGAGAAATTCATCACGCGTGCATCTTCCGGCGGCAAATAACCTTCCAGCACCACCTTCCGGCCCATGCCGGCGGCGGTCTCCTCCACCGCGGCGGTCAGTTCCAGCCAGTCGCTCACATCGTACAGCGGCGGATAGAACACATGCAAAATCCCATCGCGCGCTTCCACCGCCAGTGCGGTCCTCACCAGGCCTGGCTCCTCGCGCCCCACCACCGGCGCATCCTGCGGCACGGGGCGGAAGCCTTCAATTGAGCTGCCGCCATAACCTTCGCGTGTCAGCTGCATGGAATCGCGTTTGCGCAGCGGCGTGCGCGGCGCGAACGGGTCGGTCTCGAACGCCACCTCCATATGCTCCGGGTCCGCCCAGGGCAGGCTCTCCAGCGGCAACCGCAGCCCCAAAGGCGAATCGCCAGGGATCAGGAACATCACATCGTCGCGGAAGAACCATTTGCCGCTCTGCCAGACGCGCTCGCCATCGGCGATAACCCGGCGCAGCGGCAACACGCTGCCCGCCGGCGATGCCAGCCCCTGGCCAAACACTTTCGCCAGCCGCGCCCGCTCAAGCTCGTCGCCAAGCTTGGATTCCATCGCCACCACGTTCGCCGGCAGCCGCTTCTCCCGCCACAAATAGTAGTGGATATCCTCATACGCCTGGTTCACCAGCCCCGGATTCACCTGCAACCGTTCCGCCAGCGCGCCCGCGAACAGCGCCGCATCCGACGCTGCCGCGTTGTCCTTGTCATCGTCGCTCGCCAACAGTTCCGGGTTCTTCCACACCGGCTCGCCGTCCGTCCGCCAGTGCGCGTGGATCGCCCAGCGCGGCAATTGCTCACCCGGATAATGCTTGCCCATGTTGTAGGTCAGCGCCGCGCCCTTGCTCCACAGCGGCGTCAGCTTGCGGATCAACCGCCCGGCGAACTGTCTCTTTGTTGGCCCCAAAGCATCAATATTCCACTCCAGCGCCTCAAAGTCCGAGGCCGCGACAAAAGTCGGCTCGCCGCCCATGGTCAGGCGCACGTCGCCCTTGGCCAGCGCGCGGTCCACCGCCGCACCTTGCGCCAGAATATCCTGCCACACGTGCTTCGTATAAGGCTTGGTCACCCGCGGCGTCTCGGCCACGCGGGTTACCTTCATCTCAAAGTCAAATTCCGTCTCGCACTCGCCCACCAGCCCGGAAATCGCCGCCGCCGACGACGGCGAAGGCGTCGCCGCCAGCGGAATATGCCCCTCGCCGGCCATCAGTCCGGAGGTCGCGTCCAACCCGATCCAGCCCGCACCCGGCAGATAAACCTCCGCCCAGGCATGCAAATCCGTAAAATCTGAGGTCGGGCCTTCCGGTCCGCCACCTACCGGCTTCACGTCCGCCACCAGCTGGATCAGGTAGCCGGAGACAAACCGCGCCGCGAACCCCAAATGCCGCAGCAGATGAACCAGCAGCCACGCCGAATCCCGGCACGAGCCTTTCGCCCTGGTCAACGTCTGCTCAGGCGTCCACACGCCGGGCTCCATGCGCACCACGTAGGAGATGCGCTCGGCCACCATGCGGTTGATAAGCACCAGCATGTCCACCATGCGCAGTTCTTTGTTCTTGTGCGCCTCGTGCACCTCGCCGATCAGCTCCTGCAGCTTCTTGCCGGGATTGCGCAGCACGCGGAACGGCGCCAGCTCCTCGGCCAGAACTTCATCATAGGTAAACGGATAATTCTCCGCTTCCGGCTCCAAAAAGAAGTCGAACGGGTTAATGGTCGCCATATCGGCAACCAGATCCACCACGACCTCAAAGCTCGTCACCCGCTCGGGGAACACCACGCGGGCCATGAAGTTGCCCTGCGGGTCTTGCTGCCAGTTAAGGAAGTGCGGCTGCGGCGAGACTTTCAACGAATAGGAAAGGATCGGCGTGCGCGCATGCGGCGCCGGTCGCAAGCGGATCGTCTGCGGTCCCAGGGCAACGGGGCGGTCGTATTTATACGAGGTACGATGCGTTATCGCGGCATGAACGGACATGCTATCTCCTTAAGCTTCCACTTCTCACACACCACGCAAAAGCAATTTTTGCAACGCAAGCAAGCCCTATTGTTTGCCGAAAATTCCTCGCGCAACACAACCAAAAACATAAATGCGCAGGGAATCACCAGGAGGCGCATTCACGCCGATTGCCACTGCCCTAAAATACGCCAATTTATGCTTTCCCGCCGAATGGTAGGCTTCCGCCAACCCGCGCCGCGGCACCCTCCCAGCTTAATTTACGCGCGGATACACCAAACGGGAGCCCATGGTGACAATTTCCTCACATATCCGGCTCGCCCTGCCGGGTGACGGCGTCATGCTGGCCGCCGATGCCTACGGCGAGACCGCCGCGCCGCCAGTGTTCTTCTTCCACGGTGGCGGGCAAAGCCGCCGCTCCTGGACTGGCACGGCCCGCATGGTCGCGCGCGCCGGCTATCGCGGCATCACCGTGGATTTGCGCGGCCATGGCGAGAGCGGCTGGGCGGCGGACGGCGACTATTTCGTGGACGCCTACGCGCGCGACGTGGAACACCTGCTGGCGTGGGCCGGCCGCCCGGCGGCGCTGGTCGGCGCCTCACGCGGCGGCCAGGCGGCATTCATCGCCGCCTCGCGCCACCCAAAACAGGTCAGCCTGGTCATGCTGGCCGACGTAGCGCCCTGGAACGCCCAATCCGGGCTGAAACGCATTTTTAAATTTTTAGCGGAAAGCCTGGACGGTTACACTAGCGTCGACGAAGCGGCGGACGCGCTGGCGCATCTGCTGGAACGCCCGCGCGTGGCCGATGCATCCGGCCTCGCCAAAATGATGCGCACCGCGCCGGACGGCCGGCTGTTCTGGCAATGGGACCCAGCCACGGCCAAGCCGGACTTCCTCGCACCGCCCGAGGAGGAAGCCGCCATGGTCGCCGCCGCGCGCCGGATCACCTGCCCCACCGTGCTGGTGCGCGGCAGTTTGAGCGACCTCGTGCCGCCGGAAAACGCCGCGCGCTTCAAGGCGCTGATGCCGCACCTCGTCATGGTGGAGGCCCAAGGTGCCGGCCACATGTTCACCGGCGACCGCAACGACGCCTTCGGCGCGACGCTGCTGGAATACCTGCGGAAATTTGCCCCGGTTTAGAGACTGTTTCAGAAGTCACTCTGGTGAGTCGATTACGGGGGATTTTTGAGCACCGGAGCGCAACGTACTTCAGTACGTGAGCACCGGAGCGCAGAAAATCGCCCGTCAGCGGCCGCCAGAGTAGACTTATGGAACAGTCTCTTAGCCCGTCACCTTCACCAGCACGTGCTGCTTCTTCCCGGCGGAAAGCTTCAGCTCCGCCGCGGGAGCAATCACCTGCGCCTCGTCGCCGACCACCAAATCGTTCAACCGCGCGCCACCGCCCCTTATCAACCGCCGTGCCTCGCCATTGCTGCCGGCCAGCCCGGCACGCACAAACAGCGCGAACGCCGGCAGGCCGTTGCCGAACTCCGCCGCCGGAATTTCCACTGTCGGCAGCCCCTCGGCCACGCCGCCCTGGCTGAAGATTTTATGCGCCGTCGCCGCCGCTTCCTCCGCCGCTTCGCGGCCATGTGCGAGCGCCGTCGCCTCGGTCGCCAAAATCACTTTGGCCCCATTAAGTTCGGCCCCACCCAACGACTCCAGCCGCGCGATCTCACCCAGCGGCAAATCCGTGAACAGTTTCAAAAACCGCCCCACATCCGCATCCTCGGTATTCCGCCAGAACTGCCAATAGTGGTACGGGCTCAGCTTCTCCGCCGAGAGCCACACCGCCCCGGCCGCTGATTTGCCCATTTTCGCGCCGGAAGCCGTGGTAATCAGCGGCGTCGTCAGGCCAAACACGCCCTTCTGGTCGGTCCGGCGCACCAGATCCACACCGGAGACGATATTCCCCCACTGGTCCGAGCCGCCCATCTGCAACACCACGCCATACTGGCGGCTCAGCTCGCGGAAGTCGTAGCTCTGCAAAATGGAGTAGTTGAATTCCAAAAACGTCAGCCCCTGCTCACGCTCCAGCCGCGAGCGCACCGAATCGAACGACAACATGCGGTTAATGGAAAAATGCACACCCACTTCGCGCAGCAGCTCGATATAGCTCAGCCGGTCCAGCCAATCGGCATTATTCACCAGCACCGCATCGTTCGGCCCATTACCAAAGGTAATAAACGCCTCGATATTCTTACGGATACCCACCAAATTCTTCGCAATCTGCTCATCCGAGAGCAACTGCCGCGCTTCCTCCCGGAACGAGGGATCACCGATCCGCGTCGTCCCCCCACCCATCAACGCCACCGGCCGGTGCCCATGCTTCTGGAACAGCCGCAGCAGCATGATGGGGATCATATGCCCCACATGCAGGCTCTCCGCCGTCAGGTCGAACCCGGCATAGCCCGCAATGCTGCCCGCGGCGCAGGCACCGTCCAGCGCCTCCTCGTCGGTGCACTGAAACAAAAAGCCGCGCGCCTTCGCCTCGGCCAGAAACCCACTCTTCGCCATATGTTTTGATCCTCTTACGCGCGGGGTAGCACAGCCGCCTTGCGTGGCAAATGCGGCACCGGCAGCCCCGCCCGGTACCAGGTGCGCGCCACGGCCAGCAGCACGACCAGCGGCGTAATCAACAGCCCGGTCTTCTTCACTTCAACAAGGCAAAGCATCGGCCACAGCCAAAGCAACACATCCAGCAGACCAATCCGCCAGCCACGCCGCTCGGCAAGCATCGCCAGCACGACCGAATACCCTACCATATCGTCTGAATAACCATAGGGTGTGGCAAGCAGCGACAAAAACACCGTAAGCGCCAGACGGTCCAACGCGGTTAAATTGTCCCGCCGCCAAATCCAGCCGGTTACCGCCATGGCAGCCAAAGCCACTGCCAATTGCGCCGCGTAGGACACCGTCAGCCCGGCGCCCAGGCTGCGCAGCATCCAGAATACCGAGACTCCACCTTCCTGGTAAGAAAGCCGGTTGAACACGGCATTGAGAACCTTCGTTGACTCCCCGCTGCCCAAGCCGAAATAAACCGGCCAGACGGACCAGCCGAATGCAACGGACACCAGCAGGCACAAGCATCCACACATCATCACGAAAGCGCAGAACGCCCGTAAATTACGCTGGCCCCAGAACACCGCGGGCACCAGCACGCCGATCTGCGGCTTGCACACCAGCAGCCCCAGCAGTCCGCCCGCGCGCAAAGGCTTGCGCGCCGACACCATCAGCCCCGCGAGAAGCACCGCGCCACCGGCCACGCCCAACTGACCAAGTTCCGTGTTCCACAGTGCCGCCGGACTCAGCAGCGCCAGCAAAATCACCAGCCAGGATGCTCCCGCCCAGCGCAGCAGCAGGGCCGAGAACAGGATCAACCCGAATGTCCAGATGAAAAACCCCAACTCATACGGCAGGTAGGAAATCAGTGCGCTGGGCAACAGCATTGGCGGCGGATAAAAAAACGCATCCTGTTGCGCGCCGGCGAACAATACCTGCCGCTGCCAGGCAAGAAACATTTGCGGCTGGTATATGCTCATGAATTCATGCGCCCGCGCCAGCATGCCAGCTGGCCAGAATGCTGAAAAATCGCATTCAGGGGAGATGCAAGGCGGATCGTTGGCAATCGCGCGGTGTGCCGTCAAATACCCAAGCCGGGGTAGCATTTTGCCACAGAACACCTCGAAAATAGCAAACCAAACCAACCCCAGCAGCGAATATGTCGCCATATTCCAACCCAGCCGCGTATAGTCGCCCAGCCGTTTCAAAATCGCCGTCATGCCACCCTTAACTAAATCGCTTGTTGCGCGTAGCACAATCTCCATGCCAACCAAATCAACCCGCGCCATCGGCCTCATGTCCGGCACCTTGCTCGATGGCGTGAGTGTCGCTTGGCGGGAAACGGACGCCGAAACCATCACCCATTTCGGCCTTGGTACTATGCTAGAATACGAGGATACACCGCGCCCGATCTACCACACCGCTGCACATTTCATTAAGAGCCAGGGAGGACAGTGACCCGGCCAGGAAAATACGGCACCGGCAGCCCTGCCCGGTACCAAGTGCGCGCCACGGCCAGCAGCACGACCAGCGGCGTAACCAAAATCCCGGTCTGGACCGACACGAACAAACATATCCCTGGCCAGAGCCACAACAACGCATCCAGCATACCAATCCGCCAGCCGCGCCTTGCCGCCGCCGCCGCCAGCACGGCCGAATAGGCCACCATCTCGCCGCAATAGCCGAATGGTGTCGCCAGCAGCGAGAGGAATACCGTCAGCTCAATCAATGCGGCGACGCCAACCCCTGCATAGCGCCAAAGCCAATAGCAAATGGCAGCAGCGCACAGGCTTACGCTCGCCTGTAAAATAAAGGCGACGTGCAGACTCGCATGCATACTTCGCAGCATCCAGAACACCGAAACGCCCCAGCCCTCGTTTGACAGCGGATGAAAGGGTAGGCTCAGCATTCTGGCCTCCTCCGATCGGCCCAATGTGAAATATGCGCCCCAAACGCTAAAACCAAAAACCAATGTCACCAACGCGCACAACAACACCACGACCAGAAAAAAAGCCCCGAGTTGGCGCCAGTTGCGCTGCGCCAAAAATACCACAGGGGCCAACAGCCCGATCTGAGGTTTGCATGCGAGCAGACCGGTAAGGCTACCACCCAGCCATGGCCGCTGCGCGGTCAGCGAAAGACCAGCCAGAAATAGCGCATCCCCGGCGATGTTTACTTGCCCTAACTGCAAATCCAAAAGCGCCGCGGGGCTGAGCAGGGTTGCCACGATCACCAGCCAGGGTAGCCGCCCCGCGCGCAGTAGCAACACGGCGGCAAGCGCCAACCCAAGAGACCAGACAAAAAATCCAATTTCAAACGGCAGACGCGAGATCAGTGCCACCGGCAGCAGCATGGTGGGCGGGTAGAAAAAAGTCTCCAACTGGCTGCCTGGCAGCAGCATCGCACTTGCCGCCTGACTAAAAAGCTGCGGCGAGTACAGAGTAACAAAGGCGTGTTCCAGCGCCAGCCGCCCGGCTGGCCAGTAGACCGAAAAATCGCATTCCGGCCGGCCGCAAGGCAGATCATTCGCGATCGCCCGGTGCGCGGTCAGATAACCCAGCCTCGGCGCCATATGTTCGTAAAACGCATGCAACAGCACCAGCCAGAACGCGCCGAGCAACCCATAGGCCCCCATCTGCCAAGCCAGCCGCGCATATGCCCACAATCGATTCATAACCGCGCCCATATTCACCCTTAACTAAATCGCCCTTTGCGCGTAGCACAATCTCCATGCCCACCAAATCAACCCGCGCCATCGGCCTCATGTCCGGCACCTCGCTCGACGGCGTGGATGTCGCCTGGCTGGAAACCGACGGCGAAAGCATCACCCATTTCGGCACCACCGCCATGCTGCAATACGAGGAATCGCTGCGCGCCGACCTGCGCCGCCTGCTCGACCTCGCCCCCTCCATCGCCGCCGATGATCCCTTCCTGCTGGACGTGGAACAGCGCCTTACGCAGGACCACGCCATCGCGGTGGTGCTGGCCGGGCGCAACGCCGATGTCATCGGCTTCCACGGCCAAACCATTTTGCACGCGCCGGACCAACACCGCACCTGGCAGATCGGCGATGCCGCGCGGCTTGCCCACCTCTGCCGCATGCCCGTGGTGCACGACTTCCGTTCCGCTGATGTCGCCGCCGGGGGCCAGGGCGCGCCGTTGGCCCCGCTGTTCCACGCCGCCATGGCGCGCGACCTGCCCAAGCCGCTGCTCATCGTGAACATCGGCGGTGTCGCCAACATCACTTACCTCGGCGCCAACGGCGAGATCCTCGCCTGCGACACCGGCCCCGGCAACGGCCCGCTGGACGATCTGGCGCAAAAACACCTCGGCCAACCCTACGACAAAGACGGCGCCCTGGCGGCCTCCGGCACCATAGACGCCACCCGCCTCGCCACCCTGCTTGCCCACCCGTATTTCGCCCGCCCCGCACCAAAATCGCTGGACCGGCTCACCTTCTCCGCCCTCATCGCCCAGGCCACGGCCGGGTTGCAGCCCGCCGACGCCGCCGCGACCCTGGCTGAATTTTGCACCAGCGCCATCGCGCGCGCGCCGTTGCCGGCCGCCCCGTTGCGCGTGCTGGTCGGCGGCGGCGGGCGCAAGAATCCCGTGCTCATGGCCGGGCTGGCCCGCGCCTTCACCGTGCCGGTGCAGCCGGTCGAGGCCGCGGGCTGGGACGGCGACGCGCTGGAAGCCCAGTGCTTCGCCTACCTCGCCGTGCGTTCGTTAAAGGGCCTGCCGCTGTCCCTGCCGAGCACCACGGGCGTGGCTCAGCCGTTAACCGGCGGGCGGCTTCAGTCGGTCATTTTATAAAGCCGCCACCCCTGGGCGTTGCTGCCCGCGGGTTGCAACCAGACCGGCTGGTTGCCGGCCGCCAGCGCATCCCACAGCGTGGTTGCCGGCAAATCCGCCACCAGCGCATAGCGCCCCGCGCGCGGGCAAAACAGCACGTATTGCGCCCCCGTCACCCGCACCGCATCCGGCACCTGCGCCCCCGGCACCACGCGCCATGCGTCCCGGTCACGCAAATATCCCGCCAAACCGTGATGATACAGCGACCCCACCGTTTTCACCTGCGTCCGGTACAGCAATTCCGGCGTATCCTGCGGTTCCGCCAGCACGATTTTACCCGCCGCCGGGGCCAGCAAAGGTGCGATGTCCCGCAAATTGCAGGAAGCCGCCCCAGCTCCCGGCGCCACCACCGTTCCCACAGCAGCGGTATTCACCGCGGCCGCCGCAACAGGAACCACCAGCACGCAAAGCAGCAGCGCCAAGCGCGAGACCATCGCCAGTGCCGGCTTCGCCTCAAAGCGCAAGCTCACCTCGCTCAAGGCGAGCGGCAACAGCACCGCCGCCACGCACGGCGCAAACCCGGCAAACAGCACAAATTCCGCCCCCAGCACCAGCGCCACCGCGGTGCAGGCCGCCACATAAAGCCACAGCCAGCGCGCCCGCCCCGGGACAATTTTCATAAACGGCGGCTGCAGCCAAGCCAGGGCATCCGGCTCCCCGGCGCCGGCACCCGAACCAGCGCCAGCACGCCACAACGCATATGCCAGCGCCAGCGCGCCCGGCCCCAGATACACCAGCAGTCCCATCCCCCGCACCGGCTGCTGCTGCGCGATAACACCGAAGAATTTGTGCATATCCGCCGCCGGCATAATGCCATACGGCCCCATCGCCACCTGCGGAAACGCCACCACCCAGGCCGCCACCAGCGCCGCCATCAGCGCCACTCCCAGCACGCGGCGCCATATCTTCTTCCGCCCCGCCCCGCGCGTTTCCAGCGCCCACAATCCGGCAGCCCCCGCCAGCAGCAGCATCGCCAGCGCAACGTACACCAGCGACAAGCGGTCGATTTCCGGCATGCCCCACCCGCCCTGCGGCGGGTCAACAATCAGCGCCACGCTCAGCACGTCGAAGAACCCGGCAACGCACGCGCCAACGGTCCGGCACAACGGCGCCTGCACCCAACGGATCAGCAGCGCCGCAAACGCCATGAGCACAAACGGCATGGTCTCGGGCGTCAACCAGATGGCAAACGCCCCGCTCACCCCGGCCAGCAGCCCGTAGGTGACATCGTCCTGCCAGGCGCGCGCCACGCAACCGGCGGTCAGCACAATCAGCACCAGCAGCAGCGTATGGTAATGCACGACCCCCGGCGCATCGAAGTACAACAGCGCCGGCAGCATCGCAGCCGCCACCACCGCCGCCCATAAATACCGCCGCGCCGCGAAAGGCTCCGCCACCCAGGCGCAAGCCACGCCCAACGCCCCAGCCCCCAACGGCCCCAGCCCCACCCCCGCCACATACAACGCCCGGTGCCAGCCCAAAAACGGCGCGAACGGCAACGCCAGCAGCCACAACACCATATCCAGCAGCCGCGACCACTCCACCATCACCCCGGCGCCCGAATCATCGCGCGCCACGACAATCACCAGATGCCCGGCGCGGATCCCATCCTCCAGCCGCAGCAGCCGCATGTAGCTGTCCGGGTCGGTCAAACTCCCCGCCAGCACGCCCGGCCACTCATGCGCCCCGAGCAGAATATTCAACCCCGCGCCGAGCAGAAACAGTAGGAGGTACATCAATTAAAGGTGCGCCCTAAAGCCGCCGACGCCGCGCTCGATTTCCGTCACATGCCGGGGCTTGAAGCCGCTGGCATCCGTCAACCCGCAGGAATGCGCGATCATTTCCACTTCCTCGATCATCCGCGCCGCATAACGGCTCACCCGCACAGCCTTATCCGCCGGGTCCAGCCCCGCGATCAACCTAGGGTCCGCGGCAGTCACCCCGGTCGGGCAACGGCCCGAGCCACATTTCATCGCCTGGATGCACCCCAGCGAGAACATGAAGCCCCGCGCGGAGTTCACAAAATCCGCGCCGTTGCACAGCGCCCACGCCACCTTGTCCGGCGTTATCAATTTGCCCGCGGCAATAACCCGTATCCGCCCGGTCAGCCCATGCTCATCGCGCAGCGCCACCACATAGGGCAGCGCCTGGGTAATCGGCAGCCCCACATAATCAGCCAGCGGTTCCGGCGCCGCGCCGGTGCCGCCCTCGCCGCCATCCACCTGCACATAATCGGGGCAATGTTCCGGGTGCTCCACGCAATCAGCGAACCATTCATCCAAAAATCGTGGATCGCCGACGACGAACTTCACCCCCACCGGCTTGCCGGTAATCCCCCGCACCTTGGCGATGAACGCGCCCAGTTCGGCGATATTGCCGATATCGCGGTGCCGGTTCGGGGAAATACTGTCCACGCCCTGAGGAATCCCACGTATCGCGGCAATCTCCGCCGTCACCTTGGCGGCCGGCAGCACGCCGCCCTTGCCGGGTTTGGCCCCCTGCGCCAGCTTCACCTCGAACATTTTTACCTGCGGCAGCGCCGCGATCTCGCGCAACCGCGCTTCGGAAAGCGCGCCATTTGCATCGCGCACGCCATATTTCGCGGTGCCGATCTGCATGATAATGTCCGCCCCGCCTTCCAGATGGAAGCTGGAAAGCCCGCCCTCGCCGGTGCCCATCCAAACGCCCGCCATTTTCGCCCCGCGCGAGAGCGCGCTCACCGCCGCATGGCTCAGCGCACCATAGCTCATGCCGGAAATATTGAAAAAATGCTCGCCCATATACGGGTGCGCGCAAGCTCCCGGCCCACTCGCCACGCCGATCAGCTTGCCCGGAAAGCGCTTCTTTTCCTCGTCGAGCACCGGAAACGCCGCATTGCGGAACACAAAACTGGGCACATTCTCCGAGCCGAAACTCACCAGGTTGGAAACCCCTTTGGCCGAGCGGTACACCCAGCTGCGCTCCAGCCGGTTAAATGGCCGCTCCGCCCAATCCGGCAGATACTGGTACTGGCGCATGGCATCGCCCCAGGTCTCGGTAAAATACCGGACATGCCCAATAACGGGGAAATTGCGCAACACCGTATGCACTTGCTGATGCTTGTCATGCCAATAAACCGCCGCCAACCCGGCCACGATACAGACAAGAATAACCCCCAGAACCATGCTTTCGCTCCCCAGCCGAGTACCCCAGCCTCATAGCCTTGTTTTTACGCCATGTCGCCGCCGCCGGCTGATCTGGCATCAACGCCCGTATGTGCCTATAATCCCCCCATGCCCAGCCAAAAAAAATACGAAGAAACCCTGCACCACCTGCAAGTCGAGCTGGTCAAACTCCAGCGCCACGTCATCGCGCGCGGCCAGAAGGTGCTCATCATCCTCGAAGGCCGCGACGGCGCCGGCAAGGACGGCGCCGTCATGCGCATCACCGAGCACCTCTCCCCGCGCGACATCCGCATCGTGGCGCTGTCCAAACCCTCGGACGTTGAGACCACGCAGTGGTATTTCCAGCGCTACGTGAGCCATCTGCCCGCCGCCGGTGAGATCGTGCTGTTCAACCGCAGCTGGTACAACCGCGCCGGGGTGGAGCACGTCATGGGCTTCTGCACGGAACAGCAACATGACGAATTCCTGCGCAACGCCCCGGCTTTTGAATCCATGCTGGCACAATCAGGCATCACGGTCATCAAATACTATCTCGACATCGACCGCAAAGAACAAAAAAAGCGCCTGAAGGACCGCCACGAAGACCCGCTGAAACAATGGAAAATCAGCCCGATCGACGAAAAAGCCATCAAGCATTTCGACGATTACACCAAGGCCCGCAACAGCATGCTGCTCGCCACCGACACCGCCGCCGCGCCCTGGATGGTAGTGCGCGCCAACGACAAAAAAGCCGCCCGCCTAGCCATCATCGCCGACCTCATCACCCGGGTGAGCTACCACGACGCCACACCGCACGACACCCACCCCGAGATCGTCTGCCGGTTCGACGAGACCTGCCTCACCAACGGCATGCTCGCCTCATGAGCGAGCTGCTCGACCGCCTGACTTTTGACGCCAACGGCCTCATCCCCGCCATCGCGCAGCAGCACGACACCGGGGAAGTGCTGATGCTGGCCTGGATGAACCGCGACTCCATCGAGGAAACCATCCGCACCGGCCACGTCTGCTACTGGTCGCGTTCGCGCCAGAGACTTTGGCGCAAGGGCGAATCCTCCGGCCAGGAACAAAAGCTGGTGGAACTGAGACTCGACTGCGACGGCGACACGCTGCTGCTGCTGGTCGACCAGAAGGGCGTTGCCTGCCACACCGGCCGCCACAATTGCTTCTTCATCGCCCTGCGCGACGGAAAACTGGTGGAAATCGCCGACCCGCTCGTCGACCCCGAGCTGCTCTATAAATAAGACGCACCATATCCACTTGATAGATTTTCAATTTTAGCGAAATAAGGGGGGCAAAATATTGATGGGTCTATTCATGCCGCTCGCTCTGCCAAAATTCCGCTCCGCCCGGCCGCTTCTCGCCCTGAGTGCCTTTGCCCTGCTGCTCGGCGGCGCCGCACTCAGCCGTTTCGCCAGCGCGGATGACACCGCGAATTACCCGGCGGCCAGCCTGTCCGCCCCCACGGACCCCGCAGCGCTGATCGCACGCGGCAAATACCTCACCGCGGCGGCGGACTGCATGCCCTGCCACACTGGCCCCAACCATGCGCCCTTCACCGGCGGCCTGGTCATGGCCACGCCCTTCGGCGGCCTCGCCAGCCCCAACATCACAGCAGACCCCACCACCGGCATCGGCAAATGGTCGGATGACGATTTTTACAACGCCGTGCATTACGGCACCGCGCCGGGCCACTCCTACTTGGTGTTCCCCAAATTCCTCTACCCGGCGATGCCCTACACCTCCTACACCAAGCTCTCCCGCGCGGACGTGATGGCGATCAAGGCCTATCTGTTCTCGCTCCCGCCGGTGGCCGTGGCGCCAACCCCGAACTCCCTGTTCTTCCCCTTCAACCAGCGCCCTGTCCTGCTCGGCTGGCGCATCATGTTCTTTCGCTCCGGCCCGCTGCATATGGACCCGAGCTGGAATGAAGACATGAAGAACGGCGCCTACCTCACCGAGGCGCTCGGCCATTGCGGCGAATGCCACACCCCGCGCAACCTGCTCAGCGCCATGATCCTAAGCAAAGCCTACGCCGGCTCGCCGATCGACGCCTATTTCGCCCCGAACATTTCGTCCGACAAGCAATACGGCGTCGGCGGCTGGGCACAGTCAGACCTCGTGGCCTACCTGCATGACGACGGCAACATGGTCAAAGGTTCCCCCTACGCCGCCATGGGCGAGGTCGTGGACAATTCCACCAGCCAGATCCCGGCCTCCGACGATGTGGACATCGCCAACTACCTGCAAAACGCCACCGCGCCGCAGCCCGTGCCGCCCACGCCAAACGTGAGCAAAGCCGCTGACTCCGTGGCCCTGGGTGCCACCGTGTACGCCGCCAACTGTGCGGGCTGCCACGGCAAAACCGGCGGCGGCATGGCCCCGATCATCCCCAACCTCGCGGGCAATGACTCCGTCACCGCCTCCGCCCCCACCAACGTCATCGGCGCGGTGCTGAGCGGGTTGGACGCCTGGAAGCCCCACGGCCCGCCGATGCCCGCCTTCTCGACCAGCCTGTCGGATGCGCAGATCGCCGCGGTGAGCAACTACGTGCGCACCAACCTCGGCAACACCGCCACCGCCAACGCCACCGCGAAGGACGTGCTGGCCCTGCGCGCCATCGCCGTGGTGCCGCCGCTGGGCAACTTCGCCTCCGACAAGTTCGGCTGCCCGCATGTCTCCCCGGCCGGAGGTGCCACCACCATCGCCGACCCCGGCAGCAGCCTGCTGGACAGCTACGCGGACGCCACCCCGGCCACCATGCCCAACCGCACCCGCACGCTGATTGCCAACATCCGCTCCGGCAACAGCACCATCAGCGGCGCCGACCTGACCAACGACCTCATCGCGGCCTATTGCCCGGTGATCGCCAACCAGCCAGGCCTCAGCGATGCCGCCAAGCATGCCGCGCTGCTGAACTTCCTCGCCGGGGCGCAGCCGCTCATCGCCGCGAAGAGCAATTAAGGTCGAGACTCTCACAGGAGCGGCCATCGTGCCGCTCCTGCCCGCCCTGCGCATCGTCGTGTTCCGCGAGTTTCCCTATCGCTATGACGCCCCCCCCGCCGCGAGCACCAAAACCCTCGTCTTCTGGACCAAAACCCGGTGAAGCTCGCCCTCGCCGCCTTCGGCGTGGCCCCACCACGCGATCTCAAATTCTTCCTCGCCCGCATCGAGCGCCTGGCCGCCGAGTCCGGCATGGCCGGGGCCGATCTGCTGGTCCTGCCAGAATATTTCTCCATGGTCCTGGCCGGCGCGGAGATAAAATCCCCCGACCTCGCCGCCGAACTCGCCTACGTCGTGGACCGCGCCGATGAGCTGATCGCCGCCCTGGTGTCCATCGCCCAGCGCCACAAGCTCCACATCCTCGCCGGCTCCGTGCCGATGCGCGACGGCGCAAAAATCCGCAACCGCGCCCCCTTCATCGCCCCCTCCGGTGCGCTCGCCTTCCAGGACAAACAAGCCATGACCCGCTGCGAAGCCGAGGAATGGGGCATCACCGGCGGCAGCGGCCCAAACGTGTTCGCCACCGCGCTGGGCAAAATCGGCGTCTCCATCTGCTATGATTCCGAATTCCCGCTGCATGTCCGCACCCAGGTCACCGCCGGCGCCAAACTCATCCTGATCCCCAGCTGCACCTCCACCCCCGCCGGCTTCAACCGCGTCCGCCTTTCCGCCCGCGTCCGCGCCGTGGAAAACCAGTGTTTTACCGCCATCGTCCCCCTGGTCGGCACCGCCGCCTGGTCCGCTTCCATTGACACCAACATCGGCCACGCCGCCCTCTTCACCCCCTGTGACGAAGGCTTCCCCGATGATGGCGTCGCCGCCGCAGGCCCGCTCAACGAGCCCGGCCTCACCTTCGCCCAGGTGGATTTCACCGCCATTGACGCTGTGCGCGCCCATGGAAATGTGCTGAATGACCGCGACTGGGCGCAGAAAATTCCCCCCTGCCCGGTCGTGGAGTTGGTGTGACTAAAATTTTCCTCATCGCCGGCGAAGCCAGCGGCGACGTTTTAGGCGCCCGCCTGATGGCGGCGTTACGCGCCCAACGCGAAAACCTCGCATTCTCCGGCATCGGCGGCGCCCGCATGGAAGAATCCGGGCTGGTCTCGCAATTCCCCATGCAGGAAATCGCGGTCATGGGCCTGGCTGAAATCCTCCCCCGCATCTTTGCCCTCAAGCGCCGCATCAACCAGACCATCGCCGCCATCAAAGCCACCCGCCCGGACATCGTCGTCACCATCGACAGCCCCGGCTTCTGCCTGCGCGTGCTCAAGGGCATCGCCGGCGAACACATCAAGCGCGTCCACTACGTTGCCCCCCAGGTCTGGGCCTGGCGGCAGGAGCGCGTCAAAAAATACCCCGGCCTGTGGGACGAACTGCTCTGCCTGCTCCCCTTCGAGCCCGCCTTCTTCGCCCCGCACGGCCTTAACCCCGTCTTCACCGGCCACCCCGTCCTGGAATCCGGCGCCGACCAAGGCAACGCCGCCCGCTTCCGCGCCCAGCACAACATCGCCCCGGACGCCGTCCCCGTCATCCTCATGCCCGGCTCGCGCGTCACTGAAACCTCGCGCCTTCTCCCAATATTCCGCCAGACCATGGCGCTGCTCTCCACCACCACGCCCCGCCTGCAACCCGTGCTCGCCGCCGCCTCCGGCATCGCCGACACCGTGGCCGAGCAGACCAAGGACTGGCTAATCAAACCCATCGTCGTGCATGACGTAGCCACCCGCTACGACGCCTTTGCCGCGGCACACGCCGCGCTCACCAAATCCGGCACCTCCACACTGGAACTCGCCATGGCCGGCGTGCCCATGGCGGTGACCTACCGCGTCAATCCAATCAGCGCGATGCTGGCCCGCCGCCTCATCAAGGTAAAACACGTCGCCATGATCAACCTCCTGGCCGGCGGCGAGCTAGTCCCGGAATTGCTGCAACAGGACTGCACACCCACAAAGCTCAGCGAAACCCTGCATCGCCTCATCACCACGCCGCAAGCCGCCGCCGCTCAACGCGCCGGGTTCGCTGCCGCGCTGGCAACCCTGCATGCCCCAATCGGCACACCTTCCGCCGCCGCCGCCGCCAGGGTTCTCGCCAATATCTAATCCGCACCGAACCTGGCGGCGATCATCCCCGCGATGTGTTCGGCCACCCGCTTGTAAACCAGCCTGTCAAAGTGAAAATCATACGGCAGCATAGTACCCGGCTCGACAAAGTCGAGAATATTGACGAGATGCACATCAGGTTTCCCAGCCAGCACCTCGCGGACCCAGTTGTTGAACCTCATCTCCTTTGGCCTTGGCACCCACTGGCCGGATTTCTCATCCGTCATATATTCCGGCGTGAGCATCACAAAAACCAGCGCCTTGCCCGCCGCCGCCGCAACCATTTTCTCCAATGCCGGGCGCAGCAAACCCTCAAATATCGGACCAATGCCCCAGAAATCCCGCTTCAAGGCTGCATAGTCCCGGTGCTGCTCATCGCTCCCCAGAAAATTCCGCAGACGCTCTTCGCTCAGCGCGGTAACATCGCAAATCGCATGGGGGTCATTTTGCAACAAAAAAGGCGCCGCCACGTCCAGTTGCTTGTGCTTGTATAAATATGCATAGCCATCCGTCCAAAAACTGAACATCCACACATCCCGGCTACCCTCGGCCATCGGCCGCGCCAGGGCTGAAGTCCAGTCTTCCGGCCGGTAGCCAATGCTCTGCAGCGCCTGCGCATCATCCTCCGGCACCTCGCCAAAAACATGGTTCAGGAACATCGCGTTGTCGGTCCGGAACTGCCGGCCGCCGCGCCCGCGGTTCATCTCCTCAAAATATTCCCCAGTCAGCGGCTTCAAATAATGCGACATCGCGCTCAGATCGCAGCCGCCGCGCAACACCAGCCGGTCCATCAGCCGCCCCGCGCCAGCCCCCCCCACCTCGCCGCCGGTTTCGGTAATCCAGTCGATCTCCCGCCTATCCTGCGTCACATCATGCACCGCGCCAGGCGCCACGCGCAGCGGCGGCCGCCCCAGCCAGTTGTAAGTCCAGGTCTCGACCCCCATGCTCAGCAACCGGCAGGAAAAACAAAAATACTTCAGATCGATATAGTGATGTTCTCGCTGCCGTAGGAAAAACCCGGCATATCCGTAATCGCCATAACGGTCGCTTACCTTGATAAACCCGCAGAACACATGGAACTGCCGCACCAGCCCCCGCAATTCCTCGCGCGCGGCATTCATATCCTCGGGCAGCCGGTTCTTGGTAAAATTAAGCTGATTGGTCCGGTTAATCAGCTCGATCGCGCGGTCCAAGTTCGCCTCGACATCGTAATCAAAACTCACCTGAATCCCGCTGGCACGCAAAAACTCCAGGTTATCGCCACCCAGCACCGCCGCATCCGCCTGCCGTGCCTCCAGCACTTTATACTGCGCCAGCCGTGAGAGTTCCGGATCAGCCTTACCGGCCAAGCGCGGATCGTCGAGCAGCGCCGGAATAATCGTCTCGGCCGCAGTTTGCAGCCCCGGCACGTAGTACAGCGCCTCGGCCAAATTCGCCGGCTCATCGTCAATGAACAGCACCGTCCCGGGCCGCAATTGCGCCGCCTCAATCAGTGCAGCAATCCGCGGTCCTTTCGCTTCCCAGTTGATGCTCGGAAAAATAAAATGGTCCCAGATTTCATAACCTTCCAGCAGCGGCTTTATCCGCGCCGGATCGTTCTTCGAGCAGATGGAACTCATAATGCCCCGCCGGGCCAGCTCCACGACAATATTGTGGCATCGCACCACATATTGCATGGTTCCTTCGGCAAAATTACCCCGCCAAAATGTACCGTCGAGATCCCAGATAACCAGCCGGACAGGTTCCACCGCGTCTTCCCCATTTTCGCGCATCACCAGGGAGTTCCCTGCCCGCCGAGACTATCGCGTCTAACTGCACCCCGCCAGATTATACCCTGGCACCGGCAGGCCCTCCACGCAGCCCACACTCACCCCATCACCAGGATTCGCCGGGTCGTAAAGCGCGATCAATATCCGGTTACCCGCCACTTGCATCATGCTTGGTGTACCCAGCGCCTGCGTCTCGGCAAAAAAGCTCAAAAGCGCCTTGGAATCTCCGCTTTGCCCGGCATGGCCATAAACCGCCCACACCCGCTTACCCTGCCTCATCGCCTGTTTGGCGTGGTTCAAATCACCGGCGGAATCATTCAGCACCACGGTCTGCGTGCCTGGCGGCAAATACACGCGCAAAATCGGCAACGCCCCGCTATCGTACAGATACACCACGTCGCCTGGCGCCACGTCCTGCGCCAGCAACTTCGCCGCAATGTCCCAGCGCGGTTTGGTTTCAGCATTGTAGTACGGCACCAAATTCGCAAACAGCAGCAACGCAACCCCGCCCACCACAATGGCGCGCACCCGCGGCGAGGTATGGTCCAGCAACGCGGAAGCCCCGATACCGGCCAAAATCGCGAACGGCGCCGCACTCCATAGAATATACCGCGGCAGCAAAATCGGCCGCCAGATGGAAATAACCGTGAACATCAGGGGCAGGAACACAAAGGAAATACCCAGCACTGCAAGCATCGCGGGGCGGCGGCGCAGCACCCAAGCGGCGGTGCCCACGGCCACGGCCAGTGCTGCATCGATCAGGTAGATCAGCGCGAACGGCGTCGGCACATCCATGAAGCGGAAGGTCACGGAATCGGCCACCCGCATAAAATAAACCGAACCCAAATTGTACCACAGCCGCTCGCTGGTCAGCGGCGGAATCCACATCACGCTGTTAATGTAGCCCTGGCCCTGATACATCGTCATCGCCGCATAAAACGGCGCGCAACATACCGCGACGATCAGGTCCGCGATGATAAAATTGCGCAGCAACTGCCCCCGGTTGGGCGATTGCACCAGCAGCGTGGCGCCTATCAGGTTACCAATCAGCAGCCAGGGCAAACCATCCCCCAGCACATCCAGCGCCGCCACTGAGCCCAGAATGAATGCCGCCCAGCCCCCCCGCGCCACCGGATTACGCAGCGGCTGGGAAGCACCGGGAATGTCCAGCGCCAGCCTGGTCAGGCCGTAAAGTGCTACCAGGATCAGGCACATTTCCAGCATGTAGGAGCGCGCCTCCTGGCTGAATGCCAGTGCCACCGGTGAAAGCCCGATAATCAGCGCCGCGATAATCCCGGCCGTGCGCCCGGCGACACGGTAAGCGATCATGAACACCAGCATCACCGCAACCGCGCCAAACACCGCCGAGGGCAGCCGCAGCCAATATTGCGGATTCCCCAGCCCCACCAGCGGCGAAAGCAGCAAGAAAAAGCTCGGCATGTGGTGATTGAGGAATGAATCGGCCACCAGCGCCGCCGGCGCCAGCGAGGCGCGTTGCAGCGTAAACACCTCATCCAGCCAGAGCGGTCTTGCCCCCAGGAAACTCAGCCGTGGCAGCAGCGCCAGCACGAAGGCCGCGAACGGCCAACGCAAATAACGCAACCTGTTCACGCAACCGCCTCAGCCGGTCCCTGCGTCTGGGATTGCGACTGCCCGCCGACAGGCGCCGGCTCAGCCGGCTGCCAGTCGCGGAAAAACGCCCGGCCAATCGCGGCGGCAAGTTTCTGGATATGGATTTGCACAATGTCCAGATACTCATGCAGCCCTGCAGCAAGAATATGACCAATCGGCATTTCCAGCAGCAGCTCGCGCAAATATTCCGCCAGCTCAATCGCCTCGCCCGCCGCCGAAAGCCCGTAAATCCTGCGCAGATCATCCAGATGCGACTCCGCCCGGCGCACACACAGCAATGCTGAACGCGGTGAGGAGGGATCGCGCAGCAGGAAATGCACCACGTCCTCGCTTGAAAAACTCGCCCGGGTGCGCCGCTTGAAGGCGTGATACCCGGCAGCCGCCCGCAAAATCGCGTTCCACTGCGTCAACTCGGCGACACGCTTTTCCTCGCGCCCCTGCGGCAGCAGCGCGGTATATTTAATATCCAGCATACGCGTGGTCTGGTCGGCGCGCTCGATCAACCGGCCGAGTTCATAAAAATACCAGCCCTGGTCGCGGTACAGCGTGCCCTCGGTAATCCCGGTATGCGCCTGCACACCGTCCTTCAACTTGGTGCACAGCCGCGAGAGCGCATCCCCCTCCAGATCCTCCGGCGTAATCCGCCCGACAAAACGGTGGAATACGTTAATCTGGCGCCACATCTCAGTGCTCATCAGCGGCCGCAGCGTGCGCGCGTTGGTCCGCGCATCCTCCAAATTTCCCGGCACCGAGGTCGGGTTGCCACGATCGAGTAAATAAAACCGCTTCACATGTGTCGCATCCGGCGAGAACCCGCGCGCCTTGAAGTTCTTTTCATCCGCATTGATACGGATCAGCCCGAACCAGGCGTCCGTCTCAAACCCCGGGCTCTCAAAACTCTGCGTCACGTCGATCAACCGCGCCAGGTTTTCCACCCGCTCCAGGTAGCGCGCCATCCAGAACAACCCCTCGGCATCGCGCGCGAGCAGCACGGCATCGAATCGCATCTGGTTCATGCCCCGTCTCCTTGCCCGAAATCATCGGCCAGCACCCAGGTATCTTTCGACCCACCACCCTGGCTGGAGTTCACAATCAAACTGCCGCGCTTCATCGCCACCCGGGTCAATCCGCCGGGCAGCACCCAGCTTTCCTTGCCGGTAACAATAAACGGCCGCAAATCCAGATGCCGCGGCCCGATCCCCTCCTCTGCCAGCGTCGGCGCCACGGAAAGCCCGATCATCGGCTGGCTGATCCAGTTGCCTGGATCGGCCAGGATGGAAGCCCGCGCCACATCCAGCTCTTCCTTGCTCGCACGCGGCCCAATGGTAATGCCGTAGCCACCGGATTCACCCACCGGCTTGGTCACGAGCTTGTGCAGATTATCCAGCGTATATTGCAGCCCCTCCGCCTCGCGGCAGATATGGGTCTCAACATTCTGAATCAACGCCTCTTCGCCCAGGTAGTATTTGATAATGCGCGGCATATACGCATACACCGCCTTGTCATCCGCAACACCCGTACCAACCGCGTTGGCAATCGCCACGTTCCCCGCCTTCCATGCGCTGATCAACCCGCGCACGCCCAGCATGGAATCCGGACGGAACACCGCCGGGTCGAGGAAGTCATCGTTCAAGCGCCGGTAAATCGTATGCACCCGCCGCAGCCCGGAAATCGTGCGCATGTACACACGCTCGTTTTCCACCACCAGGTCAGCACCCACCACCAGCGGCACGCCCATTTCACGCGCCAGGAACACGTGTTCAAAATACGCCGAATTATAAATGCCAGGCGAGAGCAGCACGACCTGCGGATCATCATCCCCGCCCGGCGCAATCTCCGTCATCGCCGCGCGCAGCCGCCGGCCATAATCATCAACCGGCAGCAGCTTTATCCCCGCCATCAAATCGGGGAAGGTCCGCAGCATCAAATGCCGGTTCTCAATGACGTAGGACACACCAGATGGTGTACGCGCATTATCTTCCAGCACGCGGAAATCGCCGAACTCATCGCGGATAATGTCGATGCCGCAAACATGCACATAAGTGCCGTGCGGCACCGGAAAATCCTTCATCTCCGGCCGGTAGTTGGAATTGCCGTACACCAGCTCGGCCGGGATAACCCCGTCGCGCACAATATGCCCCGGCCCGTAAATATCCCCCAGGAACGCATTCAACGCCGCGACGCGCTGAATGCACGCCCGCTCCAACAGGTCCCATTCACCCGCCGTCAACACCCGCGGAATACAGTCAAACGGCAAAATCCGGTCAATCGCGGTGGCGTCGGAGTACACGGTAAACGTCACGCCAAGGTCAATCAGCTCCGTCTCCGCGGCCGAGGCCCGCGCGCGCAACGCGTCCAACCCGATTCTACCGAGTCGTTGGATCAACCAATCCGGCACGGGCCCGGCGCCGGGCCGCTTGCGTGTCAGTTCACAAAAATATCGGCCCGGATCGTAATCCGGCCAGGTGTTGCGAAAAATATCGTTCAAACCAACGGCTCCGATCGGAAATAGTCCTGGCCGGCCAACGGCACCAACCCCGGAACGGTCATATCCTGGTCACAAACTGCGCAAATCCGCGCCAAAGTATAAAAAACCACGAAGGAATTCATCAATTATTAACCATCCAACAGCATTTTCTCACCATCGTCCCCCAACAGGCTGCCCCCAAAATCGGTACGGCCGCAAGCCCCCCGTGCTGACAATGCAAACCCCGGACCAACCGCATGATTATGACACCCGTGTTGCGGCGCAACCGATTCCCCGTAGCCCACTGCCGATCAGTCTGTTAACCAGGAAAAATGTATGCCGTGGCTTCCAGCGATGAAATGATCGACCGGTCCGGCCGGATCCGGGCCTCCTGGGTTCCGGTCATGGAGGCCGTGCGCGATATCGGGCATGACGAATTGGCCCGCCGCTCCGCCGCACTGAACCGGCAGATGCGCCTCGCAGCCCCCTTCGGCGCCTCGCCGGTCCGCCACTATGACCCCCTGCCCGCGCCGCTTACCGCGGTAGAATTCTCCTGGCTTGAGGCCGGGCTGCTGCAACGCGCCAAACTGCTCAACGCCGCGCTGGAGGACCTCTACGGCCCACAAACCCTGCTGCACGACGGCAGCCTCCCCCCGGCACTGGTGCTGGGCAACGAGCATTTCCTGCGCAGCCTGCACACCGGCGGCCTCCTCCGCTTCCCCCGCCTAACTTTCTACGCGGCGGATGTCGTGCGTGGATCAGACGGCCGCTTCCAGGTCCTGCGCGACCACACCGGCGTCATCCCCGGCCTCGGCCACGCGCTTTCGCTCCGCCGCATGGCCTCCAGCACGGTCCCGGAACTCTTCCGCGCCGGCGGCCTGCGCAGCCTGCGCCCGGTGCGGGAAATGCTGGTCGACCATTTGCAACGCTCGGCCGCGGGCGGCCTGGTCGCCGTGCTCTCCGCCGGCGCCGCCAGCCCCGCTTTGGCGCAGGACGCCATGGACGACGCCCTCCTCGCCCGCGCGCTCGGCGTCCTGCTCATCGAGCCCGGCGACCTCGCCACCCGCAACGGCGGCCTACACATGAAAACCCTGAGCGGCCTGCTGCCCGTCTCCAGCCTCATCCGCGGCCTTTCGGGCATAGACCTGGACCCGCTGGAGCAAGGCGGGCGCCCCGGTGCAGGCATCCCCGGCGCGTTCGGCGCCATCCGCTCCGGCGCCCTCGCCATGCACAACGCCCCCGGCAGCGCCCTCATCGAAGCGCCCGAACTTGCGGGATATATCGAGCCGCTGTTCCAGCGCCTGCTCGGCGAGGCCCCCCTCCTGGCCAAGGCCTCCGGCGACCCGGTGACCAACGCCTCCAAAGCCCCCTTCGTCAACGGCACCAACCTGGTCTCCACCCCCATCCTGTTCCGGATGTACTCCTGGCACGACGGCAACACCTGGCAGGTTCTCCCCGGCGGCCTCGGCTTCGGCCTGGAACAGAACAGCGCCGCGCAGGGCATGGTCGTCACCGGCATGAAGGACGTCTGGATTCTCGACGCCGACGAGCCGCATTTCATCACCGGCGCCACGCATAGCGACCCGCCAACCCGCACCAAATTCCTCGCCGCCGCGCATCTACCCTCGCGCGTCGCCGACAATCTGTTCTGGCTCGGCCGCTCGGTGGAACGCCTGGAATCCGCCTCCCGCCTGCTCATGCTGGCCCTGCCCCGCCTGGAATCCGGCACTTCACTCCCGCGCGACCTCGCCGAGCGCGGCCTCATCGCCAAATGCCTGGCCCAGGCCGGGCTGCTCCCGGCGGACCTCGCGGGCGGCGCCCTTTCCGGCCGGCAGCTGCGCAGCACGCTGGCGCGGCGCAAACCCATCGCCGGTCTGGTCAAGGAGGTCGCCCGCCTGATCAACGCCGCCAGTGAACGTTTGAGCCCCAGTATGCTCGCCACCGTGCGCTTTGCCCTGCATCAGGCCAACGAATCCCTGCCCAACGAGGAAACCGCCCTCCCCTCCATGCTCAGCTTCGCCGCCACCTTCGCCGGCATCGCGGCGGAGAACATGTCGCGCGACGGCGGCTGGCTGTTCCTCGAAATGGGCCGCCGCCTGGAGCGCGCCGAAACTTTAGCCGAAACCCTCGCCATCCTGCTCAACGCCGCGCCGGAGCGCCTGGAACCCGGCATGGCCCTGGGCATCGAGCTTGCCGACTCCGTGCTGAGCTACGATCTGCGCCACGCCGGCATTCTTTCCCCCGGCCCGGTGCTGGAAATGCTGCTGGCCGATACCGGCAACCCGCGCAGCCTCGCCTACCAGTGCATCGTGCTGCGCAACTGCCTGTCGTACCTCGGCGCCGAGGACGACGCAGAATCCCTGAAACTGCTGCAACAGGAAGTGGTGAACCTCAGCGGCGAAGTCTCCGGCCTGTCCAAACCGCTCACCGCCATCGGCGCCCGCCTGCGCCTGCTCTCAGACCACGTACACCGCCGCTTCTTCACCCTGCTGCCCGAGGCGCATCAGCTCGAAGACGAACAGGAGCTGGAAGCCGCGCAATGATTATTTGCACCATGTGCAGCCGCGCAATGATATTTCCCCTAATGCGCCACCGCGAAATGAAGTATCACCTCTCCGCATGATCTACCGCCTGCACCACGCCACCACCTATGACTACGCCAAAGCCGTCGTCCTCGGCACGCATTTCATGCATTTGCTGCCGCGCGACCGCCCCGGCCAGTCGATCCGCGAGGCCGAGCTGAGCGTATCCCCCCAACCGGAAACGCGGCGCGACGAGACCGATCACTTCGGCAACACCACCACCACCGTCTCGCTCACCGGGCCACACCGCCAGTTTGTCGTCGCCCTAAGCGCCACCGTGGACGTCGAACAACCCGCCCCGCCGCCGCCCGCGCAAACCCCGCGCTGGGAGGCCATCGCCGTGCGCGGCCTTAAAGACCCCGACGTCGCCGAATTCTGCCTGCCCAGCGCATTGGCCAAACCCACCGGGGAAATTGCCGACTACACCGCCGTCAGCTTCCCCCCCGGCCGCACCATCCTCACCGGCCTGCTGGAGCTGAACCTGCGCATCTGGACGGACATGACCTACACCTCAGGTGTCACCAATAATTCCACCACCGCCGCGCAGGTCTTCAAAACCCGCGCGGGCGTCTGCCAGGACTACGCGCATTTCATGCTCGCCTGCCTGCGCTCGCTTGGTCTGCCGGGGCGCTACGTCTCCGGCTACCTGCGCACCTCGCCCCCCGCCGGCCAAACCAAACGCCGCGGCGCCGACCAATCCCACGCCTGGGTCTCCGCCTGGCTCGGCCAGGACATCGGCTGGGTCGACTTCGACCCCACCAACAACCTGCTGGTCTCCAATGAACACGTAACATTAGCCTGGGGCCGCAACTTTCAGGACGTGAGCCCCCTGCGCGGCATCATTCTGGGCGGCGGCCGGCATACCTTGCGCGTAAATGTCGATCTGGACCCGGTGCTGACCTGATTTTTGCGGTTCCATTATTTGCGGCTTTCAACGTCCGCACCATCAACGCAGTCATCCCGGCTTCATCGCGCCATACGGTATTTCATTGTTTTTTCGACACAAACCCGCACAGATTGGGGTGCAAGCTATTTCTTTAGCTTTACAATCAATCCACTACAAAGCGTTCTTCACAAGTGTTCCACGTGGAACACCCCGCCTACCGTCCCTGCAACTTCATGAACACAAATCCCGCCAGCCCAAGCAGCACCAGCACCGGGATCACAAACACGGCGGTCCAGAACATCACCCAGACCATCACACCAGCTACACACAAAAACAGCCCGAACATTATCAGCCGGAGCAATATCGCCCCCAGCGTGGGTTTGGGCGGCTCGATGAAATTGCCGTCCGGCGTCATGTCGATAACCGGACCATTTGAATTTGCCATCACCCCAATATAGCCCCCGGCCGCCGCAATTCAACCAAGCCTCGCCAGCACCGCCTCAAACCGCGCCAGATTCTCCGCCGTATAAGCCTTGTAGTCAAAATTCAGCCCCGAGGTGACCTCCGAAACCGCGCTCCACAGCGTCTCGCGCAATAGCGAGGCGCATTGGCTCACCCGGAACGCATCCCAAACCCGCCCCCCCGGCGCCTCACCAAAATACGCCTCCAGCAGCACCGCGTCGTGTTCAGGTTCAAACCCGTTGTTCGAGGCCAAGTTCGCCAGGTCAAACAGGGAGCTATTGAACCCCGCATAATCCCAGTCCAGCAGCCAAAGCCGCTCACCGTCATCGAACACATTCCCCGGCAGCAGGTCATTATGCGAAAACACCACCTCCACCGGCCCCATCCGCCGCTCCAGCATGTCATTCACGTCCAGCAGCCGCGCCAGTTCAGCCTCCAAGCTGGAACTATTGACCAGCAGCGCCGCGCCGTAGGAGCGGTTAATGTGAAACACCCAGAACGCCAGCACTGGCCCCTGCAAATACGGCCCCAACCCGGTGTGGCACTGCTTTATCAACGCCGCCACGCGCGGCAGATTCTCCGGCCGCCGTATCTCTTCGGGCGTCAGAGTTCGCCCCGGCAACAGCCGGCTCACCATCACCCCAGGTGCCGTGTAATAAATCTCCGGTGAAAGCCCCGCCCGCGCCGCCGCCCTGGCCGCCGCCTGCTCATTAAAGCGCATCACCCCATGTTCAGGAATATCCTTGCCCAGCCGCACCGCAAAGTGCTGCCCATCCTCCTGCTCCACGCCATAGTTGCGGTTGGTAATCCCCCCGGTAAGCGGCCAGATTTTAATCTTCCCGGTCCAGAACGGCAGCGCCTCAACCTCAGCCTCGCTCATTTAGCCCCCAAGGTGGAATGTTGCGGTCAGGTTTCCACATTCCCCCGTCCCCCGCAATGCAACCCGCTAGGGCGCGGGAGCATGCTTCACCGAGCGCTTCCACTCCCGGTCCATCGCCGCGTTCACCTCGGCGCCAAACAGCACCACATAGGCCGACAAATAGAACCACATCATCAGGCCGATCAGTGTGGAGAGCGGACCATAGGTCACGTTGTAAACCGCGAAATGCCCGACATAAAAGCCAAACGCCCAGGACACCAGCAACCACAACACCGTCGCAATTCCCGCCCCCGGCGCATAGAATATCCGGTTCCCCCCCGCCGGTCCAAACCGATACACCAGCCCCAGCGCCATCAGCACAAAAAAGATCATTGCAGCCGAGCTGAGCAAGTTAACGAACAACTTCGTATCCCCAGGTACCCCAAGGAACGCCAGCGCAAAGGGAATGAACACCAGCAACCCAACCGCCATCGCCGCGCCGATCACCGCCACCAGCGTCATGCCCAGCGAGATCAACTGGAACTTAACAATCCCGCGCTCCTCTCGTTCATGATACGCCATTGAAAGCGCGTTCAGGACCGATTTCGTCCCCGTCGTGGCCGACCAGAACGAGATCACCAGACTGATGACAAAACTCAGCCCCAACCCCTGCGCCGGCGCCTCCACCAGGCTCTGAATCCGGTCCGAGATCAGCGAAAACACGGCCGGCGGCATAAAAGTCTGCAAATACTGCAACTGCGGCTGCACCGTGTCCGGGTTGTACAGCAGGCCGTAGAAAGAAATCAGCATGGTAATGGTGGGAAACAGCGCCAGAGTCGCATAAAACGCGCAGCCCGCCGCCACCAGCGATACCCGCTGCGATGCCGTCGCCTGCCCCGCCGCCACCATGGCCCGCCGTATCAGCGGCAGGTGGTGCTTATGCATTAATTTCATCAGCATGTTTTAATCCTACGGCTTTTTCCGCGCCGGGCAAACACGCCACAAAACCGTAACAACTACCCGCGCAGCAAAAACGCCCGCACCGCCGCAATCGCCGGCGCATCCATCAACGCCGGCGCATGCCCGGCGTCCGCCACCACATAGCCGTGGGCACCGGATTTCTGCATCCGCTCAAACGTTTCGGGCAACAGCAAATCGCTGGAAGCCCCGCGCACCGCCAGTATCGGCATTTTCAGCATGTCCCACAGCGGCCACATATCCACATCCAGCGCCACGGTGTTGCGCACCGGCTCGGCGATTTTCGGGTCGTAATGCAGCGCAAACGCGCCCTGCCCGGTCTGGTCCGCCACCACCCGTGCGGAAAACCGTGCCAGATGCGCCCATTGCTTGTCAGTCAACTTGCCAAACGGCGCATAAATTTCCCGCAAATGCACCTCCAGCGCCGCCAGGCTGGCAAAGCGCTCATTCGGCGTGGTCAGCGTACCGCCAATCCGCTTGAGCGACGCCGCGGGAATATGCGGGCCAATATCATTGAGCACCAGCTTGGTAATCGGCGTATTCCCCGCCGCCGCGATCATCATGCCGCAGATGCCGCCCAGCGAGGTTCCCACCCACGCCACCGGCTTGTTCAGCGCCGCAAGTAAGTGCGCCAGCGCCACCACGTAGCTCGGCGGCTGATACGCCATGGCATCGGGCAGCCAATCGGACTTTCCGCGCCCCGGCAGATCCGGGCAGATCACATGGAACCGGTCCGCAAGCCCTTCCGCCAAGGGGTCGAAGTCGCGCCCGTTGCGTGAGAGCCCATGCACGCACACCACCGCCGGCGCCGCCGGGTTGCCGAATTCAACATAGGCCATTTTGTGGAATTTCGTGCCGAGCAGATAGTTAACCGAATTCGCCCGCGCCATGATTTACTCCTCACAAATTCCCGCGCGGGCATCGACCGCCCCGCACGGCTCCGTTAGGCTTAAATGATGCCGACGCCCGCCACAACCAGCCCACGCAACCTCATCATCGCCGTGGTCGTCGCCGCCTGCGCCGCGCTCAACCTCGCGGTACTTGCAATCTGCCTGCTCCACCCCCCCGGGCTGAACAGCGATTTCATGGCGTTCTGGTCGTTCCCGCGCTTCGCCGCCACGCATCCCATCGCCCAGATTTATGACGCTGCCACCCTGCAAAGCTTCCAGCAGACACTCTATCCGGGCTTCCATAGCTTCTACCCCTACCTCTACCCGCCGACCTTCCTGCTCCCCAGCTGGTGGCTCAAATTCTTCTCCTTCACCGCCGCGCAATGGCTCTGGACGCTCTCCGGCCTCGCCCTGTTCACCGCCGCCACGTTCGCGTTCTTCCCGCGGCGGCGCTGGCTCATGCTGCTCGCCCTGCTGGCCAGCCCCGCCTCGCTGCTCTGCGGCGTTACCGGGGAGACCGCCTATTTCACCTCGGCTTTGCTGTTGTTCGGCTTTGCCGCGCTACCCACGCGCCCGCTGCTTGCAGGCCTCGCATTCGGCCTGCTCACGCTCAAACCTCAGCTTGGCGTGCTCATCCCCTTCTTCCTGCTCGCACGCGGCGACTGGCGCGCCATCCTCGCCGCCAGCGCCACCGCGCTTGGCCTCGTCGCACTCTCCTGCCTCGCTTTTCCGCCAAGCCTGTGGCTGCTCTGGGCACACACGCTCCCCACCTACCAGACACAATATTTCACCGGCCACGGCCTCAACCTGAACATCATCGTCACCCCCGCCGCCAACCTCGTCACGCTCGGCGTGGCCCCCGCCAAGGCGTGGCTGGTGCAGACGCTTTGCAGCATCGTCATCGCCGCGCTGGTGTTCCTCACCGCCCGGCGGCGGGCATCTTACCCGCTGGCGGTGGCCGTGCTGCTCACCGGCAGCTTCCTCGCCGTGCCGCACGCCTATGCGTATGACAGCATTACCCTCACCGCCGCCATGGCGCTTTGCCTGACGACCAAAACCCCGCTCTGGCAGGTGCTACTGGGCTGCCTGGTCTACCTCGCGCCGTTGATGCTACTCTCCCCGGCCGCGCATTGGTTCCTCTATTCCCTGCCCGAAACCCTGCTTTTCGCCAGCATCGTGGCCCTCGCGCTGCGTTCATCTGCCAGCAACCACAAATCAGTTATTGACGCAGGCTCCTGAACGCCCAAACATACACATAATGAGCTTCAAGCCCGCCCGCCGCCCGCATTTCTTCTACACCACGGCACCCCTGCCGTGCCCCTATGTGGCTGGCCGCACCGAGCGCAAGGTGGTGACGGAGCTTGCCGGCGTCTCGGCCGAAACCCTGCACGACCGCCTCTCACGCGGCGGCTTCCGCCGTAGCCATAACATCGCCTACGCGCCAGTCTGCCCCAACTGCAACGCCTGCATACCCATCCGCATCCGCGCGCGGGATTTTGCCCCCAACCGCACGCAAAAACGCATCGCCCGCGTGAATGCCGACCTTGTGGTGCAGGAAATTCCGCCCCGCGCCACCACCGAGCAATACCAGCTTTTTCAGCGCTACCAGCAGGCCCGCCACGGCGAGGGCGACATGGCGACCATGAGTTTTTACGACTACCGCGCCATGGTGGAAGACACGCCGATCGAAACCTCGATCGTCGAATTCCGCACCCCCCAAGGCACCCTGCTCGGCGCCTGCCTCACCGACCGCCTGGGCGACGGACTCTCCGCCGTCTACAGCTTCTTCGAGGTCGGCATGGACGAACGCTCGCTAGGGACCTACGCCGTCATCTGGCTGGTCTCCCGCGCGGTGGAGTTGGGGCTGCCATTCGTCTACCTCGGCTACTGGGTCGAGGAGAGCCGCAAAATGGCCTACAAAGCTAAGTTCAAGCCCAGCGAAGTGCTAAAGCACGGGCAGTGGGTGCCTCTGGTGGAGCAGCGGGCGCACCAACCGGCGGTTGCAGCGTTGGTGACGGCCGAGTAATGTTCGGCATGGTCTGAGTTCCGCCGAGGCGGTCGCCTTGGGAGTAAAGATGATCCGCCTGATTAAAAGCCTACCACTGGTGCCTCTCCTGCTTGCAACGGCATGGCCGTCAGCATGGGCCCAAACGGCCACAACTGAAAAAGTCCCTTTCGTCGGCTGCGATTCCGACGGGCAAATGGATCAGCGCGCTGCCCCCGCTGACACTGGACGAGCCCCATTGGTTCCTGAACCGGCCGCTTCTTCCTTGGCCTATTACGTTGCCTCGCAGGGGGCTGGCGTGCTTGCGCCGCACGGCTGGTATTGCTTTGGCTATTATGGTTCGAGCGGAAGTGACCTCGTGTTATCCCCAGACCCGGCGACGGGGAAAGATATGTTGTTAAATGAACCGGCTATGTCCGGCCCAGGCATCCAGATCAGCTTTTCAGATAGTGGTACATCGGGAAGATTTGACGTGGCCCGGGTAGCTGCCCGCCTCTTTCCTACGCACCGGGCATTCGCGCAAAGAGTAATCGCCGAAGGACTTTTACCAGCCAGCAATTTTCCTTTCGACCCTTACCCCGCCGACGCCCTGAGGCGCTACAACGACAACGATGTTGGCTTTGTAACGCCGGCGAACAAGGACGGCATGGGAACCGCGTTCTCCAAATTTATCAAGAATGATGACCCGATCATGGGCGAAGCAATCATGGTCGACGAAGGCTTGGTTCTGCTCACCGTCCGGTTGCCGCCAAAGCTCCATTATCTCGCGCCCGTCATTTTCAACACGACACGGCAGAAGTATCCCGCTTCAAGCAACCAATGATTCAAAACCCAAACATATGGTCAAACGAAAACCCGCCCGCGCCATCATCCACGCCATGAAACCCAAACAACCGGCAGGTGGTATCGCGGATCAGCACATACCCGCTCTCCCCCGCCACATTTAATTCCTCCGCGGCAAAATACTTAGCCGGATACACAATCGCCGACCCGGAACACGCAATCCGCAACCCCGCCGTCGCCACCAGCACCCCGGCGGCATCGTAAAGTTCCAGCGCCGTGCTGGAAAAATCCACCCACGGCCCGGAGGCCGGATAGATCAGCACGCAAAAACTCTCCCGCCCGCCAAAGCCCAGTTTCAAGAACAACCGCGTGGAAAGCCCCGGCGCCTTGCCGGTATAGCTTTGCGGCTCGTTCTTATACGTCATGATCGTATTGAAAATATGCCCGCCAAAACTGCTTTCCGCCGCATGGCCGCTCGCCCGGTCCTCGAAGCGGAACAGCGCATGCAGCCACCCGTTCGCCTCGCCGCCCTTGCGAAAATCGTAGACCAGTTCGGCATGTCCGCCATCCGCCAGCACGCCGGGGCGCAGCACATCGTCCAGATCCACCGCCAGACCATGGTCGCGCGGCAGCACGCCCAGAAACCGCTCGACAACCTTCGCACCGTCGGGCGCAAACACATCCAGCCGCAGCGGCATGTTATGCTCAAGCACCGCCATCGGCGTCGGCTGCACCAAAGTTTTAAAGCGCCCACGCGGCAGCACCGGGAAGGGGAGCAAAAACCCGCGCCCCAGCTCCGCATGCAGCGTCTTTATCCCAACATCGTCGCGCAAATCGCCGCGCTCGACATTCACATGCGCAATGCGCGTGCGCCCGCCGCGCACAACCTCATAACGCGGCCGCACCACATGCCGCCCGGCGCGCAATTCCACCTGCGCCGGCCAAGCAACTCCGGGCAGCACCGCCGCCACATCCACCGCCAGCGTCGCAAACGGCGCAATCACTTGCGCAATCGCCACCGGCTTTTCCGCGCCCATGCGGTCCAGCGCCAGCGCCCCGGCGGGGATCGGCACGGCGTGGCTGTTCTGCACCCACAATATCACCCGCTCATCGGCACGCGGCGCCGGCAATCCGGCAAAGCGTTCCGAGGGCCACGCATTCGCATCATGCGTGCAGGAGAGCGACGCCCCGTTGTCGGAGGCGTAGGTATCCAGCGCATATTTCACCACATCATGCCCCGCCACGCCGATGGCGTGCATGAACAACTGCCCGGTGAATGGCCCCAGGCCGAAGCGCGCGCGCACCACCGCACTATCCAGCACAAACCCGCCCGCACCTGCCGGAGCCGCGTCTTCCCACTCGGCCAGCACCTCACCCGCCGCGCCATACAGGCGGCAGAAAAACCGCACCGCCTTCGCGCCATAGCCGGCCCAGTAATTCGCCGTCGTCAGCCGCGTGGAAAAATGCCCGTCCTCGCGGAAAAACACAAAATTGGTGGCAAAATTCACCGCGTCCAGATAGCGCGCCGCATTGGTCAGCATCGCCTCCGGCAGTTTCGCCCCGTCCAGCGTCAGCACCTGCGCCCCCGCCGCGATAAAGCGGGCCAGCCGCTCCACCACCCGCCCGGCATCAAACGCGGCGATCAGCACACTATCCACCTTGGCTGCACGCAAGCAGGTGAGTGCCCGCGCCGCATGCCCGCCGCGCACCTGGCCGACTGCCAGACTGTCCTGCACATACACACCCTCGACATCCAACCCAGGGCACAGCGCCAGCAGCGGCCCGGCGATACCGTCGGGGTCAAATATCGCCACCCGCCCGGCCCGGCTCGCCAGCGCCGCCAGCGAAGCCGCCGCCACCGGATGCGCCAGCGCCTTATAGGCCACGTTGCCGCCACGCAGATTATCGAAGGTCTCAATATCCAGCATTGTTACAATCCCAATCTGCGCCGCATTTCGGCTGCCGCCCACGGCGTGTCATCCAGTGGTTGCGTATCCCACAGCTCCAGTTTTCCGGCAAAATCGCGCACACGGCCGTCGGCCACCAGCCCGTCCATGAACGCGCCAATCCGCGTGGATTTCCCCGGCAGCCGCAGCAAATACACCGGCGCGGAGGTCGCCACCGCCTCGGAGGCCATGGAGACCGAATCCGCCGTGCAGAGAATCGCATCGGCGCAGGCCAGCATGCCGAAATACGGGTTGTCACCGGTGCCGTCCCATATCCAGGCGCCCAGTGGCTCCAGCGTCTCGCGCAGAATTTTTACCACCTCCGGCCCGGTGCGGCGGGAGGGCGTAATCACCACCCCGATTTTGTCACGCCGCATCAGCACCGCCAGTTGTTCGGCCAGCGCGACGCCCTGCGCGTGCTCAAACCGGTAGCGGCCGTTGCTGCCGCCCAGCAGCACCGCCAGCAACGGCCGCTTGTGCGGGGCGAACACCGGGGCCCATGCCTCCCGCTGCGCAGCGAGCCGCGCCTGCGTCACCCGGTGCAGCGCCGTGCGGGTCACGATCACATTCTCGCCGGTAATCCCATCGTGCCGCGCGGCCAGCACCAGGTCGAACTTCCGCAGGCTCATGCGCGGGTCCTGAATGGCCACCACCTTCACCCCCGGCCCGCGCAGGCTCGCCGCCACCCGCGCGCCGGCCCCGCCGCAGCCAATCACCACGGCGGGCAGCGGCGGTGCATAGGCGTTTTCCCGCACGGCCCAGCGGATATTCGGCCACAACGTGACCGGCACCCGGTCCCACGGCGGGATAAACTCCAGCGTGCGCATATCCGGCACCATGGCGGCAGCCTCGGCCAGCCCCAGCGCCTGCGAGCGCAGTCCGGCGATATCAGTGCAAATAATTCTAGCAGTTACCATGCGGCGGCTTTGCTGCGCGGCCGCGTCTGCGTCAATCCCGTGCAGCCCTGGCCCGCACAACCCTGGCGATTGCACCTTGCCGCAACATCGTTACACTGCCCCCATGACTCCTGGCCCCACGCCGGCTGCTTTTGCCCTGAGTGACTCCGCCCTTCCCGCGGACGTGCCGGTATTTCCTGTCCATATCGAGACCCCGGACATCTCCGCGTTCCGCGCGGGCAACACCGGCATCCCCGGCTTCACTACGCGGGACTCCGGCCAGCCCGGCCCGCATGTGGTCATCGTCAGCCTCATCCATGGCAACGAGATTGCCGGGGCGGCCATTCTCGCCGAGCTGCTGGCCGAAAATTTTATGCCGCTCGTTGGCAGTGTGACCTTCGGCTTCGCCAACCTCGCGGCGTTTGACCGTTTTGACCCGGCCAACCCGCTCACCTCGCGCTACGTTGAGGAGGATATGAACCGCGTCTGGGACGATATTCAGCTGTTCGGCGTGCGCCGCTCGCTGGAGCTGGACCGCGCGCGGGAAATCCGCCCGCTTATCGACACGGCCGATATCCTGCTGGACCTGCACACCATGCTCTGGCCCTCAGCCCCGGTGCTGCTCTGCGGCCCCACTGCCCAGGGGCGCGACCTCGCGTTGAGTCTGGCCACCCCGCCCACCGTGATCGCAGATTGCGGCCATGCCGGCGGCAAACGCCTGATCGACTACGGCCGCTTCACCGAGGCCACCGGCATACTGGCCGAGACCGGCCAGCACTGGGAGCCCGCCGCCCTGCTGCAAACCCGCGCCACCGTGCGCGCCCTGTTACGCCAGACCGGCATGGAACTGGCGCCAACCCCCGCCCCCGCGCCGGTCACCTTTGCGCAGGTCACTCACACGATCACCGCGCGCACCAACCGCTTTGTGTTTCTCCAGGATTTTTGTGGCGGCGAGATCATCCCCGCTACGGACACGCTCATCGCGCATGATGGCGACGAGGAAATCCGCACCCCTTACGACAACTGCATGCTGGTCATGCCCAGCCTGCGCGTCAGCCACGGTCACACTGCCGTGCGGTTGGCGCGGCTCGGTTAACCCTCGGCTTCCACGCGCAGCAACACGTCGTCCAGTTCGTCGGGCATCTCCAGCGCCTCGCCGATCAGCACGATCACCGGCCCGGTGGCCTTCGCGCCCAGCACCAGCCCCGGCAGCGTGCCGATGGTGCCGCGCAAAACCCGCTGCCCTTCCAGGCTGGCACTTTCCACCGCCACCGCTGGCATATCCGGCGCCATCCCCGCCTCGATGAAATGCGCCGCCAGGCCGGGCAACGTCTGCCCGCCCATATACACCACCAGCGTGCCTCCGGATTTGGTCAGCGAGACCCAGTCATGTGCCGGCAGGCCACTTTCCGCGCCGTGCCCGGCGAGGAAATGCAGCGAACGCGCCACCTCCCGCTTGGTCAGCGAGCATTGCAGCACCGCCGCCGCGGCCGTCGCGGCCGTCACACCCGGCACCACTTCAAAGCTGATGCCAGCTCCGTGCAGCGCGTCCATTTCTTCAGTGGCGCGGCCAAAAACCATCGGGTCGCCGCCCTTCAGCCGCACCACATTCCTACCAGTATGCGCCTGCGCCACCAGCAGCCGGCAAATCTCCATCTGGCTGGCCGAATGCTTGCCACAGCGCTTGCCGACATCGATGAGTTTCGCGCCGTGCCTGGCCATTGCCACCACGCGTGGGTCCACCAGGCTGTCATACAGCACCACATCCGCCGCCGCGATCACCCGCGCGGCCTTCAACGTCAGCAATTCCGGATCACCGGGGCCAGCCCCCACCAGAAACACGCGCGTCATCTCACACTCCAGCATTTTCCCGCCATATAGTGCGGGCGCGGCTAAAGCGTGAGTCCTAAAAGCGGGCCTAGGCCACCAGGGACAATTTCGCCGGCGGCAGTTTAATGGCGCTGACCAGCGCGCGCACCTCAGTCCGGGCCGCAATATGCGAAAGCCCCATGGCGATGCCGATATTTGCCTCGCGCACGTCCATCAGCGTCAGCCCTTGCAGGTAGAGCTCCCGGAAAATCACGCGTTCGCCAAAGCCTTTCAACGTGCGGAAGCCGATCCGCTTGGCCAGCAGTTCCAGCGTCGCCCCCACGTCGCGCTTGTTACGCGCCTCGGAGGCGGCCAGCCGGTTGCGCATCACAATCCAGTCGATCTTGCCGCGGTCACGCGAAAAGCGGTTTTTGCGCGCCTCCCACACCATTTCCGAATAGATGCTGGGGTTAACGATGTCGTGGTTGTCCGGGTCCACTTTCGCCAGCATCGAAAAATCCACGAAACTGTCGTTGATCGGGGTAATCAGCGTGTCGGCATGCGAATGCCCGTAGCGGGAGAGATACGTATCCGCCCCCGGGCAATCGATCACCACCACATCCATTCCTGAAAACTCACCCGCCGCGGCATCAAAGCGCTCCCGCTCCTCGGCCTCGGCCTCCACCCGGTTGTCCAGGCTGGAGCGATGCACGGAGCGGAACTCCGGCAATGGCAGGTCTATCCCCTTGCTCTCCACAAAATGCTTGCGCGCCGCCAGCGTGCCGGCCAGCGTGCCCTGGCGCGCATCCAAATCCATGGCGCCAACGCGGTAGCCCTCGCGCAGTAGCGCCACGATAATGTGGATGGAACTGGTAGACTTGCCCGAGCCGCCTTTCTCATTGCCAAGCACAATGACATAAGGACGCGATTGGGCAGACACGCTGGCCATAGGCAACTCTCCGACTCGGGTTCAACCCCTGTTTACCCGAGTCACCCGATTCGAACCAAGGATTCGTTGTAAGCGCGCGCGACGCCTGACTATAAGGTAGGCAAAAGGGAGACCAAACAAATGCAGCCCTACCGCCTTACCGGCGCCGCCTCCGCCTGGTTCGCCGTGCTGGCCCAGTACGGTATCAGCATTTCGCAATCCGGCCTGGTGCCCGGCACCGTCATTTATTTCGCCTTCTTCACCATGCTGGGCAACATCCTGGTCGCCCTGGCCTTCACGGCACCCTTGCTGCCCGCCGGCCACCGCCCGGCGTTCTTCCTGCGCCCGGGCGTGCGTAGCGCCATCGGCGTGTACATCCTGGTCGTCGCCGTCATCTTCTATCTGCTGCTACGTAAAATCTATCACCCGTCCGGGCTCGGCTGGTTCGTCAACATCCAGCTCCACTACATCAACCCGCCGCTCTATTTGCTGGACTGGGCGCTATTCGTGCCCAAGCGGGAGTTGCGTTTTGTACACATCCCGTTCTGGCTGATCTTCCCAGTCGCCTACGCCAGCTACACCATGCTGCACGGCGCATTCAGCGGCTTCTACCCCTACCCGTTCCTCAACGCCGCGACGCTCGGCTACACCCATGTGGGCATCAACATCGGCGGTCTCACCTTGCTGTTCGCCGGCGCCTCGGCCGGGTTCGTGGCGACTGGGAGGTACCTGCTTGCCGCTACTGACTGAATCCCGCGCCCGCCAAACAAATCCCCAGTAGCAGCGTCACGCCCATGTACAGGATAAAAAACCGATCATATCGCAGCGCCTCAAAAAATCGGCGCAGCATGGAGCTTGGCATTAGCAGCAGCATCGCCCCCTTCGCGGCAATCACCCAGCCAACCACGGTGACCGCTATGGGCAACACCCCGCCAGTCCATACATTATGGCCGAGTACCATCGCGATGCCGCCCATCAGGGCGATCACCCCGGCGATCATGATCATCCCGGGATCATCCACCATGGCGTTGATCGTGCGAATGGTCTCGCGACGCCGCAGCAGCATCGCTGCGGCAATCACGACACAATAAATTCCGATTAATTTAGCGAGAAAAACAGTAAGAAACGGCATGGCACGCTCCCTTATCAGGCAACCTGCCTATACCGCCCCCAAAGCCCGGCTGTCATTGATTTTACGCAAGACAGTCGGAGTGGCAGCTATTTGCCGGTGAGAAGCCGCGCCACCAGTTCGCGCACGGTCGGGATGAAGCCGTTGGAGTAGAACGGGTCCGTGCCGAACCGGCAGGCGTTATGCCCGGCGAACATCAAATTATTATCCAGCGCCGCTGCGTCATCCGGCGCGGCATGGGCAATGTCCTGCAAAGTCTTCTGGATGCAGAAGCTGCGCGGATCGGCTTTTTTGCCGTTGTCATAATCAGGCGGCGTCTGGCTCCAGTTGGAAAAGCGGCACTGGCTCAGGCAGGCCATGCAGTTCACCTGGTCGGTGTGGATTTCCTCGGCCTTCGCCGGGGTCACGAAGATCAGCGTGGAATCGGGGGTCCGCAGCGCATCAACAAAGCCCGCGGCTTCCCACTCCTTCACCCGGGCATAGTCAGGTGCGGTGAGGTACACGGAGCGCTTGCGCGCGCCCACGCCGTATTCCACCACATGTTCGCCAACCGGCTCGTGCGAATACGCCACCTGGCGCTCGTTACGGCCACGGAGTTCCTGAATGAAGCTGTTGTTCACGGCGGAGGAATAAAACCCGGTGGGGGAAAATTTATTCAGAAACACATCGCCCGGCTTCAATCTGCGCAGGCGCTCTTTCCAACTGTCTGGAATCGGGCTTTCCTTGGTCAGCAGCGGGCGGCTGCCGAACTGGAAGGCGATCGGCCCCAGCTCCGGGTTGCCAATCCAGTCTTCCCATTCCTCCAGCGCCCACACGCCGCCAGCCATGATAATTGGCGTCTCGCCGAGGCCGAACTCACGCATGATCTTGCGCAGCGCCAGCACGCGTGGAAACGGCGTCTCGGGGTTGTTCGGGTCTTCGCTGTTGGAAAGCCCGTTGTGCCCGCCGGCCAGCCAGGGGTCCTCGTACACCACGCCGCCGAGCAGGTCCGCGAATTTGGAATAGGCCCGCTTCCACAAGGCAGCGAACGCGCGGCCGGAGGAGACGATGGGGTAATAATGCACGTTGAACTTGGCCGCGATTTCCCCCAGCCGGTAGGGCATTCCAGCGCCGCAGGTAATGCCGTTCACAATGCCTTTGGTGCGCTCCAGAATCCCGGTGACAACCCGCTCCGCGCCGCCCATTTCCCAAAGAACATTGGTATGGATGCGCCCCTTGCCGCCGGAAATGTCATAGGCGCGCTCCGCCTGGGCCACGCCGCCGTCGATTGCGTAGGTAATCAGCTCCTCGTGCCGGTCACGCCGGGTTTTGCCGTGATATATTTGCGGGATCACCCGCCCCTGCGCATCGTAGCTGTCCGGGTTCACGCCGGAGAACGTCCCGGCCCCGCCGGCCGCGGCCCAATGGCCGGCAGTCACCCCGTTGGAGACCGCAACGCCCTTGCCCCCTTCTACCAGGGGCAGAATTTCAGTCCCGCCCATGCGGATGGCATTGATAAGCTTCATTATCCGAAAACCTCGTCCTGGCTATTAGTCCATCCCCTTGGAGGACGCGCCTACATATTCAGCCCTTCTATTACCAGATTGACACACGGCGTGAAGTGGGGGCACCCATTTAGCCTCCGCGGCCCCGGAATCTTACGGTAAAACCTTGCCTGTCCGCGTCCTCTGGTCTACCTCGCCCCCACAAACCGGAGGAGCAAACCATGACCGCCATTGCCGATATCGTTGCCCGCGAAATCCTGGATAGCCGGGGCAACCCGACCATCGAAGTCGACGTGCTGCTGGAATCCGGCGCCTTTGGCCGCGCCGCCGTCCCCTCCGGCGCCTCCACCGGCGCGCATGAGGCCGTGGAACTGCGCGACGGCGACATGTCCCGCTACGGCGGCAAGGGCGTGACCAAAGCCATCGCCTCGGTCGAGACCGAAATCCTCGACGCCATCGGCGGCATGGACGCGCAGGAACAGGTCGCCATCGATAACATCCTTATCGACCTGGACGGCACCCCCAACAAATCCCGCCTCGGCGCGAATGCCATTTTGGGCGTCTCCCTGGCCCTGGCCAAAGCCGCCGCGGCGGACAACGGCCTGCCGCTGTACCGCTACATCGGCGGCGTTTCCGCCCGCACCCTGCCAGTGCCGATGATGAACATCATCAACGGCGGCCAGCACGCGGATAACGCCATCGACATCCAGGAATTCATGATCCAGCCGGTCGGCGCTTCCTCATTGGCCGAGGCCGTGCGCATGGGCTCGGAAGTGTTCCACGCGCTGAAGAAGTCCCTCGCGGAAGCCGGGTATAACACCAACGTCGGCGACGAAGGCGGTTTCGCCCCCAATTTGAAATCCGCCGACGAGGCGCTGAGCTTCATCTCCAAAGCCGTTGAGCGCGCCGGCTACCGCCCCGGCGAGGACATCACGTTCGCGCTGGATTGCGCCGCCACCGAATTCTACAAGGACGGCATCTACAATTTGCACGGCGAAGGCAAAAAATACGACGCCGCCGGCTTCATCGACTACCTGGCCGGCCTCGCCTCGCGCTTCCCCATCGCCAGCATCGAGGACGCCTGCGCCGAGGACGATTGGGACGGCTGGAAACTGCTGACCGAGCGCCTGGGCGCCACCGTGCAGCTCGTCGGCGACGATCTGTTCGTCACCAACCCCGCCCGCCTTCGCCGTGGCATCGCCGCCGGCACCGCCAACTCCATCCTGGTTAAAGTCAACCAGATCGGCACGCTCACGGAAACGCTGGAAGCCGTGGAAATCGCCCACCGCGCCGGCTACACCGCCGTGATGTCCCACCGCTCCGGCGAGACCGAGGATTCCACGATCGCCGACCTCGCGGTCGCCACCAACTGCGGCCAGATCAAAACTGGCTCGCTGGCCCGCTCCGACCGCACGGCGAAGTACAACCAGTTGCTGCGTATTGAGGATCAGCTCGGCTCAATTGCGAGGTATCACGGGCCGTTTCTGCGCCGCGCTTGATTTCTCGCTTCACCACAATCGCAAAAGCCCCGGTGGTCCGTCGCCGGGGCTTTTATTTTGCCCGGCACTTCGTTGACAAGGCATCATGCACCCCAGCACAGTCGCGTACTCGCGGCGGAAAGCATTCAGCCTATGTCAAAAGCGGCCATCACTTTTCTTCTTCTCGCCGGGTTGAGCGTTTCGCCTCTCACCGGCTTTTGCGCGATGGCAGAACAGCCCGGTAGTGCCGGTGTATTTCCCTGGAAAGCCGGAGACCGGCCGCCGCTCGTCGATGGCCTGCAACTCGGCGAGCCGGAGGCCAAGGTTAAAGCGCAGATTGGTCAACCCGATGAGACACTGCCCATCGGCGACACGCCCGATGATGGCTATTTTCTTAAATACCCGGCTAAAGGCATGTCCCTTTCAATCACCCCATCGGATGGCCTCTCCATCATCAGCCTCGACAAGCCCAATTCCGGCGAGATCGGCGGCATCGCCGTGGGTGAAAATGTAAATGACCTTGTTGCCGCATGGGGGCAGCCGCAAACAATTAACGGCACCACCGGCAGTTATAGCGCGGGTGACTGGGGCGTCGTGGTCAATCTGGACAGCACGAGCACAAGCGTCGTGAGCCTGATTCTCGGCTACAACCAGAATAAGTTCGCCATGCCGGTCAATCCACTGCCATCCTCGGCCAGAATTCTGCCAAACAACGAGACCTCCAGCACCGTGCAGCATGTGCTCCCCTTCACGGCCGCGCAAAATGCCGATGGCGCTCGCTGGGTCTGGTTTATTGTCAACCAGGAGGTTCATGTTCCCTATGTCGCCGCCGCGGATTTTCCTAAAAGTCCTAACTGGCGGGCGGTACCGCCGGGCAGCGCGCCACAGGACGGCGATGTGGCATGGTGGCCGGGTTACGTGACAATCTATGCCGCCGAAAAAAATGCCTACTATTCAGCGGAAGGCACAATTCCGGCTGCCACGCTCAACGCGCATCGTGGCGTCCCAGTTTTCTACCGGCTCTGGGGCAATCACTAACCCCTAAATTCCTTCATTGCGCCGCGCCACAAAAACCCGGTAGACTAGGAGTCGTGGTGGAGAAACGCTCCCGGCACTAGGGCTAGAGTCGTCTCCTCCCGCTTGGACCACCTCTGGATCAGGAGACTCCCATGCCGAGCCTCGCTCTTTCCTTCGAAAACGCCTCTGTTGCCAACCCGCTTGACCTGGTCGAGCAGGTCATCTCCGCCAATGACTGGGCTTTCGACCGCCGTTCCGACTCCGACATGGCCGCCGAAGCCCCCGGCAAATGGTGTGACTACAGCCTGTATTTCTGCTGGTCGGACGAAATTTCCGTCATGCATTTCTCCTGTGCCTTCGAGCTGAAATCCCCGGTAAAACGCCGCGGCGCGCTGTACGAGTTGCTGGCCAAAGCTAACGAACGCCTGTGGATCGGCCATTTCGGCATGGACGAGGATACCGGCATGCCGATTTACCGCCATTCGGTACTGCTGCGCGGCACCCCTAGCGCCTCGGAGGAATCCATCGAGGATTTGGTCGACATCGCCATCACCGAATGCGAGCGCTTCTTCCCCGCTTTCCAGTTCACGCTCTGGGAAGGAAAATCTCCCAGCGACGCCCTGGAAGCCGCCATGCTGGAATGTGCCGGCGAGGCGTGATACCCCGCCACGCATGACCGGCACACTCCCCTCGCTTCTCCTCGTCGGCGGCGGCCGCATGGGCTCCGCTTTACTCTCCGGCTGGCGCGAGCGTGGGCTTTCCACCGCGCTCATCGTCGACCCCTCGCCCGAGGCCGCCAAGCTGGCCGGGCCGAATGTCACCGTGGTGGCTTCGGCGGCTGACATCCCGCAGGGCTTCGTCCCCGCCGCCGTCATCCTGGCGGTCAAGCCGCAAATGGCCGCACAGGCCCTGCCCGCCTACGCCCGCTTTGGCGGTCACGCGGTGTTCATTTCCATCATGGCCGGCAAAACCCTCAACGCCATTGCCGCCATGCTTGGCGTAAAGGCCGCCGTGGTGCGCGCCATGCCCAACACCCCGGCCGCCGTGCGCCAGGGCATCACCGTCGCGGTGGCCGGCAGCCACGTCACCCCGGTGCAAAAATCCCTGGCCAATGATCTGCTCGCCGCCACCGGCCTGATCTCCTGGGTAGAGGTCGAGGACATGCTCGACCCCGTTACCGCCATTTCCGGCGGCGGCCCCGCCTATGTGTTCCTGCTCGCCGAGCTGATGGAGCAGGCCGGGCTGGACCAAGGCCTGCCGCCCGAGCTTGCCCGCCGGATGGCCCGCCAAACCGTCATCGGCTCCGCCGCTTTGCTCGCCGCCGGCGATGAAGACGCGGCAGCCCTGCGTATCGCCGTCACCTCACCCGGCGGCACCACCGAGCGGGCCCTGGCAGTGTTGCGCGCGGATGACGCCTGGCCGGAAATTTTCACAAAAGCGATTCAAGCTGCCACGGAACGGTCACGAGAACTCTCCAGTTAATGGACATTACCCCCCCCGGTTGCTAAACCGCGCCCAAGTTAAATTTTAGCCAGACCGGAAAGCCATTTCATGAAAATTGTTGCCTGCAACAGCAACCGCCCGCTGGCCGAAGCTGTCGCCGCCGGTTTGAACATCCCGCTCGCCAAAGCCTCCATCCGCCGTTTCGCCGATATGGAAGTTTTTGTGGAAATTCATGAGAATGTGCGCGGCGAGGACGTCTTCGTCATCCAGTCCACCTCCTACCCGACCAACGACAACCTGATGGAACTGCTGATTACCTGCGACGCCCTGCGCCGCGGTTCGGCCCGCCGCATCACCCCGGTCATCCCCTATTTCGGCTACGCCCGCCAGGATCGCAAATCCGGCCCGCGCACGCCCATTTCCGCCAAACTGGTCGCCAACCTCATCACCGAGGCCGGCGCCAACCGCGTGCTGACCATGGACCTGCACGCCGGGCAGATCCAAGGCTTCTTCGACATTCCGGTGGATAACCTTCCCGCAGCACCACTGTTTTCAGCCGACATCAAGGAACGTTTCGCCGGCCGCGACCCGATGATCGTCTCCCCGGACGTCGGCGGCGTGCTGCGCGCCCGCATCATCGCCCAGCGCCTCAACACCGACCTCGCGATTATCGACAAGCGCCGCGAGCGCGCCGGTGTCTCCGAAGTGATGAACATCATCGGCGAGGTTGAAGGCCGTGATTGCATCATCATCGACGACATCGTGGATTCTGGCGGCACGCTGTGCAACGCCGCCGAAGCGCTGATTGCCGAGGGCGCGCGCTCCGTCAGCGTCTACGTCAGCCACGGCGTGCTTTCCGGCGGCGCCGTCGCCCGCATCGCCGCCTCCAAAATCGAGATGCTGACCATCACCGACTCCATCGCCGCCACCGAGGCCGTGCGTCTGGCGCATAACGTGCGCCAGCTCTCCATCGCCCCGCTGCTGGCCGAGGCGATGCGCCGCATTTCCACCGAAAGTTCCGTCAGCTCGCTGTTCGACTAAACTTTCCAGCCCCAAGGAGCAGGCATGAAACTCTTCTACTCGCCCAACGCCTGCTCGCTTGGCATCCACATCCTGCTCCGGGAAATCGGCCAGCCGTTCGAACTGGTTAAAACCGACCTGCACCAAGGCGCACAGCACACGCCCGAATTCCTGGCCGTGAACCCTAAAGCCAAGGTGCCGGTGCTGCAACGTGACGACGGCGGCATCCTCACCGAATTCCCCGCCATCGCTTTCTACCTGGCGCGCACCAACCCGCAAATGCACCTGCTGCCCACGGACCTTGAAGGCGAGGTTCGCGCGCTGGAACGGCTGGACTACATGGTCGCCACCATCCACATGCGCGGCTTCACCCGCCTGCTGCGTCCCAGTCTATTCAGCACCACGCCGGGCGACGAGGACAAGGTGCGGCAAGTGGGCCGTGACATTGTGCTGCAGGGTTTTGCCAACCTCGCGCCCTTGCTCGGCGACAATCCCTACATCATGGGCGATTTCTCGGTGGTCGATTGCGCGCTGTTCTACCTGGAATTCTGGGCGCGTACCCGCACGGATATCACCGTGCCCGAACATCTGGACGCGCATTTAAACCGCATGCTCACCCGCCCCGCCGTGCAGCAGGCGCTGGCCGCCGAAGGTCTGGCGTAAAATGCCCCTGCCCGCCACCCCATTCTGGTTCCTCCGCCACGGCGAAACCGACTACAACGCCGCCGGCCTCAGCCAGGGCGCGCTGGACATTTCACTGAACGCCACCGGCCGCGCCCAGGCGGAAGTCGCCGGGCCGCTGCTCGCCGGCCAAGGCATTACCGCCATCATCTCCTCTCCCATGATCCGCACCCGCGAGACCACCGAAATCATCAACGAATTCCTGCGCCTGCCGGTGAGCTTCGAGGCGGACCTGCGCGAGGTGATTTTTGGCGGCATGGAGGGCAAACCCCTGCAACCCTGGTTCCCCGAATGGATGGAAGGCCGCTTCACCCCCGAAGGAGCTGAGACCTTTGCCCAGCTCACCGTGCGCGCCCGCGGGGCCATGGGCCGCGTGCTCGCCCACCCCGGCCCGGTGCTGGTCGTCGCCCACGGCGGCATTTTCCGCGCCCTGCGCGACCTCATGGGCCTGACGAAAGAAGGTTTGACCCCCAACGCCGTGCCGCTGTTCTGTGAACCCACGGACGATGGCTGGAAAATTCGTACCCCTTAACGCGCGGCGACTGCCTCCAGCTCCACCAGCCAGCCCGGATTCACCAGCCCGACCACCTGCAACCGCGTGCGCGCCACCAGTTGTGGATTCTCCGCCGTACCAAAAAACTCCGCATAGGCGCGGGAAAACCCCTCGCTATCCATCCGCCCGCCGCAAGCCGCATCGCCCACCAGCAAGGCGCGCAACTGCACCAAATTACCAAACCCCAACCCCAGCGAGGCCAGCGACGCGCCCAATTCCCGCAACGCGCCAACCGTCTGTGTATACGTATCGCCAAACGCCGCCACGCTATCGGGGAGTGCCGCGACATTCATCACCGGCGGCGTATGCCCACTGAAAATCACCAGTTCCTTACCCGCCGGCACCGCCACCGCGCGCAGAAACGGCAGCGCCCCGCCCGCCTGCAACCGCGCATCGCCGGACTGCGGCCCCTGGCCATGCGCCGCCTCGGGAAATTTATACCGCGTCACGCCAGCCGGATCATTCGTCATTGCACACCTCTTTCGGCGCACAAGGTAACCCGCGCCGTTGCGATTTGCCACCAGGCGCAAACTCCGCTTTGTTCCGCGCAACACCGGAGACACCAAATGCGCAAACTCGCCACCCTGCTCGCTCTCTCCCTGCTTGCCGCCCCCGCGCATGCGCAGGATATAGCGCCGCCGCTGGTACAGGCGGAAAACGCTTTTGCCATCGACCTTTACGGACAACTCCGCCAGCAGCCGGGCAATCTGTTCTTCTCACCCTCCAGCATCAGCACCGCGCTCAGCATGGTCTACGTCGGCGCCAAAGGCGGCACGGCGGCGGAAATCGCGCAGGTGCTGCATCTGCCGCCCAAATGGTCGCAGGCGGATTTTCTAAAAGCCGTGCCACAGCCGGTGACGTCCGCGCGAAGCGATGCGTTCCAACTCCACGCCGCCAACGCGCTCTGGGGCGCGCAAGGCTACAACTTCCACCACGCCTACATCGCCAGCATCAAAACCAATTTTGGCGGCGCGCTGTACCCCACAAATTTCAACAACCCCGATGCCGCCGCGGGCAAAATCAACGCCTGGGTTTCCGATCAGACCCAAGGCAAAATCCCCAATCTGATAAGTCCCGGTGCCCTCACTCCGGCCACCCGCCTGGTCCTGACCAACGCCATTTATTTCAAGGCCGCCTGGAACCAGCCGTTCGATAAATCCGCGACGGATCAGCAAGCATTTCATCTGGCACCTGGCAACGACACCCCAGTGCGCATGATGCACATGACCTCCCGTTTCCCGCTTGCCCAAGCGGACGGCGCGCAAATCCTCACGCTGCCCTATCGCGGCGATGCCTCAATGGTGATCATCTTGCCCACGCACATCGATGGTCTCGCAGCGCTCGCAACAAGCCTGAGCACGGACGAACTCAACGACTGGTCCGCCAACAGCCCCCAGACACTGGTCGAGCTTTCCCTTCCCAAATTCACCAGCACCAGCAATTTCAACCTGAATGACGTGCTACAAAAACTGGGCATGAAAGACTCTTTCGCCCCCGGCACGGCGGATTTCTCCGGCATCGCCACCGACCCGGTGCATCCCCTCTATATCGGTGCAGTGATCCATAATGCGTATATCGGCGTCGACGAAAGCAAGACCGAAGCCGCGGCCGCCACGGGCATAATCATGGTCGCCACCGCGTCTGCTCCAGAGGCGCCAGTCACCCCCGTCCCCTTCACCGCCGACCACCCGTTCCTCTACCTCATCCGCGACAACGCTACCGGCGCCATCCTCTTCATGGGCCGTGTCGAAAATCCGTCAGAGCCGTAACGTCACGCTCACCGGCACATGGTCGGAGGGCTGCTCCCAGTTGCGCGCCTCTTGCAGAATTTTATACCCCGTCAACCCAGCCTCCAGGTCGCGGCTCACCCACACATGGTCCAGCCGCCGCCCCCGGTTGGAGGCCTCCCAGTCACGGTTGCGGTACGACCACCACGTGTAGAGCTTTTGCTCCGGCGGCACAAAATGCCGCAGCGCATCGACAAACCCTTCGCCCATCCACGCATTCAGCCCCGCGGTTTCCACCGGCGTGTGGCTAACAATCCCCAATAACTGCTTATGGTTCCACACATCGTTTTCCAGCGGGGCGATGTTCAAATCCCCCACCAGCACAGCCCGCGCCGGCGGATAAGTGGCAAAATGCGCCCGCGCCTCGGCGATGAAATCCAGCTTATGCCCAAATTTAACGTTTTGTTCCCGGTCTGGAATATCGCCGCCCGCGGGCACATAAAAATTATGTAACGTTATCGGCGCGCCACCGGTTTCCACCCGCGCGGAAACATGCCGGCAGTCGTTCCTGCCACACCAGTCCGGCGTATTTTCCACTAACACAATCGGCAAACGTGACAATATCGCAACCCCGTTATAGCCCTTCATGCCGCGCTTAAGCACGTGGGCAAACCCGATTTCCCCGGCAATTGCCTCAGGAAACAACTCATCGGGCACTTTGGTTTCCTGCAAACAAATCACATCCGGCTGCAATCCTGCCATAAGTTTATGCAACAAACCCTGGCGCAGCCGTAATGAATTGATATTCCAGGTAGCGATCGTAAGATCCATGAGACTCTAGCCGCCGGACTGAATCGGCGAACTGCCTGTATTATATTGAAAAAGTGAATCCGGATACGGCCCGCCGGGCACAACATCATACAGGCTCACCCGCGTCTGCCGCCCTTGCGCGTCCACCACCACCCATTGCCGCAGTTCCAGCGGATTGGTGCCGAACACCAGCGTCAGGCTGCCGGCGCCGGCTTTATCCTTGCGGATTAAAGTAATGTCATCTTCCCCCGGCTGGACCTGCATATTTGTCACCACCACGCCGGCGGAATTCAAATTCACATGCTCTGCCAGAAGAATCCCCAACGGCGTGCTGCCGAGCGGAATATTCGTCGTCTGGTCCAACTGCGGATCGTAATATACCAGCAGCCCAAACCCGGCCACGAGCAGTTGCTTGTCCGGCGGATCATACTCAAACCGCATTTTCCCCGGCCGTTCCAGCCAGGCCTTGCCGGTGCGCGTCGATCCATCCGCCGCCACTTGCAGAAAATTTGCGGTCAACCCGGTCTGCTTGTTGAGGTAAGTTTCAACCTGCGAAATCAGTGTTTGATCAGCGGGCGTTAACACAAACGGAGAACTCTGCGCCATTGCAGGCGCAGAGTTCATCAGAAACAATCCTAGAATCGCTGCCAAAGCAACGCGGCAGCGGGGGGAAGTCACGGCCTTAAGTCGCGCTACGGCGGCTTGCGGCTTCGGTTTTGTTCGAGGAAAGGGCATCAGTCATAATATGCCGGGTTTCCCGCAAAAATGCAGCCCCCTTCACCGTGCGCTGTACGAGCACGCTGCGGCGGTCCGCCGGGTCCACCTTGCGGCGAACGAAATCCAACTCCGTCAACCGATCCAACGCACGGGTGATCGCAGGCTTGGAAACATTCAGATCCTGCGCCAGACCGCGCACGGTATGTCCGCCATCGTTCAGGTAGCAGGTGAGAAACACACCGAGCTGCCGGGCCGAAAGATCCACGCCCTCGCGCCGTACCAGGGAAACAATTGTATCACGAAGAATTCCAACCAACTGGTCGGAAGAAAGTTGTGCCGCCATAAACTTCAGATCCTTAACTAAAAAGTGCAAAAGCCGTCTTATTTTAACTTTTTAAACTGTGGCCTTATATCGGAACGGCTGAAGACCAGCACGCCGTTCAAACGAACATAGCTGACAATCGGCCGAACCGGGAGCCACTCCCCGCTTGCTCCACTGCGCGGGAAACCCAAACTCGGCACCATCGCGCAATCAAACAAGCATGATTGCAATTAAGCATTGTTCCGCAATAGTTCAAGCCAATAAACATATATTCAGGTCAATAAAAGCATTAAATCATTGCAACTTCATCGCGCCGCCGCGGGCTTATTCATCTCGTGATTGTAATCGCTGCTCCATGCCCGCAAGTGTTTCAACCGCCGCGAGAAGGGCCCGCAGCGTCTGCGCTTCGCCGCCTTCCGGCCGGCCCGGGCGGCTGGAATCGTTCCACGCATATACATCCACATGCGCCCAGGCAATCCGTGCAGGAACAAAACGTTGCAGGAACAGTGCCGCAACAATCGCACCGGCCATCGGCTTGGCAGAGACGGTGTTAAGGTCGGCAACCGGGCTGTCCAGCCACGCCGCATAGCCATCAAATAACGGCAGGCGCCAGAGTGGATCATTGGCCAATTGACCCGCCGCCAGAATTGTTTCCGCCAGTTGATCATTGTTACAGAACAACGCCGGCAGATCCGGCCCCAGCGCCGCGCGCGCCGCACCCGTCAACGTTGCAGCGTCTATCAACCAATCAGGTGATTCGCGCGCCGCCTCGGCAAGCAGATCACACAACACCAGCCGCCCTTCCGCGTCGGTATTGCCAACTTCAACGCTCAATCCAGCAACAGTTTGTAACACGTCGGACGGGCGCATGGCATGGCCCGAAACACTGTTCTCCACGCAGCCAATGCGTAACTGCAACCGCAACGGCAAATCCAGCGCCATCACCGCCTGCGCAAGCCCCAACAAAATTGCAGCCCCGCCCATATCTTTTTTCATACGAAGCATCGCCGAGCTGGGCTTGAGATCATAGCCGCCGGTGTCGAAACACACGCCCTTGCCGCAGAGCGAGAGCAGCGGGGCGTGCGCGTCTGTCTGTGATCCTTGCCATGTCAGCACTACTGTCTCAGCGCCACGGTCCGAGCCCGCTCCCACCGCCGCCAGTGCTGGATAGCGCGTAGCCAGCGCCTCCCCCCGCACCCGCACCGCCTGCGCGCCAAACCGTTCGCCAACCGCCAGCACCGCCTGCGCCAACTCGGCCGGTCCCAATAGGTTAGCCGGTGTGTTGATCAAGTCCCGCGCCAGGCAAACCGCCTGCGCAATCACCCGCACCCGCAACGGAACCTGGCCAGGTGTTAGTTGCGCCGGCAATTTTTTGTTCTGGGTTTTTAGCTGGTCGAACCGGTAGGCCCCCAGCAGAAAACCAAGTGCGGCCTCTTCGGCGGCAAACTCCCCCGGCTCAATCCGCCACACCTTGCCGCTGGGTAACGCCCCCGCCGCCGCGCCAAAACCATGCAGCGCAGGCCCCGTGCCCAAGCCGAGCAAAGCCGCTTGCAATCCCTCGCTACCGGGCAGCAGCACAACCGCACCCGCCTGCGCGGTAAAGCCTTGCACCCGGACAATAGCGGCGTGCGCAGGGTCAAGCCGCGCTAACAAACCGGCCACTCCGTCCGGCCTTACGCCATAAAGCGGCAGCGCCGCCTTGCCATCCACAGCTAGCCCCGCCAGTTCCTGCTCCATGCCCGACTCCATCTTCATCGGGCTGTTATATCAGGCGGCGGGGCGCAGGGGGATGCTGGCTATCTAATGCAGCCGCTCAATCCCCACGGCAGCCACGCGCCCCTCGCGTTGCTGCAAGGCAAAGCGCACGCGCTCTCCCTCGTTCAGCTTGCGCAGGCCGGCATGCTGTACCGCGCTGATATGGACGAAAATATCGTCCCCGCCGGCATCCGGCGCTATAAAACCATAGCCCTTTCCGGGGTTGAACCATTTGACAATTCCCGTGAGGGCGGATTGCTGGCCTACATTGTCATCCTGCATCGTTTCCATATCGACACCTTTCTTACACCGGAACTTAACCGGGCGTGGGTCATTATGCCGGTCACGTCCGCCGGCATCGTCAGACTACGCGCATTAATCAGGAATTATCAAATGGAACATGTGCTGCAACGCAGCACATGTTTTAACACACGCACGAAAAACCGGACCGTCCGGGGCGATACGCTCGATGCGATGCAACCCCGGACAATCCGGCTCTCAAAGGCTCAAACTTTCCCCCGGCTCGGCGCCGGAGAACAAAATCAGGCAGCATCCTCGCGGCGGTCACGCACCCGCACGTAGGCAATGGCCGCATGTTCTTCGCAATAGGGTTTCCCCGTTACGGCGGAGGCATTGCAGAAGTGGAAACTCGGCTTGCCGGGTTCCCCGATCGGCCAGCAGCACGGTGTCGCGCGCTGGCTGTACTTCGCCGCCGGCATCATCGCCCGCAAGGCCGGCAACGGCGCGGACATGGCAGCCGAGAGCGGCGGCAGTGTCGCCCCCTGCACCCGTTTGGGCACCGCTGCGCGTGGAGCCGCGGCCTCACCCTCATGGCGGCGGATCGGCGACGGGCGCGGCGGCAGGCTCAGACGATGAGCTTTCCCGACGACCGCATTTTTCGAAATATTTAACCTACGACCAATTTCAGCGGTCGAAAGCCCTTCGGCCCACAAGCTCCGCAATTTAGCAATTGCCTCTTCCGTCCACTCCATATTGTGGCTCTCCTCACTCCAACTACAAAATACAGTAGAGAGAGCGAGGCTGACCCGCAATATCTAGCGGGGCATTCCCGAGTCCTTTTCTGTGGAAAACTTTATTTTACTTAACAGCCTCACCAGGGAAGACTCCCCAGAAATCCTCGCGCGCCAGGTAGCCGGTGTACTGCCCCACCGCCACCTTGCAGAAATCCGACGCCGGAGCGCAGGTAACCAGTATGCCGCTGACACCGTTCTGCAAATACGCGACGGCCGCCGCCCCATGGTCCGCGGCCGCGCGCAGCACCGCCTGCTGGGCCGTGATGTAGAAGGTCCGGCGCGCGCGCACTGTTGCCTCATGCACCCAGCCGGTGCCGCCGTCCGGCGCGCGCAACTGCCGCCACACGTCAAACTCGCCGATAATTTCCACCGGCAACCCGTCGCGCTGGTAAACCCAGGTAACAGGGTATTGGAACCCCGGCCCTGCGCGGAAATTCACCTCGTTGGTGCGCAGCGACACAAAACGCGGCACCGGCAGCTTGGTCACCTGCCCCACCCCCGGCCCCGGGCCGGTGCCTTCGGGCACGGTGGTCCAGCCGCAGAGCAGCAATAACGCGAGGGCAAAGCCCCTCAACCACATACGGGGCATGCCGGATCCTTCCGCAACCTTATTTTCCTGAATTCCGCCGCCAGCGCGTCCCACACCAGCAGCCAGCCCGACATCGAGGTGCCGATGCCCATGATTTCCTTGAGCACTTCGGTCGCCTGCAAGGTGCCCATCACCCCGGTCACCGCGCCCAGCACCCCGGCCTCGGAGCAGCTCGGCACCAGCCCTTCGGGCGGCGGTTGCGGGTACAGGCAGCGATAGCATGGTCCCTCTGGGTCAGCGTGCGGTTTGAACGTGGAAAGCTGGCCTTCGAAGCGCAGCACCGCCGCGGTTACCAGCGTGCGCCGGGCCGCCACGCAGGCATCGGCGAGCAGGAAGCGCGTGGCGAAATTATCCGTGCCGTCGCAGACGATATCGTAACCTTCCACCAGTCCCGCCACGTTGGCCGCGTCCAGACGGTGGTTGTAGGTATTCACCTGCACCAGCGGGTTGATCCGCCGCATCGACTCGGCGGCCGACTCGACTTTCGGCCGGCCCAGATTTGGCATGCCATGCGCGATCTGGCGTTGCAGGTTGGAAAGCTCCAGCACATCGCCATCCACCAGGCCCATGGTGCCCACCCCGGCGGCGGCCAGGTACAAGGCCAGTGGCGAGCCCAGCCCGCCGGCGCCCACGATCAGCACTTTGGCAGCTTTCAGCCGCGCCTGCCCCACCCCGCCGACCTCGCGCAGTAGAATATGCCGCGCGTAGCGCTGAATTTCGTCCTCGGAAAAATTCAAATCCATGAGTCGTTATATGACGCCCCGCCCGGACGGCAAATTGCCGGGACCCAGCAAATTTTAATCCGCGGATTTAATCGGGGCTTAAGCTCCAGCCGGCCAGATTAGACCACCTGTTCTCACCCCCAAAAAGAAAGTCCCGTGATGCTGGATGCGAACCCGCTGGCCGATCGTCTCAACTTTATCAACATGAACGCGAAGGCGCTGGCACGGCTGAGGGGGATAAAAACCGTGATCCGCCAAGCGCTACCCACGGCGCTGCAAGCCTTCTATGCCAAGGCCGGGTCGGAGCCGGAGACCTCCGCCTTCTTCCCCAGCCAGGAGATGATGAAGCACGTCCAGGCACGGCAGATCGCGCATTGGAGCACCATCACCGAAGGCGATTTCGACCAGAAATATCTGGAGGCGGTAACAAAAGTGGGCGAAATCCATGCCCGCATCGGGCTGGAGCCGCGTTGGTATATCGGCGGCTATGCGTTGATCCTGGAACCGCTGATCGCCGCCGTGGTTGCGGCGCGCTGGCCCAAACGCCGGTTCTGGCAACGCCAGGAAGATGCCCAGGAGCTGAGCGCCGAATTGGCCGTGCTGGTGAAAGCAACGTTCCTGGATATGGACCTCGCCGTCTCGGTCTATCTAGGCGCCTCCGAGACAGCGCGCCTCGCCGCCGAATCCCGCGCCCAAACTTCCATCCGAGAAACCGTTATGCAGACCGTGGGCACGGCCCTGAGCGCCCTGGCGGCTGGCGACCTCACACACCGCATCGGTGACGGCCTGCCCGAAGAGTACGCCGGGCTGCGCGAGGATTTTAACAGCGCGCTGGAGCGGCTAGCCGGTACACTTTCGGGTATTCAGGTAGCGACCAGCGTCATTAACAGCAGCATCGACGAAATCTCCCGGGCGACGGACGATCTGGCGCGGCGGACCGAGCAGCAGGCTGCCAGTTTGCTGGAAACAACCACCGCGCTGACCGAGCTGACCGAGGGCGTGAAGCGCACTGCCAGTGGCGCGGCGCAGGCGCACGTCGCGGTGGGGGCGGCTAATTCCGGCGCCGCCAATTCGCGTAGCGTGGTGACGGAAGCGGGCGATGCGATGAACAAGATCGAGGCGTCATCGCAGGAAATCAGTCAGATTATTGGACTGATCGACGATATTGCCTTCCAGACCAATCTGCTGGCGCTGAACGCCGGGGTGGAGGCGGCGCGGGCCGGGGATGCGGGGCGCGGGTTTGCCGTGGTGGCCTCGGAAGTGCGGGCCTTGGCGCAGCGCTCGGCGGAGGCGGCGAAGGCAATTAAATCGCTGATTTCCACCTCGTCCTCGCAGGTGGTGCAGGGCGTGGAGCTGGTGCGTAAGACCGGGACGTCGCTGGAGAGTATCGGCACCAATGTGGCGCAGATCGAGGGGCTGGTTTCGGGTATTGCCCGCGCGGCGCAGCACCAGTCCGGCGGACTGAATCAGGTGAGCGAGGTGGTGAGCCAGATGAATATGGTGGTGCAGCAGAATGCCGCCATGGTGGAGGAAGCCTCCGCCGCGGTGCATTCACTGAAGAGTGAAATCAATGAGCTGAACCGCTCGATTTCCACATTCAAGATCACCCGCACATCCCAGAGCGCGCCCAGGGCAGTGCCAGCGAGCAAGCTGCGGCGGCTGGCGGCGGTGGATTAGCGGGATTTGCCGGTGTTTGGGCCGTAGACCTGGGCAAATTGAGCGAGGGCATCGGCGACTTGCGCATCGGTAAGTAGCGCGGGGCCGCCGGCGGCGAGCGAGAGCAGGTATTGCTGGGCGAGGGTTTCCAGCTCGGTGGCGGCACTCAACGCGGCTTCGATGGTTTTGCCGGTGGCGATGCCGCCGTGGCTGGCCATGAGGCAGGCGGTGCGGTCTTCCAGCGCTTGCAGCACATGGGCGGAAAGTTCCGCCGTGCCGAACAAGGCGTAGGGGGCGCAGCGGACGGGAGCGCCGCCGAAGCGGGCGATCATGTAATGGCAGGCGGGAATTTCGCGCCGGGCCATGGAGAGCGCGGTGCAATAGGGCGCGTGATGGTGCACCACGCCGCCGACCTGCGGGCGGGCGAGGTAGATGTCCAGGTGGAAGCGCCATTCCGAGGAGGGGCGGTAGTCGCCATCGTAAGCGCCGTATTCACCGTCCAGACGGATGAGGGGGAGCATTTCCGGCGTTAGCTGGTCGTAGGGGATGGCGGAGGGGGTGATGAGGATGCCTTGCTCGGTGCGGCAGGACAGATTGCCGGAGGTGCCTTGCGCGAGACCACGCGCGGCCATGGCTCGGGCGGCGGCGATGAGGGCGGTGCGGTCGTGCATCATGCTTGCTCGTAACACGGGGGGCGGCGGGGTCAATCTGGCGCTATTTTAAGTTGCATAATATATAGAGTGTATGAACCTGAGGCGGCGGGATATTTTTGGCGGTTTGCTGGTGGCGTTGAGTGGGTGCGCCACGCTGGAGGCACCTGGGGCCGGCTTGCCTGCGTTGCCGCCCCCACCTGGGGGCCCGTACCAGTTGGGGGCGGGGGATACGCTGAGTATCAGGATTTATAACCAGGCGCAGCTTTCCGGGACGTATCAGGTGGATGACAGCGGCATGGTGGATTTGCCGTTGCTGGGGCTGGTGAAGGCCGCGGGGCGGAGTACCGACGGGTTGAGTGCGGCCATTGCCATGGGGTTGGAGGATGGCGGGTTGATCCTGCACCCGAGCGTGGCGGTGGAGGTTTCCACCTACCGGCCGTTTTATATTCTGGGTGAGGTGAATACGCCGGGGCAGTATCCATTCCGTCCGGGCATGACTGTTCTGACGGCTGTTTCCATTGCTGGAGGCTTCACTTACCGGGCGGAGCAAGGCTATGCCGGAGTTACCCGCGTGACGGGCGGCACCCCTGCCCCGTATCGCGCAACTCTGTTTGCATTGGCGCAGCCTGGCGATGTCATCACTGTCTACGAGCGCCGGTTCTAGTGCGCGGCTGAATCTGGCGGCGTTTGCCGGAGGTTTTGCGACGTTTATCAACATGTGGTGCACGCAGGCGCTGTTGCCGGTGCTGGCGGCGAATTTTCATGTCTCCGAGGCGCAGACGGGGTTGACGGTGACGGCGCCGCTGGTGGCAACGGCGATGGCGGCACCGGTGGTTGGGCTGATTTCCGACCGGTTTGGGCGGAAGAAATTCATAGTGGGAGCGGCGGTTTTGCTGCTGGTGCCGACCATTTTGGCGGCTACCGCGGGAAGTTTTGATGCGCTGGTGCTGTGGCGGTTTGCGCAGGGGCTGCTGCTGCCGTTTATTTTCACCATCACCATTGCTTACATTGGCGAGGAGACCAGCGGACCCACGGCGGCGCGGTTGGCGGGGACTTATATGTCCGGCGCGATTTTTGGCGGGTTTTGCGGGCGGTTGCTGGCGGGGTTGATGACCGCCGGGTTTGGCTGGCGGGCGGCGTTTTGGGCGATTGCGGCGCTGACGCTGGTGTTGGCTGGGGTGATTGCCTGGATGTTGCCGAAGGAGACCCATTTTAGGCCGCAGTATGGTTTGCGGCGGGCGTTGCGGGCGTTTCCGCTGCATCTGACCAACAAGCGGCTGCTGGCGACTTATGCCGTGGGGTTTGGGGTGCTGTTTAATCTGGTGGCGATTTTTACGTTTATTAATTTCCGGTTGGCGGCGGCACCGTATTTTTTGGGGCCGGCGGCGCTGGGTGGGATTTTTGTAGTGTACCTGGGCGGGGTGGTGATGAGCCCGCTGGCGGCGCGGCTGGCCAACCGGTTTGGGCGGCGGCGGGTGATGGCGGTGGCGGCACCGGTGTGCTGGGCGGGGCTGGGGTTGACGCTGGCAGCACCTTTGTGGGCGATTGGGTTGGGATTGTTGCTGCTGAGTTCAGGGATTTTTATGCAGCAGACGCTGGGGACGGCGTTTGTGAGCGTGGCGGCGCGGGAGGCGAAATCCACCGCCGTGGGGCTGTATGTGGGGATTTATTATATCGGCGGGAGTGCCGGGGGGATGGTGCCGGGCGGGCTGTGGCATGCGTATGGCTGGCCGGGATGCGTGGCGATTGCGTGCGTGGTGCAGGTGGCGATGCTGGGGTGCGCGTTGCGGTATTGGAAGGTGGCGTAGGGGTGCTCCACGTGGAGCATTTGTGAGGGTTGTGTTATAACGCGTTGTTAGTATAGCTTTATTTTTTGCTTGCACCCCAATTTGTGCGGGTTTGTGTCGGAAAAGGAATGAGTTGGCGGTTTTGGGGAGGGAGGGGCGGCTTGCGCTGAGCTTATCCGCCCCTCCAAGACTAAAAATTCAACGAATGTGATGTCTCTTTTAGTTCCGTCCTTGCTAAAGATAGATGTTTAAAAATCTCATTGGCCAGTTCGGCGTAGACATGACGAGCAAAATGTGGCCCACCAAAGTGGCCGTCATTTGCCAGGTCACCCTCGTTATGAATGAATTTAGTAACCTCAATATAAGCGAAGCCATACTCGTCAACGAGCGGTTTCACAATCCGGTTCACTTTGTCAAAGAAATCTAAAATATACGTGTCACGGCCGACGCTATCATTAAGTCCGATAATGATGACTGGCTTACCGTGGCTTTTCAGAAGCGTGAACATATCATGTACGTCACTCATGAAAAGCGCAGGATTAAAACCGCCTATGGAGTCGAATTCAGCGGCAATGTATGCCCATTGTTCGCGGCTGGTGCCTGCGCTGACGATCTTGCTCACCTCATCATACGGCATTTTTGTATAGTCTGGTTTTGCATCAGCATGAGCCCAAGGATTCACGTTAGCATGTCGTAACGGCAATATCATGCCCGTTGTTTTAGAACGAAAATAGCCACTAAATGACTCCTGAGAAAGAGAAATGACGTAGGCGTCGGCCGTACCGTTGATAACGTCAGAATCAAATCGTGTTGTCGGCATGCCAGGTAGATGTTTGATGATCTCCTGATTTTCAGGCGTCTTTATTTCATCGCGTAGCGCGATGATGCGTGGTAGGGAACATATCTCCCAGCCGTGATAAGCATAGTTGAATTCTTCGATGGTTTTAACCTTTGTACGCAGATATTGCGATGTTACCATCAAGTCGCAGGCTCCTCGGATGCATACGGTGAGCATCTCATCGCTTGGCACTGCGGCATTATTTTCGTCGGCATCATCAACTACCCTTATCCAGTCGACGTCCATATCGAGATCTGAAACAATAGGCCCTTTGATGTTCAGACTTGGCCGGCCAATTGTTTTCCAGGCAAATTGCTCAACACCCATATTCAGGGCGCGGCAGGAAAACAGGAAATGCCTAAGATTATCTTCGTCCCGGCGCCCCGCTATATAGCCGCAAATGCCATAATTTCCAAAGCGATCTGAAACTTTTATGTACTGGGCAAAGGCACCAAAGCGGTTGATTTCTTTCTGAAATTGAGTTTTTGCTTCCTCAGTATCCTCAGGCCAGCGGTTTTTTGTGAAATTAAGCTGATTGGTGCGGTTAACGAGATCGTGGATACGGGGAAACTCATCTTCGATGTCATCGTGAAAACTAATGCGAATGTCACTATTGCGCAAAAATTCCTCGTTATCACCGTTTGCGGCAGATTTCTCGGAGAGCTTTGCCTCCAGTATCTTGTACCGAGCGAGGCGAGATTTCTTCAGATCAGGCTTGCCGGTAAATTTTGGGTCATCCAACAACGTCGGTAGAATGTCCGGTTCTGCCGTTTTAAGTTTTGGAACGTAATGCAATGCCTCGTTCAGGTTTAATTTGTTGTCATCGATGAATAAAATAGTTTCTGGGCGTAGCTGGGCGTTTTTGATGATATTTTTGATCATCGCGCCTTTTGGTGAAAATGAAATTTCCGGAAAAACAAAGCTGTCCCAAATCCCAAGTTCAACTAAAGCTTGCTTGGCTTCCTCAAAATGATTCTTCGAGCAAATTGCGTTAACAATGCCGCGACTATTTAGCGTTTCGATCATATCTATATTGGATTGGATTGGCGTAATGCCGCCTTCAGTCAAAGTACCGTTCCAAAAAGTTTCATCCAAATCCCAGATGACAAGGCGGATTCCCTCTTCCTCACCCCCCTCAGCAGCACCTTCAGCAGCACCTTCAGCAGAGAGATCAATTTCGTCAACCTGAAGTTTAGTTTCTGCGCGGTACTCGGTCAGAGAAAACCACCAGTCAGGAACATCAACATTCCGCCCAATCAAGGCCAAGCGATCGTCAACCTGGATTACGGTATCGAAAAGCCAAAATGGTTGAGCTTTATCATTAAAAATGCGTAGCTTACCCTCTCTAAAAGACCAAGTATGCTCGTGCTCCGTCCTATAAACTTTTATATTTCCATCGGCACCAAAGTATAATGATTTGCTGAATATTTTCCCTGTGGAGTCTGCCCAAACCCACCTGGAATTCAGAAGCTTCTCTACGGTAAGAAGCTCATTTGTCGCTTTTATCTGCATAAAATACCCTTTGGGATTGCCCGATTTAGAATAGTTATTAAATGCACCGGAATGCCTTAAGCTCCGATGCTAATATCTGCTGGCGCTTCACATATTTCTTCCGCCGCGAGAAGATATAGGCGCTTGCCATCTAATTCCTCAGACAGCGTAAAACCTGATTTGGAATAAGCATCGCGGCACGGGGTATTGTCCGGCATATACTTAAGCGAGGCTGTTACGATACTGGCGGCATTACCTCTGATCACGGACATCGTTACTTCCTCGAAAACCGCATATTATAGCCTCCCCACGCCGGGACCGGGAATATAGCTTCCCGTCATGACAAGTATATAACAACACCTGCTGCGGTGCAAAAAACTTCTTCTTTACCTGCCGTTTGGCTTGCGGTCACCCTCTATGTCCCCTTAACCCGCAGCCGGTCCGCGAAAACCTTCCGCAGTTTTGTAACTTTTGGCGCGATGACGGCGTTGCAGTAGCCGGAATAGGGGTTGCGGGCGAAGTATTTGGTCGTGCTCGGGCTAGGCGCGGTAGAATTTGAGGGCGGGGGTGGGGAGAAGAAAGACGTGGATACCGGCGTTCGCCGGCATGATGGTGGGGGTGTGGGAGGGCCGGGGGAGATGCCAGCTTGCGCTAGCATGACGGTTGGGGCGGGGGGGGGTGTGACGGTGGGGATGTGGATGGGGTGATGGTGGGGAGAAGGAAGGCGTGGATGCCCCGCTTTCGCGGGGCATGACGGTGGGGGATGGGGGTGGGTTGGGGTTAGGCGGGTTTGCGGAGGCGGGCGGAGAAGAGTTTGCGGAGTTTGGTGATTTTTGGGGTGATGACGGCGTTGCAGTAGCCGGAATAGGGGTTGCGGGCGAAGTATTGGTCGTGCTCGGGCTCGGCGCGGTAGAATTTGGGGGCGGGGGAGAGTTCGGTGACGATTTTTTGGCCCCAGGCGCCGGAGGATTCGAATTCGGCGATGATTTTTTCGGCTGACAGTTTTTGGGCGGGGGATTCGTAGAAGATGACGGAGCGGTACTGGGTGCCGATGTCCGCGCCCTGGCGGTTGAGGGTGGTGGGGTCGTGGATGGTGAAGAAGACTCGGAGGAGGTCCTCGTAGGGGAGGATTGCGGGGCGATAAGTGACTTGCACGACTTCGGCGTGGCCGGTGGTGCCGGTGCAGATTTGGCGGTAGCTAGGGTTTTCGAGGTGGCCGCCGGCGTAACCAGATTGGACGGCGGTGACGCCGGAGAGCTCGGTGAAGGCGGCTTCGGTGCACCAGAAGCAGCCGCCGCCCAGGATTGCAGTCTCGGTCATTTAACACCTCCCAAAGCACAGAGTTGCGCCCAGTGCTCGGCGCTCACCGGGGCGACGGAGAGACGGGAGAGACGGACCAGGGCGAGGTCCTTAAACCTGGGGTCGGATTTGATGGTTGCAAGGGAGACCGGGTGGGGGAGCGGTTTGACGGCCTGCATGTCGACGCAGACCCAGCCGCCGCTCTCGGCCGTGGGGTCGGGGTAGGCCTCGGTGGCGACTTTGACGATGCCGACGATCTCCTTGCCCACGTTGGAGTGGTAGAAAAAGGCCAGGTCGCCCTTTTTCATGGCTTTCAGGTTGAGCTTGGCGCTGTGGTTGCGCACGCCGGTCCAGGGTTCCACGCGGTTTTGGACCTGCTGGTCCCAGGAGAAGGCGTCGGGTTCGGATTTTACCAGCCAATAGTTTGTCATGGGGGGAGATTATACGGAATCCGTGCGGCTTCAAATCCGGGCGGCAGTAGCCTATTAGGTAGGCATGAGTGAAAATACTTTGACGGCCGGCCGCATGAGCAAGACCGGGGCCTGGTTGCATTATTTCGCCAATCCGGGGCGGTTTTTGCGGTTTGTGCGCCCTGCCCTGCCCTGGGCGGCGGCGGTTTCCATGGCGCTGACGGTGGCGGGCTTAGTGTGGGGCTATGTGTTTGCGCCGGCGGACTGGGAGCAAGGGGACGCGGCGCGGATTATGTACGTGCATGTGCCGGCGGCTTGGGTGGCGATGTCCGGCTATGCCATGCTGGCGGGGGTTTCGTTTTTTTCGGTGGTGTGGCGGCATCCGCTGGCGGATCTGGCTGCGGAGGAGATTGGGCCCGTGGGGGCCGGGTTTACGTTTGTGTGCCTGGTGTCGGGCTCGCTTTGGGGCAAGCCGATGTGGGGGGCGTATTGGGTTTGGGATGCGCGGCTGACCTCGGTGCTGGTGCTGTTCTTTTTGTACCTGGGGCATATCGCGCTGATACGGGCGTTTGATAACCCGGCGCATGGGTACCGGGCGGCGGCGATTTTGGCGCTGGTGGGGGCGATTAATCTGCCGATTATCGTGTTCTCGGTGCAGTGGTGGAATACGCTGCATCAGGGCAATACGATTTCGGTTTCCGGCGGGGCGAAGATTTATATCACCATGCTGTATCCGCTGCTGGTGGCGACGCTGGGGTTTTATTTGAGCTTTTTGACGCTGGTGTGCGCGCGGATGTGTGCCGCGATTATGGAGCGGCGGACGCGGACGCTGCTGGTGGCGGCGGCGGAGCGCGGGGCATGAAGTACGCGGGGTTTATCGACGGCAGCTACGGCGTGACGGTGGTGTTTTTGCTGGGCATTGGGTGGCTGACGTTTGCGCGCTACCGGCGGGCGGCGAAGCGGCTGCGCGCCGTGGAGACACGCTGATGCGGGCTCCTAAGAAGCGGCGGTTGTATCTGGTGCTGGCGGTGGGGGTGTGTTTGAGCGCTGCAGTGGGGCTGTCGCTGGCGGCGTTTTCCTCGACGCTGACGTTTTTTTTGTCGCCGCGGGAAGTGGTGGCGAAGGGGCCGGCGGTGGGGTTGAGTTTTAGGCTGGGTGGGGTTGTGCAGGTGGGGACGGTGGCGACCGTGATTACGGCGGGGATTCCGGTGACGAGTTTCCGGGTGACGGATGGGCAGGCCTCGGTGCCCGTGGTGTTTAGCGGTGTGCTGCCGGATTTGTTCCGCGAGGGACAGGGCGTGGTGGCGATTGGCGCGATGAACGCGGATGGGCAGTTTGCGGCCGATGAGGTGCTGGCGAAGCATGGGTCATCGTACATGCCGAAGGATGTTGAAGAGTCGCTGAAGGATGCGGGCAAGTGGAACCCGGCGTATGGGCCGCCGCCGGATGCGAGTACGTGGAATACCATGCAGGTGAAGGGGAGCGGCTCGTGATACCGGAACTTGGGCATTTTGCGTTGGCGTTGGCGGTGGCTTTGGCGTTTGCGCAGGGGGTGATTGGGATTTTTGCGCCGGGGTTGCGCGATGCACGGGCGATGCGGGCGGCGCCGGCGTTGGCGTTGAGTCATTTTTTGGCGATTGGGGCGGCGTTCCTGGCGTTGATTTATGCGGGCGTGGTTTCTGATTTTACCGTGGAGAATGTGGCGGATTTTTCGTCGTCGATCGTGCCGCTGATGTACCGGATTTCGGGCACTTGGGGGAACCATGATGGGTCCATGGTGTTGTGGTGCTTTATATTGTCGCTGTGCGGGGCGACGGTGGCGGCGTTTGGGAGTGGGTTGCCGGCTTCGTTGCGGGCGCGGGTGCTGGGTGTGCTGGGGTTGGTTTCGGGCGGGTTTTTGTTGTTTACGCTGACGGTGTCTGATCCGTTTACCAGGCTGTGGCCGCCGCCGCTGGATGGGGCGGGGGTGAATCCGATTTTGCAGGACCCTGGTTTGGCGTTTCATCCGCCGGTTTTGTACACGGGGTATGTTGGGTTTTCGGTGGCGTTTGCGTTTGCGATCGCGGCGCTGATCGAGGGGCGGATTGATGCGGCTTGGGGGCGCTGGGTAAGGCCTTGGGCGCTGCTCTCGTGGTGCTTTTTGACGGCGGGAATCACGCTGGGAAGCTGGTGGAGTTATTATACGCTGGGCTGGGGCGGGTATTGGTTTTGGGACCCGGTGGAGAATGCGGCGCTGCTGCCGTGGCTGACGGGGACGGCGTTGTTGCATTGCGCGATTGTGGTGGAGAAGCGCGAGGCGTTGAAGGCGTGGACGGTGCTGTTGGCGATTGCGACGTTCTCGTTAAGTTTGTCCGGGACATTTTTGGTGCGGTCGGGGATTTTGAACTCGGTGCATTCGTTTGCCGCGGCGCCGGACCAGGGGTTGTTTATTCTGGCGTTGCTGGGGATCACGATTGGCGGGTCGCTGCTGTTGTTTGCGATTAGGGCACCGGTGCTGGCGGCGACGGGGATTTATGCGCCGTTGAGCCGTGAGAGCGCGCTGGTGTTGAATAATATATTTTTGTGCTCGATTGCGGCGGTGGTGTTTACCGGGACGCTGTATCCGCCGTTTGTGAATTTGCTGTTTGGGGTTCAGCTTTCCATTGGGGCGCCGTTTTTTAACCAGGTGGTGCTGCCGCTGACGGGGCCAATTATTCTGGCGATGGGCGTGGGGCCGCTGCTGGCGTGGAAGCGGGCGGCGTTGCTGCCGGTGTTGCAGCAGTTGTGGCTGGCGGCTGGCGTGGCGCTGGTGGTGTTTCTGGTGGTGGCGGCGGACCGGCATGTGATCGCGGCGATGGGGCTGGCGGGCGGCGTTTGGGTTGTGCTTGCGGCACTCACGGATATTGCGGGGCGGGTGCGGTTGTTCAGGGTATCGGCGGCTGGTTCGGTGGCGCGGTTGTTTGCGTTGCCGCGGGCGGCGATTGGCGCGACGCTGGGGCATATTGGGTTTGGCGTGATGGTGCTGGGCATTGCCGGCATGACGCTGGCGACGCAGAAAGTGATTGTGCTGACACCGGGGCAGTCGACCGAATTGGGCGGGTATACCTGGACGCTGAATGATATTCATGATGCGCCAGGGCCGAATTTTTCGCAGCGGGTGGCGGATGTTTCGTTGAGCGAAAATGGAGCGGTATTTTTGACGCTGCATCCGGCGCGGCGGTATTTTGCGGCGCAGAAGGTGGTGACGAATACGGCGGCGATTAAGACCAATGGGTTCCAGGATATTTACGCGGTGTTTGCCAGCGAACCGGCGGGCACGGGCGGGGCGGAGTTGCGGTTGAACCGGCATCCGCTGGCGCCTGAGATATGGCTGGGCGGGCTGATTATGGCGTTGGGGGGTGGGATTTCGCTCTCTGACAGAAGGCTGCGCGTTGGGGCGCCTTCCCGGAAAAAGCCGGCTGGGGCGGTGGCGTGATGTCGCCTTTGCGTAGACGGTTGATGTTTGGGATTCCGCTGGCTGTGGTGGTGGTTGGCGGTGCGGGGTTTTATACGATTTTAAGGCGGATGCAGGAGAATGCTTATGATCCGCATGCGCTGCCCTCGCCGTTGATTGGTAAGAAGCTGCCGGTGTTTGCGTTGCCGGGGGCCGATGGTGGACAGGGGTTTGCCAATACGGATTTGTTGAGCCTGCCCAAGCCGGTGCTGGTGAACTGGTTTGCCTCCTGGTGCGTGCCGTGTTTGCAGGAGGCGCCGATGCTGGCGAAACTTGCCAAGGCAGGGCTGGAGATTTGGGGGATTGCTTACCAGGACCAGCCGGGGGATTTGGCGAATTTTATTGCGGCGAACGGGAACCCTTATACGCGGCTGGCGGCGGATGCGTCCGGGCTGACGGCGATAAACTGGGGGGTTTATGGCGTGCCGGAGACGTATCTGGTGGACAGGACCGGGGTGGTGCGCTGGCGTTATGCGGGAGCGCTGACTGATGACGTGGTAAGCGGGACGTTGCAGCCATTGTTGCAGCAATACGCATGAGAAAACTGGTATTTGTGCTGGCGTTGGTGCCCGTGCTGGCGTACGCGCAGGAGGTGACGCGCGATGGCGTGACGCTAAGCCAAGCGCAGGAGACGCGGGCGGAGGATATTGGCAGCCAGTTGCGCTGCCTGGTGTGCCAGAATGAAAGCATCGAGGGGTCATCAGCCGCTTTGGCGAAGCAGTTGCGGGTGATTATCCGCCAGCAGGTGGTGGCGGGGGATTCCAGCAAGAGCATTCTGGATTACATGGTGCAGCGCTATGGGATTTTCGTGCTGCTGAAGCCGCCGTTCATGCCGCTGACATGGGCGTTGTATGCGTCGCCGTTTGTGGCGCTGCTGCTTGGGGTTTTTGGGTTTTGGATGGCACGGCGCGGGAAGGTGGCGGCCCCTGCCCCGCTCTCTGACGCCGATGCCAAACGGCTGGATGAATTGTTGAAATGATATTTTTATGGATGCTGGGCCTGGCGGTGGTGTTGATGCTGCCGTTGCTGGTGGTGTTTGCGGGGCCACGGGGTTTGCAGGGGCGGCGCGAGGTGGCACTGGCGTTGCACAAGGCACAGTTGGATGAACTGGCGCGGGATTCGGCCGAGGGGCGGATTGGGCCGGCGGAATATAGTGCCGCGAAGCTGGAGGTGGAGCGGCGGTTGCTGGCCGCCGATGGGTTTGTGGAGCCGGTGTGGAATGGCAATGCGAAACTGCTGCTGATTGCGACCGTGCTGGCCGTACCTGTGGCGGGGTTTGCACTGTATCTGCCGGGCAGCACGCCGAACATACCATCGGAGCCGCACGCGCAGTGGCAGGCCAAGCAGGAGGCGGCGCAGGCGCAGTTGACGGTATTTATAGGCGAGTTACGGACCAGACTGGCCACCGAGGATCCGAACTCAGCGGATGCCAGCCAGGGCGAGGCGTATCTGGGTGAGGCGCTGGCTGAGCAGGCCGGGGAAATTACACCCGAGGCGCTGGGGTATTTTAAGCAATCACTGGCCAATGCGCCGCAAAGTGCCTCCTGGCGGCCGTTGGATGAGCAGCGGATTGCCGAGGCGGCGCAGGCGGCTGCCCAATAATTAACGTGCGTGTCACTTGTGAAACCATTACATAACTCCCATGTTACAATGATGAGAAACGAAGAAAAAACTCCCACGACCAAGCCGGAAGACAAGAAAACCGAGCCAAAGCTGGTGCCCGAGATTGGCGGACAGAAGGGGCCGGAGCCAACGCGCTATGGCGATTGGGAGAAGAACGGACGTTGTACGGACTTTTGAAATTTAAGGATTTTTAATATGAGATATGTTCTTGGTGTGTTCATTGTGGCTGTCGTGGTGTTTTTTGCCGTACCCGTTTTTATGGGTGGCAATGCGAATATCTGCCAGGGGCTGGAACAGTATAACGTGCGCACGTCGGCGGCCAATATCGCCGGTGGAACTACCGGGCCCGTTTATGGCGTGATTAACGGTGTTGGCCAATCGGTTGCGACCGGGCAGGCGACCACCACGACTGAGGCAAATGAGCACCCGAATACGCCGACCCCGATTAGCTGTGCCATTTCGTTCTGGAAGACGCTATAACGGGGCGAGTGCCGGATAAGTTGCATGGTGTTAAGGCATACTATACGCAAGTTGCACTTATCCGCCTTGAACTTGCCACTCCCATGGGGAGATATGCCGTTGTTGCGATTTGATAGAGTTTTGATGCCGATGCGGCGGATTGTGTTGGCTGCGGCACTTGCGGCGTGTGGCCTCGGGCCTGCAGGCGCGGCGCAGGTGGCGGGTGTTACCTTGGCCGACACGACGACCGTGGGGACAACGCGGCTGGTGCTTAACGGGATTGGGTTGCGGACGTACTCGATGTTAAGCATCCATATTTACGTCGCGGGTCTGTATTTGCAGCAGCCAAGTCACAATGGGGATGCTATCCTTGCCTCCCCCGGGATTAAGCTGGTGCAGATGCATTTTGTGCATGATGTGGGCGCGGATTCCATGCGCGGGACGTGGCGCAAGGGGCTGACGCGAAATTGTGTGGCGCCTTGCGTGCTTTCGCAAACGTTGCTGACGCAGTTTTTGACGGCGTTGCGGCCGGTGAAGGCGGGAGAGAATGTGACGCTGGTGTTCCGGCCGCAGGGCGCGGATGCTTATTACGATGGAAAACCCGTGGGGCACATTGCGGATGTGCAGTTTGCCAAACTGATGCTGGCGGTTTTTATTGGGCAGAACGCGGCCGTGCCGGCATTGAAGCAGGAACTGCTAGGGAATTAGCGGGATGATGGGGGCGGTTAATCGCCCTGTGCCGGCCGCGGTTGTTTAACCGGGGGGAAGCGGAATGGACGTCGTTACGTCAACCGAGGTTGTCCGGTTCTGGCGCAATGCGGGGCCTGAGCGCTGGTTCGGCAAGGACGAAATTTTTGACCTGGGGATCAGGGGGCGGTTTCTGGCAGTGCACGAGGCGGCGGCGCGCGGTGAACTGGCGGGGTGGGAGGAAAGTGCCGAAAGCGCACTGGCGCTGGTGATTTTGCTCGACCAGTTTCCACGCAATATGTTTCGCGGCAGTGCGCATGCCTTTGCGACCGACGGCGTGGCGCGGGGCGTGGCTGGGCGGGCGATTGCGCGCGGGTTTGATGCGGCGACCGAGGTGTTGATGCGGCCGTTTTTTTATCTGCCGTTCATGCATTCCGAGGCGTTAGCGGACCAGGAGCGTGCGGTGCAGCTTTATACGGCGCTGGGTGATGCGGAGTTGTTGAAATATACGGTGATGCACCGGGATATTATTGCGCGGTTTGGGCGCTTTCCGCATCGGAATGGGGCGATGGGACGGGAGACGACGGCCGAGGAGCGGGCGTTTTTGGAGGCGGGTGGGTTTGCGGGGTGATGGAAGCGGGCCACGCTGCGCTCACCCCTCCTACCGGGGCTGAAGCCAAAATGGCGGATTACGCGACGCTCATCCGCCCTACGCGGCTTGCTCCAAATTGGCCAGTTTTACCAAATTTCCTAGTACGTCTCGGGCGATGGCGACGCGGGCGGAGACGTCCATGTCGCGGGCTACGACGAGTTTTTGGTCGGGGCGGATTTTTAGGGTGGCGCCGCGCGAGGTGATCCAGGCGATGAGGCCGGGGGGGTTGGCGAAGTCGTTTTTGCGGAAGGCGATGACCATGCCTTTGGGGCCGGCGTCCAGCTTTTCCACGCCGGCGGCGCGGCAGGCGCGTTTGAGGGCGACGGTTTCGAGCAGGTTCTCGACTTCGGCGGGGAGTTTGCCGAAGCGGTCGACGAGTTCGGCGGCGAGTGCCTCGCTTTCGGCATCCGAGGTGAGCGCGCCGATGCGGCGGTACAGGCCGAGGCGAACCGGGAGATCGGAGACGTAGGTTTCCGGGATGAGGACGGGCAGGCCGAGGTTGATGTTGGGGGTCCAGTCGCGGTCTTCGGCTTTTTTGCCACGGCCTTCGGCGCGGATGGCGTTGACGGCGTCCTCCAGCATTTGCTGGTAGAGTTCGATGCCGACTTCGCGGATGTGGCCGGATTGTTCGTCGCCCAGGAGGTTGCCGGCGCCGCGCAGGTCAAGGTCGTGTGAGGCGAGGGTGAAGCCGGCGCCGAGCTGGTCGAGGGTTTGCATGACCTCCAGGCGTTTTTGCGCGGCGGCGGAGAGGCGGTGGTGGACCGGCCAGGTGAGGTAGGCGTAGCCGCGCTGCTTGCCGCGACCGACGCGGCCGCGAAGCTGGTACAAACTGGCGAGACCAAACATGTCTGCGCGGTAGATGATGAGGGTGTTGACGGCAGGCATGTCCAGCCCGGATTCCACGATGTTGGTGGCGAGCAGGATGTCGTATTTGCCCTCGCCGAATTCGGTCATCACGCGCTCCAGCTCGGTGGGGGCGAGGCGGCCGTTCGCGACAATGGTTTTGATGTCGGGGACGATTTCGCGCAGGCGGGCGGCCATGGGGTCGAGGTCCTCGATGCGCGGGACGACGCAGAAGATTTGGCCGCCGCGGAATTTTTCGCGGGCGATGGCTTCTTTGATGATGAGGCTGTCGAACGGCATGATGAAGGTGCGGACGGCGAGACGGTCAACCGGCGGGGTGGTGATGAGGGAGAGGTCGCGCACGCCCGTTAGCGCCAGTTGCAGGGTGCGCGGGATGGGGGTGGCGGTGAGGGTGAGGACGTGGACGTCGGCTTTGAGCTGCTTCAGGCGCTCTTTGTGGGCGACGCCAAAATGTTGTTCTTCATCGACGATGAGCAGGCCGAGGTCCGCGAAGGCCACGGATTTAGCCATGAGCGCGTGCGTGCCGATGACGATGCTGATGCTGCCATCGGCCAGACCGGCGCGGACGGCGCTGGCCTCCTTGGGCGTGACCATGCGCGAGAGCTGCGCAACTTTGACGGGCAAGCCTTCAAAGCGCGTGGAGAAGACGCGAAAGTGCTGGCGGGCGAGCAAAGTGGTGGGGACGACGACGGCGACCTGGGTGCCGGACATGGCGGCGACGAAGGCGGCGCGCAGGGCGACCTCGGTTTTGCCGAAGCCGACGTCGCCGCAGATCAGGCGGTCCATGGGGCGGCCGGCGGCGAAATCTTCCAGAACGTCGGAGATGGCTTTGGCCTGGTCCTCGGTCTCGGTGTAGGGGAAGCGGGCGCAGAATTCGGCGAAGGCGCCTTCATCGGCGGTGAGCATGGGGGCGTCGCGCATCTGGCGCTCGGCGGCGAGGCGGATGAGGCCGGCGGCCATGTCCTGGATGCGGTTTTTGGCTTTGGCCTTGCGGGCCTGCCAGGAGGCGCCGCCGAGTTTGTCCAGCGAGACGCCGTCGGTTTCCTGGCCGAAGCGGGACAGCAGGTCGATGTTTTCGACGGGGAGGAAGAGTTTGTCGCCGCCGTCATAGAGGATGCGCAGGCAGTCATGCGCGGCGCCGTTGACGGTGACGGCCTCTAAGCCGTCATAGCGGCCGATGCCGTGGTCCTGGTGGACGACGAGGTCGCCGGCGGCGATTTCCGTGGCGTCGGCGATGAACTGGTCGGCGCGTTTGCGGCGTTTCGGCGGGCGGGCGATGCGCTGCCCGAGGAGGTCCTGCTCGGCGACCAGGGCCATGCGGTCCATGAGGAAGCCGCGCTCGATGGCAAGCACCGCCAGGGCGATGGTGCCTTTGGGCAGGGCGCGGGCTTCATCGGCGCTGGCGACGGGGCGGATGTCCTGGATGCCGTGTTCGCGCAGCATGAGGGCGAGGCGCTCGCGGGAGCCGGCACTCCATGCGGCGAGGATGATTGTGCGGCCGGTGGCTGCCCATTTGGTGCGCAGTTCGGCAAAGCCGTCGAACGCAGCCATGGGCTGGCCGGCGAGGATGGGGCCGGGGCGGCCGCCGATGTCGACACCTTGGGCGCCGTCCGGCTTGCCGAAGGGGGAGAATTCGAAGCAGGGGGCGCTGGCAAGTTGGGCGTCGAAGGCTTGGCGGTCCAGATACAGCATGCCCGGCGGGATGGGACGGTAGGGTTGCTCGCCGGTGCGGGCGGGGCCGCGACGCTCGGCGTAGTGGTCGGCGATGAGCTCTAAGCGGGCTTCCAGCGCGTTCTCGGCCTGATAGTCGAGGCTGATGGAGGCGTTGGGGAGGTAGTCGAAAATGGTCTCCATGCTCTCGGCGAAGAGTGGCGCGTAGTGCTCGATGCCGGGGTGGCGGTGGCCCGCGGTGACGGAGTGGTAGAGCGGGTCTTCGACGGCTTTGGGGCCGAACAGCTCGCGCCAGTTGGTACGGAAGCGGGCGATGGAGGCGGCGTCGAACGCGACTTCGGAGGCGGGGTGGAAGTCCAGCACTTGGACCGCCTCGCCGCTGCGCTGGGTTTCTGGGTCGAAGCGGCGGATGCTCTCGATGGTGTCGCCAAACAGGTCGAGGCGGACGGGGAGTGCTTCGCCGGCTGGGAAGACGTCAATGATGCCGCCGCGCAGCGAGAATTCGCCGGCTTCCATGACCGTGCCGGTGCGGTTGTAGCCGTCGGCGTCGAGGAAGGCGGCGAGGTCGTCCGGGGCGATGGTGTCACCGACCGAGAGGCGCATGCCGGCGCCGGCGAGGGCGGAACGGGGCGTGACCTTTTGCAGGGCGGCGTTGACGGTGGTGAGGACGATGCGCTTTTTGCCGGGTTCGGCTTGCAGGCGGCTCAGGGCGGCGATGCGCTCGGCGATGACGGCGCCGTTGGGGGAGACGCGGTCGTACGGCAGACAATCCCAGGCCGGGAAGGCGATGACTTCTACCTCCGGGCCGAAAAAAGCGATGGCCTCGGCGAGGACGGCGAGGCGCGTGTCGTCGCGGGCGATGTGCAGGACGGGGCCGGTGTGCTCCGCCCAGCGGCGGACGAGGACCAGGGCGTCAACGCCCTCCGGTGCGCCGTGGACGGGGACCATCAGAACCGCGCTAGTGCCGCGGCGCGGACGCGTTGGAGCATGGGGCTGTCGGCATGGGGGGGGATCGGTAGGCGGCCGGTGAGCCAGTCGGCTAGTTCGGCGTCGGGGAATTCCATGACGGCTTCGATTTCGTCGAGTTCGGTCTCGGACATGGTGGCGATTCGGGCGGTTACGAAGTCGCCTATGAGGAGATCATTCTCATAAGTGCCCCGGTGCTGGGCGCGGTAGATCAACCGGCGGCGGCGGTTGTCCAAGGGTTGTGGGGGCGGATTTTCAAAGTCAGTCATATTGGGTTGCGGTATAGGCGCGGTTTGGCCAAGAGTCAGCATGTGACCCTTGAGATTCTTGAGCCCCTGCGCGCGCCGATATCGTCCCTGCCGGGGCTGGGGCCGAAGCTGTCGGCTTTGCTGGCGCGGCTGGTGGGGGGTGAGACGGTGCGGGATGTGCTGTTTCATCTGCCGGTGGATTTTTTGGACCGGCGGGCGGCGCCGAAGATACGCGACGCCAAGCCGGGGATGATTGCAACGTTGCGGATTGAGGTGATCCGCCATGAGGTGCCGGCGAAGAAGACGCAGCCGCACCGGGTGGTGATTGGCGATGAGACCGGGTTTGCCGAGGTGGTGCTGTTTCATGCGGCGCGGCTGGTGCAGTTTCCGATTGGGGCGAAGCTCGTGGTTTCCGGCAAGTTGGAGGAGTTTGGCGGGCGGCTGGTGATGGCGCATCCGGATTATGTGGTGTCGCAACTGCAGGAGCGGGATTTCCCGTGGATTGAGCCGGTGTGGCCGCTCAGCGCTGGGGTGGTGCCACGGGTGATGCGGCGGGCGGCGCTGGGGGGACTGGCGCGGCTGCCTGAGCTGCCGGAGTGGCAGGATGCAAGTGTGCTGCGCAAGCGCAAGTGGCCGGGGTTTGGCGAGGCGCTGCGGGCGTTGCACGCGCCGGTGGAGGTGCCCGATGACCGGCCGGGTGAACGGCTGGCGTATGACGAGCTGCTGGCGCGGCATTTGGCGTTTGCGATGGTGCGGGCGCGGCGGCGCAAGCGGCCGGGGCGGGTGCTGACGGGCGATGGCCGGTTGCGGGCGGAGGCGCTGAAACGGTTTGGCCATGCGCTGACTTCGGGGCAGTTGCAGGCGCTGGGGGAGATTGATGCGGATTTGGCCGCGCCGCACCAGATGTTGCGGCTGCTGCAGGGCGATGTGGGGGCGGGTAAGACTCTGGTGGCGTTGCTGGCGATGTTGCGCGCGGTGGAGGCGGGTGCGCAGGCGGCATTGCTGGCGCCGACGGAGATTCTGGCCAAGCAGCATTATGCGAATTTTCAGAAATTATGCCCGGTGCCGGTGGCGTTGCTGACGGGCAATGTGAAGGGGGCCGAGCGGCGGCGGATTATGGCGGCGATGGCTGATGGTACGTTGCCGATTGTGATTGGTACGCATGCGATATTTCAGAAAGAGGTGGAGTTTAGGGATCTGGCGCTGGCGGTGATTGATGAGCAGCACAGGTTTGGTGTGGACCAGCGGCTGGCGTTGAGTGCGAAGGGGGCGGCGACGGATTTGCTGGTGATGACGGCGACGCCGATTCCGCGCACGCTATTGCTGACGCATTGGGCGGAGATGGAGGTGAGCCGGATTACCGACAAGCCCGCCGGGCGGCAGAGAATTACCACGACACTGCACAAGCTGACCGATCTGGCGAAGGTGCTGGACGCGATTGCGCGGGCGATTGCGGCCGGAGGGCGGGTGTATTGGGTGTGCCCGCTGGTGGTGGAGTCCGAGGTTTTGGACCTTACCGCGACGGAAGTGCGGTTTGCGCAGTTGCGGGAGCGGTTTGGTGATACGGTGACGCTGGCGCATGGCCAGCAGGATGCAGCGGTGCGCGATAAGGCGTTGTTCGACTTTGCAGCCGGGCATTGCAAGATATTGGTTGCGACCACGGTCATTGAGGTCGGCATGGATGTGCGTGAGGCGAATATTATGGTGATTGAGCATGCCGAGCGGTTTGGCCTGGCGCAGTTGCACCAGTTGCGCGGGCGGGTTGGCCGGGGGATTGCGAAAAGCTACTGCCTGCTGCTGCATGATAATAAAATTGGCGTGACGGCGCGCAAACGGCTGGCGTTGCTGCGCGATACCGAGGATGGGTTCGTGATTGCCGATGAGGATTTCAGGCTGCGCGGCTCTGGGGATTATCTGGGGACTCGGCAGTCCGGGTTGCCGGGGTACCGGCTGGCAGATGCGGAGAAGCATGAAGGTTTATTGCCGATGGCGCGGCAGGATGCGGTGCTGCTGTTGCAGCGCGACCCGAAGCTGGAGAGCGAGCGCGGGCGGGCGGTGCGGGTGCTGTTGAATTTGTTTGATCAGCGCGATGCTATTTTGACGGTGCGGGCGGGATGAGCGGGGAGAGGCGGGTTATTCACGCAACTGCTGCTGAACCGCCGATGTGAATTTGGGCGCGGCGGGGCTGGTGAGGCTGGAGAACCAGGTTTCCAGGCCGCCGTTTTTGTTGATCAGATATTTGAAGAAGTTCCAGCGCGGTTTGGCGAGGAAACCGCCCTGCCCCGCCGCCCATTGGAAGAAGGGATGGGCGTCCGGGCCTTTGACGTGGACTTTGGCCATCATGGGGAAATCGACACCGTAGTTGAGTTCGCAGAAGCTGGCGATTTGCTCGTGGGTGCCGGGTTCCTGGCCGCCGAAGTCGTTGCAGGGGACGCCGATGACGACGAGGCCCTTGGCTTTGTTGGCCTGCCAGAGGGCTTCCAGCGCTTTGTATTGCGGGGTAAAACCGCATTTGGAGGCGGTGTTGACGATGAGCAATGGCCGCCCGGCGAGGTCTTTTAAGGGGTAAGGTTTGCCCTGGAGGGTCTCGAAGGAAAAATCATAGGCGCTGGCCATTTGCGGCTCCCGAAATTACACTCTGCTGATGAACACTGAATTGATAAGCGCTGAATTGATAAACACTGAAGCACTGAACAACGCCAACGGCAACGCCCTGCCCTGTTTGCCGCTGCCTGACTTCATCGGATGAGACGCTACCCTGAACATCCGCGCGTTGGCATTGGGGTTGTGCTGTTGCGGGGCGAGGACGTGCTGCTGATACGGCGCGGGCGGCCGCCGGCGGTGGGGGCGTGGTCTCTGCCCGGTGGAGGGTTGGAGTTGGGGGAGCGCGCGGAGGATTGCGCGCGGCGGGAATTGTTGGAGGAGACGGGGCTGGAGTCCGGGGCGCTACGGCTGATCGGGCATGTGGATGCAATTCATTACGATGATGAACAGCGGATTGAGTATCACTACACCATTCTGGATTTTGGCGCGCTTTATGTGGGCGGCGAGGCGGTGGCCGGGGATGATGTGACGGAGGTCGCCTGGGTGCGGGAGGATGAATTTAATGCGTACGGGCTGTGGGATGAGGCGCGGCGGATGATTGCGCAGGCGCGGGTCGTGCTGGGGTAGTGGTTGGCCGCGGCGGCGTGGTAGCGCGCACCGCGCCGCAGCCCAAGCCGGGAGCACAACCGGACGCTGGCCATTTGCGGCGGGTGAACTTACAACTTGCGCATGACCAATGAAACGCCCGTGCAAAAGCTCGTAGATGTCATGGCAGCGCTCCGGCACCCGGTTTCCGGCTGCCCGTGGGACAAGGAGCAGGATTTTTCGACCATTGCGCCTTATACCATCGAGGAGGCCTATGAGGTGCGGGCGGCGATAGAATCCGGCGACCCTGGGCAGTTGCAGGATGAGCTGGGGGATCTGCTGTTCCAGGTGGTGTACCACGCGCAACTGGCCAGCGAGCGCGGCTGGTTCAGCTTTGACGATGTGGCGGCGGGGATTGCGAACAAGATGATCCGGCGGCACCCGCACGTGTTTGGCGAGGCGGAAGCACGCGATGCCGGGGCGCAGACGGCCGCTTGGGAGGCTCAGAAGGCGCAGGAGCGGTTGGAGAAGGCGGAGACCGGCGTGTTGGGCGGGGTGGCGGCCGCCCTGCCCGCTTTGGCGCGGGCACATAAGTTTTGCGCGCGGGCGGCGCGGGTGGGGTTTGACTGGCCGAACCCGGATGCGGTGCTGGACAAGCTGGAGGAGGAGGTGCGCGAGTTGCGGGCCGAACTGCCCGAGGCCACGCCGGCGCGGATGGAGGATGAGCTGGGGGATATGCTGTTTGTGATGGCGAACCTGGCGCGCAAACTGGGACTGAACGCGGAGGCGTGCCTGACAGGGGCGAATGCAAAATTTGCCCGGCGGTTTGGCTTTGTGGAAAATGCCCTGGCGCGGGAGGGAAAGACGCCAGGTATGTCAGACTTGGCGGAGATGGATGCGCTGTGGATTAAAGCCAAGGAGGCCGGGCTGTGAAGACATTGATGGACGGTTATGCGCGGTTCCGCAAAGGGTATTGGCGCCGGCATAAGGCGCTGTTTTCGGAGCTGGCGCGCGATGGGCAGTCTCCGCCGGCGATGGTGATTGCCTGCGCGGATTCGCGGGTGGCGCCGGAGGTGATTTTTGACTGCGCGCCGGGCGAGATATTCGTGGTGCGTAACGTGAGCGCGCTGGTGCCGCCTTATGCACCTGATACGGGCAACCACGGTACGTCCGCGGCGCTGGAATTTGCCGTGACGGCGCTGAAAGTGCGCAGCATTGTGGTGATGGGGCATAGCCAGTGCGGCGGTATCCGCACGCTGATGAAGGGGCCGGGCGGCGACCAAGGGGATTTTATCGAATCCTGGATGGCGATTGCGCATAAGGCGCGCCAGCGGGTGTGCGATTCACCCGAGGCCGAAGGGGCGGATTTCGATACGCTTTGTTATGCGTGCGAGCATGAGTCGATCCGTGATTCACTGACGAACTTGATGACGTTTCCCTGGATTTCGGCACGCGTGGCGGAAGGTAGCCTGACGCTGGCGGGGATGCATTTTAACGTGTTGTCCGGCACGTTGGAGACGGTCGTTTAAGTTATTCCCTATAAGACTTGTAGATATTTAATGCCTATGCGATGATAACCATGAAGCAATAAACATTCAGGAGCATACACATGGCCGTTAACTCGAAGCACCCCGAAACCTTGGCGCTGCATGCCGGTTGGCGCGCTGATGCCACCACCGGGTCGGTCGCGGTGCCGATTCACCAGACGACTTCGTACCAGTTTAAATCTCCCGAACATGCGGCGAATTTGTTTGCGCTGAAGGAATTCGGGAATATTTACACCCGCATTATGAACCCGACGACGGACGTGCTGGAGCAGCGGTTGGCGGCGTTGGAGGGGGGCGTGGCGGCGCTGGCGGTGGCGTCGGGCCAGGCGGCTTCGGCGTATTCGATCCAGAATTTGGCGCGGGCTGGGGATAATGTGGTGTCCTCCACCGATTTGTATGGCGGGACGTGGAATTTGTTCGCCAATACGTTGAAGGACCAGGGGATTGAGGTGCGCTTTGTGGACCCGGCGGACCCGGAAGCGTTTGCGCGGGCGACGGATGACCGCACCCGGGCGTATTATGCCGAGACGCTGCCGAACCCGAAGCTGCGGGTGTTCCCGATTGCGGAAGTTGCCGCGATTGGGCGGCGGTATGGGATTCCGTTGATTGTGGACAACACCGCGGCGCCGTTGCTGACGCGCCCGTTCGACCATGGCGCGGCGATTGTGGTGTATTCGACGACCAAATACATCGGCGGGCATGGCACCAGCATTGGCGGCGTGATTATTGACGGCGGGAATTTTGACTGGTCGGCCTACCCGGTGCGGCAGCCGCTGCTGAATACGCCGGACCCGAGCTACCATGGCGCGGTGTGGGCGGAGGCGGTGAAGCCGTTGGGGCCGATTGCGTATATTATCCGCGCGCGGGTGGTGCTGTTGCGCGATTTGGGCGCGGCGCTGTCGCCGTTCAATGCGTTCCAGATTATCCAGGGCATTGAGACGCTGCCGTTGCGGATTGCGCGGCATTCGGAAAATGCGCTGGCAGTGGTGAAGTTTTTGAGCGAGCGGGCGGATGTAGTGAAAGTGATTCATCCAAGCCTCGCCACGGGGATTGATAAAGAGCGGGCGGATAAGTATCTGGCCGGTGGGCTTGGAGGGCTGGTTGGGTTTGAGCTGCCGGGCGGGCGCGAGGCGGGCGCGAAGTTTATTTCGGCGCTGCAGATGTTTTATCATGTGGCGAATATTGGGGATGCTCGGAGTTTGGCGATTCATCCGGCGAGTACGACGCATAGCCAGCTTTCCGCCGAGGACCAGGTAGCGACGGGGGTTTCCGAGGGGTATGTGCGGCTCTCGGTCGGGCTGGAGCATATTGAGGATATTCTGGCCGATCTGGCGCAGGCGCTCGACGCGGCGAAGTAACACGCGGATTCCGGCCTGGGTTGCATCCCCGGCCCAGGCTGGAATAGTGTTTTGACAAGACTGTCAAAACATAATGAGTGGGAGCGTGGCATGGGACGTGTAGCGGGCAAGGTTGCGATTGTGACTGGCGGGAGCCGCGGGCTGGGTGCCGCGATGGCGCGGGATCTGGCGGCGGAGGGGGCGCATGTGGTGCTGACCGCTGGGCGCTCGACGGAAGCTGGTGAAAAACTGGCGGCGGAGATTGGCGGCACGGCGTGTTTTATGCAGCAGGATGTGGGCAAGGCCGAGGATTGGGCGCGGGTGGTGGCAGAGACCGAGCGGCGGTTTGGGCCGGTTACGGTGCTGGTGAATAATGCGGGGATCGTGATTCCGGCGACAACCTTGACGCAGACCGAGGCGCAGTACCGGGAGATTTTTGAGGTTAACCAGCTTGGGCCGTTTTTGGGCATGCAGGCGGTTATTCCCTCGATGCGGCGGGCCGGGGGTGGGTCGATTATCAATATCGCCTCGGTGGCCGGGTTGCGCGCGAGCGTGTCCTCGATTGCGTATGGCGGGACCAATACGCGCTGCGCGGCATGACGAAGACGGCGGCGGTGGAGTTTGCGCCGGAGGGGATCCGGGTGAATGTGGTGTTTCCGGGGTTTTATGAGACCGAGATGATGCTGAATGCCTCGCCGGAGATGCGGGCGCGGTTGATCGGCTCGGTGCCGATGGGGCGGATTGGCGAGCCGGAGGAGCTGTCCTCGATTGTAGTGTTTCTGGCGTCCGATGAGTCGCGGTATACGACGGGGGCGGAGATTGCGGCGGACGGGGGGCTGACTTCGAAGTAGGGGGTTTAAGGGGATGGCGCCGGGGGACAAGGATTTGGAGTTGCCGGCGCCCTCGCCTGCCCGGCCGGTAACGGTGCTGGAGGCGTGGGTGCGGGAGAATGAGGCGGCGGTGGAAGAGTGGAATGAGTATGTGGAGCGGTGCGGGGTGCCGCTGGGGGCGTTTCGGTTGTTTTGATGGGCAACGCGAGGAAGGCAATTCGTTTAGTGCCGTTTTTACCCACCTAGTGGATAGAATCCAACACTTGGTGCCCTCGTTTTACGGCGGCTAAAATTTTTCTGGGTTTTTTTGTCCACTGGAACGGTCGCGGGTCTTGGTTGGTCTCGCCCAGAAATCGCTCGATTGCGTCTTTGAGTTCTTCGACGGAGTGAAACACGCCGCGTGCAAGCCTGCGCTTCGTCAGCTTAGCAAAGAAGCCCTCGACGGCGTTGAGCCAGGAGGCTGATGTTGACGTGAAGTGGAAGGTCCACCAAGGATGGGCAGTCAGCCATTCGCGCACCTTCGGATGTTTGTGGGTGGCGTAGTTGTCCACGATCGCATAGACATGCTTGCCGGCCGGTAAGGTT
>PLSD01000107.1 GCA_003164135.1 Acetobacteraceae bacterium
TGCGGATTTTAACCGGCGCCGACAGGTGGGGACAGCACTGCTGAAATGCCGATTTTCGCGAGTAGAGTAGGTTTGAGCAAGCGGTCAATGGTCGGCGGCGTCGGCTGTACACCCCCCGCTCGGCGGGGCGGGGTCAACGCGCCATCTTAACGGGCGACGGGCTGCGAAATTGGACCGTTTGGGGGAATGCGGTGGGGCGCCGCAACGACGCCGCGCGGCGGGCTCACTGCCCGGCCAACAACGTATTGATTTAAAAAGAGAAAATGGCGCACCCGAAGGGAGTCGAACCCCTAACCCCCAGATTCGTAGTCTGGTGCTCTATCCAGTTGAGCTACGGGTGCTTGGTGGGCGGGGTGTAACCGAACTGGCATCGTCCGGCAACCCCGCTTAAGTGATTAAATCGCCGCCAGCTCTGCGAGCAGCGCATCCCCCATTTCCGCTGTGGAAATCCGCGCCCGGCCGGGGGCCGCGATGTCCGGCGTGCGGCCGCCCTTGGCCAGTACGTTCTCCACGGCCTGCTCGATCAACGCCGCCTCGGCCTCCTGGTCGAACGAGTAGCGCAGCATCAGCGCCAGGCTGAGGATCTGCGCCAGCGGGTTAGCAAGCCCCTTGCCGGCGATATCGGGGGCCGAGCCATGGATCGGCTCATAGAACCCCGCACGGCGCCCGGAGGCGTCCACGGCGCCCAGCGTGGCGGAGGGCAGCAGCCCCAGCGAGCCGGTGAGCATGGCGGCGAGGTCCGAGAGAATATCCCCGAACAGATTGCCGGTCACGATCACATCAAACTGCCGCGGGTTTTTCGCCAGCTGCATGGCACAGTTGTCGGCGTACATGTGGGTCAGCTTCACGTCCGGGTATTCGGCAGCGTGCAGCGCCGTCATCACCTGGCGCCAGAGCAGCCCGCTCTCCATCACATTGGCTTTTTCCACGCTGCACACATGGTTTTGCCGCTTGCGCGCAAGGTCAAACGCCACCCGGCCGACGCGCTCGATCTCACCGGTGGTATAAACCTCGGTGTTCACGCCGCGCTGGCTGCCGTCGGGCAGGGTCTCAATGCCGCGGGGCTCGCCAAAATAAATCCCGCCGATCAGCTCGCGCACAATCAGAATATCCAGCCCGCGCACCAGTTCGGGCTTCAGCGAGCTGGCTTCCACCAGCGCGTCAAACACTTTCGCCGGGCGCAAATTGGCGAACACGCCCATTTCCTTGCGCAGCTTCAGCAGCGCCGCCTCCGGGCGAATTTCAAACGGCACGGTATCCCACTTCGGCCCGCCGACGGAGCCAAACAGCACCGCATCCGCCGCCAGCGCATGCGCCAGGGCTTCGTCAGTCAGCGGCACGCCATGCGCGTCAATGGAAGCGCCGCCCACCAGATCCTCGGTGATTTCAAAATTCACGCGGCCGGTCTTTTGCAGCCATTCCAGCACGCGCTTCGCCTGCGCCATCACTTCCGGGCCAATGCCGTCACCGGCCATCAGCAACAGGTTCTTCTTAGCACTCATAATTTCAGACTCCGTTAATCGCGGGCTTCCAGCTTGGGGTTTTGGCTTCATAGGCATCAATCGCGGCGGCATGTTCCAGCGTCAGGCCAATGTCATCCAGCCCATTGAGCAAACAATGTTTCCTGAACGCATCAACCTCGAACTTGATTTCCTCGCCATCCGGCCGCACCACAACCTGCTTCTCCAGATCAATGGTCAGCCGTGCATTCGTGCCCTTCGCCGCATCTTCCATCAACTGCTCGCAAACCGCCGGCGGCAGCACAATCGGCAAAATGCCGTTCTTAAAGCAATTGCCATGGAAAATATCCGCAAAGCTCGGCGCGATAACGCAACGGATGCCAAAATCCAGCAACGCCCACGGCGCATGCTCGCGCGACGAACCACAACCAAAATTCTCGCCCGCGACCAAAATCTCCGCCTTGCGATACTTCGGCTGGTTCAGCACAAACTCCGGCTTCTCCGAACCATCCGCATTATAGCGCAGGTCCGAAAACAAGCTCACGCCCAGCCCGCTGCGCTTGATGGTCTTCAAAAACCGCGCCGGAATAATCTTGTCCGTATCCACATTCGCCAAATTCAACGGCGCCGCCACGGCGGTGAGCAAAGTGAATTTATCCATTACACAAGCTCCCTAACATCGGTGAGCACGCCGGTCACCGCGGCGGCGGCGGCCATGGCGGGGGAGAGCAGGTGGGTACGCCCGCCCGGCCCCTGGCGGCCCTCAAAGTTGCGGTTGGAGGTGCTGGCGCAACGCTGCCCAGGCGTCAATTTGTCCGGGTTCATGCCGAGGCACATCGAACATCCCGCCTCGCGCCACTCAAACCCGGCATCCAGGAAAATCTTAGCCAGCCCTTCGGCCTCGGCCTGCGCCTTCACCAGCCCGGAACCCGGCACCACCAGCACGCGCACGTTTGGCGCCACATGGCGGCCTTTGGCCACGGCGGCGGCGGCGCGCATGTCCTCAATGCGGGAGTTGGTGCAGGAACCGATGAACACCACATCCACCTTGGTCCCCGCCAGCTTCTGGCCAGGCGCCAAATCCATATAACGCAGCATCTGTTCCAACTGCGCGCGCTTTCCCTCGTCCGGCTCGGCCGCCGGGTCCGGCACCACGCCGGTAATTGGCACCACGGCCTCGGGGCTGGTGCCCCAGGTCACTTGCGGCGCAATCCCGGCCGCATCCAGCACCACAACCTTGTCGTACTGCGCGTCAGCATCGCTCGGCAGCGTCTTCCAATACGCGACGGCGGCATCAAAATCGTCGCCCTTTGGCGCATACGGCCGGCCCTTGACGTACGCAAACGTCGTCTCATCCGGCGCAATCAGCCCCGCCCGCGCGCCCGCCTCGATGCTCATGTTGCAAACTGTCAGCCGCCCGGCCATGTCCAGCGCGCGGATCGCCTCGCCGCCAAACTCGATCACATGCCCAGTACCGCCCGCGGTGCCGATCTGGCCAATAATCGCCAGCACAATGTCCTTGCCCGTGCAGCCGGCCGGCAACACGCCATCCACCCGCACCAGCATGTTCTTCGCCGGCTTCTGCAACAAAGTCTGCGTCGCCAGCACATGCTCAACCTCGGACGTGCCAATGCCGAACGCCAGTGCCCCCAGCGCGCCATGCGTGCTGGTGTGCGAATCCCCGCAAACAATGGTGAACCCAGGCAGCGAAATCCCCTGCTCCGGCCCAATGACATGCACAATGCCCTGCCGCGCGTCGCTCACCGGAAAATACGGCACACCGAACGCCGCGACATTCGCCTCCAGCGTCTCAATCTGCAGCTTGCTCTCCGGCTCGTTAATGCCGTTCAGCCGGTCCGCATCAGTGGGAATATTGTGGTCCACCACCGCAATCGTCTCGTCAGTGCGCCGAACCTTGCGCCCCGCCAGCCTTAGCCCCTCAAACGCCTGCGGCGAGGTCACTTCATGCACCAAATGCCGGTCAATATAGAGAACGCACGTGCCGTCCTCTAAACGCTCCACCACATGCGCATCCCAAATCTTGTCAAATAAAGTCCGTGACATCGATACCGCACCTCCTGAGTAAGGAAGGCCAAGGGGCTCTGCCCCCTGGACCCCCGCCAAAGGCTAGCCTTTGGAATCCATTAGTTAAGGGTTTTGGGAGGCTGGGGTAAGG
>PLSD01000087.1 GCA_003164135.1 Acetobacteraceae bacterium
TAAAGTGCAACTGTAATGCTAAGGTATTCATTAATTGGATCCAATCCTTCGCATCACGCGGGGGACGCGAAATACATAGCCTGTGCACGGGATTGGCAGCGCTGGGTGGGGGGGGATACCATACCGTATGCCCGAATATCGATGACCGCCAAAGCGTGGCGGCCCAGGTTAGCCCGTTGAAGACGGCCGGGTGCCACACGGATCTTTTTATTTATTTAGAGTTTATAGCAAACACATAAAACTCAGATGGCATCTTTATGCGCATGCGCATACTTCCGGCATTGCCATGACCGCCAACATCCTGATGTTTTATCCTTGGATTCCGATCTACCTCGGCGGTAGGGCATGGCCGCTTTAACGGTGCCTCGATCCTCTCGCGCGCAGGATACGTTATGCGGCAAGGGAGGAAATCCGCCGGTGCATGGCGCCGTTACCATCAGTCTCGCGACGATTTTCCGCGTGCCCGTCGGGAAGACGGCCCGGAACCCGGCCCGTCGCCCGGCGAGGGGGACCGTCGACACGGGTTCCGTTTTCACAGGAGAATTTGATGTATCTTCGTAAACCGCATGCGACGCTCGGCGACGTGTGCTCCGTTCCTGATACTGAGCCAGGGGACGATCCGGACGCGGCGCTCGTTGCGTATGCCGGGGACGTGGCGGGCGAGCACGTACTGATTCTCGGCCACAGCGCGCCAGCCATCATGTGTGCGCTGATCCGGCGCGGCTGCGTCGCCGCGACCGAGCTGGGCCAGAGCGATCGCCCGGAAGCGCAATCCGTTGATCTGACCATCGTGCCGGATGTCGCCACGCTCGATGATGCGGCCTTGGTCATCCGGCACGCCAGACGCGCCCTGATGACAGCCGGGCGCATCGTGCTGCGCACCGCGGCGGAGCCGTCGGGCCGTCTGGCGCAGGGAATCTCATCCCTGTTGCGGCTGCAAGGCTTTTCTGCCGTCCGGCGGCGCCGGGATGGCGGGAGGACTGTGGTGTCCGCCGAATTGCCTTTCTTCGGTCCCCTGGTCCATGCCTAAGCGATTACGGGAACACGCCGTGCCACATTCTCTTACCGGGATCGGTGGTTCGCTGGTCGCTTTGGCCACACCGCTCCTAGAGGGCCAAATTGACGATGCCGCATTGGTAAGATTGGCTGAGCGTCAGATCGCGCGCGGCACTGCCGGCCTCGTCGTGTGCGGGAGCACTGGGGAGGCATCCGCACTCACGCCAGCCGAACACGAGCACATTGTCCGCATCGTGGCCAACGTCGCCGCCGGCCGCGTGCCGGTGATCGCAGGTTGCACCTCGGTTGCCACGGAAACCTCCGTGGCATTGGCAGAGGCGGCCAGAAATGCCGGTGCGGACGGGCTGCTTTGCGCGGCCCCGCCCTACTGCAAGCCGACGCAGGAGGGGATTGCCGCGCATATCGGCGCAGTGGCGCGGGCCAGTGGTCTTCCCATAATCCTCTACGACGTACCCAGCCGCGCCGGCGTGGCGATTGGCGATGCCACCGTGGCGCGCCTGTTTGAAGCTGGCCTGATCGTGGGGATCAAGGACGCCACCGCCGATCTGTCCCGCCCGCCACGGCTCCGCTCCCTATGCGGCGAGCAACTGCTTCAGCTCAGCGGCGACGATGCGACTCAGGTGGCATACCGAGCCATGGGTGGGGGTGGCTGCATATCTGTCACGGCGAACATTGCGCCTGCCCTGTGCGCCCTGCTGCATCGTGCCTGGGACAAGGGCGACCTCGCCACTGTCGCTAAGCTGCGCGACCGTCTCGACCCGCTCCATACGGCCCTGTTCGCCGAGAGTAATCCGATTCCGCTGAAGGCGGCACTGGCCGAGCTTGGTCTGTGCGCTGCCACGGCGAGGCTGCCCTTGACGCAGGCGGAGCCAACGACCGTGGAACGCTTGCGGCACACGCTGCATGAGGTGATGGCACTGGAGGAGCAATTCGCGCTACGGCGGCGTTACGCGCTGGCCAGCTGACCGGAGAGGCGGCCGCCTTATATGTAGCAGACCGCAAATGTCCGTTGCATTCTCGTCGGGCAGCAGGACAATCCGTTCGTTAAGGTTTTTATTTCAAAACGCAAATTTTTATGCCATCTTTATGAAAAATCAGAGGATTCCGTATCGAAGCTTTATGTCTTTGCCCGTAAATGAAAAATTAGAAAGGTTAGGTGTCTCATGGGTGACGTTATCTCCATTGCGTTCGGCGCGGTGATTTTTGGGCTGCTGTTTTTCTACGTTCCGGCCTGCGAGAAGGTGTAAATATGTTTGACCTGTATTTGGGTGGGGTCATTTCCGCCGGTTTGCTGGTGTATCTTGTCTGGGCGATGCTGCGCCCAGAAGATTTTTAAGGGTTAAAATCAATGACAATTCAGGGATTGCTTTACATCACGCTGATGTTTGCGCTGGTGCTGGGCCTTGCGTTCCCGCTGGGGCGCTATATGGCGGCGATTTTCGAGGGACGGGTCAGGTTTCTGGCGCCGCTTGAGAACGGCTTTTACAAATTGGCGGGGGTTGACCCCGCCCGAGCGATGAAATGGCAGGACTACGCGATCGCGCTGATCCTGCTTAGCGTGATTCACTTCTTCCTACTCTATGCGATTTTGCGGCTGCAATATTATCTGCCTTACAATCCGCAGCATATTGCGGGAATGTCGCCGCGCCTGGCGTTCCAGACTGCGGCAAGCTTCACCACCAATACCAACTGGCAGTCGTACTATCCGGAATCGCAGATTTCCAACGGCGCGCAGATGCTCGGTCTCGCCGTGCATATGTTCGTCTCGGCAGCAGCGGGTATCGCGGCCGCAGCGGCGGTGATGCGGGCATTTACCGGCGGCGGCTTGAAATCCATCGGTAATTTTTATGTCGATCTGACGCGGACTACATTATATCTGCTGCTGCCGATCGTGCTTGTCGCGGCAACATTGCTCGTGATCGCCGGTTCACCGCAGTTGTTTGCGGGTGCGGCGTTTGCGACCGCGCACACGCTCGATGCCGGCTCGCAAACGATCGCCATGGGGCCGGTGGCCTTTCAGGAGGCCATCAAGGAACTCGGCACGAATGGCGGCGGCTGGTTCAACGCCAACTCGGGGCATCCGTTTGAAAACCCGAATGCCTGGACCAACCTGCTGGAAAACTGGCTGCTGCTGATCATCGGCTTCGCTTTGCCGATTGCCTTCGGGTTTATGGTCAAGGAGAAGTCGCAGGGCCGCGCGCTGATGGCCGCGATGGCGATTATTCTCGCGCTTGGCTGCGTCGGCACCTATGCGGCGGAGGCTGCGGGCAATCCGCTGCACATCGCCGCCGGTGTGGCCGCGCAGGGCGGCAACTGGGAAGGCAAGGAAGTACGCTTTGGCATCCCTGCCTCCACCACCTTCAACGTGTCCGCAACCGGTACCTCAACCGGCGCGGTGGATAGCTTTACCGACAGCTATACGCCCCTTGGCGGGGCGATCCCGCTGTTCCTGATGCAATTGGGCGAGATAGCACCTGGTGGCGTAGGCTCCGGGTTTTACACTGTCATCGTGTTCGCGCTGCTCTCAGTATTTGTCGCTGGTTTGATGGTCGGACGAACGCCTGAATATCTCGGCAAAAAGGTACAAGCGAAGGAGATCAAGCTCGCGATGCTTAGTGTGCTGATTCTCACCGTGTTCATCCTGGCTGGGGCGGGCTTCTCGCTATGCACGGTGTCAGGTGTGGGATCGCTCGAAAATGCTGGACCGCATGGCCTCTCGGAAATGCTCTATGGCTGGACGTCCGCGACCGAGAATAACGGCAGTGCGTTCGCGGGGCTTACGGCTGACACGCCACTGCTGGACTACGGGCTGGGTGCGGCGATGCTGTTCGGACGGTTTGCCTTCATGATCCCGGTTCTGGCAATTGCCGGTTCCCTCGCGGCAAAACCGAAACTGCCTGAGAGCGCGGGCACGTTTCCAACCAATGGGCCGCTGTTCATCGGCCTGCTGGTCGGCGTGATCGTGATCCTGGGTGGTCTGCAATATTTGCCGGCCGATACGTTGGGGCCATTGGCCGAGCATTATCTGCTGTACGCTGGCAAGACATTTTAAAGGTTAAGACAATGGCAAGTGCAAAAGCTGACGTAATTTCACTCTTTGACTCAACCATCATGCGCCGCGCGGCAGCGGATTCCTTCGCGAAGCTGAATCCCGTGACCTTGATGCGCAATCCGGTGATTTTCTTCACCGAGGTGGTCGCGGTCATGGTGAGCGTGGTGGGGGCGGAGGATGTCGCCAATGGGAAAGGCGCTGCATTTCCCATTACCATCGCGATCTGGCTGTGGCTGACGGTGCTGTTCGCCACCTTCGCCGAAGCGGTGGCGGAAGGGCGCGGGCGGGCACGGGCGGAGAGCCTGCGCCGCGCCCGTAGCGACACGATGGCGAAACTGCTGGTTGATCCCGGTAGCCGCGCTCTATTCAAGCCGACAGCGGCGCCCGATCTGCGCAAGGGCGATGTCGTGCTGGTGGAAGCGGGCGACCTGATGCCCTCCGATGGCGAGATCATCGAGGGGGTGGCCAGCGTGAATGAAAGTGCGATCACCGGTGAATCTGCCCCCGTGGTGCGTGAAGCGGGCGGGGATAGATCGGCCGTGACGGGTGGTACCATGGTCGTCTCCGACTGGCTGGTGGTGCGCATCACCGCCGATGCGGGCGCGACATTTCTGGACCGCATGATCGCCCTGGTGGAAGGTGCCGAGCGGCGCAAAACACCGAACGAGATCGCGCTGAATATCTTACTTGCCGGTCTTACCTTGATCTTCTTGATCGCGGTGGTGACGTTGGTGGGGTTCGGTAAATATTCGGCGACGAACTTCTCCATCCCCGTACTTGCGGCGCTGCTGGTGTGTCTCATCCCCACGACCATCGGCGGGTTGCTCTCAGCGATCGGCATTGCGGGCATGGACCGGCTGGTGCGGTTCAACGTGGTGGCGACCTCCGGCCGCGCGGTGGAAGCCGCGGGCGACGTGGATGCGCTGCTGTTGGATAAGACCGGCACCATCACCTTCGGCAACCGCATGGCCTCCGGCTTCTATCCGGTGGCGGGCGTGCCGGACCAGGACCTGGCGCAAGCCTGCGCCATGGCCAGCCTGGGTGACGACACGCCGGAGGGGCGTTCGATACTGGCACTGGCGCGGGACAAATATAATATTGTGCCTACCCTGCCGGCGGGAGCCGAAATTATCCCGTTCAGCGCGACGACGCGGTTATCCGGCGTGGATTTCGGTGATAAATCCTACCGCAAGGGTGCTGTGGATTCGGTGCTGAAAGCCGCTGGCGCAACCGGGGATGCGGCGTTTAACGATGCGGTGAGCCGCATCGGCCGCGCCGGCTCCACGCCGCTGGCGGTCACAGGAAATGGCCGGCTGCTGGGTGTCATCGAGCTCAAGGACATCGTGAAGCCGGGGATCAAGGAGCGCTTCGCGGCGCTGCGCAATATGGGCATTCGCACGGTGATGGTGACCGGCGACAACCGCATCACCGCGGCGGCGATTGCCGCCGAGGCCGGGGTGGACGAATATATCGCTGAGGCCACACCGCAGAACAAACTTGATTATATCAGGAAAGTTCAGGCGGAAGGTCGTCTGGTGGCAATGTGCGGCGATGGCACCAACGACGCACCCGCTTTGGCGCAGGCCGATGTGGGTGTGGCGATGCAGACCGGCACCCAGGCGGCGCGCGAGGCGGGGAACATGGTGGACCTCGACAGCGACCCGACCAAGCTGATCGAGATCGTGGAAATCGGCAAGCAATTGCTCATCACCCGTGGCGCGCTGACGACGTTCTCCATCGCCAACGACATTTCCAAATATTTTGCGATCTTGCCGGCGATTTTCGTGGGCACCTACCCACAGCTTCAAGCGATGAACATCATGCAGTTGAAGACGCCTGAAAGTGCGATCCTCTCGGCGGTGATTTTCAACGCGCTGATTATCGTGGTGTTGGTGCCATTGGCGCTGCGGGGCGTAAAATTCCGCGCCATCGGGGCGGCGGCATTGCTCCGGCGCAATCTGCTTGTCTATGGCCTCGGCGGCATCATCGCACCGTTTGTCGGAATCAAGGCGATCGACATGCTGCTCGGCGTGTTTCACATCTTTTCGTAACGGAATAGAAAAATGTCCATCCTGAAAGAAGTCCGGCCGGCGCTGTCGCTGGTTATCCTCTTTACCATCCTCCTCGGCTTTTTGCTTCCCGAGGCTTTTACCGGCGTCATGCAGCTTGCCTTGCCTTATCAGGCCAACGGCAGCCTCATCACCGTGAAGGGGCAGGTCGTAGGCTCCGCCATCATCGGGCAGAATTTCACAGATGCCAAATACTTCCAGCCCCGCCCCTCCGCGCTCACCGGCACGGATGCCAAGGGCAACAGCATCGCCACGCCCTATGACGCCAGCGAGTCCGGCGCCAGCAACCTCGGCCCCACCAGCGCGACGCTGCTCACCAACATCCAGAAGCGCGTCGCCGCCTATACCAAGGCGTTCGGCCCCGGCCCGGTCCCGGCCGATGCCGTCACCGCCTCGGGTTCGGGCATCGACCCGGATATTTCGCTGGCTAACGCATTACGGCAAGCGCCCGCCGTCGCTGCCGTGCGCAAAATTCAGGCCGAGACGGTCGTCAACCTCGTTAACCAGATGACGCATCATGCGTTTCTTGGGATCGTCGGCACCGACCACGTGAACGTCCTGCAGCTTAACCTTGCACTGGATCAGCTGCCGGCATCATAACTTGGGCCTGGAAGTTGTCGATTTAACTTTAATCAAATGGATCGAAGGGACTGTCCTTTGGTTGGGTACAGGGGGCATGGCCCCCTGTATTTTTTAGGAATGACATCCCATGGCTTCTGAGTCCCGGCCTGACCCGGATGCGTTGTTGGCCAGTATGCAGCAGGAGAGCCGCGGGCATCTAAAGATTTTTTTTGGGGCGGCGCCGGGGGTTGGTAAGACCTGGGAGATGCTGGTGGCGGCCAATGCGAAGCGCCAGGCTGGGCTGGATGTTGTTGCCGGTTTGATCGAGACGCATGGGCGGGCCGGGACGTTAAAGGAGCTTGGTTCGCTGGAGGTTTTGCCCCGGATAAAGGTGCCATATCGCGGCCAGGTGCTGGAGGAGTTCGACCTGGATGCGGCGCTTAAGCGCCGGCCTGGATTATTGCTGGTCGATGAATTGGCACACACCAACGCCCCCGGCCTGCGCCATGCCAAAAGATGGCAGGATGTCCAGGTGATTCTGGAAGCGGGGATCGATGTCTGGACCACGGTAAATGTGCAGCATCTGGAGAGTTTGAACGATCCGGTGGCACGGATTACCGGCGTGCGGGTGGCGGAGACCATTCCCGACACCGTGCTGGATCTGGCCGATGATATTGAGCTGATTGACCTGCCGGCCGTCGAACTTCGCACCCGACTGACGGAGGGCAAGATTTACCGGCCGGATGTCGCCGGGCGGGCACTGGGAGGGTTTTTCCGCGAGGGCAATCTGGGCGCGTTGCGCGAGATGGCGCTGCGGCGCGTGGCGCAGCTGGTAGACAGGGATGTAACCTCCTATATGCTTTCGCGCGCAATTGCGGGGCCGTGGCCGGCCTCGGAGCGCGTGCTGGCGCTGGTAGGGCCGGATGCCTCGGCGGAGAACGTGGTGCGCCATGCGGCGCGTTTGGCCGACGCGTTGCGGGCGCCGATGGTGGCGTTTCATGTCGAGCGTGCGGATGATAATGCGCGCGTGCAGATGGCGCTGGATTTAATGGTGCAACTGGGCGGCACGGTGGCCACGTTGAGTGCGCCCGATGTTTTCGCCGCCGTGCTGGATTACGCGGCGCGGCAGAACGTCACCCATATCGTGATCGGGCGTGGGCTGAGCCAGCCGTGGTGGCGCCGGAGCTTTGGCCGGAATTTGAGCGAGGTGCTGACAAGTAAGGCGACGGCCTTTACGCTGCATTTTGTGCCAGTGCCGGCCTCCCCTGTGGTGCGCGTGGTGCCGGTATCGTCGGGCATTGGATGGGAACCCTATATCGTCTCTGGCGCGTTGCTGGCTGGTGTCACGCTGACGGGGATGGCTCTGAGTGCCTATGTCCCGCAGGAGGCGATGGGGCTGATCTTTACCGGCCTGATCGCGGGAACGGCTAGCCGTTATGGGCGGACTGTAGGGCTAGCGACAGCGGTTGCCGGGTTCTTCCTGTGGAATTTCTTCTTTCTGCCGCCGGTCTATACGCTCTCGGTTAGCGACCCACGGGACGTGGTGGCGCTGGCGGTGTTTCTGCTGGTGGGCGTGGTGACGGGCACGCTGGCTGGCAAGGTCCGGCTGGAGGCACAGGCGGCGAGCGCTCGGATCGAGGCACTGCGGCGGATTTCACTGTTCGGGCAGCGGTTCTCGCGCGCGGCGACTGTGAGCGACGTGCTGCGCGACGCGGCCGAAGAGGCCGCCGGAATGACGACCGCCGGGGCGGTGCTGCTGCAGGGCAAAAGCGGACTGGAGCTGGAGGCAGTGATGCCCGCTGGAACCGCGTTGGATGAGGCCGCGCGGGCTGCGGCAGAATGGGCCGTGCAGCACGATATGGCGACCGGCATGGGCACCGGTACGCTGCCATCCGTGCCGTGGCGGTTCCTCCCGCTGCGGGCCAGTGGCAAGCCGGTCGGCGTGCTGGGGGCGCGCCCGCAACTTCCCCCGTCGGCGCCGCTGGTGCAGACGCTGGGTACGTTGGCCGACCAGGCAGCGATGGCGCTGGAGCGCGTGCGCCTGGCCACGCAGGAGGCGCAGAGCGCCGCGAAGCAGGATAACCAGAAGCTGCGGACCGCGCTGCTGTCCTCGCTGAGCCATGATTTGCGCACGCCGCTCACCGCCATACGGGGGGCGGCGGAGACACTGGCGCAAGCCGGCGCATCGCTGGATGCGGCGACGCAGGCGGATTTGCTGGCGAGCATTGCGCAGGATACCGAACGGATGACGAAATTCCTGGCCAACATCATGGAAATGGCGCGGGTGGAGACGGGTGAAATTGCCGCGCGCCATGAGCGCCTGCGGCTGGTGGATGTGGTGGAGGCGGCGATTGCGCGGGTGCCCGGGGCGATGTTTGCCGGGATGAACATCGCCGGGGACGCGGCCTTTGTACTGGCAGACCCGGCGTTATTGGAGCAAGCTTTGGTCAACGTACTGGATAATGCAGTGAAATATGCACCGGAGGGGAGCCGGATTTCAGTCTCCGCGCTGCGCCAGGGAGCGAAAGTTTTGGTGAGTGTGGCTGACGAGGGGGTGGGGATTCCGCCCGATGAATTGGCCGCAGTGTTCGACAGTTTTTTCCGTGCGACGAGGGGGGATAGGGTAGCGCCGGGGACCGGGCTGGGGCTGGCGATTGCGAAAGCGTTTACCGAGGCGATGGGCGGGAGCATCCGCGCGCAGAGCCCGCGGCTGGACCTGCCGGCGGACGGGCTGCCAGGGACGATCATAAGTATCGAGCTGCTGGCGGCATGAATACGTTCGGCCGGATACTGGTAGTGGATGACGAGCCGCAGATCCATCGGTTTCTAACGCCGGCGTTGGCGGCTGCGGGCTATGAGTCGCTACGCGCTGAGCGGGGCGATGAGGCACTGCGGCTGGCCGCGTCCGGCGCGCCCGACGCGATTCTGTTGGACCTCGGCCTGCCTGATATGGACGGGCATGAGGTTCTGGCTAAATTACGCGCCTTCACCGATGTGCCGATCATCATTTTATCCGCCCGCAGCCGTGAAACTGAAAAAATTAATGCCCTTGATGCCGGCGCCGATGATTACGTGGAAAAACCCTTCGGGTTGGGGGAGTTGCTCGCTCGCATTCGCTTGGCTCTGCGCCGTCGCTTGCGTCAGGACAGTGCTGAAAGCCCGGTAACCTTCGGCCCGCTTACCATCGACCCAGTAGCTCACCGCGTGACGTTGGATAACGCGGTATTACCATTGACCAAGCACGAGCACGCACTAGCTCTGTTGCTTGCTCGCAATTCTGGACGTGTACTCACGCACCACCAAATTCTTACCGCTATCTGGGGCCCCGCTCATGCAGAGGATATTAGTTATTTGCGTGTCTATATCGGTCGGCTACGCCACAAGCTGGGTAAGGAATTTGCTGCCTCTATTATTACGGAACCCGGTGTCGGATATCGCCTTCAGGAACCTGGAGAACTCAATGTTTGAACCCAAGTTGGTTCAGTTCTGAGTTAGCTCAATAAAGTTTTTGCCGTCATTTAACCGATATCCTTTGCGAGTAAGGACGGGGTTTTATGGCAAGGTTTACCTGCGAATGCGACGCTACTGAGTTTAAGGTGAAGGTTGTTTAAAGCGATCAAGGATGAGTTGGCGCTGGTTGGTATGGCTGGAGCACATTACGCACCAGTCAATAATCGTGAGGCGGAAGGGTTCGGTGTGGCCAGGGAATGATACAGGGTTTTTGGACGATGCGGAGGTGACCACTGCTGCCGTCGAACGAAGATTGAAAAGCAGCACGCCAGGAGTGACTAGCAGACATTTGTAATGCCAGCTTTGTCGAAAGCTATCGGCCGATGGACGCCGCATAAAACAAAAACCAAGAGATGATTTTCGGATTCACCCGGTGTCTTGCTGTATTAGAGAAATGCTCGATGTTCTCGGTCAGAAAGTTGTGGCTCTATTCCCTAGCGACCAGGTGAGGGAGGCGCTCGGATCCGACGCTGGATCTGCTGAGTACGCAAACAACCGCTCCGACAAGAGAAGCAATGAACCCCAAACGCCAGCCTTCTAGCGTCGGTATAGTGTCGCCGGCGATGTCTGCGTTCTCAGCAAATTTAGGTAATCGCTAGTTGTCACTAGGATTTGACTATTAGCGTTGCAACCAGCGCTGCCATTTGCCGTAGTGCCACCAGCCCAAGACAACATGATCCCATCGGGCCGCACCGCCATAACAGTCATCGCGCCGCCGGGGTTGGTCATCTTGGACACATCCAATGTGCAAGTGACCCCAGGCTTGGACCACGATCCGTCCACGATCCGAGCAGTTACAACCATATTTAGTACGGTAGCTGGAATCTGTGATGGGTAAAAATTTAACCGATCACCCACCTGGGCGACCGCCTGCGTACCAGAAGCTGCAACGACCAGACGGGCCACAAAAGCCAAAGCCATAACGCTAAATAGCACGATGTACGAATCGTCGCGTTGGCGCAGCCGTTGATTGCTTTGCTTCTGCTTGGTGACTGCCTTAGCAATTGGTTTTGGCCGGCGGGGTGGCTTATTACTATATCTTAGCATAAAAGACCTCACGAGAAAACGCGATATAAATAGAATCATGCTCATAAATAAGCGATACTGAATGACGGCGGTTATATATCAATTGCATAAAATTCTGTTTTATAGATTCGCAGACAGGAATTTTCCCTATCAACTGTACGGCACATTCATTTACTAATATTTTACGCCGACGGGCTGATTCAGATATAGCAATTTAACGTAATACTGCTCAAACATTGACAAGTTTCTATCTGGCGATCCCGTTCCCGGTAATAACCAGCACTATACGTTCCATCCTGGAGCAAAGAAGAGTTGAGCGGCGTTGTGACGATCGCGGGTGCGCTGACGTTGCTTATCCTCATTGCTGTGGATCCGAGTTTGCCACCGCTAACAGGGACTACATCGTATAGACCATGGTACCGATTGGCTGTTTCGTTCCACGATTTGGAGAATTTAATGAACGTTTCATCAAAAACAATTAAAGTCATGTATCGAATAAACAAGGACGTTTAAAATATGTATAAACAATCCGAATAAATTTTCGTGCTTCTTTATGGAGTCTTTATAGCAAAGCGCCAATTTAGTAATTGCTTTTTTATACCCCCTCGGATTAATCAAGATATAGTTTTCTACTGTCAGATCGAATGCTTAAGACCGTTAGTGGTTCGCGCAATGATATGCAGCGGGGTTTGATTTAGACATGATTTGCGGCAATCCCATCCTGCGATGTTGCACTGTAAACGGGGAATCATTTCCCCGAACCACGTTATTCGTCGGAAGGAATGTCGCCCCTCACGTTCGTTTTTCTAATTTGGAGAGTTCTATGAAGATTTTAAATAAGTTCGGAAAGTTCGGCAGTCTACTCATCGGCCGTTGTGATGGCCGTGGAGGCAAGGCCAAGGATCACAATACGTCCGGTGCCGACGATTTGAGCTATACTAATGGCGACGCAACAGAGCCCCGTAGTTCTAATCCCAATCATCCCCGCATGGGCAGCCCGTTTTCATATGGCGGACCATTTTCCGGGAAAATAAGGTTTAAAAATGTCAAATAGCGTTGAATAGTTTCCAGGTAACAGCGCGCAAAAGTTTTCAGTTGATCAGGCTGATTTTGGCTGTTTTTTGCGCTGCTCGAAGCGGAAGGAGTCGTTTCCGGTTTCCAGGATATCGCAGTGATGTGTAATGCGATCGCCGAGTGGAAGAGACGTACTTCGGTGGCCGATGTTCCAACTGGCCCGAAGGACCCAAAATCAACGGTGCTGACCATTGAGGAGGAGGCAATCGTTGTTGCCTTTCGCCGGCACACGCTGCTGCCGCTCGATGATTGCCTTTACGCATTGCAGACCACCATCCCTCACCTCAGCCGCTCCTCCCTGCATTGGTGCTTGCGGCGCCACGGCATCTCCCGGTTGCCCGATGTTCAGGGCGATATGCCCGCGAAGAAAAGGTTAAAATCCTACCCCATCGACTATTTTCATATCGATATCGCCGAGGTCAAAACTGCCGAAGGTAAGCTGTATCTCTACGTCGCCATCGATCGCACGAGTAAAGTTGCCTTTGTCCAACTTGTCAAAAAGACCGGAAGGTCATCCGCCTCAGCCTTTCTGGAAGCCTTGATCAAAGCCGTTCCATACATAATCCACACGGTTCTCACCGACAACGGCATCCAGTTCACCTTCCCGCCGCGCTACGCCGATGGACCAACCGCAAGATACATGACCCACATGTTCGACATGCGCTGCAAGGAAAACGGCGTCGAGCATCGCTTAACCAAAGTCAGGCATCCATGGACAAACGGACAGGTCGAACGAATGTACCGAACCCTCAAAGAAGCTACCGTCAAGCGATACCACTATGATCGCCATGAGCAGCTCAAACGTCACCTCAACGACTTCATTGACGCATATAATTTTGGCCGGCGATTAAAGACCCTCAAAGGTGTCACGCCATACGAATTCATCGTCAAAACCTGGACAAAAGAGCCAGAACGATTCAGACTTGATCCGACCCATCAAATACCGGGGCTAAACACCTAGATGAGTGCCGAGCTCCATTCACAAGAAAGTAAGAAGAGCCCCGTTACTAAAGTAGATGTCGGGCTAATGTACTTGGCCTACCGAAATCTCTTTCCGGCGATAATTCAATGACATATATTTAGAATCTATCCTTCAGTTGCGGCTGTTTCAGGACCAGCGAAACGTGGTATCTGTAGCAGCAGCGATCGATCCAACGGGGAATATTCTAAAATGGCCGGAAGCATACCCACAATACGTCCCGCCGCATTATATGCTTTCCGGGGCGGTTTTCTCCTTCGGCCCTTCATTATTGCAATGGCCCTCGGCACCACGGGCGCGGTCCTCTCTTCGTTGGAAGAGCGGATTCCTGGCATAAGCTCCTTCGTTCCTGCAATCTTATTCCCATCGCGCGCAGATCCTCAAATAGCCCAGGCTATTCTGACGGATATAGCGACATCAATGATGACAGTCGTGTCGATTGTCTTCGCTATCCTCTTAATGACACTGACCCTCGCATCAACTCAGTTTTCGCCACGAATTTTGATTAATTTCATAAGAGACCGCGCTACCCAGTGGACATTAGGCATATTTCTCGGCACGTTTTCCTATTGTATAGCCGCTCTTCCTGCAGCCCGGTCGCTGCCGTTCGCCTTCGTGCCCGTGGTGACCGTAACCGGCGCCATGCTTCTTGTGCCAGTTTGCGTTGGATGGCTGATCTATTTCATTTATCACATTTCGAACGCAATCAGTGTCAACCATATCGTAGATCGTATTCGCCGCGAGACCGAGCTTGTAATTGACGAGTTGATGCCCGAGCAACGCCGGCCGTTTCAGAATGGGACATCGCTTGGCGAATTTAGTGTAAATTTTGAATATCCGATCAAAAGCCGGCATTCGGGGTATGTCAGATTCATAAATATAGATAGGCTTAGGGCGCTGGCGAAAGCTTATCGCATCTGCCTGGGTGTTGAACGGCGGGTTGGTCATTTCATTCCCGAAGGCGTGATATTGCTAAAAGTTTCCGGCGGCGATCGCGTCACGCGAGAGCGCGAGCTCCAACTTCTCGCTGCGATTGATATCGGGCCCACCCGCACGATGCAGCAAGATATTGAATTCGGCATTGTCCAAATCGTGGACATTGGGTTGAAGGCGATTTCACCGGCCGTCAATGATCCCACCACGGCGATCAGCTGCGTCGATCAGCTAACTTGTATCTTGATACGGTGGCTAGGGCACATACCACCTGCCGGTCATTTCTATGATCCTCCATACGTGCTACGCGTTGTTGTTCCCTGGACAAATTTCAACGGTCTGTTTGACTTGGCGTTCGAGCAAATTCGTCATTATTCCGTCTCCGATGCCGCGGTGAGTCTACGACTCATGCGGGCTTTCACCGATATTGCCAGTACGGTTGACGAACCTGCTATCCGACTTTATTTGCTCGATCGGGGCAAAGAATTGGTCGCAGGCTGTAAGGGACATCTTCAAGTGGGTGATTTTGAAAGGTTGGCGCAGCGATTGCTGCTCCTGGAATCGGAGATAGCCCCAGAAATTTAGGCGACGCTTATGACTTATCGCTGCATTTGCACGCCGTCACGCGGAATGTAAGCCAAAGACGAAGCCGTACGGTGCCATTCAATCAATCTTTGGCGTCACCTTCGGCGAGCCCAAGGCCGAGGGCGGGTTTCGCGGCCAGGTAGCCGACCTGATTGAGTCGCTCGATGCTCGGCGCGGAGAAGTGGTTATCCGCAAAATGTGGCTCTCCCGCAGGAACCTCATTCACGATCCGCGTGATCGTTGTCGGCGCCGTATCAGCCATCAGCTAAATGAAGCGCGGACTCTGTCGCAGACGCTCGAAAGGCTCCGGCTCCAGATTATCCATGATCTCCTGCATCAGCTTCCGGAAATCACTAATCCGGTCCCGGTGGCGCACGTCGTTGTGGACGCGTTCCGCATAGACGATTTCATCACGGCGCAGCAGGACGTCGGCGAGATTCTTGGGCAATCGTTGGCGGCTGGCGAACAGGTCAACGATGAACACACGCTTGCTAACATCGCCACAGCGTTCGGTCACCAGTTCCAATGGTGAATTGCTAACGATGCCAGCATCCCAATAATGTTTTCCATGGATTGTGGTCCAGGAAAATGCGCCCGGAAGGCTGCCGCTGGCGAGGATATGATCCACCGTGATATCATCAACGTGGCTATTGAAAACCTCAAGCTCCGCCGTTTCGACATTGACGGTGCTTACCAGTAGGCGGACTGGACTTTCCCGGAGGCGCCTAAAATCGACATACTTCTCTAACAGTGTCCTGGCCGGCGCGATGTCAAAGAGGCTCGTCCAGTTCCACGGAAACTCTTGCTGAGGCAGCCACCAACGCGGCGAAAAGAAGCTCGGAGACCCAAGCCAGAAGCTCCACCATGTAGATAGCGTGCGCCGCTCCTTCTCTGTCGGCGCACACGGCGTGACGACGGTAAGATCATTCCAAAATGCTTCCAAGGCGGCGGCGGCATTACCTGGATCGCCCGCGATGATGGCACCGTTGAAAGCGCCGATTGACACCCCGGCGACGATATCTGGATGGATGTCCGCTTCCTCCAGCGCTTTCATCACCCCACATTCGAAGGCGCCCAAGGCACCTCGGCCCTGCAGGATCAGAACCGTCTGGGTGGAGATGCCTTCGAGCGGAAAGTCAGTATCCGCAAGCCGTTCTTTGACGGACCGCAAGTTGACACGATGGCGAATCAGCAGTTCCGTCGCGAGAGTCTCCCTGGGCGAGCGCCCCACGGAGAAGCAGGCGAAAAGAACATTGTCCTTGAGATAGAGTAATGTAAAGGAGCGATCCTTCAGCGAGCCTCGGCTGATACGTTCATCGATTTCCCGCGTCGAGCCACGAAAGCTGAAACTAAGGTCGAGGATGTTGCAGAAAAAGTAGGGAACCTCGTCATAGGCTAACCTCCTCCCAAGCATGTTCCGAGCCGCCAGTCGTCCCTGCTTGACGGCGTTGTCCCAGTGCTCGATCCGGCGTCGCTCCTTGAACACTATGTCGTAGAAGTTCGCTACATCACCAGCTGCGAAGATGCCCGGTGCGCTCGTATTCTAGTGGATAGAATCCAACACTTGGTGCCTCGTTTTACGGCTGCTAAAATTTTTCTGGGTTTTTTTGTCCACCGGAACGGTCGCGGGTCTTGGTTGGTCTCGCCCAGAAATCGCTCGATTGCGTCTTTGAGTTCTTCGACGGAGTGAAACACGCCGCGTGCAAGCCTGCGCTTCGTCAGCTTAGCAAAGAAGCCCTCGACGGCGTTGAGCCAGGAGGCTGATGTTGGCGTGAAGTGGAAGGTCCACCAAGGATGGGCAGTCAGCCATTCGCGCACCTTCGGATGTTTGTGGGTGGCGTAGTTGTCCACGATCGCATGGACATGCTTGCCGGCCGGTAAGGTT
>PLSD01000075.1 GCA_003164135.1 Acetobacteraceae bacterium
CACACTCTTAATTGAAATTACTATAGTCGAATGACGCGTTGATTTTATCGAGCAGATGTTTGCCCGCCGTTGTTGGCGCGTATTTGGGCGCTTCGCCGGGGGGCAGGCAGGTGGGCAAGCACTCCACCGGCGCGGAAAAATCGGGGTCAAAGAAGAAGGGGATGGAATAACGCTCCCGCCCGGAAGTGTTGACGACGCGGTGGGCGTTGGAGGCGAACACGCCGTTGGTCCAGCGCTCCATCATGTCGCCGATGTTGATGACGAAGGCGCCGGGGATGGGCCGGGCGGCGAGCCAGGCGCCGGATTTGCCGCGCACTTGCAGGCCGCCGGCATCGTCCTGCGCCAGCATGGTGAGGCAGCCGTAGTCGGTGTGTGCGCCCGCACCTATCTGGGCCTCGGTGATGCGCCCGGTTTGCGGCGGGTAGTGCAGCGGGCCGAGCGTGGTCATGGGGGTGTTCAGCCAGGTGTCGAAATAGGTTTCCGGGATGCCGAGCGCGAGGGCGAAGGCGTGCAGCAGTTCGCGGCCTAGTCCCTCCATGGCGGCGAAATAGGTTTGCATCACCTCGCGGAAGCCGGGCAGGCTGGGCCATTGGTTGGGGCCGTGCAGCGGGGTTTGCGCCAGCACCAGCGGGTGGGTGGCGGGCAGGTCGCGGCCGATTTTGATGCCCTCTTTCAAATCGCCGCCTTGTGTCTGCCGCACCGGGTCCAGGTTCTCGCCGCCCAGGCGGAACCAGCCGCGATGGCAGGGGGAGTTCTCGATGGCGATTTCGGCTTTTTGCGCCGCGGGCAGGGCGAAGAAGCGTTTGGCCTGGGCGTACACCTGCGCGACCAGTTCAGCGGGAACGCCATGGTTGATGACGTAGAAAAACCCGGTATCGCGGCAGGCGGCGCCGATTTGCCGCACTACTTGCGCTTTGGCGGTGGCATCGCCGTGCAGGAAGGGAGCAAAATCGATGACCGGGATCACCTCCGCCGAGACTTGTACGGGGATCAGGGCAGGGTCGAGTTGTGTGGTGCCGGGCATGGCCATAAAGCTAAGCCCACCCGACACGGGGTTCCAGGGGTCGTTATGAAAAAACATCTTTGCGGCATTGATCTGGGGGCGAGCAGCCTGAAGGTCACGATTATCAACGCGGCCGGGGAGGTGGTGGGCGAGGCCAACCAGCCTGTCACCACGATGATCCCGCGCGCCGGGTGGTCCGAGCAGGACCCGGGCGAATGGTTTGCCGCACTCTGCCAAGCGGTGCCGGTGGCGCTGGCGGCGGCGGGGGTTGGGGCGGAGGATATTGCCGGGGTTGGGGTTTCGGCGGGCGCGCATATTCCGGTGCTGACAGATGACGCGGGCGTGGTGCTGCGGCCGGCGATTATGTGGAACGACCAGCGCAGTGCCGCCGAGGCGGCGGAGCTACAGGAGCGCGCGGGTGAGCGGATTGTGGAAATCGGGCTGAACCGGGTGAACCCGACCTGGACGCTGGCGATGCTGGCCTGGCTGCAAAAGCACGAGCCGGCGGTGATGGCGCGGGCGCGGCGGTTGTATCTGGCGAAGGATTTTTTGCGGTTTTGCCTGACGGGGACGTGGGAAACGGATTTTTCCGATGCTGTGGGCACGTTGATGGCGGATAATGTTTCTCGCGGCTGGTCGGCGGAGTTGTGTGGGCTGATTGGCTGGGATGTGGCGCGGTTGCCGCCGATTGTGGAGGCGTCGGCGGTGGTGGGTGGCGTGTTGCCGCGTGCGGCGGCGCGGTGCGGGCTGGCGGCGGGCACGCCGGTGGTTTGCGGGTCCAACGATACGACCGTGGAATTTTTCGGCGTGGGGGCGATAACGCCCGGCGTGGGCGGGGTGAAATTGGCGACGGCGGGGGTGCTGTATCTGGCAACGCTGGGGCCGAGCGTGAACCCGCCGATTTCCTGTTACCCGCACATTATGCCGGGGATGTATTATACCGCGACGGGAACGAACTCCTGCGCTTCGGCGCATAGGTGGTTGCGCGATTTGATGTTTGTTGAGGGCGGATTTGAGGAAATGGACGCGCTAGCCGGCGGCGTGCGGGCCGGGGCGGAGGGGTTGGTGTTTCATCCGTACTTGCAAGGCGAGCGCGCACCTTATTGGGACCCGTTGTTGCGGGGGGATTTTATCGGGCTGACGATTTCCCATGGCCGAGCGCATTTCGCGCGGGCTTTGTATGAGGGGATTGCGTTTTCCATCAGGGATTTGCTTGAGGCGGCGCGGGCGCTTGGCTTGAGCTTTGGCACCATTCGGTTGATGGGCGGCGGCGCGCGCAGTGCGACGTGGCGGCAGATTATTGCCGATGTGACCGGGCTGATGGTGGAGCGGACGGCGGCGGGGGATGCCTCGTTTGGCGCGGCGCTGGTGGCGGGGATTGGGGTGGGGATGTTTGCCTCACCGGCAGATGCCGTGGCGCGGTGCGTGCGATTGTTGGATACGACAGTGCCGGACCCCTCAGCGCATGAGTTTTATAATCAGATTTTTGGGGTTTATAAGGACGCGCAGGCGGCTTTGGCGGGGTTGAATCACCGGCTGCATGCGTTGGTGGCGGGTTTGGGGGAGGATTGAGGTTGCTGATAAGGGGTTTTTACCCCCGAATAAGAAAAACCAGCTAAATCATTACAAAAGCAGCATGACGCTGCGGGAGATTATCGTGGCCACTGATAGCAAACAGACAACGACGCTTAAGCACCGCGCCATTCTTGACCTCAGGGAGTTCGCGATCATTTTCGCGTATGTCTACATTACTCTTGGCGCGATCATGCTGATGAAGGCCGCCGTGTTGCACGCGCATGGTATCGACTACGTCCACTTGGGGAGCGCCGCGGTGAAGGCTGCGGTGCTGGCGAAATTCATTATGCTTGGCCATGCCTTGAAGATTGGCGATGGCGACCGCTCCGGCCCGCTCATCTGGCCGACGTTGTATGGAGCGTTCACCTTCATGGTGCTGCTGGTCGTCATGAGCATCATCGAAGAAGCGGTTGTCGGGCTGATTCACCACCGCTCGATCGTTGAGTCTCTGGCGCAACTAGCCGGTCCGCGCCTTGAGGAGACGGTTGCGAGTATTGTAATCACGTTGCTGGTGTTGATTCCGTATTTCGCGTTCCGCGTGCTTGGCGAGGTGCTTGGTGAGGGTAGACTGGCGCGGATGTTTTTTGTCGCGTTGGATTGATTGGGCGTAGTTCAGGGAGTCAGGGGCGAAGCCCCTGAACGCAGTTCCTAGACGTTGAAGCGGAACAAAAGCACGTCGCCGTCTTTCACGACGTAGTCGCGGCCTTCGATGCGGAGTTTGCCGGCGTCGCGGGCGCCCACTTCGCCTTTGTAGGCGACGTAGTCTTCAAAGGCGGTGGTCTCGCAGGCGATGAATCCGCGCTCGAAATCGCCGTGGATGACGCCGGCGGCGCCGGGGGCTTTGGTGCCTTTGGTGATGGTCCAGGCGCGGGTTTCCTTGGGGCCTACGGTGAAATAGGTGATGAGGCCGAGCAGCGCGTAGCCGGCGCGGATGATGCGGTCGAGGCCGCTGTCTTCCAGGCCGAGGTCGGCGAGGAAGGAAGCGCGGTCTTCCTCGGGGAGCTGGGCGACTTCGGCCTCGATGGCGGCGGAGACGACGACGCTGAGCGCGCCGACGGATTTGGCCATTTCGGCGACGCGGGCGGATTGGGCGTTGCCGGTGGCGGCGGAGGCTTCCTCAACGTTGCAGACGTAGAGCACGGGTTTGGCGGTGAGCAGGTTGAGGCGCTTGGCGTCCTCGGCGTTCGCGGCGGAGATGGCGGTGCGGGCGGGTTGGCCTTGCTCCAGGGCGGCGAGGATGGGTTCCATGAGGGCGACGTCGATGGCGGCCTGACGGTCGTTGCCCTTGGCTTTTTTCTGCGCGGCGGGGAGGCGCTTGGACAGGGATTCCAGGTCCGCCAGCATGAGTTCGGTTTCCACCGTCTCGGCGTCGCGGATGGGGTCGACGCTGCCTTCGACATGCGTCACGTCGTCGTCCTCGAAGCAGCGGAGCACGTGCACGATGGCGTCGACCTCGCGGATGTTGGCGAGGAACTGGTTGCCCAAACCTTCACCTTTGGAGGCGCCGCGGACCAGGCCGGCGATGTCGACGAATTCCAGGCTGGTGGGAACCACTTTGATGGATTTGCCGATGATGGCCAGGGCATCCATGCGCTTGTCCGGCACCGCCACGCGGCCGACGTTGGGCTCGATGGTGCAGAAAGGGTAGTTGGCGGCCTGCGCTGCAACCGTGGCGGTGAGCGCGTTGAAGAGGGTCGATTTGCCGACATTCGGCAGGCCGACGATACCGCAGTTAAAGCCCATTCTTTTGGTCCTTGGTGAGAAGTGCGAGGCGAGTCATGTAGTCTTCCGGCTTTTGCGCGGCCAGCAGGGCGGCTTCATCGGCGACCGCATCCAGCATTGGCAGCAGCCAGTCGAGGTCCGGCTTGGCAAAGTCGCCGAGTACGTAGCCGGTGACGCGGTTTTTGTCGCCCGGATGGCCGATGCCGAGACGGACGCGCCAGTAGTCGGGTGAGCCGAAATGCTGGTCCATGCTGCGCAAGCCGTTGTGGCCGGCAGCACCCCCGCCTTTTTTGACGCGGATTTTGCCGGGCGCGAGGTCGAGGTCGTCGTGAAACACCGTGATGTCCGCGGGCGGGATTTTGAAGAAAGCCGCCGCCGCCTGCACGGATTCACCGGAGAGATTCATGTAGGTCATGGGTTTGAGCGCCAGGATTTTGTGGCCGGCGATCACGCCCTCAGCAACATGGCCCTTAAAGCGTTGCCGCCATGGTGTGAAACCATGGCGGCGCGCAATAACATCAATGGCCATGAAGCCAATGTTGTGCCGCTGCCGCGCCATGGCTGGCTCTGGGTTGCCGAGACCGACCCAAAGGTACATGGCGCGGGAAGAAGATTATTTCTTCTTGGGCGCGGCTTTGGCGGCCGGAGCGGCTGCTGCTGCTGCCTTGGGAGCGGCTTTGCCACCCTTGCCCTTGGCGGGAGCGGCTGCTGCTGCTGCTGCCTTGGCGGCATCCTCGGCGATCTGCTCGGCAGAGACGGTCGGCGCCGCGATGGTGGCGATGACGAAGTCCCGGTCCGTGATGACGGGACGAGCGTCGCCCACGCCAATGAGGTTGTGCCAGCGAATGGTGTCGTTGATCTCCAGCGCGCCCAGATCAACCTCGAACTTCTCGGGGATGTTGTCAGGGTCGCAGGCGACTTCAACGGTGTGACGCACAACGTTGAGCACGCCGCCACGCTTGATGCCGGGGCTGATGCCTTCGTTCAGGTACACCACATGCACGCCAACGCGCACGCGCTCACCCGAAGCAAGACGCTGGAAATCCACATGCTCGGGAGCATCGGTTACCGGGTGGAACTGAACATCACGCATCAGGGCGCGAACGTTCTGGCCATCCAGCGTGATTTCATACAAGCGCGAGCGCCAGCCGCCACGCTTGAGTTCGCGCATAACCGTGCGCGGATCGAGCGAAATCAGGGAGGGTTCCTGCTTCGCGCCATAAATTACCGCAGGTACTTTACCTGCACGCCTCGTCGCCCGCGCCACCCCCTTGCCGGCACGCGAACGCGACTCAGCTTCGATGAGTTCGAAATTGGTCATGTCTTACGCTCCTATAAACGACAAATGCCGGCCTCCAGGGGTGCCGGCGGGCGGGGTGTAGCGCGGATTGGGGGATTGTTCAACTAAGGCCAAGGGGCTCTGCCCCTTGGATCCCCGCGAAGGGCCGCGCCCTTCGATCGGCATTAGTGAGGTTCTTGGGCGAGAGGGGTCATTCGCCCGCTTTGACATGGGTTTTATTCGACGGCCTGTGTGGCGAATGACCCCTCTCGCCCAAGAACCTTATTAGCGGATTGCAAAGGCGAGCCTTTGCTTGGGGGTCCAGGGGGGCAAAGCCCCCTTGGCCTTACTAGAACAATACCAAATCGTCGCGATGCACGACTTCGTCGCGGCCGCGGAAGCCGAGGAGGGATTCGAAATCTTCGGAGCGGTGGCCGGCGAGGGTTTGGGCGTCGGTGTTGGAGTAGGCGGCGAGGCCGCGGGCGATGCGGGTTCCGGCGAGGGTTAGGATATCGACGGGGTCGCCGCGTTCGAAGGTTCCGGTGACGGTTTTGATGCCGGCGGGGAGGAGGGAGGAGCCTTTGCGCAGGGCGCGGGCGGCGCCGTCGTCTATGACCAGGGTGCCTTGGGGGGCGAGGTGGCCGGCGATCCAGTTTTTGCGCGCGCCGCGGCCTTCGGGGGCGGGGAGGAACCAGGTGCATTTGGCGCCGGATTCGATGGCGGCGAGGGGGTGTTGGAGGTTGCCGAGCGCGATCGCCATGGCGACGCCCGATTGCGTGGCGATGTGCGCGGCGATCAACTTGGTTTTCATGCCGCCCGACGAGTAGCCCGGAGGGGGTTCGCCGCCGCAAGCGTCGATTTCCGGGGTCATGGCTTCCACGATGGGGATGTGGGCGGCGGCGGGGTTTTTGCGGGGGTCGGCGGTGTAGAGGCCGTCGATGTCGGAGAGGAGGATGAGAGCGTCGGCCTGCATCATTTCGGCGACGCGGGCGGCTAGGCGGTCGTTGTCGCCGAAGCGGATTTCGGTGGTGGCGACTGAGTCGTTCTCGTTGATGACGGGGATGCAGCGCAGCGAAAGGAGGGTGGAGAGCGTGGCGCGGGCGTTGAGGTAGCGGCGGCGGTCCTCGGTGTCCTCCAGGGTGAGCAGGAGCTGGGCGGCGGTGAGGTTTTGGCCCGAGAGGGAGTCCGACCAGGCTTGCGCGAGGCGGATCTGGCCGACGGCGGCGGCGGCTTGTTTTTCCTCAAGGCGGAGTTTTGCCGCCGTAAGGTTGAGTTTTTGGCGGGCCAGCGAGATGGCGCCGGACGAGACAACAATGACCTCCGCACCCCGTGCGGCCAGGGCGGCGATGTCCGCGGTGACGCTGTTCAGCCATTCGGTGCGCGGGGCGGCGGTTGCGGGGTCGACGATGAGGGCGCTGCCGATTTTCACCACGATGCGGCGTGCGGCGGTCAGCGATGGGATCATTTTTTGCGGGATTCCGTGATGATGTTTTGCAGGGCCCGCAGCACCTCGGGGATGCCCTGGCCGGAGACGCCGGAGGCTACCATGACGGTGGTGCCCGACGCCTTGGCAAGGGCGGCCTTGCGCGAGGAGATTTCGCGCGGTGTCATGGCGTCGGCCTTGTTGAGGACGATGATCTCGGGCTTGTCGATGAGGCCGCCGCCGTATTCGGCGAGCTCGTGGCGCACGGTGCGCCAGGCGTCGACGCAATTGCCGGCGGCGCCGTCGATGAGATGGACCAGCACAGCGCAACGCTCGACATGGCCGAGGAAACGGGTGCCGAGGCCGGTGCCTTCATGCGCGCCCTCGATGAGGCCGGGGATGTCGGCGATGACGAATTCTTCCGACATGGAAAGGCGCACGACGCCAAGCTGCGGGTGCAGGGTGGTGAAGGGGTAGTCGGCGATTTTGGGGTGCGCGCCGGAGACCACGGACAGGAAGGTGGATTTACCGGCGTTCGGCAGGCCGACGAGGCCGACGTCCGCGATGAGTTTCAGGCGCAGCCAGACCCAGCGTTCCTCGCCGGGCCAGCCTTTGTCGGCACGGCGCGGGGCGCGGTTGGTGGAGGTTTTGAAGCGCGCGTTGCCAAAGCCGCCGTCGCCGCCACGCAGCAGCGTGATGGTTTTGCCGGGCTCGTCCATGTCGGCGAGGAGGGTTTCCTTGTCGTCGGCGAAAATTTGGGTGCCGATGGGGACTTTGATGCGCAAGGTGGGCGCGCCGGCGCCGGTACGGTCCGCACCGGAGCCGTTGCCGCCCTTTTTGGCGCGGAAATGCTGGGAATAACGGAAATCGATCAGGGTGTTGAGGTTTTCCACTGCCTCGAACACGACGTCGCCGCCGCGGCCGCCGTCGCCGCCGTCCGGGCCGCCGAGCTGGATGAATTTTTCGCGCCGGAAGGCTGTGACGCCGTCACCGCCGTCGCCGGATTTGAGGTAGATTTTCGCCTGGTCGAGGAATTTCATTTTTTCGATCTGCTAAAAACAAAAAAGGCCGGCTGGTGCCGGCCTTTTTAAAAGGATTTCGCGGCCGGATTATTCGGCGGCGAGCTTAACCGGAGTTACCGAAACATGCACGCGGTCATCGGATTTGCGCTCGAACAGCACGACACCTTCGGTGAGGGCGAAGATGGTGTGGTCGCGGCCGACGCCGACGTTGATGCCGGGCTTCACCTTGGTGCCGCGCTGGCGGATGATGATGTTGCCGGGGATGACGGCCTGGCCGCCGGATTTTTTGACGCCTAAGCGTCGGCCGGCGGTATCGCGGCCGTTACGGGAGGAACCGCCTGCTTTTTTATGTGCCATGTTGCTGCTCCTTAGACCGCGTTAATGGAGGAGACGCGCAGAACGGTGACGCACTGGCGGTGGCCGTTCTTGCGGCGGCTGTTCTGCCGGCGGCGCTTTTTGAAAATGATGACTTTGGCCAGACGGTCCTGGGCGATGACCGTGGCGGTGACGGTGGCGCCAGCCACATTGGGGGCGCCGATCTTCAGTGCGCCCGCGCCGCCGACGGCCAGGACATCCGTGAAGGTGACGGTGCTGCCGGCTTCCGCCTCGAGCTTCTCAACTTTTAATACGGCGTCCGGGGTGACGCGGTATTGCTTGCCGCCGGTGCGGATGACTGCGAACATGGGTACAAATCCAATCGGGTAACGTCAAAATAGAGTGCGCGGCGGGGCAAGGCCCTGTCGCGAGAGTGGCGCGTTATAGCCGGGCGGCGGGAAGTGTCAATGCTATTACGCGCGGGGCTGGCGGGCGGAGAGTTGCAGCGGAGAAGGCTGCCCCCTATAAGCCGCCACCGAGACCCAGGAGAGGTGCCAGAGTGGCCGATTGGGACAGTCTCGAAAACTGTTGTGGGTGCAAGCCTACCGTGGGTTCGAATCCCACC
>PLSD01000099.1 GCA_003164135.1 Acetobacteraceae bacterium
GGGCACTTCAATAAATTACCCTGCTTCCCAGGCTTCTGGGCTTTACCGCCGCCAACCGCGTCGATATCGAGGCTTTCCAACAGAAGGCGGCATGGGGAGCTGGGCAGGCTGTCGCTGGCGGCACAGCTAGAAGTCTAAACTCTGCTTTAACGGCCGTGAAGAATGGCAGCGGGACAAACAAAAGCTTGCCTGGGCCACCCTCTGGGCTTATTTCTGGGCCAGAAGGTGGAGGCCAGGAAGGCATGGATTCCACTTTGAGAGCAACAACGGATCAAAGCGGGCAGGGCACAGACGATGTCGATGCTTAATATAGACGGACAGCTTGTAGCGAGCGCGCTTCTAAACCAACAATCTGGCGACGTTTTTAACGGTATTCTTCAGCATCGCCGCGAGATGAGGGCGGCGGAAATGCAGCAGCAACAGCAGTTCGCTGACCAGCAGCACTATGCGCGGCTCGTCGCCAAATATAATAATTTGGCGGATCGGTATAATCATGTCCTTGCGGACAACAAAAGGGTCGATGCCGCCTATGCCGAGGCGCTGGCCGAGAAGGACAGGCAAATTGCCCGACTGACCGCAGAAAATGCCCAACTTGCCGAGGATTACAGATTCGCAAACGAATCCAGGGAGAGGGGCTGGGCAGCTGTCACATGGATCAAAGAAGGACTTGAACGCAATAAAATAGAAATAGGCGATGCTTGGCCACCCGAACTCAAACGGCCCAGCGTACCTTAAAATAATGGATCTGTCTCCATTCGCATTTTGATGCCGCATAGCTTGGCCCGCAACCACGGAGCCAAGCTATGCGCAAATCCTTCCTTCTTCTCGCCGGTCTTCTAGCCCTATCGGCTTGCGATCATGGCAATGTTAAACCGGTCGCGAGTTACTCAGCACCGCCGGCCCCTCCGGTACGAAACCCGAATTTCAATCCCTATGCACCCTACGGTGATGCCAACGCGATCTGGGAGCCGCCAACCTTCAATCAGGACGGCACAGTTGTAAAACCCACGGAGCCATCTAGCCAAGCCAGCAGGCCGCCCTATGAATTCGCGCCATGGGCTACCGGAGCGGAAGGCGGAAGCCAAAACGCTCCCCCAGGCACATTCTAACGATAGAGAAAATAATCCAGCGATTCGCAAATGCGTCCGGCACGCTGACGCAGAACCAGCGAGAAGGGTTATGAACATGAAATTACGCCCATTTGGATTTCGACCGGTTGGGTGCGGGCCGCTTATCATCCGCGCCGTAATATTGCTTGTTCCGTTGGCGCCTGAGTGGGCATTTGCCCAGGTCTCGGAAACATTAAACGGGGCGCCGGTCCAAGTTACCCCCTATCTGCCAGAGCCGGGTGTGCCTACCATCGCGATCCCTCAAGGTACGTTGAACACGGTTCCAACCGGCTCGGGTACCGGGACCGGCGGATCTTCCGGTGCCTCCGGCAGTGATGCCCTCGATACGCTGCTCGCCCAAAGCTGGGGATCGTCCGCGATCGCCAATGCTGAGGCCCTGGGTCTCAACCCCTCTGCTCTTGCGGCAACCTGCGTCATCGAGAGCGGCTGCGGTGCTAACGACGGTAATGGCAGTGGCGCGCAGGGGCCGTTCCAAATGTACCCCGCCGCCTTTCAGGATGGGCTGCAAACTGCGCTGGCGGCGGACCCTTCCCTCGCGTCACAAATTGTTCAAGGATCAGCAGGGATGGATGATCCGACAACGGAAGCCATCGCCGCATCTGGCTATTTAATGCAGGCCAATCAAAATCTCGAAAGCTCGGGTATTAGCAATCCGACGGTACTCGATGTGAGAAGCTATTACGAATTTGGACCTCAATACGGTGCGCCGGTCGCCAATGCCGATCCATCTACACTACTTGCTGACGTCGTACCCCAAAGCTATCTGACAAATAACAATATTCCTCTGAATACCACCGTCGCGCAATGGCAATCCTCAGTGGCTAACACCGTAGGAAATTCGGCCAATCAATCCGTCTTGATGTAGGAGAGCTGAAATGAAGAAATTGTTTCTCGCAGCGGCAATGTTAGCCTCATTCGTGCCGGCTACCGTTCTCGCCCAACAGACCGCCCAAAACCACGCTGCAACCGTCCTTTCTGGTTACGCCTGCATGGCGTTAAATTTGCCAGCGGGTGAAATGATGAACCCAGATATTCAAGTCCCGATCTACAGCGATCCAACTTCATCCTCAACTCAGATTGGTCGGGCAAGCGCGATCGTAATCGTATCGTTTCCTCTCGTTCTCACCGATGGATATGCGCGAGTTCTACACCTGAATGGCAAGACCGGTTGGATTTCTAAACAATATATTAAGACGTGGGTAAGCCCGGGTGGTACTGGAGATCACTGCTATCCGGCTTTGCTTTCAAATGGTCGTATAGGTTTCGAATTTCACAAATAGCCCGCCTCTCAAAACAAGACACATATCAATCTCCGTTATCTTTAACTCGGGTTGAAGAAACGCACGCACATTCGTTTCCGTTCAATCTGACATACCCAGGAACGTCCGATGGCGCACATCTTTCCAGTTATCATTGCGATTGTCGGACTATTCTTCCTCGCAAATACCCTGATCCTCGCACACGAGTTCGGGCATTACACCGTTGCCCGGCTTGCCGGCGTAACAGCGCGCAGTTTCGCGCTGGGCTTTGGTCCGCGCCTCATCGAGTGGACCGATCACCGAGGTACGGTATGGAGTTTCTCCATGCTCCCCATGGGGGGGTATGTTTCCTTTCCAGGTGAACACAGCGCGACCGAAAACGGCGGTTATCTCAGCCGGCCGCCCCTTGCACGGATGGCCATTATCGCCGCTGGCCCTCTGGCAAATATTCTTGTTGCAATCGCCATCTATGCCGGGATTTTCATGGTGCAGGGAATGCCGATCTTCCTACCAATCGCCAGCTCGGTCATACCAGGCTCCCCGGCCGCCCGTGCCGGATTTCATGCCGGCGATCGCATAATTGGCGTGAACAACATTGCGGTCAGTAGCTTCGATACGCTCCGGCCTATTTTGGAGGGCAACCCCGGAAAATCCATGGAATTCAGCGTCAACCGGCATGGCACGATCCTGGGTCTTTCAGCCACTCTTACCAGCGAACCGGCGGGCAGCCGGGAAGTGGGCTATCTCGGCATTTGGAGCAATGTCGCCTCCCGCGAAAAAATGGGTCCTGGTCTGGCCATTTTCACCGCATCGGAACGGACCTGGCAGGTGATAACGCAGACCTTTCAAGGAATTGGCCGCGCCCTAACCACCGGCCAGGGCGCCGGAAATTTCCGGGGCATTATCGGGGTCGCTCACCTGGCCGGTCAGGCCGCGCAAGCTGGAGGCGACACGCTTCTTACGTTGATGGCCGTCTTGTCCATTAACCTCGCCCTGATGAACCTCCTGCCGATCCCCGTTTTGGACGGCGGCGCGTTTCTGTTCTGCTTCTTTGAGTGGGTACGCGGCCGGCCAGCACCCGACCACATTCAGGATTTCGCAACCCGCGGCGGCGTTGCCATAATCATGGCCCTTTTCCTCTACACGACTGCTCACGATCTGGCGGGGCTGGGCGTTTTCGACGGGCTCCCAGGTATTGCACATGCGGCAACGGGAGCACATATCGTTTCGAATCGAGACCATATGTGGAACATATAGTTTGGAGTGAAAGCCTTCAGAACAAGATCGCTGCGTAGTTCCGCGCTCCATGGATGATGTGCAGGACATCGACACGATCGATCGGGTTCCCGACCGCGCGATAAAAAATCTGGTAATTGCCATGCACACGAAGTCGCACGCCGCGATTCTCGTAACGAGGTACAAGAGGAAAGCCCAGCGGCATCTCAGCCAGGCTGTTGCACTTGTCCCTTAGTTCGATGACGAAGGTCACCGCACGGAGAGGGTTATCACGAGCAATGTAGTCACCGATAGTTTCAAGGTCGGACTCGGCATCCGGCAGTAGGCGAACAATCACCTATCGGCTGCCATGGCCCGGTATTTGGCTTCCAGGCGGCCGAAAACCTCATTGGCAGGTTTCCCGTTGCCAGCCTCGGAATCGGTTAGGGCGCGTTCAACCACAGTATCTAATGCGGCGAGCTGCGCCTCACGGTCCTGAATCAAGCGCACACCCTCGCGGAGCACTTCGCTTTTGGAGCCATATCGCCCTGTTTCAACCAAACGGCTGACAAAAATCTCAAGCTGCTGCCCCAAGTCGGCACTAATCATTCTTCAGCCCCTCATGAACTGCCTGCCAGCAGGATAGTCTTCTTATCAACAGTTATCAAGGTGTCGCAACCCGCGGCGGCGTTGCCGTGATCATGGTGCCCTTTTCCTCGACACAACCGTTCATGACCTAGCCGGGCTAGGCATCTTCGGCTGGGCGATTGGTATTGCTAAAGCCGCCAGTGGAGCGCATATTGGCCCGAATTGAGCTGATATGTGGGACATATGGACGGTTTGGCAAGTGACGGGGGTTTTATCGGTGCGGTCGTTTCCAGCGACGGCTCGATCCGTCTCGATGAATTCATGCAGGCCCTCAAGGTAAGCAGGATCGAACTCGCGAGCGCCTCCGGCCTCTCTCGTACTTCAATTTCGAAGACCACCAGGTTGCAGTCTCCGGCAACCCAAACCAGGCTCCGGGAAGTCGCCGAAATCGTAAACCGTATTTTGCCGTGGTGCGGCTCAGTCCCGCAAGCCTTCGCTTGGTATCGGTCACAGCCGATCCCCGCCTTCGGTGATCTCACTGCCGAAGATTTGGTGCGGATGGGGCGGACCGATCATCTGATGAGCTATCTCGCAGGCATCGCCCTCGGCGGCTATGCGTGAGGCTTACCAATCCGGTTTATCGAGCGCATCATCCACGCTGGGGGTTTCAGCCGGCGTCAGGTGAAGGTGCCGCTATCTCCGGGGGACGCTTTAATCCGATTGGAATGGCGGCACTGTACACATCCGTCCGGATCGAGACGGCCTGGTTAGAGGCTCAGCAGAGTTTCGCATTCAAGGCTCAGCCTATGACACTTTGCGCCTACGATGTTGATTGTAACGATATTCTCGATCTGACATTGCACGAAATACGGGCAGAGCATCAAATTGCATTCGAATATCTCGCATGTCCGTGGAAGGATTTGGCAACCCGCGGCCTCCTGCCGCCGAGTTGGGCACTGACGCAAAGACTGCATTCAAAAAAAATCGCGGGCATAGTGGTGCCGAGCTTTGCGAGAGGTGCTGGCGCCAACGATATCAATGTCGTGTTCTGGAGGTGGAGCGGCCGGAGGCCACACCAGGTTAAAGTCGTGGATGACTATAACCATCTGCCAAAAGACACGCTCTCCTGGACGTAATGCACCATGGGCAAGCCGAAGTTTTAGTAGGTGCCGTGCACGTGCTGATAATCGAACACGAGCCGACCCTCGGCATCCTGATGTACATGGCACCATTGGCCAGGATTCACCTGCTCGTATGTTTGCTCATGCGGATCATCAAGCCAGCCGATCTCGCCAGTATGGGTGACCACCGAAAGCCAGTCGCCACGCCTGTTGCCCATCGTGGCGACGGGCGCGGTCGTGATCCCAAGGCGTGGGTAGCCAAGTGGATCGCCTGGAATGCCGAACAGCGTGATGGCGGCAGGGGTCCCAACACAGTGAAACGGCGTATTTGGCGGCGGATTATACACCGGCACAACCGAGCCTTCCGTTTGGTACGCGGGAGCCACAGACATTGGTTGACTCTCTGGAACCATGGTGCAGCCCTCAAGCCCCATCGAAACCGCAGCTGCGATCGCCACTAAGCGTGTTCCTTTATTTTTCATCGTGGAAAAAACCCCTCCTCGGTTGACAGAAACTCGCGCCAGCCAGCGGAGCGCCGCAGTCTGATTTGAAAATTCAACAGTGCGTTGTAAAAGGCGACCAGCAAAAACAGGCTGAGGAAAGGCAGGAACTCCCAAACCATCATCACGCGGGCGAATGTGTAAGGCTCATCGATTGCTGAATGAACCCAGAATATGATGCCGAGAAGAGCAACAAACAGAGCTCCATAGGATATCATGAATGTCATGCGGCGGCGTTGCTCCAGACGTTGCTCCAAAGCTTGGACGGACAGGCCGTAGGAGAACGCAGTCGCGGCAAGATCAAAGCCACCAGCTTCGTTGACCTTAAAACGGCTATCGCGCTGCGGCGCACTTGTTGTCTGCTGCCAGAGCTTACCAATCAGCCCCGCGCCCGAGCTGACGCTCTTCCGGCCGAACCAATCCGCAGGGCCGCCTGCCAGCCACCCAACGCGCCGCATCGCCCGGCCGATGAAGGAGCGCTTCCGCTCGGCCGGCTTGCTCTCACGTTGCCCCTTGGCGGTTTCGTCGTTGGTAACGCCTTGGTTCTCTTGAACGTCCATCTGCTCAGCTCCCAATCGCAGCGACGAAAGCCTGGACGTCCTGCGGCACACCCACGAGCTGCCCTTCAGTTCCGTCCGGCTTGCGCCATACAAAGGTCGGCGTTGCCTTCAAACCCATCGCCTGCGCGATCAGCATGTTCTGCTTCAGCCTGTCCTGAGCCTGGTCCGAGGGTTGATTGCCTTCGCTGCCAGATTGCCACGCATCGACGATTTGATCCGGCGGATCGCTTAAGAGAGCCATCGCGCTTTTGGTGCTCTGACCACCATCTTCGCCATCCAAGATCGTCAATGGAATGACGGAAATTTCGATCTGGTTTTGCTCCGCGAACGGTCTGAGCATCTGAAATGCACGAATCGAGTAGATGCATTGCGGGTCGATCAGCATATATAAATGCTTCGCGGGATTGTTGCCGATCGTCCCAAACGTCGCGTTCTGAACCAAGGGCAATACCGCCGCAGGCGCTGCTTCCGGACCATCTGGTCCGTTGACCTCGACGGTTGGGATGGCCCCAGGAATATCGGCAACCTCCGTCTTGGTGATGTTTTTCCCGGCGGCATCCCACAACACGCCAGGAATCACCCGCTGATTATCCGGTGTTGCATAGAAGACCTGGAACATCGAACCGCTCCGAACGAAATAGCCTTCCAGGCCGTGAACCGACCCGATATCGGTGATATTGCCGGCGGCGACCGTTTTGAGTTGCGCTAACGTCATTTCGATTGGAACCCCCGACACCGCCGCATTTCCATCCGGCGCCAGGTCGAAAAGCATGAATTGATTGCCGGTCCGCGCGGCAATCTGGTGCATGCCGTCTGCCGTACCGAGATCGGTAATCGTAGCCCCGGCACTTGCGATGTGCATGACGAACGGAGAACCCGTCAACGAGGCTGGGGGCGAACTCGGCGTGACGGGCGCAAGCGATGGGGCTCCCGGCACGCCCGGTGTGTTGCTTGTGAACGCTATCGGCCCAGCCGTGGCGCAATGAGGATTGGCTGCAGCAAGAGCCGGAAAGAAAACGACGGATGCAAGACTAAGTAGAAGGGAACGCATGGCTAACTCCTCTGTGATGGAGAGGAACTTCCGTTCTACAAATGCGAATGGCAGGGTTTAATGATTAAAAATCCCCAAGATATGGTGGAGAGTGGATCGCCAAGTCCGCTTATCCGTTGAACCCATCGTCACATTGTCGGCGGGCCAGTCAGTGACCGTGTGGGATCTTTTATCGCTACAATTCCGAAGAAAAAGCGAATTATAGTTTTCAATGAGATTCAATGAAAATTCTACAACCATTTCGTCCTCTCCTGCTTTCCAGCGCACCAGTTCTCGCAAAACTTTACCTTTTTCGATCAGGCCTGGTATTCCCGTTGGTGTAAGGGTTTTTATGGTGACAAGAATTTTATCGCGCTGCACAGCCAGGCGCCAATGGTCTTCTGCACACCTAGATGTGGATACCGATAAAGCTCCCTCCGGATCGGCCGCGGTCCAAATCTTATTGATTCGGAAAAACTCTTCGCAAGCTTCTAGGAGCGGATCGTTACCACCCGAGGGCTCCCTCTCCTTCACGGCATCGCCATGGACCACGTTTTGATTCAGATCCATCCTTCATGCCTCCGACCCCAGTTAGCGATCCTACGTCGATGGTGGCTCGTGGTTGGTTCCGAATTCCCCGTACAAACTGGTGAGACCACAAATGCCATGACGCTGACGAAAATTAAGTTTAATCCACAGCTGAGCCAAAACGATGCTAATCCAACACAGATTGCCGCCACTTAAGTCTATTTAATTTTTTTATTGAGTGCATTAAATGCATGCCCACGAGATCAACTTCTACCGAGTCATCAAGAGCGCTCACATTTCAGTGAATAGAGGTTAGCAGCCAATTCCGGTGGCGGGAATTCTTTTTATCCTAAAAAGTCATGAGTTTACGTTTCTTAATCTAATTTGGCCTCATCACTGCTTTTTAGCGGCGGTTTCCACTGCCTCACGTCGACCATGTTGCCGTATCGCACAGAGAAACCACGTTCCAAAAATATTACGCTTGTCTGGCGGATAGAGCTTTTTTATATGTTTACACGGTTTTCATAAAATATCCTTTCCCCTCATGCGCCTAAATTAGGCACAGAGTCATGTCGTTTCTTAACAATTCTCCATAATAGAACGAGAAAGCTTCTCACCTGAGGTCGCTACGAAAATCGTTAGAGGTTACGAATAATTTAAAATAGAATTGAATTGGTGCACCACGTTCGGTTGCATTAAATTGTGCCGATGATTCAAGCGCAGATGAACATTCCAGCTGCGCTTATAGGCAATCTAAAACATACTATATCGCGTTTCTAAATTCGCGGCTTCAACAACGTGCCAGTTCCTTAAGATTACATCGATCTTTTCGAACACCGCTCTCACATCCTGCAACTCCCGTTCAAGCCGTTCACCATTGGATAAATGGGCGTGGGATGATTCTCCCGAGACCAATCGTGCCCCCGCCGAAATCCGCAATGCTCCGAATGGCTTAGCGCCATTTTTATTCGGCAGAGCAATCGGCTGACCAATATGGCATATTCTCGATGAGGCCAGCCGTTCATGGGGCAAAATTCCAGATAGGTCGGCATTCAGCCATCGATAAAGCGCCTGCATTTTCTCGAATCCAAGAAAATTCCGCTCGGTCCAAGGATCGACGATGGCAAACGGGAATACGGATACCATCCGCTCCCACGCTTCTTGGCGGACATCACGGATCGGTTCCGGTGGCGGCAACAATGCGAAGCGCGGACGCTCTGAAATGGCAGCCCTAATCGTCTGACCAAAACTTTCGATGATTGCAGCACGCTTCTCAACCGAGACATCGAAAAACGCCTGCATCTCCGCAAGTGCCGCATGCCAGCGCATTGCCAGGCCAATATTCCCACCGGGCTGAAGCATGGTTGCGGCTGGGCAGCCGGGGAAGAATTCATCTTGCGAAATAGGCATTTAGGCCAGCAGGGATTTTATTCCTGACGAAACGTCTCGCGATCCTGCTTGGAATTAGCGCCGCACCAGAGAATGGCGGTCAGGTAAAAAATTTCGAGCCGGTGATCAGCACCATGGCATCCATTGCAAGGTATCGACCGATCGAGGATGGAGACATCCTTGTCTGGCAAGCATCAACGACGATATCGAATTTGCTTCCATATGTCCGGCGCAGCTCACCAAGCAGGTTTGGCCGTGGCGCCAGTATTCCCGTTTTTGAGAGGTCAAGCGCATGAAGGAGAGCGCGCTCTCTGCGCTCCATGGCGTCTTGCACGGCATCCCGGATGTCCGCCTCGATCGCCTCAAGGGGTTTCAGTTGTGCGTCACCGTTGCGAACGGCGATGGTGCAAAGCCTTGTGCCTGGACGGAACCCGCCGATCAAGCTTCCTGGCTCCACTTTTGCTCCCAACGCGGTATCAACTGCGAAGTGAAGTCCGCGGGCGGCGAGGGGCACACCCCGGCCGGTTTCTTCCGGCGCGATCAGAATGTTGCAAATCGGCGCGTCCTCATTGCCACCGATATGGGCCAACGCCAGCGCCAAGAGCTCGGCGTCCGTGCCGGAGGCTGAAAGTACGATTTCGGTCCCGACTTCCAGGCGCAATAGCTGCGCTAATTTCTCGCGCACATCGCCCAAGCACGCTTTGACGGCGGCTCTTTCGTCTTGCTCCGCCAACGCAATTCTTTGTGCGCGCAGCCGCGCTGCATCGGCCGCCATATAACCGCGCTCGGACACCGACGAGGCCGTGGAGGAGGCGAAGGTAATCGCCCAGGGTCTCGGCCTATGGCTACATCCGTACCCATTGAGTAAAGTCTCCGGGTCGGTCCGCAGCCGGATAGCGCCCCCGGTCGCCATCAAAACGTGGGTCGGCAGAGATAAACTGAGACCCTCGCCGTGCGTTGACGGCGTCTTCGGTTGGGACCGGGTTTCATTTCCTAGATAGACTGGACCGTGTAGTTGAACGGTTCCGCCTTCATGCGCATGCCTAACGAGCATATCACCCTCCATTCGCAGGCAGGGTCACACCTTCTTTTGCGAATGGCGGCGTTTTCAAAGTATACGCATCGATAGCTAATTGGGGCGACAGGCCGGTCTGACTAAGGGGATAAGTTGGACAGTTTCAGAGTGGTCCGGGGAGGGATGTTGTGTATACTCGATGCCCGGCAGCAGAAGACCGCTACATGGGAACATGATCCAGCGATCGGCCGGGTGAAGTATTTGGACCCCAATGCCAAGCTTCTGAGCTGGCTGGCGAGCGACTAATTTATCCGCCCCTCAGATATACCGTTTGGCCGGGACAACCCCCGCCGCCTGGGCGGCTTCGTTCATTCGCTGCAGGAGCATTTGCTTTTCCTGGGTCCGGCGGCCACCCTTGTTTCTCAGCTGCTCGTCGGAGGGCAAAGCTACGCCCTGGTCCAGCAGTGCCTTCCGGCGACTCTGGATTTCAACCTGTAGATCAGCCAATTTAATGCGGCGGGTCGACATGCGTTTAACCAAACAAAAGGGACAGATCGCCACCATCTTCGACGACCCTGCGCTTAAGATAGTCCTGGTCGATCCCATTTGCCAATCTGAAAAGCGTTCTTGCCTGGTCAACGAGTTCATGATGGCTTTTCCCGTCTTGGGCTGCAAACTGGCCCAGTCGGTCGGCTATCAAATCTTCAACGGCCGGCAGGGTCAGTTCGCTGTCGGTTCTCAGCTCGATGGCGATCTTCTTGGATGTGTCGGATTTGCCGTCGAATAAAGGGCCCGTCACCAATTGCCAACCAAGATCGGGGTGATCTGGGTGCATCCAGCCGGCCTGGAGCATATTTCTCGCCCGGCCCTGCCCTCGCTCATCCTGGAAGCCATATTTGAGAAGGATTTCCCGGAAAAGGGCCACATCTGTTGCCACCAGGTCGAAATCGCCTGAATGAAACTCGCCATCCGTCAAGATAACGACGCTTGCCCCTCCCACCAGCCAAGCATCATCACCGCCGGACGCTCGGCGATATTCCAGGCAAACCTGGCCCAGCAATTCCATGGCTTTCAAATAATTGGCAGGCAAAGGCATTCAGTCGTTCTCGCATGATGTTGGGCTGGTGAGAAATCTGCAAATCAACCCACTAAACCCGCGATAAAATTTCATCAACCAACCCGTCAATGTCTGCTGCCGTAGTGCGGTGGTTCACGATGGCGGCGCGGATGGTGGTGCGGCCTTTGATTGTGGTGGTGGATGGGACAAAGAGCCCTTCCTCCTGCAAGTCAGCCACCAGGGCCGCGGTTTGTTCGTCCGAAAAGCCGGTGATGCCGAAGCACACGATGTTGAGTTTGACCGGGGCCAGCAATTCAAGGCGGTCGCAGGCGTTTATTCGTGCGGCCAAGCGCTGGGCAAGGCCGCAGGTGGTATTGACAATGCCGCCGAGGAGTTCACTTCCATAGGTGGAGAGCGTCATCCACACTTTGAGCGCGCGGAAACCGCGGGAGAGATCGGGGCCAAGATCACAGGGCCAGGGGGCGCCGCCAGCCAGCCCGCGCGGAGCTGCTGCCAGATAGCCGGTTGCCTGAGTAAAGGTGGCCTGGTGCAAAGCCGGGTCGCGGATCAGGACGCAGCCGGCGTCGTAAGTAACTTGGGTCCATTTGTGGAAGTCGAACGCCACTGAGTCCGCGTGCTCGATCCCGGCGGTAAGTCGGGCGTGGGTGGGCGAAAGTGCTGCGAGCGCGCCGAAGGCGCCGTCGACGTGAAACCAGACGTCTTCGGATTTGACGATGGCGGCCAAAGCGGTGAGGTCGTCAACCGCGCCAACGTCCACCGTGCCGGCGGTGCCGACGATGAGGAAAGGGGTGTAGCCCGCTTGTTTGTCAGCGGCGATGGCGGCTTGCAGCCCATCAAGGTCCATGCGGAAATTTTCATCGACAGGGATTTTGCGCAGGGCGCTCATGCCGAGGCCCGCCATGTCCAGCGCACTGGGAACGCAGCGATGCACGCCAGCAGAGGCATAGGCAGTAAGTCATTTGTCCCGCGGGCCGTGCTGGCGGGCGTCATCGCCAAGGACTTTATATCGGGCGCACAGCACCGCGACAAAATTAGCCATCGAAGAATCGGTGAGCAGCACGCCGCTGGTGCTGACAGGCATGCCAAGCATTTGCGCTGCCCAGGCGATGACCTGACGTTCGACGGCGATGCCAACATGGTCGCGCCCGCCGCAATTGGCATTCATCGCGCCGGCCAGCAACTCCGCCAGCATGGAAACCGGGGTGCCGCCGCCATGCACCCAGCCCATGAAGCGCGGGTGGGTGTTGCCGGTGACATAGGGCTTTATATCGGCGGTGAACGTCTCGTAGAGGGATTCTGGCGGCGTGCCTTGGGTGGGCAGCGGGGCCTTAAACCTTTCGCGCACATCCGGCGGCATGGGTTGCCAGACCGGCTGGGAACGGATGGTTTCCAGATGGTCGACCATATCGTCCAGCATTTTATGGCCAAGCGCACGCAGGGCTGACCAGTTTTCCGGGTCGAGACTGCTCATGATGGGAACTTCGGCATTCGAAGACTCCGAAAAAGAATTGGCCCAATGACATATTTCTCTCCCATCATAATGCGAATGGACCGGCGAAAACTCGTGATAGCTTAGTCGTCGTGATGGGCTGGCGGAGAAGAAGGGCGTGGCGCTAACTCAAGGGTGGGCGGGCATAAGCAGGGTTGCTGTGTGCAAGCACTGTAATCGAAATAACCCCGCCTACGCTTTTTCCGAGCCAGCCGTTCGAGACTTTCCGCGGCGGACGCAAAATCACAATGGAGCTCTTCCCGCAGTCTGCCACCCGTGCCGATCCGTCCCCAACGGCGCATCAGTACGATATTGCCGAACAAATCGGCGGTAATGGCCAGAGCATAAAAGCGCTGTTCGTTATGCTCTGGCCGAATGCGCCGCAGCAATAACGGCTCAGAGGAACGCCACAGCTCGGCCTCGTTATGCATCCACACTGTTCCTCTTCCTGGAATAGACGGGTGTAACCATACGCTGGTTCAGGTGCCTGCAGCCGAGTCAATTGCGAATCGCCGCGATTCGAGAATTGCATGGCTTACAATGCCATCGCTGCCGAAGAGCGTTAAGCGCGTTCGCTCCTCCATGCGGGTACGCGCCAGGTAGGCGGAAAAATTCGTGGCCTCTGGCATCTAATTTTCGGTGTGGAGGGATTCGCTTTATGATAATGCCTCAAGACAGAAATGGACCTGACGAGTTCTGTGATGACGGCGCGACCCACACCAAACCGACACGATAATATTGAACCCTATGCTCGGGCGATCTGCGCGCGAGAGATTGTCGGCCTGCCGGACACGACGACTGCTACGCTGCCAGCCCTCGTTGACCGCTTTTGGCCAGTGATCGCCGCCGAGCTCATTGCGGGATTACGCAATGACGATGGCGAGCTCCTTCCGCACTCCGCGGCTAGTGGCCTTGAGGCATGGGAGGATTGGTTCGATAGCCGGTGAAGATGTATAGCGTGATCTTGTCCCGCAATACTCATGCCGGCGTGCAAAAGTGAAACTGTTCAACCCGACCGCCATGCCGCCCAGTTGCAGCGCCTGGGCGCAACGCAGCGGGCGTTGGTAAAGAAATCATGTTTGAAATCAGCAAGTAGGGTGTGCAAATAGTGGCAAGCGCAGCCGCGCTACCCGATCGATCACTGCCGAGTGATACGGCGCCTGAAGCGTCATCCAGGAGGAGAATGGCCGGTGTGAGGTCTGAATCCGCTGCACCGGCCATTAGATTTTATTGTACCTAACCTGCGGTGGTTTAAGCCTCTGCGGAAACTGAATCGGCAATTTCCGTGACGGCGTCGGATTCTGTTTTTACAGCAGCCTTGCGGCCAGGCTTCTTGGCAGGTTTTGCTGCCCTGGGAGCTGGGCTCGTGGGCTTTGCCTTTATGGATGTAATCCTCCACCACCTCCCGTCCGCCCACCATCGGCCGTAATGCCATTTGCGGTTCCGCCTGTTCGACGAGCGCAGCCTCATCGGCTTTTCGGCCGCACAGGCCATATTCTATCAGATGGCATGCAATTCTGTGGCGAGTTCCGACAGGCTGATGGCTTCGGTTTCCGAAGTGAGCGGAAACCGTTCAGTGCCGCCATAGACAACAAAACGACGAGCTGGGTTCAGGTCGATGCAGGCTTGATGAAAGCCCCGCCCCAACTTCGGCGCGGTGCCGCGTTTGATTTCGACCGCCCAGAGTATGTCTCCCGGCAAGGTTAGGATGAGATCGATCTCGGCACCTGCCGAAGTACGATAGAAAGCTGCATCGGTCCCTTCCGGGGCAGCGGCCAGCAAAGATTCAATCACAAAGCCTTCCCAGCTCCCACCAACAATGGGATGGCCCAACACGTCTTCCCGTGTTGGCAGGCGAAGCAGGGCATGCACGATGCCGCTATCACGCACATAGACCTTCGGCGATTTGACCAATCTCTTGCCGGCATTGTGATGCCAGGGTGATAAGCGGCGCACCAGAAGAAGATCGACCAGCAGATCAAGATAACGCGCGACCGTCTTGCCATCGATGCCGAGCGCCCGGGCGAGATTTGCAGCGTTGAGTAGCTCGCTTTGATTATGGGCCAGCATGGTCCAGAGTCGGCGCAATGTTTCAGCGGGGATGCGCGGGCCAAACTGGGGAATATCGCGTTCCAGATAGGTCCGGATAAAATCCTGGCGCCATCGGAAGCTGATGGTTTCATTGGCGGCTAGAAAGCTCGCCGGAAAGCCGCCGCGTGCCCAGAGATTTTCCAAATCGCCAGGGGGCGCTTCAAGCGCATCGAGGGGGCCAAGCTCCAGATAGGAGATCCGCCCGGCAAGACTTTCCCCCGATTGCTGGAGCAGATCGACCGACGCTGACCCCAGTAGCAGAAACCGCCCGGCTTTCTTGCCTTTACGGCGCCCGCGGTCGATAAGTCCGCGCAGGCTCTGAAATAGCTCCGGCGCCCGGTGAACCTCATCAAGGATCACCAACTCATCTTCATGGCTGGCAAGGTAAGCTTCCGGGTCGGCAAGTTTTGCGCGATCCGAGCTGGTTTCCAGATCGAGGTAAATCGAGGGACGGGTTTCGCCGATTTCCAGCGCAAGGGTGGTCTTGCCAACTTGACGAGGCCCGAGAAGCGCAACGGCGGGGGCAGTTTCAAGGGCTTCGACGAGTTGTTTTTCAATGTGGCGCTTAATCATCCTCGCAATTATGGACTTATTTGCCATATTTGCAAGGTTAGTGCGGCGCTGCCGTATGAAAGGCTCGGGCATAGCTCTCCCCCTCATTGGGGCACGTCGGCGCCGAAACCTCGGCTTGCCCCTCCTGCTGCCACCACCAGGGATGGCAGCGTGTTGGCGTAGCCGTATTGGCAGGGCGATTCATTAAACGGCT
>PLSD01000061.1 GCA_003164135.1 Acetobacteraceae bacterium
AAGTCAATGACGCGACACACTAGCCTGCTTTGCGCAAGGCGGTGGGGATGCTGGCGATCGCCTGGTCCAGACGGGCGGCGTCCCCGTCGGCGCCAAAGCCGTCGCGCAGTATCTGCGCGCTGGCGGCGGTGGCGATATCGATTGCGGCTGCCCGCACGTCTTTCACGGCGGCGGCTTCCGCCGCGGCGATGCGTTCCATGGCCAGGCGTTCACGCCGGGCAGCGGTAGCGTGGGCTTCCTCGGCCAGTTCAGCGGACATCCGCGCCGCTTCGGCCTGGGCCGAGGCGAGGATTTGTTTCGCGTCTTCGGTTGCCTGCACCTGGCGGGCCTTGGCGTCAGCCAGCAGGGCCTGCGCTTCTTCCTTCAACCGCGCGGCTTCTTCCAGCGCATCGCGCACGCTTTGCGCCCGCGCGTCGAGCATCGCGGCCACCGGAGCGGCAATTTTCCGCCCCGCCACCAGCAGAAAGATAACCACCGCAACGAAGACCCAGAACGAGCCATGCGCCCAGGGGGTAAAACTCAGGGCCTGGTATTCCATGTCTTAAGCTGCCTTCCGCGCGGCCAGGGCGTCGTCCACACGCTGCCCCAGAATGTCTGCCCCAGGCGCGCTGCCCGTGAGTTTCTGCAAAATGCTCGCGGCAGCCTCGGCAGCCACCGGCTTGATCGCTGCCATGGCAGCGCTCCGTGCCGCGGTAATCCGCGCCTCGGATTCGGCCAGTTTGTGGTCCAGGGTCGCGGCCAGGGCCACGGCCTGCGCAGTGGCATCTGCCTTGGCCTGCGCCACGGCCTGGGCAACCTGCGCCCCCGCCGTGTTGCGTGCCCGGCTCATCGTAGCATTCAGCTCCGCCACGGCCTGATCAGCCGTGATTTTCGCCGCCCGAGCCGCCGCCAGATCTTGCGCGATCACGGTAGCCCGGTTTGCCAGTACTTTCCCCATCTCCGGCAGGCCCCAGCGGGCCAGCAGGAGGTAGAGCACCACCAGAATCACGACCATCCACAACACCTGATAAGAGGTGAGCGGGTTGGCGAAATCCATCTGCGGCATTGTCCCCGCCATAGCGGCGGCGGGGCTGAGGCTCAGCAGAGCGATGGCGGCAATGCGGCGCATCAGGTGAACAGAATAACCAGCGCGATAACCAGCGCGTACAGCGCAACCGCTTCCGTCAGCGCGAAGCCGAGCAGAACGTCGCGAAACATGGTGTCACGCGCGGCCGGGTTGCGGCCAACGGAGGACACGAACGCGCCGAACAGGTTACCGATACCAACGCCGGCACCGGCAACACCGATGGTGGCAAGACCGGCGCCAATGTCTTTGGCGAGCAGAGCAGCTGACTGAGGATCCATTTAAACTTTCCTTTCCGAAACTTTTTAAGCAAAAAACATCAATGCATATTCACGGCGTCGTGCAGATACAGGCAGGTGAGGATGGCAAACACATAGGCTTGCAGCCCCGCCACCAGCAATTCCAGCGCCACCAGCGCCACGTTCAACCCCAGCGGCAGCACCGAGGCAAACGCGCCGAAAATACCAAAGCTCGCGGTGAGCAGCAGCATGAACCCGGCGAAAACTTCCCACATCACGTGCCCGGCGGTCATATTGGCGAACAAACGAACCGAGAGTGAAACAGGGCGCGAGAGGTAGGAGATAATCTCGATCGGCACCAGCAACGGCAGCAGCCAGAGCGGCACGCCAGCGGGCACGAAGAATTTGAGGAAGCGGAAACCGTGCGTATAGAACCCGACCCCGGTCGAGAACACGAACACGAACATCGCCAGCGCCAGCGTCACCGCGATATGCGACGTGAAGGCGAAGAAGTAGGGGAACAGCCCCAGCAGGTTGCCCAGCAGGATAAAGCTGAAAATGGTGAACACGAGGGGGAAAAACCGCAGGCCTTCCTCACCGATTGTATCAACGCACATGTTGTGCACGAATTCATAAAGCAGCTCGACCAGCGACTGCACCCGGCCGGGCACCAGGGCGCGCGTGCGCAGGCCCAGGGCAAACACAACCATGATGATCACGGCGGCGGCCAGCATCGCCTCGTTGGAGTTGGTGAAGTTCACGGCGCGGCCAAGCGGTCCCAGGCCCGTCGTCAGGCTGAATTGTCCAAGCGCGTCGATCGTTGGGCCTGCCATCACTTAAATTCCCGTCAACTACTTTTCCCGGCGGCCCGCACCAGATTGCGCAAACCAGCCGCCATTCCAACCGGCACCATCACAAGCATCAACCACGGTTTGGTATGGAAAAGCCTATCCAGCCCCCACCCTATAACCACGGCGATGACCATGGCGGCCACCAGCTCAACCCCCAAACGCATGGCGAAATTCACCGCCTGACTAGCCGAGCCCGCGCTCGACTGCGCCGGGTCCCGATTTGTCCGACCTTCAGCCGCCGCCTGCGCTGCCGCAAGCCGTTGCTCAAAAGTCTCTTTGTCGCGACCGTTGTTCATGCACCTGTTTTCAGCGGTTTCACACCGCCGAGAGTTGGGCGGTTGCTACCTATCCCCCCCTGGCCTGTCAAGAATGGGAAAGCCGTAATGTTACACTTGGGGCGATTAAGTTTCAGCCGGCCTTCTCCCAGCCGGCCTCGCTTTGCTTCCAATAGGCCAATGTGTGCCCCGCCGCCTTGGCCTCACGCCAACGCTCCCGCGCCGCCACCACCGCGGCCTCGTCATTGCCGTCAAACAAATCGAACACTCTTTTATACGGCGCCATCTCCGCCACCGCCCCGCCGAGCCGGAACAAAAACCCCGCTCCGGCCGGGTTTTCATCCTCAACCGTCAGGTAAACCGGCTGCCATTGCGGGTGCGGCGTGGCTTGCGTGCCATGCGGCAGCCAATCCGGCTGGTGCGCGTGCCACAACCCGGCATCCAGCGCCGCCATCTGGCCCGCATCCTTGCACACCACCACCGCCCGCTCACCCGCCGCCAGCGTACGCCCCAGCAGCGCCGGCAGCGCCGCCGCTATGTCCATACGGGTCAGATGATAAAACCCGACCTCGGCCATTAATCTTCTATAACAATGCTTGGCGCGGCCTTGCGCCCCGGCGCCAGAGCCTTGGTCACTTCCCCCGCCACGGCGCGGAACGCCATCGCCGCCGCGCCCTCGGGGGCCGAAGCACACACCGGCTCCCCCGCATCCCCGGTCTCGCGGATTTCCAGCAGCAGCGGCACCTCGCCCAAAAACGGCACCCCGATCCGCGCCGCTTCCGCTGCCGCCCCACCATGGCCAAAAACATCGGTCCGCTCGCCGCAATGCGGGCAGGAGAAGTAGGACATATTCTCCACCACCCCCAGCACCGGCACATGCACCTGGCCGAACATTTTTACCGCCCGCCGCGCGTCAATCAACGCAATATCCTGCGGCGTGGAAACCACCACCGCCCCGGCCAGCCGCACTTTCTGCGCCAGCGTCAGTTGAATATCCCCGGTTCCCGGCGGCATATCCACCACCAGCACATCCAGCGCGCCCCATTCCACCTGCGCGATCATCTGGTTCAGCGCGCCCGTCGCCATCGGCCCGCGCCATACCATCGCGGTGTCTCCGTCCACCAAAAACCCAATGGACATGCACTTCAGCCCCCAGGCCTCCAGCGGGATCATTTTGCCATCCCGCACCTCGGGTTTACGGTTCAACCCCAGCATGCGCGGCAGCGAAGGCCCATAAATATCCGCATCCAGCAAACCCACGGCCAAACCACTCTGCGCCAGCGCCACCGCCAAATTCACCGCCACGGTGGATTTCCCCACCCCGCCCTTGCCGGACGCCACCGCGATCACCGCCTTCACCTCCGGCAGCACAGCCGCCGCGGCCGGCGGTGGCGGTGGCGGCGCCTTATGCGCGGTAAACACCACGGACGCATTTTTCACCCCCGGCAGCTTGGCCACCGCCGCCTCCACATCCCGCCGCATCGGCTCCAACGCCGCCGCATCCTCACGCTTTATCGCCAGCGTTACCTGCACGAGCCCGTCGCCCACATGCAGGCCATCGAGCATCTTGCCTAAATTAAACGGCGCCAGCACGGCGCGAATATCATCTTCATTCATGGCCGCAGCTTTAGCGCAGCCCCCAACGCTGTCCAGAGCCAGATCGTCTTGCACCAAATCGCCCCGCGATTTCGTGCAAGACGTGAATCTGCCTCTAAACTAAAAGAGTGCGGCCGCACGCCTCTTGCGATTATCCTCGCCAAGCCACAAACTTTACCCATGACTCTGTTCCGCCGCCTGCTCGTCGCCTCCGTCCTCATCACCGGCACCGCCGCCGCCGTGCTGTTCAGCCACACCGCCGACGGCAGCAACCTGCCGCAAATGGCCGACCTCGCCGCGCGCGTCATGCCCGCCGTGGTCAGCATCGCCAGCACCGACCCAGTGACCGCCCCCGCGCCCGCCGCCAGCAGCGGCAACAGCGACAACAGCGGCGGCAACGACGATAACGGCGGCGACAACGACGACAGCGCCTACCACCCCGCCGCCGACACCACGGATGCCTCGGACACCTCCGTCCTCCCCCCGCCAAAAGCCATCGAGGCCCTGGGCTCCGGCTTCGTCTTCGACCCCGCCGGCTACATCCTCACCAACAACCACGTCATCGCCGGCGCCTCCAGCGTCACCGTCACCTTCCAGGACGGCACCATCCTGCCCGCCACCATCGTCGGCCGCGACACCGGCGCCGACTTCGCGGTGCTGAAAGTAAGCGCCGGCCACCCCGTGCCCTACGTCAGCTTCGGTGATTCCAATAAACTGCGCGTCGGCGACTGGGTTCTGGCCATCGGCAACCCCTACGGCCTCCCCGGCAGCACCTCCGCCGGCATCGTCAGCGCCCTTCACCGCAACATCAACCAGGGCATCTACGACGACTTCATCCAGACCGACGCCGCCATCAACCGCGGCAACTCCGGCGGCCCCCTGTTCAACACCAGCGGCGAGGTCATCGGCATCAACGCCGCCATCTACTCCCCCTCCGGCGGCTCCGTCGGCATCGGCTTCGCCATCCCCTCCGCCATGGCCGCCCCGGTCGCCCAAGCCCTCATGACCACCGGCAGCATGAACCGCGGCTGGCTGGGCGCCGCCACGCAGGAAATCACGCCGGAAATCCAAACCGCGCTGGACCTGCCCAGCACCTCCGGCGCCCTGGTCGGGAGCATCGCCCCCAACAGCCCCGCGTCGGGCAAACTCCAACCCGGCGACGTCCTGGCCGCCCTCGCCGGCGTGCCCATCACAGACCCCCAAAGCCTGCTCATCCGCACCGCGGAACTCCCCGCCGGCACCCAGGCCAGTGTCAAATTCTGGCGCGACGGCGACGAGCACAGCGCAACCCTGCTCATCACCGCCCCACCCCCGGCCCTGGACGAAACCATCGCCCCGCCAACCACTTCGCCCAGGAACGCGGCCCCCAGCACCATCACCCTCGCCAGCCTCGGCCTCAGCATCTCCACCACCCCCGCCGCCACCGGCGTCACCATCACCGCCGTCACCACCAAAGGCCCCGCCGCCAGCGCCGGCATCCTGGCCGGCAATCTTATCGAGCAGGTCAACGGCCAGCCCGCCACGGTCTCCACCCTGCCCGGACAGATCAAACCCCTGGCTCTATCCGGCCAACCCGCCATCTTGCTCATCAGCGGCGACACCGCCTCCGGCACCAACCCAGGCCCCCGCTGGGTGCCCGTTCGTCTCAAAAAATAATTCTTTACCTGTTTATTAGGCGTTCCAACCCACTCCACGGTTCCCATGAGTATCAAATACTCGTGATCGTCTTCACGATCCTGTGGAAGTTACCATCAGCCCCATAAAATACACAAAAGTTTATTGCGTCCACAATTAAACTCATGCTTTACAGAATTTGAATTCGATCCCGAACGCCGCCGGACAAGCAAAGGGCTTAATTATGGCAACTTACACATACACCGAATCTGGGCTTTATTATTATAAAGTTACGTATACTGCGGGTGCTACGACCTTTAGTTTCGCAAGCGGCGATACCAACACTAACAACGGTATCTCAATCGGCTCCGATACTCCCGTATTGTATCTCGGCTCCGGTGACGTCGAGGACACCACCCTTACTGTATCGAATGTCTATGTCGGCACGGTAAATGTCGGCGGCACGACCGGATTTCTCGTCGAAGATACGCAAGGCGGGGTCGACACATACTATGTGTTTTTAACGGCAAAACTGACAACAATTCCGGGCACCACCACAACGTACACCGTTAATAAATCGACCGGCGCGACCGATCCGCATGCGGATAACTGGAACATGAGCAGCAAAGGTGCGGTCGCTTATTGCTTCATGGCCGGCACCGCCATCCAAACACCTTCTGGCAACCTCCCGGTCGAGACTCTAAAAGCCGGTGATCTGGTCACCTTGAGCGACGGCCGCACCGCGCCGATCTCCTGGCTCGGCATACAGACCGTCTCCATGGTCTTCGCCGACCCGCTGCGCGTTGCGCCTGTCCGTATCAAAGCTGGCGCCCTCGGCGATAACCTCCCGGTCCGCGACCTGCTGATTTCCCCGGACCATGCCCTGCTGGTCGACGGCATTCTGGCCCAGGCGGGCGCCCTGGTTAACGACGTCTCGATCATTCGTGAAACCAGCGTTCCCGTCCTGTTCACCTATTACCACGTGGAAGTCACGGACCACTCCCTCATCCTGGCCGAGGGCGTCCCCGCCGAAACCTTCATCGATAACGTCAACCGCATGGGCTTCGACAACTGGGCAGAGCACCAGACCCTGGTTGGCGACGCCACCATCGCCGAGATGCAATACCCGCGCGCCAAAGCCGCGCGCCAAGTGCCGCAAGCCACCCGCAGCCGCCTCAGCGCCCGCGCAGAGGCCTTGTTTGGTACGGAACGCGCCGCCGCCTGACCAAGTCCGGCGAACCTACGAAAAAGGCCAGGGGCACCGCCTCCTGGCCTTTTTTAATGAGCGGGCTCCGGTCAACCTTCCGGATTAAAACGCGCCCGTTTCAACCCGGAAGAATCATCACCCTAAAAACTACGCGTCAGCTCGTACAACGCCACCGCCCCGGCAGCGGAGACATTCAGGCTCTCCATCCCGCCCGGCATGCCCAGTGCGGCGATCTCGTCACAGGTTTCGCGCGTGAGGCGGCGCATGCCCTCGCCTTCGCTACCCAGCACCAGCGCCACCCGGCGCCCGGCAAAGGATTCGCCGTTGAGTTTATTGGGCGACGTACCGTCCAGCCCAACCACCCACACATCGGCGGATTTCAGCACAATCAGCGCGCGGGAAATATTCACAATCCGCAGCAGCGGGATGAGTTCCAGCGCCCCGGACGCCACTTTCGCCAGCGCCCCGGTCTCTTCCGGCGCGTTGCGCTCCTGCGCAATCACCATGGAGGCGCCAAACGCCTGTGCCGTACGCATCAGCGCGCCGATATTACGCGGGTCGGAGATCTGGTCGAGCACGAGGATCGGCCCAGGGCGCTTCAGCGCGTCCAGCAGCGGCGGCGCCACCAGCTGGTCGGTGAGCATCGCCACGCCCTGGTGGACGATCCCACTGCCCTGCCGCGCGCCAAGCAACTGGTCAATTTTCTCCCGCTCGGAAATTTCCGGCTGGATCGGCCAGGGTAGCGGCCGTTCCGCGGCCAGCGCGGCCCGTCCCTCCTCGGTAATCACCAGCCGGCGCAGCCGCCGCGCCGGGTTCGCCAGTGCCGCCGCCACCGCATGGGTGCCATACAGCCACACCGCGCCGTTCGGCACGGCAGGTGCGCGCGCCTGCCCGCGTGCAAAATTTTCCCGCATCGGCGGCCGGTCGGTCAGCCGCTCCGGCTTAGGCCCGCGCCCAGCCGGCAGGCTCAACTTCGGCCCGTCAAACTTTCGCGGCCCGCTTTGGGGCTTGTCGGCCATACGGCCCTGGGGTTTGTCACCGCTACGGCCTTGCGGCTTATCGGCCATCCGGCCCTGGGGCTTATCCCCCGTGCGGCCAAACGGCTTATCGCCGGTCCTGTTCTGCGGCTTGTCGCCTATCCGGCCTTGAGGCTTATCGCCTGTCCGGCTCTGCGGTTTTTCACCGGGACGGCCGGTTTTCGATCTGGGGGGGCGATTTTGTGTCATGCCCGCTTCACTATCCCCACGGCATTACGTTGACAACCAAAGCGTGATCGGGGAAACGACACCGCATACGGAAGGGTGCCCGAGTGGCTAAAGGGGGCGGACTGTAAATCCGCTGGCGTACGCCTACGTTGGTTCGAATCCAACCCCTTCCACCAACACCGTCCCCAAATGCGCTATGCTGGCCGTCTGACGCGCATTTCCTGCGCTTCGGTGCTCACGTACATGCGTACGCTGCGCTCCGATGCTCGGAACTGCACGCCAGCCGACTCAGCCTAGCGCATTTTGGGACGGTGTTGGCGCAACGTCTCAAGTACAATGGGGTTTACGAGCCCCTGCCTCTTGTCCTAACCATGGCGGCGCGCGGGTGTAGCTCAACGGTAGAGTCCTAGCCTTCCAAGCTAGTTGTGCGGGTTCGATTCCCGTCACCCGCTCCATATTTCCGGGCTTTTATGCCCTGAGACTTGACACAAAGCGCGCCAGCGTGTGGAACGCCGGTTTCGTGCTGGTTAGGATAGGGGCGTAGCTCAATTGGCTAGAGCGCCGGTCTCCAAAACCGGAGGTTGAGAGTTCGAGACCCTCCGCCCCTGCCATCCACCCCAGCACATAACGGCTGTTTTCGGAGTTTGTCTCTTTGGCGTTCAACCTGGTTAAATTTTCACGCGAAGTCCGTGCCGAGGCGGCCAAAACCACTTGGCCCTCGCGTAAGGAAACCTTGCAGACCACGGGCCTCGTGCTCGCCATGGTCGTGTTGACCGCATTGTTTTTTCTGACCGTCGATCAGATCATCGGCGCCGGTATGCGTGCCCTCTTCGCCGTCGGAAGTTAAGGAATTATTTATGGCCAAGCGCTGGTACGTCCTCCATGTCTATTCGGGCTTCGAAAAAAAGATCGCCACCCAGATCAAGGAACAGGCTGAGCTGAAAGGCCTGTCCGACGCCATCGGCGACATCATCGTCCCGGTCGAGGAAGTCACCGAGATCCGCCGCGCCCAGAAGGTGAACACCGAACGCAAGTTCTTCCCCGGCTACGTCCTCATCAACATGGAAATGTCGGATGACGCCTGGCATCTGGTGAAGGACGTCCCCAAAGTCACCGGCTTCCTCGGCAGCAAAACCCGCCCGAGCCCGATCCCGGACTCCGAGGCCGAACGCATCATGAAGCAGGCACAGGAAGGCACCGAACACCGGCGCCCCGCCGTCCTCTTCGAAATCGGCGAACAGGTCCGCGTCGCCGACGGCCCCTTCACCAGCTTCAACGGCATCGTCGAGGAAGTCGACGAAGACAAAGGCCGCGTCAAAGTCTCCGTCTCCATCTTCGGCCGCTCCACCCCTGTCGATCTGGAATACGGCCAGGTGGAGAAAATCTGACCGCCTTGTAATTTCCGGGGCGGTCACCATCTCGCGAACCATAATGCTTGCAAGGGGTTCCAGTGTCTGACGTGACCGCCTCACCCCCCACGAAGCGCTGGCTCCTGTTCGCCGCCGGCACCATCGCCGTCCTCGCCCTCCTGTTCTGGCTCATCCACTACCTGCTCATCGGCCAGTACCTTGTAAGCACTGACGACGCCTACATCGCCGCGGACTCCAGCCTCATCGCCCCCAAAATCAGCGGCTACGTCACCAGCGTCGCCGTGCGCGACGGCCAGGCCGTCCACCGGGGCGACCTGCTCGTCACCATAGACCCGCGCGACTACCAAACCGCGCTGGACGCCGCCCGCGCCGCCCAGGCCACCGCCCAGGCCGAACTCACCCTGCAACAAGCCAAAATCGCCGTCGCCCAGGCCACGCTCCAGGGCGATACCGCCCGCTACGCCTTCGCGCAAAAAAACCAGCATCGCTACGCCAGCCTCACGGCTAACGGCGCCAGCACCGAACAAGCCCGCGAACAGGCCAATACCGACCTCACCACCGCCCAGGCCACCCTCGCGGCCGACCAAGCCACCCTCACCGGCGCCATCACCCAGGTCGACGTGCTCAAAGCCTCCCTCGCCCAAGCCAACGCCGCCGCCGCCCAAGCCGCCCTCGACCTCAGCCACACACAAATCACCAGCCCGTTTGATGGCACAATCGGCGCCAAATCCGTCGCCGTGGGCGACTACCTGCAGCCCGGCACCCAAATCATGGCCATCGTGCCCCTCACCCAGGTCTACGTCCTCGCCAACTACAAAGAAAACCAGATCACCAGCATCCACCCAGGCCAACCCGTCACCCTCACCGTCGACGCCTTCCCCAACCTCAAAGTCACCGGAACCGTCGACTCCATCGCCCCCGCCTCCGGCCAGCAATTCGCCCTCCTCCCCCCCGACAACGCCACCGGCAACTTCACCAAAATCGTCCAGCGCATCCCAGTCAAAATCATCCTCAACCTAACCCCCGCCACAATCGGCAACCTCCGCCCCGGCCTCTCCGTCGAACCCACCATCAACACCCGCCCGGAACCGTGACGGTATCGGGCGTTAAGCAAGGCCAAGGGGCTCTGCCCCTTGGATCCCCGCCAAAGGCTAGCCTTTGGAATCCATTAATAGGGTTTCTGAGAGGGGCTCGCCCTGGCCTCTCCAAGTCCCGTGCAGCGAGCCCCTCTCAGAAACCCTTACTAAGGGGTTCTAAGGGCCAGCCCTTAGCGGGGGTCGAGGGGGCAGCGCCCCCTCGCCTTCCTTAATGCCCGATACCGTCCCGCTCCGGACGCGTGTGGCGGTTGGGGGCGCGCTGATTGGCTCGTTCATGGCGATTTTGAATATCCAGGTGGTGAACACCTCGCTACCGGACATTCAGGGCGGCATTGGCACGGGTTTGGACAATGGCGGCTGGATTTCGACGGCTTATCTGGTTGGCGAGATTACGGTGATTCCGTTATCGGGCTGGCTGTCCGAGGTTTTTTCACTGCGCCGGTATTTAATCGGCAGCACGTTTTTGTTCCTGCTCTTTTCCGTCGCCTGCGGCTTGGCGACGAATTTCCCGGAGATGGTCACTCTACGGGCCATTCAGGGGTTTTCCGGCGGTGTGCTCATCCCCCTGGCGCTGATGTGCGTCATCACCTTGCTGCCCGAGCGTGCCCGCCCCATCGGTTTCGCCGGCAGCGCGCTGTCGGCCACGTTTGCCCCGGCCATCGGCCCCACCATTGGCGGCGCGATTACTGATTTATACGGCTGGCGCTACATTTTCTTCCTCAACCTGGTCCCTGGCGCGGTCATGCTCGCGGCACTCATCTGGGGCCTCGCCCCGGCGCCTATGCAGCTCAAAAAATTCGCCCGCGGCGATTGGGTGGGCATTTTCACCATGGCGCTGGGGCTCGGCACGTTGCAGGTGGTGCTGGAGGAGGGCAACAAGGACGACTGGTTCGGCTCGCCGTTCATTCTGCGCCTGTCGATCATTTCAGTGCTCTCGCTCGGCGCCTTTCTGTTCCAGGAGCTACGTCCGGGCAACAAGGCCCCGCTCGTCAATCTGCGCCTGTTCGCGCGCCGCAATTTCGGTGTCGCCAGCATTGCCAACACCTTGCTGGGTTTTGTCCTCTACGGCTCGGTCTATCTCATCCCCATCTATCTGGCCGAGGCGCACGGCTACAGCGCGCGCCAGACCGGCATCGTCATGGCCTGGATTGGCCTGCCCCAGCTCCTCATCATCCCCTGCATGCCCTACCTGATGCGCCGGTTCGACTCCCGGTGGCTGCTGCTCTCCGGTTTCGTCCTCTTCGCCATCAGCTCCCTCATGAACATTCATCTCGGGCCGGATGAAAGTGGTCCGCAACTGCTCATCCCCAACCTCATCCGCGCCGTCGGCCAGGCCCTGGTCTTCCCGCCGATGTCGCAAATCGTCACCGCCGGCATTCCCTTCAAGGATGCCGGCTCCGCCTCGTCGCTGTTCAACATGCTGCGCAACCTCGGCGGCGCCATCGGCATCGCGGTGGTGCAAACCTTCGTCACCAACCGCGAAAAATTCCATTCCACGATCATCATGCCGCGCCTCAGCCTGCTCAACCCGGCAACGCAGCAGCGCCTTCGCCTGCTCCAGCACTATTTCGCCACCCGCGGCCTGGCGGACCCGCAAGGCGCGCGCCACGCCGCCATCATCGCCATGGGCCGCACCGTCCAGGCCCAGTCATTCTTCCTGGCCTACGGTGACGCTTTCGCGCTGTTGGGCGCCATGATGGTCATAGCCAGCGTGGTGGTGCTATTTCTTCACAAACCCTCTGGCAGTGCGGCCCCGGGCGCGCATTAGGCACCCTACTTCCTGTCAAGGACACAGATCAAAATCCATTGCATATATTTATCGGTCTAACCCTCGCCAGAAGCGCCTTTCCCACCTTCCCGAAGATATGGAAATCGTTTAGCCTTCCTGAAAATCCGGAGGGAAAACACATGGCGCGCATTGCATTGGTTACCGGCGGCACTCGGGGTATCGGAGCCGCCATCAGCATCGCCCTCAAACAAGCCGGACGGACTGTAATAGCCAACTACGCCGGCAACACCGCCGCCGCCGAGGCTTTCAGCGACGAGACCGGTATCGAGACCATGCGTTTCGACGTCAGCGACTACGACCAGTGTGTCGCCGCGGTCGCCGCCATCACCGCCAAACATGGCTCCATCGACATTCTCGTCAACAACGCCGGCATCACCCGCGACACCGTCATCAGCAAAATGACGCGTGACATGTGGGACGCGGTGATCGACACAAATCTCGGCTCCTGCTTCAACCTTTGCAAGGCAACGTTTGAGGGCATGAAGGCCCGCAAGTTCGGCCGCATCGTCAACATCGGCTCCATCAACGGCCAGGCCGGCCAATACGGCCAGGTTAATTACGCCGCCGCCAAATCCGGCATGCACGGCTTCACCAAAGCCCTGGCGCTGGAAGGTGCCCGCTACTCCATCACCGCCAACGCCATCGCCCCCGGCTATGTCGACACTGACATGGTCCGCGCCGTCCCGCCTGACGTGCTGGAGAAAATCGTCGCCAAAATCCCCCGCGGGCGCCTCGGCTCCGCGGCAGACATCGCCCGCGGCGTCGTCTTCGTCACCGCCGACGAAGCCGACTTCATCACCGGCTCCACCCTGTCCATCAACGGCGGCCAACACATGTATTGACCTTGCGACTTCTACTCCGCCGGCCATCTGGCGCGCTTTTCGGGGCTTCCGGTGCTCGCGTACATTAAGTACGCTGCGCTCCGGGTCCCCGAAAATCACGCCAGCTGACTCGGCGGAGCGAATTCGCAAGGCCAATACCCCGCCTCAAATACAAACATCGTAGGGCGGAAAAGCGCAGCGCATTCCGCCACTCAGGCCGCCACGTCCCCCGCATCCAGCTTCAACACTTCCCCCGCCAGATACAAACTCCCGCAAATCAACACCCGCGTGGGCGCCGCAATCTGCCCCAGCGCGCCCCGCACATCCGGCCCAACCACCGCCCTGCCGCCCGAGGCCTCCACAATCGCCTCCACCGGCAAAGCCAGATGCTGCCCCGGCTCCGCCACGGCAAAAATCTGCGCCGCGTGCGGCATCAAAATCCGCATCACCTCGCCCACGTCCTTCGCCTGCTTCATCCCCAGCACCAGCGCCGTCGGCCCTGCCCAGTCCTGCAACTGCGCCGCCAGCGCCTCCGCCCCGCCCGGATTATGCGCGCCATCCAGCCACAACTCCGAGCCCGCCGGCAGCAATCCCAGCAACGCCCCGCGCAACCTTTGCAACCGCGCCGGCCATTCCACCGCCCGCAGCCCAGCCGCCAGCACCTCCGGCACCAACTCAAACCCCGCCGCGCGCAACGCCATCATCGCAATCGCCGCATTCTCCGCCTGATGCACCCCCGGCAACCCCGGCGGCGGCAGCTCCAATCCCTCAAACCGCAAGCCTTCCGCCGTCGCCGCAATCTCCCAGTCGCGCCCGCGCAGCAACACGGGCACCCCCGCCGCCTCCGCCGCGCCCAAAATCGCCGCCATGGCCTCGGGCTCCTGCGCCCCCACCACCACCGGCACGCCCGGCTTAATAATCCCCGCCTTCTCCGCCGCGATCACGCCCAGCGTGTCGCCCAAAAAATCCTGATGATCCATCGAGATCGACGTAATCGCACATGCCGCCGGCCGCACCACATTGGTCGCGTCAAACTTGCCGCCCAGCCCCACCTCGACCACGCATAAATCCGCCGGCACCCGCGCAAACAGCAAAAACGCCGCCGCCGTAATCGCCTCGAACACGGTAATCTGGTTGCCCTCGTTCACCGCCTCAATCTCATCCAGCGCCCCGGCCAGCACCTCATCGGTCACCAGCGCCCCGGCCAGCCGTATCCGCTCATTAAATTTCACCAAATGCGGCGAGGTATAAACATGCACCCGCAACCCCGCGGCCTCCGCCAGGCTGCGCACAAACGCGCACACGCTGCCCTTGCCGTTGGTCCCCGCCACATGGATCACCGGCGGCAACCGCAACTGCGGATCACCCAACGCGCCCAGCAACCGGACCAACCGGTCCAGCTGCAAATCTATCAGTTTCGGATAAAGCCTATGCAGCCGGTCCAGACTGGCATCATACCGGCTCACGCCGCGGCGGGCCTCTTGTTCCCGGTCATCAGCCCGATCAACCGTGCCAGCGTCGCCGTCAACTCGCCGCGCTTCACCACCATGTCGATAATCCCATGCGCCAGCAAATACTCCGCCCGCTGGAACCCTTCCGGCAGCTTTTCGCGCACCGTCTGCTCAATCACCCGGGCACCCGCAAACCCAATCAGCGTATTCGGCTCGGCAATCTGCACATCCCCCAGCATCGCGAACGACGCCGTAACCCCCCCCGTCGTCGGGTCGGTCAGCACCACAATAAACGGCAGCCCGGCTTCCTTCACCATCTGCGAGGCAATCACCGAGCGCGGCATCTGCATCAGGCTCACCGCGCCCTCCTGCATCCGCGCCCCGCCCGAAGCCGTATAAACAATCAACGGCGCCGCCTGCAGCACGGCCAGCTTCGCCGCCGCCACCAGCCCATCGCCCACCGCCCCGCCCATGGACCCGCCCATGAACTCAAACGACATCGCCGCCACCACCGCCCGGTTCCCGCCCACGGTGCCATGCGCCACCAGCAGCGCATCATCCTGCTTGGTCCCCTCGCGCGCATCCTTCAGCCGGTCGGCATATTTCTTGTGGTCACGGAATTTCAACGGGTCCACCACCGCCTTCGGCAGCTCGATTCTGGTGTAAACCCCGTCATCAAACGTCCAAGCCAGCCGGTCCGCAGCACTCGCCCGCATATGGTGCCCGCAATGCGGACAAACTTTTAACGCCGCCTCCAGCTCCCGATGAAAAATCATCTGCTGACACTTAGGGCACTGCTGCCACAAGTTATCCGGCGCCTCCTTGCGGCCCAGGAGAGTACGGATTTTCGGACGGACAAATTCTGTAAGCCAGCTCATGCATAAGGATTTACCCTCATTACAAACCTAAGGAAAGACCAGGGCGTTGCCCTGGACCCACCAAGGGGCGCCGCCCCTTGGAACCCCGCTGGGGCGCCCCGCCCCAGACCCGGATTAACGCGGCACCCCACCTCTCCCCCACCGTCATGCCGGCGCACGCCGCCTTCCTGAAAGCCGGCTTCAGTTGCGTCGGCCTAGGCGTGGCGTATTGAGGTGGCTTTAGTGCTTCAGGACAGGTGCTATGGGGCAGATGGGCGCACCCGGCCAAAGTGCCAGGCCAGGTACACGCCCGACAGCAGGAAGCCGAGGGCGAAGCTTAACCAAAGCGTGTTGAATAGCGGCATCACCGCCGAGAATAGAACAAGGCGCGGCATGATCGCGAGCCCGAGAAACAGATTGATCCAGCCCCACACCACGTTCACCAGCGGCGCGGACAGGCCAACGCCCCGTGGCTTTGCAAACGGCGTCGGAAATGCCTCGCCCCGCAGCCCTGCGGCAAGATGTGGCACGGCATTGCATATCAGCAGTCCGGCCAGAAAGCTCGAAATGATCAATAGAAGAGGCATTGGAGTGTCCTTCGCGTGGAGCGGCCAGAACAGCCGCATCCTTTATCTAGCACCGGTAGCGACCAATTTCACCGCCCCCGCCCGGCATACTGGGCAACGGTCATCGGGAGGTGGCGCATTCTAGCCACGGCTTCGTAGCACTGCTGGCACTCAGCGCGCTACGATCGGCGTTGCGCCCATTATCGCCATCCCAAGGCGCCACTTCCGAGACCGAAACCGGTCATGCGAATGATCAGAAAAGGCAATTGCGTGATGCTCGATCCAGGCGTGGCAGGCGAAGTGCGTTTTGTGAACCGGCTCTTCTATCTGCCAGCTTGACCGGTAACGACGGGCTGGGCATTCGGCCGACGTACTTGAGTTAATGCAACAGAACCCCCTAGATCACCGCAGCTTTTCAGTATTGCCATGCCCTTTACTTACGCCGCGCCGATGAAAGGCAACACGAAACCATAAAAGCGCCAGAAAGCTAAGGAGACTGAAGTAAAGCCAGCATCGGCCATTCAGGCGCTCTTCCTCCAAATGCCTTGCCTCCGCCCATGTTTTTAAACCGGGCAAGCGGAATGGGCTCAGTGAGTAAGCCCAAACCAAGCACCTCCCAGAAATAAGTCGCTGGCGTATCGTCAGATTCAGCATAAGGCGGCCGTATAGACTTGTCTGGATGTTTGCCTGATCGTCGTGTCCCTTCGACAGCGCGAACAATAGCCCCCAATTTTCCAGTCCATGTGACCATCCCAGGGTTGTACAGGTCGTGTGGCGGTTGGGATGCATAAATATATACGTCAACACCAATAGGCATATCTTTAAGCCCGAAGCTGTTGCTGCCAAAAGCTACACGATTTGCTAATTCGGGCACGGTCTGTGCTGAGGCGAGAATTGACGCTGGGACGGGCGCGTAAAACACGACGCTTCCTGACATTTCTTCAAGGAGTGCTTTCTCTGGCATCTACACTCCTCCGCCCGGCAGCTTATTTGAATCGACCAAATCAGCGCAATAATAATAGTGTTGACCCGTGTCACCGTTATAAGCGTCGGTGCATTTCGCGATAGTACTCTGCCCTTCTAAGTAGAATTCAGTTAATTGTACCAGCCCATCGGGTGGCTCGCTAATAATCTGAATCAATTTATAGCCGGCTTGCTCATATTGGTAGAGTGATTTTTTATTGAGAGAAAATTGAGGTGCCTTGCCCCCTGGGTCAAGTTCTGTGGAAGCAGAAGCTAAAGTGGACGCGGAAATAGTTATTATGAGAGTCAATAGAATCGAATTATATTTAATCATTTTGTGTCTTTCTGTTCGGGCGCTTCCAACACTTTGGTGGAACGTAGGTGTATGTTACCCTAACGATGATTCCGTGTATCGACTTTCCCTCACAAGACCATTTTATGCGAGTGAGCCATAGAAACTACGACTATGCTCGCCACAGGTTTCATCCCCGTTCCCCATGCTCTAATAAATCACAACTGGCCGCCTGGCAGTGCAAACTCAAGACTTTTGCAATCTGAATCCGACCAAATAATATCAACGAGTTGTACGTTTCAAAAGATATGACCGAAACCCGAAAAACATTAGCCTGGTTCAAATTCATATTTTGATTTCAATAATTTTCCGCCCGGGCGGCAGCTTTCGAGCCAAATATCCGCTCTCTGCGTGTATTAATCCAAAGCTGCCCTTCCGCTTCCGGCCCACGGCAGAAATTCAACCCGCCCCGCCCCCCCAACGTAGCCTCAACTCAATGCTTTAGGGCGGGTCAACCTCCCCACCGCCCAAGCGCCCGCCTCCGCCACCACCGCATCACCATCCCCCGCCAGCACCCGCGCCACCGGTAACAACCCCGCATCCCCGCTATTGCCAATCGCAATCGCCACATTCCGCACCAACCTGTCCCGCCCCACCCGCTTCACCGGCGAGCCCGCGAACATCGCCCGAAACCCCGCATCATCCAGCCCCGCCAGCTCCGCCAGCCTCGGCGCCACCAGCTCCTCCCGGTGCGCAAATTTCGCCTCCCGCCCCGCCGCCGCAAACTTGTTCCACGGGCAAACCGCCAAACAATCATCGCAGCCGTAAATCCGGTTCCCCATCGCCACCCGGAATTCCTCCGGAATTGCCCCCGCATGCTCAATCGTCAAATAGGAGATACACCGCCGCGCATCCAACTTATAAGGAGCCGGAAACGCCGCCGTCGGGCACGCGTCCAAACAAGCCTGGCAGCTCCCGCACCTGTCCGCATGCGCCACATCCGCCACAATCTCCAGCGTCGTAAAAACTTCCCCCAAAAACAACCAGGACCCATGCGTCCGTGACACCAGATTCGTATGCTTCCCCTGCCACCCCACCCCCGCCAGCGCCGCCAGCGGCTTCTCCATCACGGGTGCTGTATCCACAAACACCTTCACCCCCGCACCCCGCGCCGCAATAAACTGCGCCAGATGCTTCAACTTCCCCTTCACAACATCATGATAATCCCGCCCGCGCGCATAGACTGAGATATTCCCCACCCCCGCCACGCCCACGCTCCCCAGCGCATCCCCCTCCGGCGCGTAGGAAATACCCAGTGAAACCACACTCATCACCTCAGGCCACAACACTTGCGGGTCCGCCCGCTCATCCGCGCGCGCCTCCATCCACCCCATGCCGCCATGGTGCCCCGCCGCCAAAAACTCCCGTAACCCCGCCTGGCGCGCCGGCGGCATCTCCGCCCGCGCAAACCCCACCGCATCAAACCCCAGCGCTGCGGCCCGCTCCCGTATCGCTGCCTTTATATCAGCCCCGGCCACGATACCCCTGCACGCCCTGGTCCGGAATCCACGCCCCATCCGGCGGCGCGCCCGTCTGCCAGAACACATCAATCGGCATCCCGCCGCGCGGATACCAATACGCCCCAATCCGCAACCATTTTGGCGCAAGCAACTCAATCAGCCGATCCGCGATCATCAGCGTGCAAGCTTCATGAAACGCCCCATGATTCCTAAAACTATGGAAAAACAATTTTAAGGACTTGCTCTCCACCAGCCAGTCACCCGGAATATAATCAATCACAATATGCGCAAAATCCGGCTGCCCCGTCATCGGGCAGAGCGAGGTAAACTCCGGGCACGTAAACCGCACCACCACATTCTTCCCCCCCGCCTCAGCCGCCACCCGCTCCAGCACCGCCGTCTCCGGCGACACCGGGGCCACCGTCGCACTGCCTAACTGCTGCAACCCCGCATAACGTTCCTCAACCATTTTTCGCCTCCAACCACCCGGCCCGCGTCCGCGCGCAATAATCGTCGTAATTACCAGCCAAAATCGCCGCCCGCCCATCAATCATCAAGCGCTGATAATACGTCAGATTATGCATCGTCAGCAGCATCGGCCCCAAAATCTCCGCCGCCCTGAACAAATGATGCAAATACGCCCTTGTATGCCGCGTACAGCACAAACACCCGCAATTCTCATCCAGCGGCGTGCCATCATCAATAAACCGCGCATTGCGCAGGTTAAACACCCCATGCGACGTAAACCCCCGCGCCGTCCGCCCCGCCCGCGTCGGCATCACGCAATCAAACATATCCACCCCGCGCGCCACCGAGCCCAGCAGATCATCCGGCGTCCCCACGCCCATCAAATACCGCGGTTTATCGGTTGGCAGCAAAGGTGCCGTAATATCCAGCATCGCATACATCATCTCCTGGCCCTCACCCACCGCCAGGCCGCCAATCGCATACCCCTCGAAATTCAATTCCCGCAGCGCCGCCGCCGACTCCTCGCGCAAATCCTTAAAAACATTCCCCTGCACAATCCCGAACTGCCCATACCCTTCGCGCACGACAAACGCATCGCGTGAACGCTTCGCCCAGCGCGACGACAGCCGCATCGAACTCGCTGCCTCCTCATACGTCGCCGGAAACTTCGTGCATTCGTCAAGCACCATCGTAATCGTCGCATCCAGCAAATACTGAATCTCCATCGACCGCTCCGGCGTCAAATGATGCGCCGACCCGTCAATATGAGAACGAAACGTCACCCCCGTCTCATCCATCTTGCGCAATTTGGCGAGAGACATCACCTGGAAGCCGCCCGAGTCCGTCAAAATCGGCCCAGGCCAGTCCATCATCTTATGCAACCCGCCCAGCCGCGCTACCCGCTCGGCTCCCGGCCGCAGCATCAAATGGTACGTATTCCCCAGCACGATTTTCGCACCCGTTGCCCGCACCGCATCGGCCGTCATCGCCTTCACCGTGCCCGCCGTCCCCACCGCCATAAACGTCGGCGTCGGCGCATCCCCATGCGCCGTATGCAACATCCCCGCCCGCGCCGCGCCATCCTGGCCCAGCAAATCAAATGAAAAACTCATGCTCTCTCCAGCAGGCAAGCATCGCCGTAAGAATAAAACCGGTAACCTGCTGCAATCGCGTGAGCATACGCCGCGCGTATCCGCTCCACCCCCGCAAACGCGGACACCAGCATCAACAACGTCGAGTGCGGCAAATGAAAATTCGTGAACAGCAAATCCGCAACCTTGAACCTATACCCCGGCAAAATAAAAATATCCGTCTCGCCGTCAAAAGCCTTTACCACACCAGCATCATCCGCGGCTGACTCTATCACCCGCAACGCCGTCGTCCCCACCGGCACAATCCGCCCGCCGGCCGCCCGCACCGCATTAATCTTCGCCGCCGCCTCCAGGGAAACAAACCCGCGCTCCGCATGCATCTTGTGCTCGGACAATTCCTCAACCCGCACCGGCAGAAACGTCCCCGCCCCCACATGCAGCGTCACCCGCACAATCTCCACCCCCGCCGCCGCCAAACTTTCAGTCAATGCCTCGGTAAAATGCAACCCCGCGGTCGGCGCCGCCACCGCACCCTCATGCGCCGCGAACATGGTCTGATAATCCGCCGCATCCTGCGCCGTAATCCCCTCCGGCCGCGCAATATACGGCGGCAACGCCAACGCCCCACTGCGCGCCAAAGCGGCATAAAAATCATCCGCCACAAACCGCAAATACGCCGCCCCGCCTTCCAAAACCTCCAGCACCTCAGCCGAAAACTCCGGATCAATCACCAGCACATCACCCGCCCGCACCCGCCGCGCGTTGCGCAGCAACACCCGCCAGCTACCATCATCGCGCCGCCGGTCCAGCGTAATCCCAATCCGCGCAGCACCGCGCTTATCCTCCGGGTGCGCGATAACGCGCATCGCACTCAACTGCGCCGGAATCACCCTGGTATCATTCACCACCAGCAAATCCCCGCGCCGCAACAGCCCCGGCAAATCGCGCACAAAACAATCGCGCAGTGCTTCACCCATGCACAACAACCGCGCCGAATCCCGCGGCCGCGCGGGCTCAACCGCAATCCGCTCCGCCGGCAAATCATATCCAAAGTCGGATAGTTTCATGGGGAAGCAACGCCAAGGGGCGCTGCCCCTTGGATCCCCGCGAAGGGCCGCGCCCTTCGATCGGCATTAATAGGGGTTTTTGAGAGGGGCTCGCTCCAGCCTCTCCAAATCCCGTACAGCGAGCCCCTCTCAGAAACCCTTATTCGCGGATTGCAAAGGCGAGCCTTTGCTGGGGGTCCAGGGGGCAAAGCCCCTTGGCCTTTGCCGGCCACGAAATCAATCCCCCATATACGAGGCGAGTTCGATCAAATTACCATCCGGGTCGCGGCAATACACCGACGTAATATCCCCCAGCGCCCCGATGCGTGAGACCGGCCCGCGTTCAATCGCCACACCGCAGGCGTGCAACTGCGCCACGGCATCTTCCGAGCGCACCGCGATCACAAAGCACAAATCCAGCGTCCCCGGCTTGGCCTCGCGCGCATGGGGCAACACCTCGTTTCCCACCTCGTGCAAATTTATCTTCTGCGCGCCAAAGCGCAGCGCCGTGCGGTTGCTCCCGCCGTATTCTTCCCGCTCCATGCCCAGCACGCGCTGGTACCAGGCCGCTGTTTCGGTCAAATCGTTACAGGTCATCACCACATGGTCAATGCGGTCAACGGTGAATTTCATCAGCTCAGCTCACTAAAGAAATCATTGCCCTTGTCATCCACCACGATAAACGCCGGGAAATCCTTCACCTCGATTTTCCACACCGCTTCCATACCCAGCTCCGGATACTCCAGCACTTCCACTTTCGTAATATTCTGCTCCGCCAGCACCGCCGCTGGACCGCCGATCGAGCCCAGATAAAATCCACCATGCTTCTGGCACGCATCGCGCACGGCCTTGCTCCGGTTACCCTTGGCCAGCATAATCAGCGAGCCCCCGGCCGCCTGGAATTCATCCACGTAGCTATCCATCCGCCCGGCGGTGGTCGGGCCAAAGCTCCCCGTCACCATGCCTGCGGGCGTCTTCGCCGGCCCGGCATAATACACCGGATGATTCTTCAAATACTCAGGCATCCCCTCGCCACGGTCCAACCGTTCCTTCAGCTTGGCATGCGCAATATCGCGCGCCACCACAATCGTCCCAGTCAGCGCCACGCGCGTCTTAATCGGGTACGCTGAGAGCGTGGCCAGAATCTCCGCCATCGGTCTGTTCAAATCAATCGCCACCACATCGCCGCCCAGATGCGCCTCGGTCACCTCCGGCAAATACTTCGCCGGATCGGTCTCCAACTGCTCCAGAAACACGCCATCCTTCGTGATCTTCGCCTTAATCTGCCGGTCCGCCGAGCACGAAACGCCAATGCCAATCGGCAGCGAGGCACCATGGCGCGGCAGCCGGATCACCCGCACATCATGGCAAAAATACTTGCCGCCAAACTGCGCGCCAATGCCAATGCGCTGCGTCATCTCCAGCACGCGCTGCTCCATCTCCAGGTCGCGGAACGCATGGCCCAACTTGCTACCCTCAGTCGGCAGCGCATCCAAATACTTCGTCGAGCCCAGCTTCACCGTCTTCAAATTCATCTCGGCGGAGGTCCCGCCGATCACAATCGACAAATGATACGGCGGGCAAGCCGAAGTCCCCAGCGTCTTGGTCTTCGCCTCAATAAACGCCAGCAGTTTCTCAGGCGTCAGCACCGCCCGCGTCTCCTGGTACAAATACGTCTTGTTGGCGGATCCCCCGCCCTTGGCGATGAACATCAAATGGAACTCATCGGCATGGTGCTCGCCGGGTGCGGCCATAATGTCGAACTGCACCGGCAAATTATTCCCGGTATTCACCTCGTCATACATGCTCAGCGGCGCCATCTGCGAATAGCGCAAATTGGTCTCGGTGTAGGTGCGGTGCACCCCCCAGCTCAGCGCCTCTTCCTCATTGCCCTCAACCCAAACCCGCTGGCCCTTCTTGCCGAACACCAGCGCCGTGCCGGTATCCTGGCACATCGGCAAAATCCCACCGGCGGCAATCGAGGCATTCTTCAAAAACTCCATCGCCACGTAGCGGTCGTTTTCGCTCGCTTCGGGGTCCTGCAAAATCTTCGCTAGCTGCGCCAAATGCGCCGGCCGCAGCAAATGCGAAACATCATGGAACGCCACAAACGCCAGCTCGCTCAACGCCTCCGGACTCACCTTCAGCACCGTCTTGCCATCCACCTCAATGGTGGACACTCCGGCAATATCCAGCTTGCGGTACTGCGTCGTATCCTCCCCCAGCGGGAGCATCGGCGAATAGGCAAATCCGGGCTTAAGCTTCGTCGTCACGTTCATGTCTCAGGAATCTTTCTGTCTTTTCCGGAAGGCATCCAGGCTCACCACATCAGCCGGCCCATCGGTCGGGCGGGAGGGCACATCATCCCCCTCGGGCAGCGGTATATCCGCCACTTTAATCGGCTCCGGCACTTCCACCTCAAAATGCAGGCCAAAGCGCACTTCCGGGTCAGCAAAGCTGGTAATCGCCGCCAGCGGTATCGTCAGCAAGCTCGGCACCCCGCCAAACGCCAGGCCAACCGTCATTTCACGGCCCGCCTCGTCTACGCTCAGGCTATGGAACTGGTGTTGCAGCACAATGGTCATCTCGTCCGGGTACTGCGCCTTCAGCCGGTCAGGAATGTTCACCCCCGGATAAGCGGTCTTGAACGTAATATAAAAATGATGCCCGCCAGGCAGCCCCTCAGCCACCGCATGGCGCAGCGCGCTCACCACCACCTGGCGCAGCGCCTCCTGCGTCCATTCATCATACGGCAGCAGTGAATCGGGCACGTTCAGATCATCGTCAGCCATAAAACCATTCCCCCAAGCGCCTGCTCAACACAGGCCTCAACGCGCTTCGCGCTCGTAATGCCGGTAATATTTATCCGTCACCAAATCAGTCTGCACCACCACCGCGATGTCCGTGGTGTTGAACTGGTGGTCAATCACCGCCCCGTCCCCCACAAACCCGCCCAGCCGCAGATAACCTTTTACCAGCGGCGGCAGCCGCAGCAATGCCTGCCTTGCATCCACTGCCGCCGGATCGCAACGGCGCATATCCACATAGCGCGCCTCCAGCGCGCGCGGCCGTATCGCCTCGGGCGCCAGATGGTATGTATTCAAATACGTAAGCTCCACCGCCAGCGCATCCGGGTCGGTGCCGCTTAACGATGCACAGCCAAACATTAAATCAATGCCATAATGGAAAATATAGGCCGCAATGCCCCGCCACAACAGCTGCAGGACCGCGCGGGTGCGATAAGCCACATCCGTGCAGCTACGCCCCAGCTCCAGCTTGCGCCCCGGAAATCTCTCCAACGCGGAAATATCGTATTCGTCGGACGTATAAAACCGCCCAATTTGCGCCGCCGCCTCCTGGCTTATCAACCGGTAGGTTCCCACCACCCCGGCCGCCCCTTCGCCGCGGTCATGGTCAATTACCAGCAGATGGTCCGCCAGCTCATCGAACTCATCGTAATCGCGCCCGGCTGCCACCGTCGCCGCATCCGCCCGCGCGCCCATTTCCTCATAGAACACCCGGTAGCGCAGCGCCTGCGCGGCATCCTTCTCGCCGGCCGTGCGAGCCAGCCGCACACCGAGGTTACCCGCGCGCAGTTCCGCGAACCCCAGCCTGACGTCATTGTTCATTTTTTTATCCGCCGGCCAAATAGTTCGATTTTAATGATATCAACGCCAAACCCCTGCATCTGGGCCACTTCGCGCAGCAGCGCCTCGGCCTGCGGCGAGGCAAACTCCAGCACGGAGCCGGTTTCCTGGTCCACCAGATGAAAATGCGTCCGCTCCTGCGTCGGCTCGTAGCGCGCGCGTTTCCCACCCAGGTCCCGCCGCGCCAGAATGCCCTTGGCTTCCAGCAGCCGCACGGTCCGGTAAACGGTTGCCAAAGAAATCCCCGCGTCCACCCTGTTCGCCCGGCGGTGCAGTTCATCCACATCCGGGTGGTCATGCGCCTCGGACAGCACGCGTGCGATTACGCGGCGCGGGCCGGTCATCTTCAACCCGTTCTCTATGCACAGGCGCTCGATGCTTATATCCATCACCCGCCTTGTGGCCTAAGTTTTTTCTCCGGTCCAGCCTTGCAAGAGACAGAATGATGACATCCAGCCTTCCCGCGCACCATAAAGCCATCGATATCACCGCCGAAACCTGCCCAATGACCTTCGTGCGCACCCGCCTGGCCCTGGACACAATGCAATCCGGCGAGATCCTCCTGGTGCGCCTGCAAGGCGCCGACCCGCTCGCCAACGTCCCCCGCGCCGCCGCCGACCAAGGCCACGACCCCCTGGACCTGCTCGAACAACCCGACGGCACCTGGCTCCTGGTCATCCAAAAGGGATAAAAGACTGTCTCTGGCCCGCATCTCCGCTTCTGGCGAACCGCGCCGCAAGCGCGTAATGTCCCGCGCGTAACATTGCCCCTACAGGAGCCATACTTGTCCACATCCACCGCCGCCGGCGAACCCAACCGCACCCTCGTCGCCGCCTGGCTCTACACCCTGTGTTTCATGATCTGGGTCATGGTCGGCATCGGCGGCTACACGCGCGAGACCGGCTCGGGCCTCTCCATCATGAACTGGGACCCCATCGTCGGCACCCTGCCGCCGCTTTCCACCGCCGCCTGGAACGCCGTTTTCGCCAAATACCAGACCATCTCGCAGTACCAGATCCTGCACAAAGGCATGGACCTCGCCGGCTTCAAAACCCTGTTTTGGCCCGAATACATCCACCGCCTCTGGGGCCGCCTCATGGGCACGGTGCTCCTCCTCCCCCTCATCGCCTTCGCCCTCACCGGCCGCATCGAAAAGCGCCTCATCCCCTGGCTGGTCCTGCTCTTCATCATGGGCGGCCTGCAAGGCGCCATCGGCTGGTTCATGGTCTCCTCGGGCTTCTTCGCCGGCAGCACCGCGGTCGAACCCTGGCGCCTCACCCTGCATTTTTGCGCCGCCATGTTCCTCTACATCTCGGTGCTCTGGACCGCTTTAACCGTCCGCCACCCCACCCCCGCCGCACCGCAGGGCCAACGCCGCCTGCAACGCTGGACGCAGCTCGCCATCCTGCTGCTGTTCTGCGCCATGGTCGCCGGCACCTTCGTCTCCGGCACCCACGCCATCGACGTTTTTGACCCCGCCAAAGCCATCGGCGTCGGCATGCCCCCGCCGGGCTACCCCACCACCAGCTTCTTCACCGACCAAGCCACCATCCTGTTCAACCACCAGGCCGTCGCCACAATCACCACCCTGGTCATACTCATCACCGCCACCAAAGCCCTACGCGGCAACGCCCCCGCCCCGGTGCGGGACGCCGGGCTCGCCATCGCCGGCGTCGTCCTCCTGCAATTCATCCTCGGCGTCACCGCCCTGGTCTCCAAAATGCTGGACCTCGGCGTCGCCCACCAGATGAACGCCGTCCTCCTCCTCACCGCCTGCATCCTGCTGCTGCACCGCCTGCGGGGCGCCACCGCATGAGCGGCACGTACCGAAAACCCAACAAACCCGTCGGCAACTGGCTCATCATCCTCGCCTGCATGATCTTCGGCATGGTCATCGGCGGCGGCCACGCCCGCACCATCGGCGCCGGCTTCTCCATCCAGGTCTGGCGCCCCATCACCGGCTTCATCCCGCCCCTCAACGCCGCTGACTGGACCTATCTCTTCGGCCTCTACCAAAAAACCGCCGTCTTCCAGGCCCACCCCATCACGCTACCCGCCTACAAAGCCCTGTTCTGGCCCATGTTCATTGACCGCTGCTGGGGCCGCCTCATCGCGCTCACCTTCCTCATCCCCTTCGTCTACTTCTGGCGCACCGGGCAGCTTTCGCGCCGCCTCACCCTCTGGGCGCTCGCCATCTTCGCCGCCGGCATCGGCCAGGCCACCTACGGCTGGTACATGGTGCAAACCGCCATGCAGCCCGGCGTGCTTTCCCCGCCCCCCGCCTGGGCCGGCCCGCACCTCGTCTCCGCCATGCTCGTGCTGCTCGCTCTGCTCTGGACCGGCCTCACCGTCCGCAACCCCAACCCGGCCCCCATCCCCGGCGCCGCCTTCCTGCGCCGGCTCACCACCGCCTGCATCGTGCTCATTCTCTGCACCATGTTCTACGGCGCCCTGGTCGCCACCACCAACGCCATCACCGTCTTCAACACCTTCCCCACCATGGACGGCCAATGGATTCCCAAAGACTTCCTCGCCCTCCAACCGCTGTGGCAAAACTTCATCACCAACCAGGCCACCGTGCAGTTCTGCCACCGCCTGCTCGCCACCATCACCGCGCTCACAATCCTCACCACCGCCGTCCTCGGCCTGCGCGCCCCGCTCCCGCCCTCCCTGCATGACAATTTTCTCATCATCGCCGCCCTGGTGGCGTTGCAATACCTGCTCGGCATGACCACCCTTATCCTGGCCGCCCCCGAGCTGGGCTACATCCACGAACTCAACGCCGTCCTGCTTTTCGGCGCCACCATTCTCGCCCGCCACAGCCTGCGCGGCGCCACCGGAGCCATCACATGAGCGAAGCCCTCACCACCGCCAACACCCTGTTCCACGGCACCAACGGGCTGGACCCAATCACCGCCGCCCGCCACATCGCCACGGCAACTGACGGCGCCGACGACGGCGAGCTCTTCCTCGAATACCGCGAGTCCGAAGCCATCAGCTTTGAGGACGGCCGCATCCGCTCCGCCAGCTTCGACACCCGCCGCGGTTTCGGCCTGCGCGCCGTGCTGGGCGAGGCCAGCTATTTCGCCCACGCGGGTGAAATCACCGATGAAGCCCTGGCCCGCGCCGCCGCCACCATCAAAGCCGCCAAGGCGATGGAACTATCCGTCACCGCCGCCGGCCCCACCGCCGCCCCCGCGTCCCTCTATGCCGGCCTCAACCCCCTCGCCGAAATGCCCTTCTCCACCCGCGCCGCCCTCCTGCAGGAAATCGACGCTTTCGCCCGCGCCGCCGACTCCCGCGTCATCCAGGTCATGGCCAGCATCATGGGCGAATGGCAGGCCATTGAGATCATCCGCGCCGACGGCACCCGCCTCGCCGACCTGCGCCCCCTGGTCCGCCTCAACGTTTCCGTCGTCCTGGAACACGCCGGCCGCCGCGAGTCCGGCTCCTTTGGCGCCGGCGGCCGCACCTCCTACGCCCCCCTCATCGCCCCCGCCTATTGGCAAAGCGCGGTGCACGAGGCCATCCGCCAGGCCGCCGTAAACCTTGAGAGCATCCCCGCCCCCGCCGGCGAAATGCCCGTGGTTTTAGGCGCCGGCTGGCCCGGCATCCTCCTGCACGAAGCCATCGGCCACGGCCTGGAGGGCGACTTCAACCGCAAACAAACCTCCGCCTTCTCCGGCCTCATGGGCAGCCGCATCGCCTCCAAAGGCGTGACGGTCGTTGACGACGGCACCATCCCCAACCGCCGCGGCTCCTTAACCATTGACGACGAAGGCACCCCCACGTCCCGCACCACCCTCATCGACGACGGCGTCCTCGTCGGCTTCCTGCAGGACCGCCTGAACGCCCGCCTGATGAACATGCGCCCCACCGGCAACGGCCGCCGCGAATCCTACGCCCATTCCCCCATGCCCCGCATGACCAACACCATCATGCTCGCCGGCGACGCGACCAAGGAAGACATGATCAAATCCGTAAAACGCGGCATCTACGCCGCCAACTTCGGCGGCGGCCAGGTGGACATCACCTCCGGCAAATTCGTCTTCACAGCCTCCGAAGCCTACCTGATCGAAGACGGCAAAATCACCGCCCCCGTCAAAGGCGCCACCCTCATCGGCAACGGCCCCGACGCCCTGACCCATGTGGAAATGATCGGCAACGACATGGAACTGGACCCCGGCGTGGGCACCTGCGGCAAAAACGGCCAAGGCGTCCCCGTAGGCGTCGGCCAACCCACCATGAAAATGTCCGGCCTAACCGTAGGCGGCACCGCCGCTTAGGGGGCTCTGCCCCAGACCCCGACGAATTTAGCCCGTAGCCCCTAAAAATCCGTCATTGCGAGCGCGCGAAGCGCAAGCGCGGCAATCCAGAACCGAACCTCAACACTTCCGAAACAGTAGCAGTCCAGCCCCAGTCCCCTACCCCCAGCCCCTCACACCAAAAGCCACCCACAATGAAACAACCCGCCGTATACATCATGTCGAGCAAACCAAACGGCACGCTCTACACCGGCGTCACCTCAAACCTGCCCAAACGCGCCTGGGAACACCGCACCAGCGCCACCACCGGCTTCACTTCACAAAACAACTGTAAATTCCTGGTCTGGTTCGAACTCCACGAAACCATGGACAGCGCCATCACCCGCGAAAAACAACTCAAGTCCGGCCCCCGCATCGCCAAACTCCGCCTCATCGAATCCACCAACCCCACCTGGCGCGACCTCTACCCAACCATCACCAAATAATCCCGCCACCCCTAAGCGCCAGCCCCATCCACCACCCCACCGTCACCGCCCCCCGTCACCGCCCCACCGTCACCGCCCCACCGGCCACCCCACGTCATTGCGAGCGCGCGAAGCGCAAGCGCGGCAATCCAGAACCGAACCTCGACGCTTCCGAAACAGTGACCGACCGCCTCCGCCGCCAGAAGTCCACCAAAGGCCAAGGGCTTCGCCCCTGCACCCCACTGGGGCCCCCGGCCCCAGACCCGGATTAGTCTTGGAGTTATATATTTAACTCCATCACATTTCTAATCGATTTTTCCAATCTATTATAATTGTCGGAAGAGAAGCGACAATCCAATCCGGAATTTCCGTCTTGTCTGGGATCAAAATGTCCTTCAACGTCCGATTTGCTTGTCTACCATAGTTAAAGCGATACTTGTTCGCGCGGATACACATACAGTAATAGAGTTTCTCATTCAGGTTCATTTCAATTAAAGGCTTCAGATAGTAGAGGTCTCGCCCGCTATAAAACGGCTCAGGTTGCACGAATGTTTCAAGAACAGACCCTCCACCTGCGACAGTCAATACACCAGCTTCAATCGGCTCTTTATCGATCCTTTTAACCTTGGCCGAAACACCATTGTTTCTTTCTGTTCTAGAAACAAAATTGATTCCCGCTGGATCTCGTTCAAGTTTATTTAGCTCTAAATTTGAACCATATTTTACCTCAAATAGGTCCGAGACTCTTATTAGTTTCATCCTTCTTCTTCCTCTAAAACCTCTTCATTGCTCTCGCTAAATCCATTCATTAATTTGAACATCAGGTAGTTTTTTATAGTTTTTTCATAGTCGTTCTGCGTCATAATACTATAATCGGTTTCCATGTACGCTTCTGCACACCACTCATCTTTTTCGTTTACCTGCTTGAGGATGCTCTCTCCCGCATGAACTTGACGGTTTCTGTACATTTCCACCCAATGATCCCGAATCTTGGGCCAAACATTATTTTGATCAATTCGACCGTTATGTTTGGTTTTTACAAACCCATCATTTTTCCAATAGCCAAACCATGTTTTCTTGTTTGTCGTTAAATGCGGAATTCCAGCTATCCAAACCATAATACATGTGACAGTACCAACCGGCGTGAAGAGAAGATCAGGCATCGACATCACCGCATCAAGAGTGTGGCTTCTCAGCAGCTCATCTTTTACAACGTTGGGCGTTATAGCGCACGACATAGGTACTATGGTAATGCCAATGCCACCAGGCACTAAACACTCCAACATTTGCTTTACAAAATGTAACTCATGAAGCTCAGCGTTACTTTTTGATTGTGCATACGGTGGATTCAACATTCCGACTGTTGGCTTAAGAGTTTTAATCGACTTAATTATGGCATCATCAAAGCAGCTTCCCTGATGCAAATTTGCCTTTCCATCACCTCGTAAAATCATGTTACTTGCCCCAAGAGCAAACATTTTTACGCTATTCTCGATTCCTATAAGACGATTTTTTTTGACATCAACGCGCTGTTGGTCTGTAGAGCAGGCTGCTAACATTTTTTGCATTGCGGAAATTAAAAATCCGCCTGTCCCTGCGCAGATATCGAGTACTTTATCTTTTGGCCCTACATTGGACAATAAAGAAAATAATTCAGCAATGTGTCGGGGCGTCAAAACAATGCCGAGCGCTTTTTTGTCGCCACCGGTATACTTTAGAAATTCTCCATAAAACTGTCCTACAACATCAAAGTCATGGTAAACACTCAAATATGCCCAAACATTATTGTTGATAAGTGTAATGATCTCTTTGAATATACCTTCTGGGTATTCTTTGGCAATTTTTGTGTCCGGTTTGGAAAGGTTTGGTGCAGATGCCACAACTAAATAGGGTTGAATCATAGTGTCTTTTTTTGCTTGTGGAATTTCTGCTTTATCTAATTCTTTTTTTATGGCATTGAGCCACGCCTCAGGAATATCCTCTGCATTTAATGACGAAAATGTCTTTAGAAATGCATCGCTCGTAAGTGCAATGAGAGTTCCGCTCACCAATAATGGTTTATCTTCTTCTGGTATTTTTGCCTTCGTCCAAATAAATTCGTGTAATTCACGCGAAAACGCCAATAGATCGGTGTGCCTCTTTTTAGCTACATCTGGATCGAAAGAGGCCAATCGGTAATAGTCATCAAATGGGATAATCGCATCAACAACCTTACCCGACTCATTAGTGAGAAGCTTGGGCCCCTTAGCACCGAAAGGATATATAAAGTTTGATATTTTTATTGAATTTGCGGAAGCGCCACTCACGGCGACAGCTAAGACAGTATAGTAAACTGACAAATGCCTAGCGTAATGGAGAACACCATCAACCGCAAATTCTATCGGCTTATCCCTCTTCGAGCTTTCGTGCTTTTTTGCGTCTGGCTTGCACTCGAACACGATCAAAAAATTTGTGTCTTTTTGATTTGAAATAATAAATTCAGGGTATCCTGAATTTCCTTTTTCGTTCTTACTGGCCTTAGATAAGAGCGTTTTTACTTTCGCGATTTCAGATTTCTGCTCTTCAATGGTGATCCCATTTTCAGGAGCCTTATACCCAAGGTCGCGGAGTTTCTCGCGAACAAGGTCTTCTGTTATCCGCTCGCTTTTTGCCATAAAAACATCATCTCCAAGATAGTTCACTTGATTATAAAACCGGTTCGGTCGAATTTTGATATGTAATGAGCCCGTCAGTCGTTAGGATGGGTTAGCAAAGCGTAACCCATCGCCCCTGAATGCCCGAAGTTGGCCCAATTCAACCAACACCCCACCCCACATCATTCCTTTTCCGTCACAAACCCGCACAAATTGGGGTGCAAGCAAAAAATTCTCCCACAAAAACAACCGCTTCCACCACATTCCTCACAAGTGTTTCACGTGAAACACCCCCTACCCCACGCCAAACCGTCTCCCCCGCACCCGTCCCTCAACCCGCTTCCTTAACCCCCCAAGCCAGGCCACATCCGCCAGCCGCCGGTCCACAAACCACAGCACCGCCTCCTCATCGCCTGAGCGATCATTCACCCAAAACAACAGCGCCGCGCCAAAAATCGCCGCCAGAATCCCCCGCTTGGTATACCAGCTAAAATCCGCGGATTTATCCCCCGCCGCATGCCAAACCGCATCCGCCATCCCGGCCTTAATCCGCAAAGCCCGAGGCAAATTGCGCGGCAAAGCCAGCCACCCCAGCGCCCGGCGCACCGCCTCCTTGTGCCCGGCGTTCTGCTCGAACCATATCGTCAAAATCGCCCGCACCCGCCCCGGTGTGCGGAACGCCGCCAAATCCGCCACCCCCGCCGCCGCTTCCATGCGCGCAAAGCTCAAGCCAAAAAACGCCTCGATCATCTCCCCAGCCCCACCCGGAAACAGCAACGCCGCATCCTCCGGTGCCCGTCCCACATCCGCCAGCGCCCGCCCCAGCGCCGCCGCGTTCCAGCCGTCAAACGCCACATGCCCCAGCAGCGCATCCAGCACCGCCGCCGTGTCCCCGTCTGTCCCCATCACAAAATCTCCTCCGGTAATGCCATCGGGTACCGGTCCACTTCCTCATTAAAGCCAAAATACCGGAAGTCGTGCATCCGCATCGGGTACATCACCCCGTCCAGATGGTCCGCCTCATGCTGCACCACCCGCGCCGCAAACCCTTCCAGCACCAAATCCAGCGCCTCACCCTCAATCCCCAACCCGGTCAACCGCACTTGTCTATAACGCGGCACCGCCGCCCGCAGCCCAGGGATGGAAAGGCACCCCTCCCACCCCAGCTCCGTCTCCCCGCCCAACGGCGTCACCACCGGGTTAAACACCGCCGTCAGCGGCATCGCCTCCCCGCGGGAGTCCGGCACATAAAAAATAAACAACCGCGCACTCGCAAACACCTGCGGCGCCGCCAACCCCACCCCGCCGGCGTCCTTCAGCGTCTCCACCATATCCGCCAGCAACCGCCGCGCGTCCGGCGCCAGCACATCCTCAACCTCGGCCGCGCGGGCCAGCAAAACGGGGTGGCCCATCCGGGCTATCTTTAAAATCGCCATGGCTGCATAAATGGTCTAGCAGAAATGATTTGGCGAGTGGCCAAAACATGCTATAGGCCCGCAATCTTTAGCGGACACGGCCATCCCGGCTGCGTTTCGCCGTTATTTTTGGGCGTTTTTTAGGAGTTTTCGGCCAAGTGCAAGTTCTCGTTCGTGACAATAACGTCGACCAGGCGCTGAAGGCGCTCAAAAAGAAGCTTCAGCGCGAAGGCGTGTTCCGCGAAATGAAGCTTCGCCGGCACTATGAAAAGCCATCCGAGCGCCGCGCCCGCGAGGCCGCCGAGGCCGTCCGCCGCGCCCGCAAGATGGAGCGTAAGCGCATCGAGCGCGAAGGCTTCTAATCTCCCACGGTCATGCCCATGGCCGTCGCTATTAAATGCCGGAAATCAGCCCCCAAGGGCCGGTTTGCGGCATTTTGATTTCCTGGCCCCGCTTGATTCACTGGCCCCGCCTCGCCATCATCCTGGCGCTGGCCACCAGCGGCTGCGCCTCCCTGCCGCAAATAGACCCGGACCTCGCCTGTAACATCCCCTCCGCCAGCGAGGCCCAGGCCCTCACCATCATGCGCGACGAGAGCGTCAAGCTCACCCATACCCCCTTCGTCCCCGGCAACAACATCCATTTGCTGGAAAACGGCCCCCGCACCTACGCCGCCATGTTCGCCGCCATCGCCGCCGCCAAATACCGCATCGACATGGAAAGCTACGAGTTCGACGGCCCCATCGCCACCAAATTCGCCGAGCTCCTCATCGCCGAGCACGCCATGGGCCTGCAGGTAGACCTTATCTACGACGACTACGGCACCAATGCCCCGCCCGGCCTGTTCGACAACCTGCGCCGCAACGGCGTGAATGTCCTCACCTACAGCCCCCTTACCCCGGCGGCCATGCTCACCATGGACATCAACCGCCGCGACCACCGCAAGCTCCTGGTCATCGACAGCACCATCGCCTTCACCGGCGGCATCAACATCGCGCAAGTCTACGTAAACCGTCCCACCAGCCTCCCCCAATCCACCGAACCCAGCCAAATGCCCTGGCGCGACACCGACGTTGAGGTCACCGGCCCGGTGGTGAGCGTCTTCCAACAGCTCTTCATGCAAACCTGGACCGAACAAAAAGGCCCGCCCATCCCCGCCCCGCCGCCCACCAGCACCGCGCCGCAGGGTGACTCCACCGTCCAGGCGCTGGACGGCTCCCCGCCGGACGCCCACCCGGCCATCTACAAAACCCTGCTCACCGCCATCGCCGTGTCGCGTAAATCCATCCACCTCACCACCGGCTTTTTCGCCCCGCCGCCAGACCTGCTGGAGGCCCTGCAATGCGCCGCCCGCCGCGGCGTGGACGTGCGCATCATCGTCCCCAGTACCAGCACCAGCGATTCATCCATCGCCGCCGGCCGCTCGAATTACGAAGATCTGCTGGAAGCCGGCGTGCATATTTACGAGCGCCACGGCGCCGTGCTGCACGCCAAAACCGCCGTGATCGACGGTGCCTGGTCCATCGTCGGCTCCGCCAACCTCGACTGGCGCAGCGTCGTCTACAACAACGAGATCGACGCCGTCGTCCTCGGCCCCAGTTTTGCCAATGAAATGGAGGCGCAATTCGTCAAGGACACCGCCGCCTCCACGGAAATCACCCAGGCTGCCTGGAGCCATCGCGGCCTCGGCGAACGCCTGAACGAATTCCGCGCCCGCCTGATCGAATTTATGCTCTAGCTTTTATCCGAGGCCGTAAGCGCCTCAATCTGCTGCTTGATCTTCACGACTTTCGCCGCCTCGGCCTCGGCCCGCTGCAGTAATTTGCCCGCCAGCGGCGTGCCATAAGTCCGCAGCGCCTCGGCCGCCCGCTTCTGCGCCAGCACAAGTGCTGCCTGCAACCGCTTGAGTTCCACGGCCTGTTCTGTCGTCGCTTGAGAATTTGTCATCCGCCACCATGCCACGCGCCGCCCCCCGGCGCCATGCTACCCCAGGAATTTCCGCAAAAACACCCGCCGGTTGCCCGCTGGATAATCCGGCAGCTCGCCAAAACTCTCATACCCATGGCGCAGATAAAACAGCAGCGCCGCCGGATTCATCGTATCCAGCCACACCCCCGTACACCCCCGCGCCCGCGCCTCACCCTCGGCGGCGGCCAGCAATTTTGCTCCCAGCCCCTGCCCGCGCGCCGCCTCCGGCACAAACAATAACTCTATAAACAGCCAGCCATGCCCGCTGCGGCCCCACAACCCGCCTTGCAGCACGCCGGCCGCATCATGCAGCAGCACCCCCAGCGGCGCGCCCTCCGCCGGCCCGAGCAATGCCTCATGAAACCCCACCAGCCCGGCCACCAGCGCCGCCCGCGCGTCCGCATCGGCCACCGCTGTCACGCTCAGGCGCAACTCAACCATAAGCCGTCTCCAACCCCACGAACCTTGCCCCCGCCGCCTGCAACCCCGCCAGCCCGGCCGCAATCCCCGCCCCGCTGTCCCGGTGCGGCTGGTTGATATGCCCCTCGATCACATCGCCATCCCGCGCTGCCTCAAGCCGCCGCGCGACTATCGCCGCGGGCAATGACGCCCCCTGGTCCGAATTCAGCGAATACCCCGCCACCCTGAAACCCAGCGCCTCGATCACCGGAATCGCCTCCGGGCTGTAAAGCCCCGCCGCCCCGCGGTACCAAACGGGGCGTTTCCCGGTCACTTTCTGCACCGCTGCTGCCCCATCCAGCACCTCGGCGCGGATCGCCTCCAGCGTACCGGCCGGCGCCAGCCCATACACCGGCGTACTCCCCAGCACCGCCGGCAAATGCCGCGCGCCATGGTTCTGCAGGTCAAAAATATCCGGCCGCGCCAGAAAATACGCCAACCCTTGCGGATTCCACTGCATCCACGTCGCGGTCACAAAAATCACCGCCGGAATCCCACGCGCCACCAGCGCCGCCGCCACACGGGGATCAAAATGCCCCGGACAAGCATCCAACGTCACCGCCACGCTGCGCCCAGCACCCGTGCTCCGCACATGCAGCCCCGGCTCCAGCAGCCTCCCCGGCCGCGCCAGCGCCACCGCGAGCACCCCGCCACAAAACCCCCGGCGCGAAACCGCGCCGCAAAACTCACACATCAGGAACACCCGTTTTGCTACGCACATGCATTGCCGAGCATAAAGCGTGGCCGGGCATACAGCATGAAAACCGTGGGGCACGCCGCCGGACATGTCAAACCGGCACTTTCCGCCCGCCGCACAACAATGCCATAGTTACGAGAAAAGGTGAAGATGACGTTTTAACCTTCTGAACTTCCACTCAAAATCTCATCCACTCAAAATTCCAAAACGGCCAAAAATATCATCACCAATATTTGACTCGCATCTGCTCCGTTCTTGTATTATTCAAGCAAGTTATGAACGTCATCGCATCCAATCCAGACCTGCGCGCGAACGATCTCGCGAATGACCTGCCGCCGGGCGCGAGCCCAATCGAGCGGCGGCGCGAGACGCGCATAAACAAAATGCTGTTCGGAGAACTGTGCTTCGGCGAATCGATCTTCGATACTGTCGATTGCCGGATCACTGAACTGTCGGATTCTGGGCTTCGCGTGGAAACATACGACATCACGCCGGTGCCGGAATTTATGTCGATCCGTTTTCTTAACAAAGAGCGCCGTGTACGCAAGTGCTGGGCCTCGGGCGACGAAATCGGCCTGGAGTTTGTTAACGACTGAGCGTCGCGCCCGCGTTTGTGCGGGCGTTTTATCGTGACGCAACCTTAATCCGCGCTAAATGGCGGATGAAAATGCGTGCGTTCCAGATGCGCGCACCCGAATATCCTCCTCGTCTCCTGCGCTGGCAAGCTGCACAACGCGCGCTCCGTCTGTATGGACCTGCGCACGGTTGGCGTCACCGTGTTCGAACGTTTCAAAGCCGGACAGGTGGGGACGATCTGGTACTACGCCGTATTGGCCGATAGCACCGCGCCAACGGCTATTTGAGCGCCCATGCGTCCCAGGGCCCACCCCATTCCCAATTAGCATAACTGACCGCCCCTGATTTGTCCTATGTACCGCCTCCGCTTTGCCCGGGAGGGGAAAGCAATGATGCATTCGCACGTGCCGCGAACCCGTTATGGGTACAGCAACGACGAGACGCATCCTGGTAGGTCGAGAGTCGGTCTTGTGGACCGGGATCAATTAGGAGACGGCTATGTTTGCTGAGAGGCCAGTTGCGATGCGAAGTCCGCGCATCACCGCCTGAACAACGCGCCCGCGTGGCGCGTTTTTCGCTTTGTTCTTAACTCCTGATCGTTGCGTGCCGCTGCGGCGCGCGAACGATGTTGCGTTTTGCGAGGATTTTTCCAATGAGCCTGATCCAGAATCGCGCCGCCGTGGCGCCGGTGCGTCATCACATTTCCCTGCGTGCGGACCTTGCCGTGAACCTGCCGGACGTTGCCGGCATGGTTGCAACCTTGCGGCCGGAAGAGCCGCTGCACTGCGTTCGCCCGGCGGTCATCGCGGCTGCATCGCGTGCCTTCGTGCAGGCGTTCAATGGCGATGTGCTGTATGCGGTGAAGTGCAACCCGGAACCCGCCGTGCTGCGCGCGGTGTGGGAGGGCGGCGTGCGCCATTTCGATTGCGCCTCGATCGCCGAAGTCACGCTGGTGCGCAGGATGTTTCCCGGTGCGGCGATTCACTTCATGCATCCGGTGAAGTCGCGCTCGGCGATCCGCCAGGCGTGGCTGCAGCACGGCGTGCGCGATTTCGTGTTCGACACGCAAGATGAGCTGAACAAAATTATGGAAGAGCTGGCCACGCCGGAATGCGCGGCGTTGCAGGCAAAACCAGGGCTGTTCGTGCGCCTCGGCCTGCCCAAGTCCAGCGCGGCGATTGATCTCTCGTTGAAATTCGGCGCGGATTTTGCAACCGCGATCACCCTGCTGCGCGCCGCGCGTCCGCTGGCGGGCAAACTCGGCGTGGCGTTTCATGTCGGCTCGCAATGCATGGACCCGCTGGCCTGGCGCGAGGCCATGGAACTCACCGGCATCGTCATCCATCGCGCGGGCGTGCGCGTGGATGTCATCGATGTCGGCGGCGGTTTCCCCGTGGCGTATCCCGATCTCGACCCGCCGCCGCTCGGCGCCTTCATGGCGGAAATCGACGCAGCGTTCGACCGGCTGGACCTGCCGGGCATTAAACTGTGGGCAGAGCCCGGCCGCGCGCTGGCCGCCGGTGGCGGCTCGGTGGTGGTGCAGGTGCAACTGCGTAAAGGCAACATGCTGTATGTGAACGATGGCGTGTATGGCTCGCTGTCGGATGCCGGCGCCCTTGGGTTCCGCTTTCCGGCACGGCTGATCCCTGCCGCCAACCCCCGCACCGGCGCGCCGGATGCGGCGTTCTCGCTGTTCGGCCCCACCTGCGATTCCGCCGATGTGATGCACGGCCCCTTCATGCTGCCCGAGACCGTGCGCGAAGGCGACTGGATCGAGATCGGCCAGCTTGGCGCCTACGGTGCCTGCCTGCGCACCGCGTTCAACGGGTTCGACCGTTCGGCGCTGGTGGAGGTGCGCGACGCGGCGATGCTGCAAACCGCCGGGTACCAGGAAGCTGTCATGGAATTGCCATTTGCTTATTCCCGCGCGGCCTGAGACAGCAACATCCAGTTTTGGAGTTACAAACAATGCCCGGCCACAACGCTGTAAAACATGTCCGCTTCTCGGGCCGCCTGCTCATGCTGGGTTGCGGCAGCATCGGCCAGGGCGTGCTGCCGCTCCTGTTGCGCCATATCGACATGCCGGCTGAGAACATTTTGATCCTGACCGCCGACCACCGCGGCAGCGCGGTGGCCGCTGCCTATGGCATCAAGGAGAAGGTGCTCGCGCTGACGCCGGAGAATTATCGTGAGGAGCTGACTGCGCGGTTGGCGCCGGGTGATTTTCTGCTCAACCTCTCGGTGGATGTGTCCTCGGTGGCGCTGATCAAACTCTGCCGTGAAATCGGCGCCTTGTACCTCGACACCTGCATCGAGCCTTGGGCCGGGGGCTATACGGATCTGTCGCTCACCCCATCGCAACGCTCCAACTATGCGTTGCGCGAAACCGCCCTGGCGCTGATGGACGATCCCAATGCGCCGACCGCAGTCGTCGCCCATGGCGCCAATCCGGGCCTGGTCTCGCACTTTGTTAAGCAGGCCCTGCTGCATGTCGCGCGCGATACCGGCATTGCGGTGCCCACCGTGCCGCAAACCCGCGACGGCTGGGCGGCGCTGGCGCAAAACGCCGGCGTGAAGGTCATTCACATCGCCGAGCGCGACACGCAGGTCGCCAATATTCCCAAAAAACGCGGCGAATTCGTTAACACCTGGTCGATCGACGGCTTTATTGGTGAGGGCTGCCAGCCGGCGGAACTCGGTTGGGGCACGCATGAGATGACCCTGCCCGAGGACGGACGGCACCATGACGCCGGCTGCGGGGCGGCGATTTACCTGATGCGCCCCGGCGCCTCGACGCGCGTACGGACCTGGACGCCAATGGAAGGCCCGTTCCATGGCTTTCTCATCACGCATAACGAGGCAATCTCCATCGCCGACTATTTTACGCTCAGCGAAAACGGTGCTGTGAAATACCGCCCGACCGTGCATTACGCCTACCACCCTTGCGACGACGCCGTGCTGTCCATCCACGAGCTCGCGGGCAAAAACTGGGAGCCGCAAACGAACAAGCGGTTGATGGAGGACGAAATCATCCGCGGCGTGGATGAGCTCGGCGTGCTGCTGATGGGCCACGCGCGCGGCGCCTATTGGTTTGGCTCGCAGCTCAGCATCGAGGAGGCGCGTGCCCTGGCGCCGCATAACAACGCCACCAGCCTGCAAGTAACCGCCGCGGTGCTGGGCGGTGTGATCTGGGCGATGGAAAACCCGCGTGCCGGCGTGGTGGAAGCCGACTCGCTCGACTACGCCCGCGTGCTGGAAATCGTGCTACCGTATCTCGGCACCATGGCGGGGGAATATTCCAACTGGACCCCGCTGCAGGAGCGCGGCGTGCTGTTCCCCGAGGATGTGGATGCCACCGACCCCTGGCAGTTCAAGAATTTTCGGGTGGTGTAGGAGCAATACCTGGTGAACGGGCGTGGCCCGTTCACCAGTCAGGCGTAGTTGGCGGCAAGAACCTTGGATTGTGCCGCCGCCTCGTAGACCTTTACGGTAGCGCCCTTTTCGGTAATCGCGAGCGCATCCCGCTCCAAACGGGCCAGACCGGCGCCAACCAGGGCCTCGGCACAATCAGGGGTATAGAATCTAATACAGCCGCACTGCTTAAGGGCGGCGAGGGTGCCGAGGGCTTCGGGCGATAAGGTCATCACTCTCTCCGTTGCCGCCGAACATGAATCCTTTAGAAACAAAACCATGCTCGCGGCGCTATAGCGTGAACGCGCTACCGCCTCATTTTTCGCATTTCCGGGGTCGTCTGTCTACTTTTCAGGTTGCTCCCGCACGGGGGAAACTGGCCGAATCCCTGGTCCGGCGCGGCTCGGCGTCAGCGTTAATCAGGCATGCCCTTGGCGCATGCCGCACTCCACGGGCGGTAGCCGGGCGCCAGTTCGCCGCGGATGGCGGCCGCCAGCTCGGGGTTGGCGCGCCGGATCTGGCTGACCCGCAATGCCGCGGCTGAACCCGGCACCGGGCAGATTTCCCAGCGCTCCAGAAACAGCAGGTCACTCGCCAGGCTGCGGTCGCAGGGTTGCGCAAACATGTGGCGCACCGTGGCACTAAGGGGGCGCGCGGAAATAAAGGCATCAAGATCACAGTTTAACATTTGGCGTTCTCCGAAAACTATACGGTGCGGAAGACACACGGCACGCGATAAAATCGGCTCCCATTGGTATCCCTGGAACAACGAACCAGCCATGGGGTTCGGCACGGTCCGGATACCGGCACGGCATGTCGCACATCCATCGTGGCGCGTGGGTGAAGAAAACATGACAGTTGCGTGGCATCTGCAAATCCACCCGTCCGGGCGCTGGAAGCTTGATTAATATCATGGCGCGAAACGCCATCTGCCTCTAGCAGTTTGGCCATGCGAGGAGATTTTTGATGAAAGCGCAGATTTTAGCGGCCATCGGCGAAACCGAGTTGCAACCGGCTTCCGCCCTCAATGCCGCCTTGGCGGCCAACGACCGGCTGAAATATGTATTTTCGCTCCTGCAAATGGCGCTCGCCTATGCGGAGCACCCGGGGCAGGATGTTACGACCCTGAAGCGCGAGCGCGTTGCGTGCGGGATAGATGAGCCCGACCTCGATACCGCCATCGCCGGTGCGCGGATGCGCGATAAAGCCTGCCACGTGCCGGGCGCCGCGCGGCTGATGCGCCGTATCGCCGCGGACATCCGCCTGATGGCGGCCCCCGTGACCGGCGGGGACTTTGCCGCCCGGTTGGAGAGCCTGCTGGCGGCTGTGCCCACGGCCGAGGGCGACCTGCTGGACCCGCCGACCGTCGCCGCGATGATGCAGGCCGCGCACGGTGGCGGCGACAGCCTGCACCGCCTGGTAATGGATTTGCACAAGCAACTGAATATGATGCAGGCGGCGCTAGCCACCGAGACGCTGGACGGTGCCGCGGCCTATAATTTGCACGAGGACGACCGCCCGCTGGTGGCGGCCTTCATGGCCGGGCTCAACCGCACCGCCGGGCTGAAATTCGACCATCCGGGGCTGGCAACCACCGCCACGCGGGCGGGCGAAAAACTGCTGATCCAGAACGACATCGGCACCACGGATGCGCATGTCATCGTCATCCACGTGTTAGGTCTGGCGGTGAGCGTTACCTACACGGACGTGCATGTGGAGCGGCTGGCGTTTTTTCAGGAGATGCTGAAACCGCGCAATGTGGTCTGGGAGGGTAGCCAGACCGCCGTGCTGGCCGCGGGCTCGCCCTTCTACATGGCAACGGGGCGGTTTGAGGCCGCGAATGCCGCGGAATGCCGGAGCTATCTGGAATTCCTGGGCTCGCGGCTGGTGTTTTTGATCGACTGGAACCGCGCGCGCAAACAGTTACGCGGCTTTCTGCGCGGCCCGGACCGCCTGGCCCTGCTGCATTGGGCGGCAGAAAACGAGATCGGGCATCGCGGTTTCCTCGAACTCGGCGGCGCGCACCTGGTCAACCAGGCCATCGAGGCAACCGCCGGCACGTCGATGCATTTCGGCGACCGGCTGTGCGATGTGCTGGGCGACACGGAAACACTGGATTTTCTCCGTTTTGTCTTCGCCACATCCACCTCCGGCCTGCTCACGGACCAATCGCACGCGCTCATCCACGACCGCATCCGGGCCACGCTGGCCACGCATTTCCAAAATCAGGAACAGCAATTGCTGCGTCTGGCGGGCGACCATGCGGGGTTGATCTTTGAACTGGCTTGCGTGGTGCGCGATGGCCTGCAACCGGAGTCCGGCGATTCAGGCAAGCGCGCGCGCCGTGCCGCCCGGTTTGAGCACGACGCCGACCACATGGTGGTGGAAGCCCGCCAGACCGTGCGCCGGCGCCCTGACTACGCGGTGTTTCTGCCCCTGATGGTGGCGGCGGACGAGGCCGCCGACGAGCTGGAGGACGCGGCGTTTCTGCTCAATCTGGATACGCTGCACGGCCAGCCGCTGGATGACCTGCAAGCGCTGGCGGGCTTGCTGGTGGAGGCGTCGCAGGAGTGGATCAAGGCCCTGGGCCATGCCTGCCAGATTGGCACGGCGGCGGGCAACGCCGAGACGGAGGATCTTCTCGCCGCACTCGACCGCATTTCCGCCCTGGAGCATGAGGCCGATAGCGCGGAGCGTAAACTCGCCGGAACGGCGTTCCACCATGCGCATGATTTCAGGCAGCTGCATCTGTTCAATGCCCTCGGCGGCAAACTGGAAGCCGCGGCGGATGCGCTGAAACACGCCGGCCTGATGCTGCGCGACCACATGCTGGAGGATGTGATCAGTGGCTGAATTATACGCCATTGCCCCCGGCGCGCCGCCCGCCCCCGGCGGCGCGGCGGAGGTGGGCAACAAAGCCTGGAACCTGATGCTGATGGCGCAGGCCGGGCTGCCGGTGCCCCCGGCTTTCGTGCTGCCCACCTCCTGGTGCGGCCGCACGCGCGACGAAACATTGCACCAGGCCTTGGCCGCGGGGATCGCCGGCCTGGAAGCCGCCACCGGGCTGCAATTCGGCGGCGCGCGCAAGCCGCTGCTGGTCTCGGTCCGCTCCGGCGGCGCGGTTTCCATGCCGGGGATGATGGAAACCGTGCTGGACGTTGGTATGAACATAACAACCGTGGAGGCGCTGATCCGCGCCACCGGCAACCCGCGCCTGGCCTGGGACAGTTTCCGCCGCTTTGTGCAGGGCTACGCCGAAGTGGTGGCCGGATTGCCGACAGCCCCTTTTGACACGCTGGTTGCCAGCGCAATGCAGGAATCGGAGGCCGCGACCGAGCGCGAACTTGACCACCGCGACCTGAAAAACCTGACCCTTGCCATGCTCGGCTGCTACCGCACGCTCATCGGCAGCACCTTTCCATCGGACCCGCACGAGCAGCTCGCGGCGGCGGCGCAAGCCGTGTTCCGCTCCTGGGATTCGCCAAAAGCCGCCAGCTACCGCCAGCTGAACAATATCAGCGACGACGCCGGCACGGCGGTGACGGTGCAAACCATGGTCTACGGCAACGCCGGCGGCACCTCGGGCGCCGGTGTCGGCTTCACCCGCAACCCCGCCACCGGCGCGCGGGAATTTTATTTTGACTTCCAGTTCAACGCCCAAGGCGAGGATGTCGTCGCCGGGCGGCACAAAATGCGCGACAATGAACGGCTGCCCCTGGTGCTGCCCCAGGCATGGGAGCAACTGCAAAATACCTGCCGCACCCTGGAGGCCCTGTTCCACGACGCCCAGGATTTCGAATTCACCGTGCAGGCCGGCACGCTGTTCCTGCTGCAAACCCGCCGCGCCAAACGCACGGACTGGGCCGCCCTGGCGATTGCCGCCGACATGGTGGCGGAGGGCTTGCTGACGCCGCAAGCGGCGCTGCGGCACCTGGACGGCATCAACCTTGATGCCATCAGCCGCACCAGTTTTGCCCCCCCGGTGCCGGACGCTCTGGCCCAGGCGCAGGTCGCCAGCATCGGTGTCGCCAGCGGCGCCGTGGCGCTGGATTCGGCGGCGGTGCAGCGCTTCAGCGCCGCCGGCGATGCCGCCATTCTGGTCCGCTGGGAAACCGTCACGGCCGATATCGACGGCATGGCCCTGGCTACGGGCATTCTCACCGGTTCAGGCGGCCGCACCTCGCACGCGGCGGTGGTTGCGCGCCACATGGGCAAGGTATGCCTGGTCGGCTGCCCTGAACTGGCAATAGACCTCGACCAGCGCGAATGCAGTATCGGCAGCCATGTTTTCCGGGAAGGCGATAGCCTGTCGCTGGATGGCAATACGGGGGCCGTTTATCCAGGCTCCCTAACACTCGTGACGGAGCGGCCCGCGAGCACCCTGGCGGCGGTTGAAACATGGCGGCAGGCCGCGCCTGAATGCGCGCGGTAGCCCGGCCAGCCCGCACAACATGCGGAAAACATATATAGTTCAGTAAGTTAAATGTGTTTTATGGCGGAGAGGGTG
>PLSD01000007.1 GCA_003164135.1 Acetobacteraceae bacterium
TGTCTATACCGATCCCGATCTGTATCTCCTGAAGCCCCTCGATCATGTCTTTGGAGCTTTGTCGTCTGGCGCGGGGCTGGTTCTAACACCTCACATGATGCGGCCGCTGCAGGATGGAAAAGAGCCTAGCGACCTCACCATCATGAAGTCGGGCGTTTACAATCTCGGCTTTCTCGCGGCCCGGCATGAGGATGAGGCGATCATGTTCATCAGGTGGTGGGCCGACCGCTGCCGCCGTGATGCGATTGTCGATATCCCGAATCATAAATTCACGGACCAGAGGTGGGTTGATCTCGCGCCGGCCTTTGTCGGCGCCGCCTATATTTTGAGGCATCCCGGCTACAATATCGCCTACTGGAACTTGGCCAGCCGGCGGATCGAACAAAGCCGCGGGCGGTATACGTCCAACGGCGAGGACATCCATTTTCTGCATTTCTCCGGTGTGGTTCCGTCCAACGACAAGATTCTCTCCAAGCACCAGAATCGTTTCGAACTGAGCGATCTTCCGGCTTTCGCGGAGCTGCTCCGGCGCTATGTCGGCGAAATCCTGGGGTTCAACTGGCAGGTTACCTCCAAGATAAAATATGAATTCAATTTCTTCGAGGATGGCCGGCCCATCCACAAATTCATGCGTGCGAGCTTCAGGCGGCATGAGGGCCAGAAAGAACTGACCGGCGCGGATGTATTCCGTCGCGGTGAAGTGTTTGACGAAGCGGAGCCGTCGCTGGACAGCTATGGGCCACCGGCGATTACGCGCTCGATGTATGAGCTGTGGATGGCGCGGATCGACCTCCTGCAGACCTTCAACGTAATGGATAGCAAAGGTAGAGCCAACTACCTCTCCTGGTTTATCCAGGAAGGCGGCAGGCAGGCGGGGTTTGATGAGTTAAGCATAGAGGCTGCACGCTCGTTCTCCGGTGGCGAGGCCGGCGGTTCTCGCCGTCGGGATGCACTGGAGCCCTGGAAGCCCCTGACCAGCGTATTTTTTAGGGGGACGCCCAACGATCTCGAGAGCTGGCTTACCGACCCAGTTCCTATTCAGACCATCATGCATGGCGCCGGCGTCTACATGCCGCAGATTTTGGCGTTGCTGTGGGAGGCGCGGCCCGACCTTACGAGCCATTTTGGCTTGCAGGATGAGGCGGGGTTCGAAGCCTATCTGACTTGGTGCATCACCCGCGGTGTGCTCGAAAAAAATGTGCCGATCAAGATGATAGGCTCGCGGCTCGCGGCTTATCTTGGCGGCGCGGAGGGACGGGGGTGGGACAAAGCTCTGCCACCGGCCACTCGCCTGGTCCGCTTGGTGCAGAGCGAGTACAAGGGGCCGTTTCTGGAGGTCATCAGGAAATCTCCGGAGGATCTGCGCTCCCGGCTCGCCATTATTCTTTGGCTTTGCGGCACCGCCCGGCAGCATTACGGTTGGCCGCGGGAGATGCTGAAATCGCTGGTGGACTGGCTCCAGCTTCCCTCGGAATACACATGCCAGAACGTATGGATTCCTAACCTGATCTTCTCCTGCTACCGTCTGCGCACAGACGTCCAAGACACGTATAAGATATGGATACCTGAAGACGCGCTACAGGTTGTCGCCTGGTATATCGTTTACGGCAGCTGCGAATTCGGGCTGCAGCCGGACCTGGTTGCCCCCAGCATGCTGGAATGGCTGGCGCAGCCTAGCACCCAGATCGATTTTGCCCTGACAAATTTTGAATATCTGGTCTGGCTGGCCCGTCCGGACGTGAAAACGGCATTCGACATCCAGGATGCCCGCCGTGTCGAGGATTTGCGCATCTGGGTTTTCGAGGAAGGTGCCAAGGTTGAGGCGATCCGGGCGTGGCTGGATACGCTGGGGCTCGTGCTGCCACAAGAAGAGGATGTCGTCCGTTGCCCCGTCTGCCTCTCGGGACTATGGGGAGCGGCATCCGGGCGTGGCGAGGATATCCGCCTTACGGCGGCGGGGCTGATCTTCCAGGGGGTCGAGTTCATCGTATTCGACCGGCGCTCGGAAAAATTTTTCTCCGCTGAAGGCGAGGAAATCAAGGCTGACCCAGCCGCGGTCAAGGTCAACATTGTTCACCTGAATGCTGATACCGCCCTGTGGGACTATATGTCCCTGTACAGGGCAGGGCTGACACATGCCTATACCGTTGGCTACTGGGCGTGGGAGCTTGAGCGCCTGCCGCCGAAATGGAATTTCGCCTATACCTTCTACAGCGAGGTCTGGGCGGCGACGCGTTTTGCCCAGGATGCCTTCGCGTTAGGCGACAAGCTGGACGTACTGCTGATGCCGATGGCGGTGGATTTGCCGGAGGCAGGTACCGCCGTGACCCGTGAGGATTTCGGCCTGGCGGAAGACGAATTCATTTTTTATTATGGGTTTGATTTCCGCTCCTATATGTCGCGCAAAAACCCGGAAGCGGCGATCAAGGCGTTTCTGCAAGCATTTGGAGGCACGGACAAGAAGGTCCGGCTGCTCCTCAAGACCCTGGCAGCCGATAGCGACAACGATAATTTCTTGCGAATCAAGGCGTTGGTGGACCGCGACCGGCGTATCGTCCTCCTGGACCGGGAATTCTCCCGGCCGGAATTGTACGCCCTGATCAGCCAGTGCAACTGTTTCGTGTCTCCCCACCGCTCAGAAGGGTTCGGGCGCGGGCCGGCGGAGGCAATGCTGCTCGGCGTCCCGGTGATCGCGACAAACTATTCCGGCAATATCGACTTTACCACCCCCGAGACCTCGATCGTTGTCGATTACGACCTGGTCCCTCTTGCCGCCGGCGAATACCCCGGTGGAGAGGGCCAGGTTTGGGCCGATATACGGCTGGACGACCTTGCCGCGGCCATGTTCAAGCTAGCCAGCGAACCGGAGACCTGCCGAATGCTCGCTAAGGCCGGGCAAGACTACATGACCGAACATTATGCTGTTCCTGTGGTAAGCGTTAAGCACGCCAGTAGAATTAGGGAGTTGCTGGCGGGTTTGGGGGCGGGAGAGACGCTGCTTGAATCTAAAAAGTTGACATCGCTCAGCTAATTAAGATGATTCAAGCGCACGGAAGCCTTGCGGATTTGTTTCAGAATCTAGTATATCACAAGAAGGTATGTATTGTTCATCGTACTCACCTTTGCGCTTATGCTTTTATGTTTCCGCAAGGCAGCGTGGGACAAGGCCGATTTGAGGCGTCCGCCTAGTCGGGTTTGGTATGTTCGCCATATTCCGGTCAGATTTACAAAATGAGACCGGTAGATTACTGTCAAGTCATCGATACGCTATCAAAGCCTAGGCTGGGAAAAGGTGGTTTAAAAAATGTGCATAATTAATAACACTTACGGGTTTGTTTTTGTGCACATCCCGAAATGTGGGGGAACGTCCCTTACTTTCGCCCTGTCTCATTTGAATTATTACCGGGACCTGGAAATCGGTTCGACCACATACGGCGAGGAGCTGAACAAGATTTTCGGTAAGCGGTACGGTATTTGGAAGCACTCTCAGGCCCGGGAGATTCGCAATATCCTGGGGCAGGTCACATGGTCGAAATACTACACCTTCTCGATCGTTAGAAATCCATATGCCAGGACGATGTCGACCTATGCGTATCTCAAGCACCATGATGACGCATACACGTTTATGAAGAAGTTTGCGTCCTTCAGCGAGTTCTTGCGGTCGGACGAATGGGCATCCAGCGGGCCGGACCGGATGTTCGAGCCGCAGGTGGCGTGGTTTGTCGATGCCCACAAGACGAACATCGTAACGGACATCTTCCACCTTGAGGATATTCAGGATAATTTGCAGAGTATTGGTGAGAGGCTCGGCCTGGCGCCGCATCAAGTCTCTAAACTGGAATTCCCACACAGGAATAAAATACGGAAAGACCCTCATGGGCATGACGGGATCAGGGATGAAGACCTCGATCTGATCTACAGGCGGTATAAGGTTGACTTTGATACATTCGGCTATTCCTCAAATGTTGCAGTGAAGACAGGAGAAGAAGCCTGACCAGAAGTCCTGGAGAGATCGGAATGGAAAAAGTCTCTTTCGGGAAAAATGACTGGCTGTTTCTCGACCATGATGCAAACAATGTCATGGCGCAGCATCGTGGTGAACTGCCCATGACGGAGGATATGCTCAAGCGCTGGGGCGAGGTATGGGACCGGCGCTGGCAGACTTTTAGCGGTCATGCCTACTTTCTCATTGTTCCCGATCCGCAATCGATTTTCCCCGAATGCCTTCCTTTTCCTCCGGTAAGCGTCCGTCCCGTGCACCAGCTTCTGGATGCGCTGAAGTCCCGGCCAATCTCCAGCCAGGTCATCTATCCGGAGGCCGAACTTCTGGCCGAAAAGGCGAGAGGCCATCTCCCCGTCTACACGCAAAGCGACACGCATTGGACAGCCTACGGCGCCTTTATCGGCTATCGCGCTTTGATGGACGTCGTTCGGCGGAAGCACCCCAATGTCCGGGTGCTGACCGAAGCGGATATTGCCTTTACCCGCTACGACAGGATAGGCGATCTAGGCAACAAGCTCTCGCCAATGCGGAGCTCCAGCTTCGCACGATGCACTGTTACGGCACCGCAATCCCATGAAGCGTTTAACAATGGCATGCGCGTACGCGGTAGTTTTCAGCTCTATGAGAACACCGACAGATCCCTGGCGCGCTGCGTTCTCTTCGGCACGTCCTATTCCTATCCAATGATCTCAATCCTCAAGGAATCCTTCAGCACAGTTGTCTTTTGTCATCGTGCCGCCATTGATGAGGATATCATCGGCAAGGTGAAGCCCGACGTAGTGCTCTTCGAGATGGCGGAGCGTTTCATCAACCGTGTGCCGATCGACAGCCTGGCCCCCACGCACAACGCCGTGGTTTTGGAGAAGCTCGGGAGCATGTCCAAAGAGGAAAGAGCTGGTTTGGCAGAAAAGCTTAACCAGATTCAGGTGGAAGACGAGACGCTCGCATGCTATTTCCAGCAGAAGCACTTCGAGCTGATCAG
>PLSD01000062.1 GCA_003164135.1 Acetobacteraceae bacterium
TGTAGCGCGCCACCAATAATTTGAATTTTGACACCATAAATTTGAAATTCGGGAAATTTGCAGGTTTCACTAACTGCAATTCCCCGAATCACCTAACAAACAGGAATTTCAGGGACCAAAAGGAGGGTCTAGGGGCCCTCCTTTTGCCCTCTAAAGCACCTTTAAGGCCCGCTTATCAGCACCTCGCTCACCCCGCTCTGCGCCCGTCCGTTCAGCGAGTAGACCGTCTTCACCTGCTCTATCTGGAAGCCCGCGAATATCTCGCGCACCTGCGGCCGATCATTCAGTGAGAGCAGGAATCGCCCGTTGATCCGCCTCAGCTGCGCTGCCATGGCCTCAAAATCCGCCTTCCCGAACACCCCGTCGCCGTAGTCCGTCTCACAGTCCCAGTACGGCGGGTCGAGGTAAAACAGCGTACTCGGCCGGTCATAGGTGTCGATCAGCCGGCCAAACGGCAGGCACTCAATCACCACCCCCGCCAGCCGCTCGTGGATCTCCTCCAGCATCGAGGCAAGCTTCACCACGTCGAACCTGGCGCTGGTGCTGGGGCTCACCCCAAAATTGCGCCCGGTCACCTTGCCGCCAAACGCCGTGCGCTGGAGGTACAGGAATCGCGCCGCCCGCTCCAAATCAGTCAGCGTATCCGCCTCGGCCGCGCGCAGCCGTTCAAACTCCGCCCGGCTGGTCAGCTGCCACTTCAGCATGTCCATAAACGGCACGAAATGCCGCTGCAGCACCCTCAACAGGGTCGCCACATCACGGCTCACGTCGTTGATCACCTCAGCCTTCACCCGGTACGGCCGGCGCAGAAACACGCCGCCCATCCCCACGAAAGGCTCGACATAACACTCATGTGGAATCGCGCGCAGCTGCTCGATGATCCGCGCAGCCAGCCGCCGCTTGCCGCCCATGTAGGGTGCCGGCGGCATCACCGGGTCAACCGGCAGGAATAAGGGTTTGTTCATTATTCTCTCTCATTCTACCCACTCACCGGCCGGTGAGGCGGGGCGGTTTATCCGTGCGAGGAGAGAGTCTCGCGGCTTTGGCTGTTTGCGCAGCCAAACCCCCGCCGATCAGGCGGAGGAATTTATCCCCCGGAGCTGCCGCTCCAGAACACCACGCCACCACTCAGGCCCGGCAGCCCGCGCAACCGCGCGACGCCACCGGCGGCTAGCACCGTCGCGCTGTTGCCCACCGTGATGCCAGCCCCGATCGTAACGCTGCCGCCAGACAGGTTGATCACGTCGCACTCAAACCCCAACCCGGCGGTGTCGAACTCAGCGGTCAGCGTCAGCGCCGCCAGGCACACCAGCCACGCGCCATTATGCGCCGTGCGCGTCAGCGCGGTATCGGTCGTCAGCTCGATGATCTCAGCGCCACCGGCAGCGCCTGCCAGCTCGGCAGCGGTAATCGACACATTCTTCAGCCCCGGCACCGCGGCCGGATCAACGGCCGGAATCAGCAGCGTCGGTTTATAGGTCACCTGGGTAAGCTGCATCACGGATTGATCGATCATCTAAACCTCCAACAAAAGAAAACCCGCCCCGTCTTCGAGCAGGAACAGGCCGCGCGCGTCTTCCAACGCAAACACCGGCAACGCCGGCGAGGCATTCGTCTGCACCCAGGCCAGCACGCCGCCCACGTAGGTGAGGTACCAGGTCTGTGCCGGGTCACTGCCCAGCGGATACGGCGGAATGCCCGGCGGCGGCGGCGCCACGGTGCCCGGCACCACAATCACCGGCACGCTCAACCCCATCTGGGTCCGCGTGATACTGGCCGGGGCGGAAATCGTCGTGCTCATGCGTCCAGCCCATCAGTTACCGGGTCCGGTGCGGGCGCTTCGGGTAGCAAAATCGTCACTGCCCGCTCGACGTAAACTGGCATCGTCTCGCTATAGACCACATTGCCGTTGGTCACGCTGGCGAAGGCAATATCCATCTTATGCATCCCCTCGGGCCAGAGCGTGGTATCCAGGCAGCTCGCGGTGTAAGTGCCCGTCGCGCCATTAGTGAACGTGAGCGCCCCCAGCAGATTATCCCGCGAATCGCGCACCATCCCAGCCAGCGTCACCTGTGTCAGATCAAACGCCGTGCCATCGGCGTTCCTGCACACGTCGGTGAAAATCAGCGGCTGGCCGCGCTTGATGCGGATATCAGTCACCAGGTAATCGCCAGCACCAGCGCCACGGTGGTTTCACAGGCGACAGACGCGCGTGCCGCCGCCAGCTTCGCCTGGGTCGCGGCCACCATCGCCTGGAAATCGGCATGCACCTGCGTCACCTCGGCCGCCGTATGCTGCATCAGCGTCCAGGTGCCACCGGCATTCTCGCACCATAGCCCGGTCGTCCAGCCGGCCGCCGCGCTCGCGGCTACCAGCGCGGCTGAGCGCAGGTTCTCCTGGTCGGTCGGCTTGCTCGGATAATGATTCGGCGAGCCCAGCGCGCTTGAGCTGAAGCCGCCAATGATTACGACTGCGGCGGCATGCGTGAGCGCGGCATTCTGCTCGGCCTGCGCCTGCGCTAGGCTCACCGGCTGCATGGGGGCGGTACCAGCCACCAGCGTTGCCGGGTATGGTCCCAGCACGGAGCCATTCGCGGCAGTGAACACGAGGGCGCCAGGCGCGCCGCTCACCACCACGTCGTCGGAGAAAGCATACTGTTTTCCAATAGCTGTATCGAAATAAAGCTGCATAGCTTAAATCTCCGTCCATTCGTTGAGTGAGTTTCCGGTTGAAACAACCTCGTAAGTCATCCCAGCCGGGACGATAAATGATGAGAAGAACGCAATGTTACGATTGCCACCATTGCTGTAGCCGCCAACAGCAGTCCCGTTGACATAAGCGGTCGCCCCTCCGGTCCCACTTCCCCCTGTGCTGACAATTACTTGGAGCGGGCGCCCTGTGCTGTTGGTGTAAACCGTACCCAGCGCGCGCGAACCCGTGACAACACTCACTGACGAGGATAACCCACCGATGGCTTGAGACGCCGCCAATGCCTCCGTCCCCACGGTCGCCGGCGCGACACTGAACACTTGCGACGATGACCCAGCCAATAGCGCATAACTGACAGAGGAAGTCGTCGCAACATCAGGCGTGCTGGCAATCACCCCCCAATTCACGCCCTGGGCCTGCAACAGCACGGAGCTGGTGAAAGCCAGCACAAAGCTGCTCTCGCCCGAAAGCGCCTCGCCATCATTCACCTGAATCGAGACATTGATCGTCGTCGGCGCGCCGCCGCCGCCGCCAAACCCGACAACAAACCCGGTATCGAACCCGCTCGCCGCCGGCAGCGTCACCGTGGAACATCCGGTATTGCAGGTGAAAATCGTACCCCGGTCCGCAGCCGCCACCACCTTATTCGCGGTGAGAATGCCGTATTTGAAGCCATATAGAAAATCCGTCGCCGCCTTCACCTGCGTCGGCGTCCCTGGCAGCGGGGTGATACCCGCTGCGGCCAGAAAGTTGAGGTTCTCGCCCTGCATATCGTTCAGCCACGCAGTCGTAACCTGCGTCCCCTTCGGGATACCCGCGCCAGGGTTCGCCGACTGGAAATAATTCACACCGCCAACCGTGTTGACGTAGAGCCCGTTAACCCAATACATCGCAGCCCTCACGCATAATTAAAAACCACCGTCATCTGCGCCGGATTCTTCGCGGCGATGACGTTCTGCACATTGCTCGGATCAAAGCTGGAAACGAGATCATCCGCCGAGAAGCCGTTCGCCTCGGCAAACTCCAGCACGGTCGACGGCAAATTCACCTGCCAGGTGAACTCAAGCGGATGGTCACCGCATTCATCGTCCGCGTAGAAATTCGTCTCCAAATCCTGAAATTCGTCGACCGTGATCGCCACGCCAAAACTGGCCGCGAGCGCGATGAAATCCGCCGGCCGCGCGCCAATCCGCCCCGTCCAACGGCTATGCGCGAGCTGCTGCCGCTGCGCGATCGTCAAGCTCCCCGCATCACGCCCATACGGGTCTGGCCCCAGCACGCGCTCAAAGTCGGTCAGCAGATATTGCGCCGTCGCCGGGTCAACCTCGGCCAGCATCTGGTCCAGCAGCATCTCATAAATCGAGATCTCCACGGCCAGTGGCGTCAGCCATTTCGCCCACAAGGTCGCATCGCGCGGCAGCATGAAGCCGAGCGGCGACATCGTCCAAACCACCGGCATTTCGGCTGGCAGCTCATCGCCCGGCGCCGTTATCGCCAGCAGCTCGGCCAGCACCTGTTGCACCGTGCGGCTCATACGAAGCTCACCGTGCCGAGCACGTTCAGGGAGAACAGCGTGGGCGCGGCTACGTCCGCCGCCGGTGCCGTCATCTCATCGCTATCCTCACCATCCGATATGCCGATGGCAGTCTCCAGGCGGCTCTTGTAGGTCGTACCGCCAATCGCGGCATCCTGGGCAAAGCTCAGCGCCAGCGCGGAACTCGCGGCCGCGCGGATCGTCACCGTGTCAGGGTTGAGATGCAGCGTCACATTCACCGGGTTCAGCACGCAGGCGTACACCGTGATATTCGTCGCACCCACCGGCCGCTGCGTCTCGATGTAAGCCAGCACCGCCGCAATCTGCTCTGTGGTGGGCGGCACCAGCCCGGTCATGGCAATCGCCACGCTCACCACGCCACCGCCGCACGCCGCCGGCGGGCACACCGCCAGCTGCACATTCGGCAGCGCCGCTTTCGCCCATTTCACATAGTCAGCGTAGTCGCCCGCCGCCGGCTCATCCTGGATTTCCTGGATGATATCCCCGCGCCACGCCGGCACGCCCTGAATATCAGCACCACCGGTCAGCCCGTTACTGTCCACCGTGGCAACCGTGTTGAGGTTCAGCCCCGCCGGCGAGACAATCGTCAGCGGCGCCCCGGCCACCAAATTGCCCGCAACTCCAGCAATAACCGCCTGCACCGGCACACTGGCGGTGAGCGAGGTGCCGATCGTCACCTCTGCCGTGGTGACATAAATAGCCTGTGAGGCGGCGCTAAGCTGCAAGCCAGAGGGGATTACCGTGGTGTTGCCCCCGGTAAAAACCGCATTGCCGCCCGCGAAACTCGGCTGCACCTGCGGCACATCCCACATCGTGCCAAAGCGCGGCAGATTGTCCTGCGCGGTGTCGGGCATCGTCTCATCCGCCACGTTCTGCAGCTGCACATATAAATCCTGCATCGCCATTTCCACGATGCGGGTGTTCGCGGTCGCCACCGTGTTCGGGCTGCGCGCATCGATGCCGGGCAGCAGCTCCTCGTAAATCGCCGCGGCGCGGCCGGAGATCACACCAGGGGCTGGAACAGGAACTGGCATCAGCAGGCACCCATCACGCGGCCAACGCGCGCGAAAGTGAGAGCGAAGCTTTGCCGCAACGCGCCAGAATACCGAGCACGCCGGGCTTCACCCAGCGCACGGTAATCTGCACCGCCAGGTTCCGCTCGGTCTCCAGCCAGATCAGCGCCTCGGCGAAATAGACCTCGGCCGAGCGCCGCGTCTCCTCGGTCGCCTTTGCCCGCCGCAGCAGCCAGAAGCGCGAGCCGGTCAACCGGCCGAGTGCATCCAGAAAATCCCCGCACCAGCCGCGCCGCGCGATAAACGTGCTGGGCGCGGTGTAGTCGGGCACCGTGTCGGGCAGCACATCATCATTCGCCGCGCGCCGTTCCGCCAAAATCGAAAACAGCATGGCGCTCCCCGGCGTGTAGTCGAGCGCGAAATCCCGGCCATTAAAAACCAGGTCGCAGCAGCGCTTCACCGGATCATATTGCAGGGCCACATCCATGCCCGGACTATCGCGCGCGCGCGAAGTGTTGCCTGCAACCCGGCGGTGGCAGAAGCGCCGGGCGGAATTGCATCGTTACTTAAAAATACCACGTCCCGGCGTTATAGATCGCGTCATAAGTCGTCGACCCACTCACTGATGCCCCAGAAACGGCAACATTTAAAGTCGACCCGTTACCGGACAAGGTGAGCGACGTGATGGCTTTTTGTATCTTGATTCTTAATATCGGGTTGGGATTACTCACCACGGGATTTGCGGGCAAATTGATCGTCAATGCCGCCAACGTCCCTGATGGGTTGACTACGTATGTGGAGCAGCCATTCGGCACCGTGATTGTTGAACCCGTTGTCGGCGCCACCACCACAACACTGCTATCCGAGAGCGGTCCTTCCGAGATTTGCGCCGCGCCGGTTGCCGCCTACGGGGTGGTCAATGTCCAATTATATAGTTTTACGTGGTAATTTGAGGTTGAATTGTTGGCCGTGCCTGCAAAGCCAATATGTGTAATCGATGCCAAATCTGCGGTAAGCGTTGTCGTGAAAACGGTAACAAAATCAAAACCATCTGAGGACGAGGAATACGTCAAATTAGTGCCGTTATTTACAATTTTTAGCCATGCTGGATTATACGAGGCACCCGCCCCACCAGTTCCGCTTGTGTAAGAGGTTGGACTTGAAAATCTGAAAATATAGAAAGTTGATTTTCCGTAGATGGAAAATACAAGTCCGGGGCCTGTCAAAGTATTGTGTAGAGATAGCCCTAAAAACTGGTTTCCACCCCCCTGGTCGGTAAACAGTTGCGCGATAATCGTCCACGTTGAGCCAGGGACAGGCAGCGTTAACGCCGTCAGACTCAGGGTGGTGTTCGTTATGCTCATTGTAAGCGGGCCGCCGGTGTTATCCGTGGCAGACGCGCCGACGCCGCTTTGGTTGCACCAGGTAAACGCTGACAGTGCAGGTCTGTTGTAGATCGAGCCGCCACCGCTTGACACCACGGTCAGTGCGCCCGCCGCGAGCGTCATCGTGACGTTTGACCCAGCAACCAGCGACGTGACCGCACTCCCGCCGTAGGTGACGCTAGAGCCGCCACCAGGCGCGGCCCAGGACAAATTGCCCGAGCCGTCCGTGGTCAGCACGTAGGTATTTGTTCCAGCCGTGGCGGGCAGCGTCATCGCCCAACTACCCGCCGCCGCGTTTGGTTTAATCGTCACCGCGCCGGACGTGGCGCCCGCCAGCACGAGGCTGCCTGTCTGCGTGCCCGTGACGCCGATAGTTAGCGCACCGCCGGAATAGGTGACGTTCGGGTTGCCGACCACAGTTGTACCGGTGGCGGAATACCACGCCAGTTGCCCAGCCGTGGAACTGGTGACTGTGCCGCCGCCCCCACTAGCCGGCGCGGCCCATGTCCCATCCCCGCGCCAGTACGTGGACGACGAAGCCCCGGTGCCCGAGCCAAGGTTCGCTACCGGCAGATTTCCTGTGACGCCGGTCGAGAGCGGGAGGCCAACCGCGTTGGTCAGCGTTCCTGATGTCGGCGTGCCCAGCGCGGGAGTTGCCAGTGTAGGTGACGTGGAGAGTACGTTCGCCCCCGTGCCCGTGCTGGTGGTGACGCCTGTGCCGCCCTCAGTGACTGCTAGGGCCGTCGTCAAGCCGGTGAGCGACGTGATGTCGCTATTCACCCCCGCGTGCGCTGGGGTGTATGTGAGCGCGCCGGTAACGTCGCCGCTGGTGAGCGTGATTGCCCCTGTGCGCGTGTTGAACGAGGTGACGCCGCCAACGCTCCCAGGAATGTTGATCGTCTCCGTCGCGCCGGTGCCGGAAATCGTCACCCCAGAGCCGGTGAAATTCAGCCCCGTCGCCAACGTATTCGTGACCGTGCCGCCGCTCTGGATCGTCATTGGCGCGGCAACCGCCGACACATGCAGCGTGCCGGTGGTGGTGAAAAACTCCGAACCCAGAGCAATGCTACCCGCCAGCGCCGTGGTCCCAACGGCCAGCGCCAGCACGCCCGCATTACTGATCGTCGGGTTGCTCGTGCCACTTAGGAGCAACCCCGTCCCGATGGCCGGGTTCCCAACGCCGGTCAGCGTCCCTTGGAAAAACTCAGGATTGGAGTTGATGATGATGTTTTCGCCGCTGAGGCCCAGGGTTATATTTGTCCCGGCTTGCACCGCATTGCCAGCACCAATCAGGGTGCCTCCTGCGGTCAGCGCGTTGACAGTCTGCACATCCGCCCATGGTGTCCCGCTGAAACTGATCGCATTATAGTGGCTGAGAACTTGAGCGGCGGTCAGGCCGTAATTATACATCGCCGCGCATTGATACAGCCCAGGGGCAAAATCATTGCCTGGATTACCGGCGTTCTGCCCGAACTCGATATTATTGGTGCCCGGCATATATGTACCGCTCGGCACGACCGAGCCGCACAAAACCCCGTTTTGATAAACCAATAAGTTGGTGCCGTCATAGACACCGACAATATGATAGAGCGTTCCCGCGACTAAAGTATTTGTCAGCGTGACGGAGGAAATTCCGCCGCTAAATCCGACGAGGAAGCGGTACGAGCCAAGAGCGTAACTTATGCCCTCAATCGTAAAGCCAAGCCCGTTGGTATCCGCCCGCGAGTTGCTGAAAATTCTCCCCGTGGCGGTGACATTAGACGGGATGTAGATGATCTCGATTGCCCACGCCCCGCCCACGCCGGCGGGCGGATCAACAACAGGCACACCTGCGTACCCGCTCGAAGCGATGCTCGCCGCTGCTGAGACCCCGTTCACATGCGACGCATTTCCCAAGGAATACGGAGCCGTGTAGCTGCCGTTAACAGGGCTGCTCCCCGTGTCTACCAGCACGCTCCCCGTGGTCTCGTTGAACAAATACTGATGGACAGCGCCGTCAGCGGCCTGTAGCGGCGCCAAGTATCTCCCGCCGTTCGACACATATACCCGGTCGATTACGGAGCCTGGGGAATCCTGCCGCTCGTAGATAACGCCGGGCGGCGCGTAGAAAGTCGGCACTCCGCTGCCGTAAGTGACAAGCGTTTGCCCCACCGCCAGGGTGCGCCCCGTGATCGCGGCTGTCACACCGTTCGACGCCTCGACATATTCAACAAAATTCGTCTCCAGCTCCAGCGTGGTGCCAGAGAACGAGAAATCTGGCCCGAGGCTAAATTCAGGCATCGCCGCCGCCGCCAAACTAGCCACGGCCGCGAGCGAGGAAGAGAGCGGCCCGCTTTCCGAAATACTTAAACTGCCAGCGGTCAGGTCAAAATCGCTGCTCAGCGAAATCATCCCCGTTGCGGAAATACTCCCTTGCGCCAGGGTAGCTCCGGCTCCGAACACATCCAGCGTCACGCCGTCTGGCCCACCGCTGAACGATGCCGAGCCCGCCAGCACCAGCGTATGCGCGCCGACATCGAACGTCCCCTGCTCAAAAATCAGCGCCGCCGCGCCCACCGGCGTGCCGTCAACATAAAATCCCTGCCCGGCATCAACCGTGCCGGTCATTGTAATCCCGCTCTTCATGCGCCAGTCCCCGAAATATTGCCGGTGACTTCGACGTTCCCATTCACCAAAGCGTCCCCGTTCACCGTCGTCCCAGCCGCCGCGTTAATCACGCAGCCCGCCGGCGCGTTGATCGTGCAAGTCTTGGTATGCACGTTAACCTGCTCGGCACCCCACACATCCACGATCCCGCCCTGCCGCACCGCCACGCGCGTCCCGTCTTGCGCATACATCACGGCCTCGCCGGGTTGCTGGCCGCCAAAGCGCCGTGATGGTGCGCCAATCGGCAGCGCCCGCAAATTCGCCGGGTCGGCCCCTATCGCCACCAGCATGCAGATCGCGCCGTGCAGCGGCGGCATGGAGGAAAAGCCAAACGGCATCATCACTTCCACATCGGCGCGCTCCACATTGTCGCCGGTGCGTACCGTCACTTTTTGCGCCTGGCCGGAATCGTCCACGGCAATCACCTGGCCAACATTCGCCAGGCCGCGCAGGTTGGAATAAAGCTCTTGCGTCATCAGCCGTTCCGTGTCGGGCCAAACGTGCGCGGCGCGCGCTTGAACAGCAGCCGGTCTTTCGCCGGCTCATCAATCCGGTCGAACGCCGTGCGTCCGGCCACCCGCAGCACGGTAAAAATCCCCGCCTCGCTCATGCGGTATTTCACGCCGCTGATCAGCATGTCGCGGTTGATATTTAAGTAAGCATCGCTCACCGCCACCACTTGGTTGGCCAGCCACAGCGCATTCGCGGCACCCGCCCGCCAGTCCTGCACCGTGTAGTTCAGCGTCTCGCCCATGCCGCGCGCCACCCGCAGCGCCCACTCCGCCTGCGCCTGGGCCGAGGCAGTGCCAGATTGCGTCGCCACGCCGCGCACATTCGGCCGGTAGCGCGTCACCTCGGGGTCGATCGCATGGCCGGTCATCACAATGGTGCTGGCCTCGGCCGTGTCGACGCCGTCATCAGGCGGGGCCACCGGGTCCGTGGTCGGGTCGGTGCCGGGCGTCATCGCGGCATCCTGGCCCGCACGCTGGCCGGCGGTGCTGGTCTGCCCCTTCACATAATAATCGCTGAATCGCTCGGTCCAGGAATTCGTATAATCGGTGGCCTGCACATTCCCCCCGCGCACCAGCGCCGCCGGCGCGCGCGTATTGCCGCCCACCGTCAGAATCAATCCGCTCACGCCGTCAGAGACCATCAGCATCCCACGTTGGCGGCACGCGCGCTCAATCGCCGGCATGCAATTCTCATCGAGCTGAATGCCAAACACCGGGAAGGCCGCACCCACATCCACCTCGGCCCGCACGCTCAAGCCAAATGGCTTGCAAATCCCCTGCGCGATCTGCAACGCATTCAGCCCGCGCCACTCCACCGGGCCGTCCGGCGACGCCGCGCAATCCACCAGGTCACCGCAAATATCGCGCCCGGTTACCGTGGCTTCCAGCTCGTCGGCGTTGTCCTTTAGCTGGACCTCATCAATCCAGCCCTTCTGCACCGGCTCGCCGTCAAGCAGCACGGTGTAGGCCATGCCGGGTTTAATGATTTCGAACGGCGGTCGCGTATCCAAATCCGGCGAGACCGCCTGCGCGATCCGCCCGGAATCCTCGTACTGCATGGTAAACCCACCCGCGATGTTGCGCAGGTCGCGGTCCACATCCACATCGGTCCAGCGGTCGAACACATGCCCGCCCACCACCAGCCCCACGCGGCGGCTGGCCGCTGGGTCAAATTTGGCGAGTGATGCACTCACGATGCCAGCGCCTCGATGCTGCCCGGCGGCACCGCGCCGGGGTTGCGGATATTGTTGCGCGCCACAATGTCCTGCCAGGTGGCGAACACATCCGCCGGATTGTCGCCAGAAATATATTGCGCCAGCAGCCACGCCGGCATCGTGTTCGGCACCGCGATATTCACCACCGGCGGCAACCGCCCGATCAGCGCGTTCATATCAGCCGCAAAGGCGGCTTTAAGGTCCAGCAAAGCGCCCCATACGGCACCGCCCAGCGCCGGCGCGCTGGCGGCGGCGAGTGCCGCGGCCGGGATCGCCGTATCAAACGCCGCGTAGATCAACGCCCCTTGCGCCTGCGCCTGTTGCTGGCTGGTGTAGCTGATATTGCTTGCCGCCTGCACGGCGTTCGCCAGCACCAGCGCCAGCATCGCGCTGGCCAGCGCCGGGCCTGGCGTGGGCGCGTTCAACCCGGCGGCTATCGGCCCCAGGCTCGCCAGCAGCATGGCGGCGGCGTCCCCTGGGTCTGCCGCCGCCGCCGCCGTCACGGTGCCACCCGGCGCCACGGCGGAGGGGATTGTTGGTGCGCAGGCACCAGCAATCGCCGCCGGCACACCCGCCAGCGCGTTGGCCGTGGCGGCTGCCCATAAGGCGTTGACCGCCAGCACCGGCGCGCCCAGCGCCGTCACCGCAAAACCCGCCACCGGGCCGATGATCGAGCCGGACGGTCCGGTATTAATCAGCGCGCCAAACTGCCCTTCCAGCCCGGCAATCCACCCCTGTGCATAGCTGAACGCGCCCAGCACCCCAGCAGCCGGCGCCAGCACGGCGGCCAGCCACGCTTCCGCGCTCGATGTCGCGTTGCTCACGGCGCTCATCAACCGGGAAAGCGTATCGGGCATAATCTGCGGCGGCGGCGTGTAGGGGTAGAACACCGCCTGGAACCGGCACACCCGCAGCTCCTTATCGGTAAAGCTCAGCTTCGGCAGTTGGTCCTTAATCTGCACCACCTGCATGGTGCCGAGCCACGGATGCACCAGCGTCGCCGGGCCAGCCTTGCGGAACGCCGCCCGCAGCGCCAGCGACTGGGCGATGTAATCCTCGCCGATCAAAAACCCCTGAACCGAGATTTTACCGTCGGCCGCGCCCAGATCCTGGAAGCTGGTAGCGTCCTGCCCAGGGAACAGGAACCGCTGCACCCGCCGCCCCACCTCGATGTCGGCCGGCAGCATGTAAAACTGCACGCCGCCATAGCTCGCGTTCAACAGAGAGTCGTAGAGCCCAACAATATCGACCATTTTTCCGCCCCCTCAATGCCGGCTCAAAACCTGGCCGCGCGAGCCAGCGGAGCTGCTCGGCCCCTGCGTCACCCGCACATTGCCGGATTTATCGACGTTCACGTGGATGTGGATGGGGCCATCGCGCGCGCCCAAAAACCCAGCGTTTGGCTGCTTGGCACCGGGATGCATGGCGTACACCGCACCCGTACCGATACCGACGGCGAGCGAATTCCAAAAATCACCAATTTTATTGAGCCCCTCCAGCGCGACATTCGCGCCCGTCCCAAGCAGCGTCAGCGAGGGGATGACATTAACGCCAAGCGAGCGCGTCAATTCAGCAAATTTCTCATCGACGATATTCATTTGCGACTTCGGCGAATTCAGACTGGTTTGAAAATCGGTCTGCACTTTGCCAGGGCCAATTCCGTATAACGTCGTTTCATTGGCCTTGAACACGTCAAAGTTTTCCGCGATGGCCATAGCCGCTTTTGCAGCCTCGGTATTGTGGAAAAGCGCGCCGAAAATCTCCAGCTTATCAGTGCCTGTTATATTGGTGGGCAGCTTCGTGTTGACCAGCCGGGCCAGGTCCATCTCGGCATCGAACGCCCCTTCGCCCAAAGCTTCCCGGCTATCGAGATATTTTGGAATGTCGATCCCGCCGATATGATATTTGTCGAACAGTGCCCGTTGGGAGGGGGCAAGCAAATCCATGGAGCGCTTCGTCCGGTCAAAAAATCTCGCGGCGATCGGCGATGAGAGATAGCTAAGCAAATCCTGCATAGCGGTCGCGTCATCGGCAGAATCAGAAAAATCCTTATGCGTAGCCTCAACAGCAGATGCCACCGATACCAGGCCGCCGATACCGCCATTCTTCATAAGGGCCAGCTTCGCGCTAAAACCCTGTATATAGCTGCCAAAATCCCCGACCGAAAATCCGCCCAGACTGGAGGCATCCGAGATAATCGACAAGCCTCGCTGCATCTGATCGGGTGCAATCCCAAGCACTTGATTCAATGCGGAAACACTTTTCGCATCTTCGATCGGATCATTGCCATAGGCCGTCGCATCCCGCGCGAGCGCGGGCATCATCGCGCTGATCACCCCAGGCGCCATGCCATGGATGGTGAGATAGTAATACGCCTCCGCCAGCGCTGTGCTGGAGTTTGCGGTCTTTACGGCTAGACCATCGAGCATCGTGTTCAGCCGGGCGATTTCATCCGCCGCTGGCCCACCGTTCAGCCCCTCTTTGATCGCTGTCTGGTAGAGGATTTGGCCGAAATCGGCATATTTCTCGGCAGCATTCCGCGCGATCGCGACGCCGATTCCAGCCATAAGGATATGCCCCATCGCATCTCCGGCGGTGCCCAAACCTTGACCACCGGGCCGTGGCTCATCCTCGGGTGCGGGCTCATCGCCGGGCCGCGCCGAGCCAGGCGGAAGCATTGCATCGGGATTAAATCCACCGCCCACTTGCGAACCAGGCGGCATAAAAGACATGCCCTGCCCCATCGCCGCGTACATTTCCTTGATTTTCACGATATTGGCGTCAACCCCGGTGCTGACCTCATCCATGGAAGCGGCCATCGTGTCGGCGGACACCTTCACCTGCGCATTCACCGCATCCAAATCGCTCATTAAATTCGCCGGCCCGCGCAAATTGGCCAGCAAATCCTGCATGCTGCCCAGCGTATCGTTCAGCGTGCCGAGCGTGGTGGTGAGATTGGTGAACAGCGATTGTATTTCGCCCACCCCGCCGGACATCTGGTCTTGCAAGCGCAGCGTCAGGCTGGCGACCATATCTCCGGACAATATATTACCCTTCCGTTATCCGCTTCATCAACGCCCCCGCTGCACCCAGCCAGAACGCCGCATCCAGGTCAGTCCCGGCCAGCAGCTCGGCCTGCGTCCAGCCACTGTAATGCTTGGCCAGCGCCGCCAGCGTCAGCGGCCAGTCCGGCGTCCAGCACTCGTAAAAAAACCGATAATCGCCAGCGCCGCGCTGGCATCCTGGGCATCGAGCGCATCAAACGTCAGCGGCCCTTTCGCCTCGCCCAGCTTGGTCGAGCGGTTGAACAGCGTCAGGTTCGCATTCGGCCCGGTGGCGCTCATCATCGCGCGCAAATCACCACCAGTCAGCCGGTTGAACACCAGCACATCGTCAACTGGCTTTTCGACGATCGTACCGTCGCCGCCCTTGTACTTAATCGCCGCCTTCCGGCTCAGCGTCAGCGTCACGCTGCCATCTTCGTTCAGCTTCGCATTTTCCGGCAACCCTGCGCCCGACGCCGGTTTGGCTTCCTCAACCCCCGGCAGCTCATCCGCATGCTCATCGGCATCCAGAATCACCACCAGATCGTCGTCACTGGCGCCGATCACGAGACCACCTCCATCGCCGTCGAGCCTGCCCAGGTGATTTTCACCGAGCCGCCTTCCTTGCCGCTGCCGGGCGCCAGCTGCGGCGTGCCGGTTACAAACGCATCGGGGAGCGTATAGGTCTGCCCGGTGTCGCACACGTACTGCAGTTCGCCGACCTGGCTGGCGGCGTAGGCGGCCAGCGAATCCCCCTTCTTGAACGGGATCGTCGCTTCCACCGTGTCCGCCTGGAATTCCTGGCTGTTGAACACCTGGCGCGAGCCCACCATGGCGTTGTTCACCAGGCCGCCGCGCTTATAGCTCGCCGTCTTGATCGGGATTTTCGTGCCCAGCCAGATCAGATCGACAATACCGAGGGTCTGCGCCATGTTTTACTCCTAAGCCTGGAATTCGAGAGAGACGGCCTCGACCATCAAATTGCCGATGCGGTTATATTGCAGGCGGCAATTCAGCCGGTTGCGGTCAGTCAGATCGCGCACGAAGTAGCTCTGCGCGGCGGTCGCCTGGGAATTCTCAATCCAGCCATACTGCTCGTAGAGCATCGAGCGCCCGGCCCAGGATGATTTGATCCGCCGCGGCGTCGCCACGCTGGGGTCGTACTCGGCGGCAATGGTGTTATCATCGGCCAGCTTGTTGCGCGGATACGTCACGCCGTTGAAGCTGATCCAGTCGTATTTGATCCGGCTGTTCACCTTTGGCGCCATAATATCGTGCCACGCCGTGGTGGGGATACCGGCGGCGTCGGTGAGGTTCTCGGTCACCACCTTCTCCAGCGTCACGGTGCCGTCGATCTCCACGTCGAAAGTGGAAATCCCGTCCGCCAGCAGCAAATTGCGCTCGGTCCAGTCGAAGCGGTCCGCCGGCGCGGGCGCCAGCAGCCCTGGCAGCGCCAGGCCGCGCAACTGCCGCGCGGGGTCCTGCGCCAGGTAGTAGCTGCACACGCCGGCAAAGCACGCCGCCCACATCCAGGCTGGCTGCGGCGCGTTCTGCACCAGCAGCACGGAGCGGAAGCGCGAATTCAGCGAAGCCTGGTTGGCAAGCCCGGCGCCGTAGCTCATGCCCAGCGCGCCATAGGCATGCGCGTCGAGTTTGCTCATGGCATTGTAGCGGCCTTCGAGCGCAGCTTCGAGCAGCCCCACATTGGTTGGGTCCACCCAGCACATCACAATGTCGCTGTACCAGCTCGCGGCAATCGCGTTCAGCGCGCCGGTAATGGTCGGGTCGGTAGCGCCGCCCGTCATCGCGGTAATCGTCACGGTCAGCCCGGCCGGGATCGTATCCCCCGGCTGATAATTCACGCGCAGGTCCAGCGTGTTGCCCAGCGTCCCGCCATGCAGCGCCGTCACGGTAATCACGGCACCACTCTCGGTCTCGCTGCTTTCCAGTGCCGCGCCTTGCAATCCCGCCAGCAAATTAGCGGCCACCACGGCTGCGGTATCGCCCACATTCACGGCCACCGGCACGCGCTGCCCTTGCGCATACACCGGCAGCGTCCCAGCCGCCGTCGCCGTCCCGCCGATCGTCACGGTCTGCGAGGCTTTCGCGGCACTCACCGCATCCGGCACGCCCATGATATCCACGGCGACATAAGGGTTGGCGAGGATAAACGCGGCTGCCATCTGTGCCGCGATGGAGCCGATGCCGAACAGGTTTTCCGCCTGCGGCGCGGTATACAGCGGATAAGCCACATTCGGCTTGGCAATCCCGCTGCTCAGCATCTGGCCGATAATCAGCGCTTTCGCCTTATAAGGCAGCAGCCCGCTCTGGCTGTAATTTACCTTGGTCTCAATGTAAGTCCCCGGCACTTCAACATTGTTGGGAATTTCATCAAAGCTGATGATCTGCGGCGGCGTCGCGCCCTGCGGCGATGTGGTGTCGGACATGTTACGCTCCCTTCTTCTCAGGCGCGGCTTTCACCGGCGCTTCGGCCACCGGCGCGGCCGGAGCGAGCACCAGGTCACCGCACAACAGCCGCCGCTCGATGAACATCGTGCGCGCGCAAATCACACCCTGCGGCGGCACAATCGTGCCCCCCGGCAATCTCACCAGCCGTCCAACACCCGGCACCACATGTATTTTTTCCATCATTCCCCGCTCCGGTCGCCGACCGTCAGTTGCCCGGTCAGCACATCCGTGCCGCCAAAGTTCCATGTCGCCATCATCTGGCTGAATTCGTTCAAATCGCCCGGCGCGGTGATCAGCTCGGGCAGCGGCAGCGTGGTGCTCACGCTCACATCCACAATCACTGCGGCGGCATCGTCATCCCAGCTCTCGGCATACACATTGCCCGCCTGGGTCACGCGCACGCTGCCAAAGCCCTCGATGGTAAATCCGTTCAGCACGCCAATCGCCGCCTGCGTCAGTAGGAACAACCCAGCGCCCTGGCTGTCGCCAAAAAACCGCGCGGTCACTGATGCCGGGTTTTTCAGCACCAGGAACACGCTCCAGCTGCTCTGCCCGTCAAACAGCCGCCCGTCCATTTGGTTGCTCACCGCGTTCCAGCCCAGGCCGATAAACGGCGTGCGGCGCAGCAGCTGCTTCCAAATCTCCGGCGTCATTTTCGCCGGCACAACGTCGTGCTGGAACCGCGTGGTCGGGAACACCAGTTGCAACCGTGCCTGCAACGCCCGCGCAATCAGCGCCAGCGGCCCCGGCCCAATCGGCTGCACCGGATAAAGCGGGGCGGCGGCTGCGGTGGTGCTCATCCCCAAAAACTCCCGTCATCGCCCGGCGCGTAATCCTCAAACCCGCGCGTGGAACCATCGCCGCGCGAGCCAAACACCTGGTCGCGGCTTTGCATGGCGGAGAACGACTCATCGCCCACCGTCACCTCTTCCAGGTCCAACACCACATCGCCGTTGGCGATCTGCTTCAGCCAGGCCATCGTTTCCTTGCGCTCATTCACCAGGGTCTCGGTCGGCTGCTTCTGCTCGCCCGTGGCCAGGTCGTAGCGCGCCAGAATGCAGCATGCCCGCTTGATCTCTTTTGGCGCCACGTCCAGCGGCGCGCGGTAGCGCTTGCGCAAATACGTGTCGATCACCGCCGAGGCATCCCCCAGCGCGACGATTGCCGGTTCGCGCTGCACCGCCACCAGGTCAGCGTTCGCCGGCGTGGTGAGGCGCATCATCTCCACCTCGCCAAACCGCCCGATCATCTCATCAACGGTGGCGTAGGGCATTTATTACTTGCCCTTGCCCGGCACTTTCGGCGCGGGCGCCGGATTGTCGGCGGCGAACACTTCCACGCCAGCCGGCGCGGGCGCCGGATTGTCGGCGGCGAACACTTCCACGCCGGCAGCCGGAATAACCTCGCCATAAACCAAGGTCAGCACCGGGTCGGCGGCAATCGCCTTCAACTGGTCGGTGGAAAAATGGCCCAGCTCAAAAGTGCTGGCGCCGGTAAACACGGTCCCGGCGCGGCGCTTGCCGGGCTGGGAAGAGGTAACAATAATTTTTGCCATGATATCCTCAAAAATCAGAGTGAAAACGCGAGCCCAGCCGGGCTCACGGAATCCAGGGGTTTTCCAGCGCCGTCGCCAAACCTTTGAAGGTGTTGTTCACGGTGCCCACGCCAACCACCAGCGGGTCGGTCGGCGGCAGATAGTCATTGGTGCAGTAGCTGCGCGCGGTCGGCCCCAGTGAGACGCCCGTCGTCAGCAAATCCGGCACGACGCCCAGCGGCGCGCCATCCGGCCGGCGCCAGGCCGCCATGGCGGCACGCGCGGCTTCCAAATTCGCCACCGTCAACGGCGCGTCGGAGCGGAACGCCAGTTGCCACAGCCCGTAACCGGCATTGCAGCGGCCATCGTTGCCCCAGGTGAACTCGTTCTTGTAGAACACTTCCGGCGATTCCGGGTTGAACAGCGCCTTCATCACAAACGGCTTGCGCGTCTGGAAGATGAAGGGGCGCTGCACCTTTTTGGTCGCCAGCAGATACCAGCTCGGCCCCGTATAGCCGCCCGGCGCCGCCTGATAATTGAAGTTGGAGATCACGTTGCCGTTCGCATCGTAATTCTCGTGGTCGGTGTCGAAGAAGTTCGCGCCATCGGGAACCGCTGCGGTGGTGCCGCCGGCCATCAGCTGCGCGATCAACAAATCCGGCAACCGCCCAGCGGCTTCGCCCATCGAGGCCGACGCCTGGTTGAGCAGCGAGAACTTGTCGTCCTCGATGTCCTGCACCTTGATGCCGATGGTCGACTCGAACAGCTTGTTCTTGATCGCGAAGGTCGTCAGGGTCAGCCAGTTGACCACGCGCTCGCCCACCCACTCGCGCAGGCCCGGCAGCATATCCAAACGCGGATAAACTTCCTGGTCGCCCGTCGACTGAGCCTGATAGGTGAATTTGTCGTAAACTGTGTCGGCCTGCCACAACTGGGTGTTATAGGCGGTGTTGACCCCAGCATTGATGCTGGCGAGCGAAATCGGCGAAATATCCATTGTCTAATACCTCTTTAATGAGCGCTGAATTCGACGAAGGTGGCACCGCCCTCGATGCCCGCGATGTGCCCGACCGATTTCTCAAAGCCGGAGCCAGGCGCGGCCAGCGTCAGCGTGTTGTCATCGGTCGCATAAACCGGCGCCCCGATATTGGTGTAGGACGCCCCCGGTACCGGGAATTTGAAATCATCGAACTGCCCCGTGATCTTCGGGCCAGGCGCGGAGGAGCCGGTATTATCGTACCCGCTCTCTGAAATACCAATGAAGGCCAGCGCCCCGGCAGTCTGCGGCCGCACGGACTGCCCGGCGGCGTTCACGCACATCACGGTGCCCTTGAAGATTTTCTCGCCAGGCGCAACCGGATACCCGAACGCGGCGCCGCGCGAATTACCCCGGCGTGCGGGGGCGCTGTCTTTGGTGGCGGCCATTATGCGGCACTCCCTTCAGCCATGGATTTCTTGGTCTTCAGAAAATCCTCCTTCTTCAGACCCATTTTTTTGATGACCTGGCTATCCATCGCGGTCAGCCCGTCGCCGTCGCCGGCATCGTGCTCAGCCACATAGGTTCCCCCGGCAGCCGTCTTCAGGCTCGGCAGCCCGGCCACCAGCGCCTCGGCGCCGGCCGGGTCAGCCACATGCATGGCAATCATCCGCTCACGCACCGGGCCAAGCGCCTTGCCGTCCTTGATCGCCGCATCGATGAAGGCCACCGCCTTCTCCTGGCGGCGGGCGGTCTCACCCGCGGCGACCTGCGTCTGCAGCGCCACGAACTCGGCGAGCGGCACGGTGGCCGCCTGCAAATTGGTAATCGTCGCGGTATGTGCCGCCACGGTCTGTTTTTGGGTTGCGATGGCCGTCAGCACGGCCGCCTCATCCGCGGTCTCGGGCAGCCCAAGGGCGGCCCGCAGCGTCGCAATATCCATGTCTGCTCCAGATTGTGTGTGGGTTTGTTCAGTGTTCAGTGAGGCGAGCTGCCCCAGGTTCGGGGAATTCGTCAGCGCCGCGGAGATAATCCGCGTCACGGTGCCGTCCTTCTCATGCGCGAATACCGGGCTAAGCCCCCGGTACTTCTTTTGCGTCATCAGCGCGCGGCCACCGTCGTTCCATTCAACCTGGCCCCAGATGCCGTCGGCGCGCGATTGCAGCGCCACGATCCATGCCTGCGCGGGTGAAGGCTGCCCCAATGCGGGCGCGCGCTGCGTGGAATGGTTTTCGTCAATCGGCAGCTTTTGCGCCGCCATCGATGCCGCGATTACATTTTCCGGATTCCGCAAAATGTAAGGCCCCCGGCCATCCACCCCGGAAAAGCTGCCGGCCGGCAGAAGCTGTACCCATTCAGGTACATCGCCGGTCGGCAGTAAGGTGGTATGGGAGGAAACGTCCATGCCCAGAACTTGCCCCGGCACGCAGGCGCGGTTCTGCGACCCTCGGGTGGCAGTGGCTCTCTATTCGGTTGTGGGGATGGCCCAGCATAACCCAGTTTGCCCCCGCCGCGCCAGTCCCGCGATTACAGGCCCGCCAGCGGGCGTCACCAGCGGGGCGCGGCGGTTGTCCGTCTTTCCCGCCGCGCGGCCATTCTACCTAGCTTTAACAAGCCTTAAACGCGCCTTAAAATTTACCCCGCACCCACCACACGCATCCGCGCCGCTCAGGCCGCCATAAGCCGCTCCAGATAGGCTTGCGTCTCGGCAAAAATCATCTCCTCATCCTCGGCCGAGATACCCAGGTACGGCCGCGCCGGAATCGTCACCGCGCGCACCCGCACCAGTTTGCCGCCCGCCCCCATGTGGAACACCAGCGCCTTCGCGTTTTTCGCCTCGATGCGCGCGCCCCACTGGTGCACGCCGGCGTAAATCATCCGGCTGCCGATCGTCACCTCGGCGGCGGCGGGCAAAAAGGTGATGCTTCCGCGCAGCTGCCCGCCCTGCACCAAAATCGGCCCCGGCCGCCGCAGCTCGGCATAGGCCGGGTTCAACCCGCGCCACGCGGTTCCATCCGGCGCGATGTTGGTGGAAAAGCGCATGCGCGTGGAATCGGTCAGCCCGGAGCCCAGAATGCCCATCAACTGCGTGGATGATCCACCCAGCCCCGCCAGCCGCGCCAGCGCGTCCAGCACGGGCTTGTCGTCGAACACCACATCAATCGTTGCGCCCATATCCCTCAGCCCCTATACTGGCCCTGGGCGCGGTGTGAGATGGCGATATTCTGCCCACCACGGCCGGTCAATTTATTGGCCGCGTCAATTATGGGGTTCCTGGCAGGCCCCATCACCGCGTCCCTTTTAACCCAGCCAAATACGCCGCCGCATCCCCGCGCAACACTATGTCGCGCTTCAAAAATCCGCGCACCGCTTTAGGCCGCACAAAATGGAAGCTCAGCACAAACACCTCGGCGCCGCTGCCGCTGGCCTTGATCACTATGGTCGCGGCGCGCCCATGCACGGTCCCCAGAATCCGCAAATTCTTCGCGCCATCGCGCTGGATCACCGCTGGTGCGCGCAGCAGCTCGTGAATTTCCTGGTAGGTCTCGGCGCGCAGCTCGGGGTGGTTTAGCAACTGCTTGGCCATCGTGTCGGCCGAGAGCAACACGCGCGGCGCCTTCGCACCCAGCAGATGCACCAGCTCCGGCCCCAGCGTGGCCACCTGCGCCGCTCCTTGCGGCATCTCGATGAACTTGCCCAGCACATGCGGCTCCACGGCGGTCAGCCCCGGCCGCGCCAGTACCGGCATGTGGCCGCCCACCGGCTTCACATCCGGCGCCCGCACCGGCAGTTTTTCGCCCTCGGCCCATGCCTTGCCGGGGTTATAGGCAAAGCCGGGGTCCACGCCCACCGGCACCCGCATCACCTCGCCGGTGCTCTTATTCGTCCAGTCCTTATATTGCAGCACGGGTGAGGGGTCGGCATCGCTCTTGCCCATCCGCCCCAGTCCGCCGGCGGACACGGCGGTGACAAAGCACCGGCAGCCCCAGCCGTTGGGCGGATAGCAGGAGTCCCAAAACCCATCATCGGCGCGCAGCACCATGCCGTCCCAGGCCAGGTGCATCAGCCGCGGGTTGGCGCAAGGCGTGTGGTTGTATTGCCAGTAGGGGAAGGCGTCCAACATCCCTGGGTCCGTCAGCTGCGCATAGCGCCCGGCCGAGAACGCGGTGGTCATATTGGTCTCGTAAATCACCCGCGCCCGCCAGCCCGCATTGCCGGTGTGCTGCCAGCCGTATTTTTTCACGATGGTATCGAAGTCGGCGCGGAACTCCGCCAGCCCGGTGCCTTGGCTGATCGCCTTATCCACCGCCTCGCGGAAATCGCTCAGCATCGCCTCGTTGGTCGCACCGGCCACGGCAAAGCCGTGGCTGTGCGCCTCGTTCATCATATCCGTCCACCGCTCCGTCGGCACATTTACCTTCTGGCGGAAGAAATCGATTGCCTCGTTGAACGGCAGGTCGATCGCGCCGCGCGTGCTGGTGGGCATGTTCAGCCCTTCTTGGCGAGCGGCCTCAGCTCATCCATCAGCGCCGCCTGTCCGGCCAAATTCGCCAGCGCCATGCCGCGCGTCATCGCCTGCGCGAAGTCCTCATCATTCAGCTTTAACTTGCTCAGCCGCTCGGCCAAATCCTGCATGTCATGCGCCGCCTCAAACGCCTCGCGGATCTGCGCGGTCATTCCCGCCAGCGCCCCGGCGGCCTCGCGCGCCATCCGCGCGTCCAGCGCCGCCAGCGTCGCCTTCACCTCATCATCGCCGAGCTGCGCCGTCTGCGCGGTGATAAACCGGCCGAACAGCGTGCCCGTGGTCACACCCGCCGTCATCAGCGCCCGCGAATCCGAGCTGGGGTTGATCTCCGGGTGCGGGTTCGCCTTCGGTGTCAAATCCGCCTTCACCAGCGGATTGCCGTTGGCATCCAGCGCACCCGCCGCCGCCGGCGGCGGCATGCCGATCACCACATCATTCGGCCCCGGCACGGTCAGTTGCAGCCGGTCATAAATCTCCGAGGCTTTCACTTTGAAATTCAGCGGCCCCAGATCGGCCACGGCGGCAATCACGTCAGAGAGCGGCACCTGCTCCTCCACGCCGATTTTTACGCGCGGATACGCCGTCTGCTCGCCGAACGTGAACGCAATCATCGCCTGCACGATCTGCCGGTTGATGCTCCCGGCAATCAGCCGTGCGTCAAACTTCTCCACGTCCTGCTCACCGGCGCGGTGCTCCTGGCCCACCGCATGGCCGCCCGCCACCGCATCGGTCCCGGCCGTGCCGCCCAGCACGAGCTTGCTGGTCTCATAATTCAGCCAGTTCGCCCGCTCGGTAAACAGCTTGGCACCATCATTCGCGCCCTTGGCCTCGACGAATTCCATCTCCATTGACTTGGGAATAATCGCCGCGAGGTCGCCCGCGATGCCCCGCACCGCGCGCCACAGCGTGCGCTTGTCGGACTCAGATGCCTCCGGCCCATAGCGGCCCAGCCGCACCGGCAACCCGTAGCCCTGGCAGAACAGCGCCCAGTCTTTCTCGGTAAAGGCCGCGTATATCCATTTCCAGGCAATCGCCCGCGTCAGCCCGTTGCGCACCGGATTACCGCTTTTCACCGGGTGCTCGTGCAGCAAAAACTTGTGCGCATCCAGCTCATCAAACCCGGTATTCGTGCGCAGCCAGATCGTCTTGCCGTCGTTCCAGTTCACCTCAAAGTCGCGCTGGTTGCGCCACGCGATCTCCGCCGGCCTAAAACCCTCGGGGCGGCAATCCCACATGATCTCGTTCGCCGAATAGCCTTTGCCGATCGCATCCGCCAAACCATAGAACGCGGTTTCCAGCACATCGGTTTCCAGCCATTCGCGCACGTAATCGGCATGGCGCTCGCCGTCCTTCACGCTCTTGGCCGCCTCCACCGTCACGGGCAGCAGCGTCACCTGGCGTTTGCGCTTGCTCAGCACCGCGAGGTAATGCGTGAACAGCTCCTCGATCTGCTCGGCCAGAATAAACCAGTCGCGCGTGCTGCCATTATCCGCCGCCCGGATAATCGCCCCCAGCCGCCTCGGCTCGATGTCGAACCCGATATTCCCGACAAACGGTGCCCGCACCGAAAAGCTGCTCGGCGCCGCGATCTCGCTCTTCAGCAGCGCGATATCGGCCCGGCTGATCGGGTTGCCGAACTGGTCGATCACCGGCTTGTAATCATCCGCCATGTTTCTGCTCCTGCACGCGCATCCCGGCGAGGCGCTTGTCAATCTCGGCATTCACGCCATTCAGCCACGCCTGCGCCGCGTTCACCGCCGTGGTCCAGTTCGCCAGGCCGTCCTGATACTCCGCGATCTGCCGCGACGCCGTCGCCGCCGTCAGCTCCTCGCTCAGCTCGCCAAAGGTCATTTCGCTCAGCGGTTTTTGGTTCATGCAATCCCTTCCTTCAGCCGCTCTACAATCCTGATGCACTCGGCCTCGGTCTTCCGGGCTTCCAGCATTACCCATTTGCCGCGATGATTTTTGATGCGCACCTGCCATGGATAGTTCAGGTGCGGCTTGTGCTCGATGCGCGGCGGCTCCCGGTCCATCACTGCTTCTCCATCTCTTGCACAATCGGGTCTTGCGGCGGCAGCTTTGGCGCCAGATGCGCTGGCAACCGCCGCCGGAACTTCCACGCCAAATCCTTAATCCGCTGCACCTGGTCGTCCGCCGGCATCTGGTGCAGCACGTTCAGCCGCATATCCATCGCCTCGATAAACCGCCCCTCAGGGCTGCCTGAAGGCAGTTTCAGCGTCAGCATTTTCTCCACGGTAATGCCGAGCATTTTAATGATCGAGCCATTCACCCGCGCCGCATCCTCGGCATCAGACTCCGGCAATTCAAAGGCCATCGTAAACCCTCCGCGTCATGTTCGGCATAAAGCCGCCGTCGTTGCGCTCATCCTCTCGCTGCGCCTGGTCGGCCGCTTCCGCCGTCACGTAAAAATCATCACCTCCGGCATGCGCCGGAGCCCGCGCCGGCGCGCCCTCGTAGCCATAAAGCTCCGGCTCCGCCCGGCTCGCCGCCACTGCCAGCGCGCTCGCCACCGCGCTATCGCCGTGCCGTTTCTTCCCTTTCTGTCCGGTACGCTCGTCGGGCACGCGGCCCACGCCGCGCACCAGCTTCACCAGCCGGTGATCATCGCGGATCTCCGAATCCTGCGGGATCACGATGTTCCCGTCATCAAAAGCCGATTTCCATTTCGGCATATTTTCCCGGTACCACGGCTCGCTCAGCATCACGGCCTCGATGCGCTCTCCAAACCGCTGCATGGTAACCTCGGCCAAATATCCGCCATTGCCGCCCGCATCGAATTTCCCGGCGCGAAACAGCGGCAGCCGATCAATGATATAAATCACGATCTGTTTCTGTGCCTCATAAGGCACGTTGCGCATCTCCAGCACAAAGGGTGTGCGCAGTATCAGATCACGGCCAATCGAAAGCGGCCAAAACACCGAAAGGTCCCGGCTGCGCGCAAAATCCTGCCCGAACGCATGTGGCAATTTTGGGTTAAGCGTCCCCAGCACCGGCTTCAGTTCTTCCTCGCAAAAATCCTTGATCTCGGCGATGCGCAGATGCTCGGCCAGCATTTTAAAGTCATCCGGCTTATTCAGCCGAATCACCGGAATAGGCGGCTCCTTCTGCATCCGGGCTTCGATCACGGCGGCGGAGAGATAGGTGCCCGATCCAGCACTCGGAATGCAAAAAAGCTCTTCATCGGCATCGTCACCATACTCGGCAACCGTCTGCGCCCGCCATTCAGCCTCGGCTTCCGGCGACCACTCCTTTCCCAGCTTCAGGAATATCCGCTTAACCAGGCCGTCGGCAATCGCATCATCCAGCGTGGTGCGCAGCAGATTGTACGGCTTCTTGCCCGCGTGAATATCTTGGATCAGCGCATTGAACGGGTTGGTATCGCCCTTGTGGGTCGAGATAATAATCACCCGGCCGCCCCACATACGGTGCGCCAGCGCTGCTTTCAGCACAGCATCCAAATCGTCGTGGAATGCCGCTTCGTCGATAATCACTAGGCCCTGCTTACCGCGCAGGGATCGAGGCGCCGATGACAGCGCCATGATCTCGAAGCCGGACGCAAACTTGATCCGGAAGCAGAGAATTTCCTTGTCCGGCTGCTCCGGGTCATTAAAAAAGCTCTCGTCGAACTGGGCGGCGGCAGGCTCAATCGCCTTGGCGAAGTCCCCGCAGTAGCCAATAAACTCGCGGGTCATGTCCTTCTCGTAACCCATATACAGGACATCCATGCCGCCGGCGACCGCCTTGGCGGCCGCCGTCAATGCCGCGACGGCAGCCATGGCCCAGGAATAGCCCGTTCGCCGGCTCTTCTCCGCAACCGTCACGCCATAAGCGCCGGCCGAGGCCATCAACCGCTGCTGATACAGCAGAAACACATCCGGCAGATTGAGGGCGAGATTATGCTCCAATGTAAGACCTCGCCTCTAGCCAGCCCTGGTCCCACTGCAAAAAGCACGGGCTGCGCGGCGGAAACGGATTCTGCCCGCGCAGTTTCCCGCCCACGTAATCCTCGAACCCATCATCCTCCGCCCAGCGCAACGCATCGCACGGAACGGGTATCAACACCGACTTTTTCGCGCACGGGGTCATGCCGCTTCTCCCTGGTCGCGCTTGTTCACGTAGGCAATCGCGGCATGTTCCTGGCAATAAGGCCGCCCCGGCAGGCTCGGCAGATCGCAATACCGGAAGCTGGGCTTACCCGGAGTGCCGATCGGCCAGCAGCATGGTTCGCTCGTGCGCACCCGCGCAATCGTCACTGGCTCCGCTATGGCACTCTTCATTTCCTCGGCGGATGCAATCGGTGCCAGCGTCGTTCGGCGCCCGCGCACTTCGGCCCGGTTCCGCTCGCGCTTCTCCAAATCTTGCCTGGGCGCATCGCTGCGCTTAATCGGCGATGGCCGGCCTGGCAGGCCGATCCGGTGTGCTTTCCCGATGACGGCATCTTTTGTCATCCGCAGCTCTTTTGCGATGGCCGCCGTCGAAAGCTCAGTCATCCACAAGCTGCGCAATTCCCCAAGCTGCGTGTCGTTCCACTCATTCTGGCAAGCGAACCGGCTCATCACTTCACCCCAAAAATTTTCGCTTTAATCGTTTCCACGGTATCCTTCGAAAGCCCGGCGTCCTTCGCTACGTCCTCAACCGCCCGCGCGCTCTCTTGCCGCGCCTTGTTCGCCGCGCGCTCCTCCGCTAGCCGCAAAAATTCCACGTTGCTTTTGCTGGCCTTGCCGAGATGATCCAGCGCCTTCGCCAACATCATCACCCCCTCGGGGTTACCCAGCATCGCCTGCTTGCCGTCCGCGTCCACATCGCCGCCGTCCAGATAGTTCATGAACAGCTCATTCACGGTGCCGTGCAGCAGTTCGATATTTAAGCGAGCCGTCTTGCTCTCCGGCGCATCGCCCATCTCCCGCACCAGCGCCTCGGTCACCACGCGCGAAGTCCGCAATTTCTCGGCGACCTTGTCGAAGCCTTTAATGTGCCGCCCCAGCGCCGAGCGCGACACCGCGATCTGGCTGCGCATATCCGCCAGATGCGCGAGTATCTGGTCAATCGTATGGCCTTCGCCACGCAACCGCCCGATCTCCACGCGGATCTCCGCGGGCAGTTTATCGATGGAGCTGGGCCGTGCCACTAGATCAACACCGCGTGGAGTGACGGCGCGAAGCGGCGGAGCGGAGCGGTAAAGTTGATCGGGTAAAACATAGCTCTATCCCGGCTCACGCCGTGCCACGCCGGGGTAAACGCGGCCCTGCGCCACCTCCTGCCCGGCGGTCAGCAAATGCGCGATCCAAATCTCCCCGCTGTTCGCGGGCATCTTTTCCAGCCGCACCAGGCTGTGCTCGGTCAGGTACAACAGATCAGAGCGGATCAGGTCCCGGCTCGGCGCATGGCCAAACTGCTCGGTCACCTGTTTCAGCACCGTCTCATTGGCGTGGTAGCCGCTCTCATCGAGCGAGCGGAGGATAATCAGCCGCCGGTCCTCGGCGTGGATTTGTGCGAGACTCATCAATTTTTCCCTGCCTGGTTAAGCGCGTGCTGGTTCAGCAGCCTGGTCTGGTGTGCCAGCGCCTGGATGCTGTCGTGCAGCCCCGGAAGTTCACCCAGCAGCCGCGCATTCTGCACCGCCAGCTCCTGCATTTTTCCCTTCAAATTATCGGCGTCCTTGTTGGTGAACAGCCCGGCCATCGCCGTCTCGATCTGGTCGATCTTGTCATCGATCTCCCCGACCTTGCCTTCCAGCACGCTATGCTCCGCCCGCGTCACGAATTTTGCCTGCATGCGGTACATGACCCCAGCAAACGTGAGGTTGAGGAGAATAAGGATGACCCCAAAAACCTCGGCAGCGGCTTGCCAGTCTTGCGCATTCATCGGCTACTTCGCAGCCACCGGCACCGGCGGCGCGGAAGTCTCGATATGCGCAATCGCCGCCACATCCTGCGAGCAATCCGCCCACGCCTCATGCAGCCGCACGATGTAATCAGCCACCGCGCTCTGCTGGCTCCAGTCGCCCAGTGCTGGCGAACCCTCGCAACTCAGCAACCCGGCCGGCAGACTCACCCGGTCAACCTGTATCCGCGTCTGCACCAACGGCGGCGGCGCACCGGCGCAGCCGGAAAGTGTCAGCGCAATCAACCCGGCCAGCACCACAAGCTGCACGCCCACCAGCGTGAGCCGCCCAAAACCCTTCATCCCGCGCCTCATTTTCCAGCCCCCGCCAAATATGCCCGCGCCGCCAGCAACACCGGGGCCGAGGGCGCATCCTGTCCCGCCTGCGCTGCTTGCGCGTCCTGCGCCGCCAGTTGCGTCTCGGTGGCGCTCCGCGCGCCCTGCCGCTCCGCCATCCGCGCCGTCAGCGCATCGGCCTGCAGCGTGGCGATCTCCGTATGGAAGTCCGCGGCTTTCTTGTTCCAGTCCGCCGTCACGCTGGCATCCAGCGTCTGCTGTTGCGCCAGCGCCAGTTTTTCAGTCTGGATCGTGCCCAAATCCAAACGGTGCGCCGCATAGCCGCCCAGCCCGAGCGCGATCAGCGCCACGGCAGCATAGGGGCCAAGCTTAAGCAGAAGGCTGATCAGGAATGGCGGCATTGTCTTTTCCTTTCTGGAACCGGGACCGCAAAGTCAGAGCACCACATGAGCCGGTGGAGAATGTGGCGGCAGCGCCAGCGAACGCCCAAGGGTCGAACGCCACACCCCGCACCACGACAACAAAAATCGTCAGGCCAACGAGCGTCAGCCCGAAAATGATCGAGAGTGCAGGCTGCTCATCGAGCTTGCCGTTATCACCCTCGATCAATTCAGACAGACGCATGGCCTCGAACCCTCGCGCGTTAGAGGAAGTGAACCACCAACAGCATCAACAGCGCCCCGGCCACGGCGGAGCCGATCGCGGTTGCTTTCGGGTTTCGCTCAAAAAAGCCAACCTCTTTCGTCACGGTGGCATTCACATCGGTTTTCAAAGCATTCGCGGCGTCAGTTGCCGCAGTCTGGATCGGATCAGTCATAGGAAGCTCCATCCGGCGCTATGATGAATAATCAGCATGAGCGCGGCGCCGATCAGCGCGCCCACGAATACCTCCCCCCAGGATTGCCCCTGCGCGAAATTCTTGACGGTCGGAAAATTCAACCGGGCCAGCAGGTAGCAGGGCGCAAAGCCAAGCCCAGCAAAAAGCAGGACTATACCGGCATCATAATCACCCACTAAACCCATCAGCAGCGCCAGCGGTGCCATGCACACCATGCCGGCCTGCGCCATCCCGAACAGATCATATTCAACCTGCCCAGGCCGCAGCCCAAGCGACCACGGCAGCCAGCGCATCCAATATTGCGGCTTTTCCGTCAGCAGCGCCACGGACTCCGTACCCATTTGCTGGAACTCTTCCCAGCCGGTCAGCGCCAGCCCGGCCCAGATCGCCAGACCCATCGGCACGCACCATAAGCCGATCAGCAATCCCAGCGGCGCCGTCATCAACAGCCCACAGGCCGCGCGCGTCCATTGCGTGCCGATATTAATCCCGGTGAGCGTCGCAAACGCCCCGCCGCGCAGCCGCCACATCACGGCAGCAAAAACCACGAACAGCACAGCAAAAATCCCGCTCATGCCTGCGCATCCGGCTTAAGGAACAGCGCGCGCCGGGCAGCACAACGCCGTGCCAGCCCGGCCAGCACCACGCCGCCGGCGTGGTCCCAGCGCAAAAATTCGTTGGCGGCATCCTGGTAATCCCGCGCCTTCAAATCCTTCAGCAGCGTGGAGGCTTCAAAATTCCCAGCGCCCACGTTGAATACAAAATCCACCAGCGCCGCTTCTTCATCAATCGTCAGCGTCACCGGCACGTCATGCTCCACCTCGGTGAGAGCGCCGTACATTTCCCGATGTAGGAGGATGATATTCTGCGCGGGGCTGATCGGCGGCGTATTCGCCGTTACCGGATTGCCTGCCAAATCGGTCGTTGAACCCGTCCCGATCGTCCAGATACCACGCGGGTCCTGGTACGCATGCAGCACGTCGCCCTCGCTCGGAATAGTCAGCGCGGTCTCTGCCACGTCCAGCACTTTATTGGGATCGTTCTGGGTCATAAAAAGCCGCTTGCGCTAAGGGTGAACATGCGCCAAATCTAAGGCTCACCCTCATTCCAACCTGCGACCCAACGGTTGCAGCGGCATCTTCGCCCGGCTGTATTCAGCCGCTCACGGGGTTAAATCTACCCCGGCTTAAACTCAAAAATTCAGCACCATCTGGTCACGTTCGGCGCGCAGTTTCTTCAGCGCGCGGTAAACCATGGTCTCGCCGCAGCCGAGTTTGCGCGCAATCTGCGCATGCGTCATGTTCTGGCTTGCGTAAATCTCCACCCGCCAGTGCCGCGCCAGCGGCACCAGGATCATGGATTTACCAAAATACCGCACCAGGTCGCCAAACACTTTCTCCCCCAGCGTCTCGCGCAGCGGGTGCTCGGCCGTAATAAACTCCGGCACAAACACGCGCGTGCCGCCCAGGCGCTCGACCACTATGAGCGCGCCCTCATCGCCCAGTAGCTCACGCAGGGACGGCAGCTCGCTCAATGCCGCCCCGTATCAATCGGCGGCAGCCCCGCCGGCCGGCGTCGCATTTTCGGCAGCAGCTTCGCCTCGATCCGGGTTTTCGTCAGCTTCGCGCGCTCGCGTCCGAGCCAGCTTTTCAAGCCCTCGATCACGTCATTCGCCAGCTCGGCATTCAAATATTCAGGAGCATCCACGCCGGTTTGCCGTTTCACAAAGCTCTGCAACGATCTTACCGAATGATCATTTACAAACGGCTTCAAATCCTTCCAGATCGCATAAATCATCCGCACATAAGCCTTGTCCGAGCGCGGCGTTTTTGGTTTTTCCCCGGCAAATCCCAGCCGTTTAAACTCCACCAGCACGGCATCGAGCTGCGCATCGCTGCACAGCCCGGAGCTATCCTTACCCGTGGTCCGCAACAGCAGCGCCCGGTAGCTGTCATCTTCAAGCGCCAGCTCTTTCTTGGCGATATGAATTTTCGCCAGTTTCGCCCGGCGATCAGGTTGCACGGTCATAGCCCGCACCTTATGTCGTGCATCATCGCCCCCAGGCCACAGAGCTTGCAAACGCTCTCGCCTCCGTTGCCATCTTCAAAATCCCGCCAGCCGGAAAACTCATGCTCGCACGGCCCTTCCGGGCACGCGCAATAGCAGCCACCCGGAGAGACATGCATCATCATCTCCTCGCGCGGGACGCCCCACTTTTCCGCCACGGCATCGAGCACAGATGCGATCGCCGCATCGCGTTCCCGCCGGAGATGCTCGAAATTAGGGCGCGCGCTCATGGCCCCCATTCCTTCATCACCAGATACACCGCCAGCACAATCAGCGCGGCCACGATGCCGGTACTGATCACGCCTTGCAGTTTCCAATACCGGCCGCGCATCACAATCCGGCGCTGCGCCGGATCGATCACTGGCGGCGCCATGCGCCAGCTATTCCGTCCCGCGGCCATCACGCCACCTCTTCGAGTTTGGTTTCGAACGGCTCGATCACGAACTCCTCTTTCTGCGTAATCGTAACGCCCGCGATGCCCGCCTCCATCAGCAACTTCGCCGCGTCCGTCTCGGCCAGAATCGCCTCCTTGTTCACCTCGGTTTTCGTGCGCAAAAACCGCGCGAAGCCTTTGCGCGCCAGCACCTCCATGGTCATAATCGCTGCCTTCACGCTCACTGAGGGCGGCGTAAAGCGCCACTTCACCTCGCCGGTCGTGAAGGTGGAAAACTTCACCTTGCCGCCCTGCGTCAGGCTCTCCCGGTTCGCCTCGCAGAAAATCTGCACCCCGTCGCGCAGGGCCTGGATTTTCTCGTTCCACGGCAGCGCCAGCCCCTCGTAGCGCGCCTTCACCCCCGCCATCTCATCATTCATCACCGCCTCAATGCGCGTACGTTCACGCTGCGCAAGCCCGATCTCGTGGATCGCCTGCGCCGCCGCCTCCCGGCTCTGCGGCACATTTATCACCTGCGCCGGGGCCTTTACTTTTCCGCTTACTGATTTTGCCACTTTTCAAATCCTTCTGAATTATCAACCATTGTAATTCCGCCTGCTGTGCGCAGCGCGGGCAGGCATCGATGTCCTCCACGGACACCGCTCCGGGGCGCAACCGGCTGTCATCGCAAACAGCGCAGTGTCCCAAGGTAATCACGGCCTGTTCAGGAAACTTTGCCGAGGTGCGGAATCCGCACCACGCGGCCAGAACGGCGGAACAGCGCCTCGATGTCCGCATCACTGAGGTCGAGCAGCTCAATTGCCTCCAAGGCCGCGGCCGTTTCTCCGCTATCCGCCCACGCAATCAACGCGCGCATCGCCGAAACTTTGGTCATCGCCGCACCTTCGAGCGGCTTCTGCTCATCGTTCACGCCTCACCTCCCGCCGCGCGCAGCCGCTCAACCGCTTCCAGGCTCATCGAATAACCCTGGTTGCAGTAATGCGTCTTCACCTCCACGCCGGCTCGCGCCAGCGCCTCGCGCATCCGGGACAACAGCACCACCACCGCATTGCTCGGCGGCGGAAACAGCATGTTATAAATCCCCGCCTTCAGCTCCTGCACGCTCACCGGCTCCGGCGCCGCACCAGCCAGCAGGAACAGCATCCGCAGTTGCTTGGGCGTCACGCCCAGCCGCAGCCGGAACGCCTCGGTCTGCGTTGTCATTTCCAGCAGCGCGCCAAGCACCACGCCCGTCTCCGGGGCCACGGCGGCGCTCATACTACGCCCGCCTCACCGCCAGAAAGGCGGGTCCAGGCACTGGCAATATGCGCCTTCGAAAGCTCCTCTTCGGCGCCGATCGCCAGCATGCGTGCAATCCGCAGCGTCTTCACCATGGCGCGCAGCGCGCCAGGCTTGGTGGCGATAAACTTCAGCATCTTGCGCTGGTCATCCGCATAGACAGCCACGGCATCGAGCATGATCTCGATATCTTTGTCCGACGGCCGGTTCACCGTTACCCGCATGCCAACGCGCGAGAACAGCTGCGCGAATTCCGCCTTGCGTCCACCCCCGTCAATCCGGCTCCAAACCTCCAAATTGCCGGCGAACACCACGCCAATATTCGCCCGGTCATAGATCGAGCGCAGCTGGTCGATGCATTTGATCGCCAGATGCTGCGCCTCGTCGATGATAATCAGCCCCTGGCTGTTGATCAGCTTCGTGGTAATCGCCCGGCTCGTCCGGTGCGGCGCGGTCTCGGGAATCCCCAGCACCTCGCGCAAGTATTCGAGCATCGCATACGGCGAGGCAATCGAAGGCTCCGCCGTCAAAATCCACACATTCGGCCGCGTCGCCTTGTAGTGCTCGAACACGGTTGTCTTGCCCACGCCTGCCCCGGCGGTAATCACGCCAATATCCGGCACGCCCTGCGCATGCTCCAGCACCGCCATGAACTTTTGCGCCGAGCGCGTCATCGCGAACTTCACATCCGCCGGCATCACCAGGCGCTTCTTGCCCAGCGCGCTTTCGCTCTTCAGCCAGATGCGCACCTGCTCCTCGATGCGGGCGTTATTTCCCTTGTACTTGTTGCCCAGCCACGCGGTGAACGTGCTCTCGGCAATCCCCGCGATCAGCGCGACACCGGAATAGCTGGTCGAATTCGCGGCCACGTAATCACGCACCCGCTGGCGCAAAGCCTCCGCATCCAGCCCGCTCAAATCCTCCAGCGGCGGCGGCGTCATGGTCTCCAAAGTCTCTTCGGTATTATCAAGCATTTATGCTTCTCCTTATTGATGGACGGCTAAAAAATCGGTCGGCTAGAACTCCTCGGCATCCTCCCGCACCAGGCGCAGCCCGCGCGCGAACTTCTCATCGAAGTCGTCATCGGCCTCCGCATGCTCCACGGGCTTCATCGCCAAATTCCCCCGCGCCTGCGGCGTGAACATCGGGCGGATGATCTTGGTCTCAGGCGGCTCGTAGCCGTCCGCCTTGGGCTGCAACGCCACCAGCTCGGCCAGCGACATTTTCCGCTCCGCCGCCAGCCGCTCCTTGGTCGCCCGCAAATAGGCGTTGCGTGCCTGCGCGTGTTCGCGCGCCGCATTGGTGTCGGAGAACCCGACCGCTTCGATCAATTCGGCAACGCAGATCAGCGTGCCGTCCTGCGCGTACACCGCCAAATCCTGCTGCACGTTCTCCGGGTCGAACCGCACCGTAAGCAACCGGCCGCGATACTCCAGCAGCTTCTCGTGCCAATACCTGTTGCCCAGCAGCACGATTGAGCCATCCTGTTTGCGCGGCTTCGCGTTATCCACCGCCCGCATGCACATCCGCACCTGCTCCGGGCTGGCCTTACGGATCGCCGAGGCCACGTAGGACGCATCAAACGCCTGCTGGAATGATAGCTTGCCGCCGCACACCTTCGTGGTGCGCCCCTCGCGGGCATTGTGCTTGGCTATTTCCTGGTTGACGATCTCGGTGAACAACTCAATCGGCACCGCCTTGGAGCCATAATTCTCCGGCTTCGCCTCCGGGCTGTTGCCGGTATAAGCCCCCTCGAACGCCGGGTGCTTGGCGATATCCCGCGCGAAATCCCCAAACCCGCGCTCAATCGGCTTGCTCTGCCCCGCATAAGGTGTGGCCCAATGCACCTCAACACCGAGCTGTTTAAAGATGCCGTCCGGCTCCTCGGCCTTCACCTTAAAGCGGTTGCGCGTGGGTGATCCGCCGCTCAGCCACTTGCTGGCAAAGGCCCTCCCGTTATCCAGCAGGCAGCGGTCCGGCACGCCGTAGGTTTCAATCAAATCGCCAAAGCATAAGCGCACGGCGTGCTGGTTTTCCGAGCGCGCGAAGCGCCAGGCCAAAAACATGTTCGAATAAAGGTCCTGAAAGGCCACCATAAGCGGGCGCCCCACGGTGCCGTCCGGGTAGCGGCAGAACACATCCCATTTGTGCCCGTCCGCGTTCACCATCTCCAACGCATGGAAGCCGGAGCGGTCACGCTCCTGCGCCGGATACAGCGCTTTCGTCGCATCGCGCCCCTTGCGGGCAAAAATCTTCACGGCTTCGGGTATCGCATCCGCCCGCCGGCGCAGCGTGCGCTGGTTCGGGATTTCCCAGCCCTGCGCCTTGGCAATATCGCAGGTGCGCCGATAGCAGGAATTAAAGCTAGGTTCGGAGAGCCGCAAAAAATCCGCGCGGAACGCATCCCAGAACGCCTCGGCCACATCCACCACGCGCCCGCCGCCGCCGCGCGGTGCTGGCACCAGTGCTGGCAGCCAATCGGCGCGCGGCACGCCCCGCACCAGGTCAAACCAGTTGTGCAGCGTCGCCACGGTAATGTCGCTTTCCTCGGCGATAGCCCGCACCGCAGGCCCGCGCCCAACCCGGCGGCGCAGCGTCTCAACGCGCAACAGCGCATCGAGCCGTTGCGCAGCCCGGTCCTTAATCGTCCCCGGCAGCGTCTCGTACCAAGCCCACGCCGCCGCCGCGCGCGGCACCTCCGCCACGGCCTGCGCCGCAACGGTACGCTTCTGGACTTTCGGCTCCTGGTGGCGCTCCACCTTGCCGTAGCGCGCCACCAGCGCCGCCTGCGCCCCCTCCGGCAACAGGCTGAAGTGATACTCCANNAGCAGCCGCTCCAGCTGCGAGAGTTCCGGCGCTACGTCCGGCCCGGCGTAATAGGAACGCTGATCTCGCACCGGCGCACTAATACCCAGCTTGCGCGCCTGCGCGACTAAATCAGCCAGGTCCGGGATATTCCGCCGGAGCACCTCTTCACATGCAGCCTCGGGCAACAATGCAATGAGAAACTCCGCCTCATGGTAGACCGGCGAAACCCCCGTCACACTGCGCCTGCGCGCCAAACTGCTCGGAATTTCCCCAAACTGCTTAGCCAAGCAGCGCAAATACGCCTCATCAACCCCCGGCAACCGCAACCCACGCAGCTCGTCGAGCGTGAACCATTCTTTCGCCATGTCAGAGCGCCTTCCAGATCACCGGCGCCCAAACCAGCGCCATCACCGCGACAAACCCGAGCGCAACCAGGTCGTTTTTCGTGAGGAGTTTCATTTCTCCACCTCCAATTTGGCGCGAAGTTTTTCAATGAAGGCGGGAGTTGCACGGCGAAGGATGGTTTGGATGGCGTCCCAGTCGCGCATCTCATGATCAATCTCATCCGCCGGCAGCGCGATCTTCACCGCCTGCTGCACCGTGCAGCCCCGCTCACCGATCACCTGGATCACCTTGAACTGCTGTTCGACCGACAGCTTCCTGATCTTATCGAGCAACGAGCCGTTCTTCGCGGCTTCAGTAACTCGCAACGCGGCCCACACCTTTGGCGCGATGCCACCTTTACGCATCAATGCGCGTTTGATCGTAATTTTTTGTAGGCCAAATTTCTCAGCGGTGTCGGTGACAAACGAATTCCGCGCCTTGGAGCTTACCCCCTCGATCAAAGGTACAATTTGTACCTTTGATCGGCGATCACCACCGCGCTTGATCTGCCCGTTCACCCGCTCCCAAATCTGGCGCCGCTCCTCTAGGAAGTTTGCCTCATCGAAGGGGGTCAAATCCGCGCGGTATAAGGTGGCATCAATCTCCCGTAGCCGCGCCTCGTCGTCACTGCACTCCACTACAACCGCACGAATTGTCGGCCACTCGTTCAACTGCGCAGCACGGAAACGGTGTGCGCCGTCGGTCATTCTGTACCGGCCGTCCTGCTTTTCGCGCAGCTCGATCGCGGTAATCTGCCCGCGCTCCCGCATCGAAACCGCGAGCCCCTCGGCGGCAGCCTCATTGACGTCCCGGAGTCGGTCTTCCAGATCGATCAGGTTTAAATTGACGTCCATTTCCCGCGGCAGTGTCATGCTGCTTTTCCTTTTGGTTGACCGGAATATCCGTTTGTGTGCCTATTTCCGCTGCGGCCCCTCGGATCGAGGCGGACGGGCGAACCGTTTTCGTCGTATCGGCTGGGCCATAGCTCTTGCGGTCTCACTCCCAGGTGCTCCGCAATAACTTTTTGGACGTAAGGGGAGCGTTTTCTGAGAGCTATGGACACCGCCGCATCACAAAACCCGTGCTTCACACTCAGCGCCGTAAGGGTGATGCCTGTTGCCAGGATCATCTCCTTTACACGTTCGGGTGTGGCGTCATTATTCATGGGTATGCTTGCGTGTCCATCTAAAACAAATGGATAGTATATTTCTACGATTCATGTCAACAAGGGCCAGAAATGGCATTTATGGATACTTTGGAGTTCCAAATGTTTGATTTGTCTATCTAATCATGTCGACAGAAAGCAATGTCCCGGCGCCAGATCGGGAAATTATCGACCGAGCAGAACGCCTTAAGGAGGCTTTGAGAGATGCGGGGGGAGCCGCAGCCGTGGCGCGCAAGATCGGCATGCCTATGCCGACGCTCAACAATTACATTGCCGGCCGGGACATGAAGGCATCAGCCGTCGTTGCTTTAGCCGACGGTTGTGGCGTCTCCGTCGAATGGCTCGCTACGGGCCGTGGCGACATCGCACCTGGCCGGCAGTCCGAGGGGCTCGCCTCATATTTTGGAGAATACCTATACAAGTCCGCCAACTTCATGGGCTTATGCTTGCTGCTCTCACTCTGTCAGGAATATCACCATCGTGGCGGCGAAGTTCCGACCTTAGAAGATGTTTTCGAATGGATCGGTCCGCTCTATCCCAAAGCCCATAAGCTACAGGACAAGAAAATCGAGTTTAACGCTGAAGGAACAATCCTATGAGTGAATCTTCTACCCCTGACCGTGCACACGCCGAAGCGTTCGTCGATTCTCTGATCGCCGAAGGTCAACCCTTCGCGTCTGTGCGAGACAAGTTAATAGAAATGGTCCTAAAATCTCCCCTTGAAGCGGGAATGCTTATCGGTTCGATTCCGACAAAAAAAGCCGCTCCCGTTAAGCACGCCTCTGAGAGGGCACCACAATGAATTTTCGTTCCGTCGGCGTGGCCGCTTTCTCGGCTATCATGCTTTCAACGGTTTCGGCCGGCGCCTCGACCTGGCCCGACTCAATTTTTGACGGTGCTGATCCGGCGGTGATCTCGGTAGTCAAGGCGCACCATGACTTGGTGAATGACGCCGAGCAGCACATTTATTTTTGCACCAAAAAGTCGGAGCGCCGTGATTGCTCCATCAATCAGTACCAGTTTATTTTGGATTATGTGGCGGCTTTCTATAACGATCACAATTCGCAGAAGAATGTGGAATTTGACTTTTCCGAGCAGGCGTCAGGATTCGGATATACAGTCGATCTTTCAGCGCCAACGCCCGGAATTTTGCCCAATCCGATACAGAGCTGCGCCTGGAGCCTGGCAATCATGCAGTCCGGCGGTTCAGGTGTCGAACCCACTGACAGTAATGAGGTGGACATCAACTGCAACGGCCTATCTGAAGATGCACGGGACGCTGCTACAGCCAGAAGTCGTGTTATCGATCAGGAAATTCTGGCTCACATAGCAAAAGGTGACGATCCCTCAGCCGTGATCGATGGCAACTAACTCCCTGGAAACACGATATTGAGTGCGTTCAACCCTTGGCCATCTGGAGGTAATTGACCATGATAGAGACAAATAAATCAGACCCGGCGCCCGAGATCGCCTGGACCATCGTCAAGGTCATCTTTAACCTCGTCCGCTTTTTTATAGGTGCGTTTTGCACGCTCGCCTTCTTCGGCGCTTTGTTTGCTCTAAACAACCAGTATCCTGGTGCCCTCGCTCTCGGCCTCTGGCACGCCCTGATTTTTGGCATCTTGGCCTTCTTCATCTGGCCCCAGCGCTACGGTCCGCCCACAAAGCTGATCGAACTCTTCCAGAACCAAAGAACTAACAAAGCCAACTAACAAATGAGCCTTTCAGCCCCCAATTTACCCCTAAAACGCCCATTTTTGCCGCCCGAACCTGCATGGTGCCATGCAGGTTCAAAATTCTTTCCCGTTATATTTCAATACCTTACTGCCATGCATGTTCGCGCACCCCAAAACCACCCAGCATGACAGTTCGCCCAGCCACCCGCGCCCCCAATGCCCACAAATCCCCCGCTCGCGGCCTGTCACCACCAGGCCGCTCTATCCGCCTTAAGGCCAGCGTTTCTGCGCCCTAAAGCCCCTCTCAGGCGGTCTCTAAGGCCCGTTTCAGGCTATTCTAAAGCCCCCTCAACAAGGGCGCCCGTTTTTCTGGTTCCGGGCCTTTTTAGCGTTCCCGTCTCGATTCCGAAACGGCGGCGTCAATTTTCCAGCGTACCCGTTAAGGGTTGATTTTCAACACCTTATCCCACCAAATCCCGCATGGTCCCGCATTGTCCCGGTTCAAATTAATGGTGTCACAGGACAGTGGTTGTTTGGAGCATATGCCGCCATTTGTCCGGTCAGTTGGGCAAGAACTGCGTGGCGATGATCAGCGGCCACGACGCGACG
>PLSD01000046.1 GCA_003164135.1 Acetobacteraceae bacterium
TTTCTACCCTATCTTCGGCGTACCACGGGCCTGACGGATTTCCTCCCGGCCGCCGCCCGGGCCCGCAGCGCTATTGACGGGAACCCGCCTTACGAGGGCGATCTCGCCTGTCCGACGATTCTGCCCGGCGAAGCAGCAACGCCGACGCCGGCTTTTCTGCGCACGACTTATGGCCAGGCTGCGATTTTCGCAACTAACGGCATCACTCTCATCATCGACAACGCCTTCAATCCGTTCCGCTGGGATGGAAATGTTGGTGACAACAGAATCATGCATCGCGAGCAATCCACGCTCGGCCTCGGATTTCCGGTCTCCCCGGATGGTATTTCTGAAATCAAAACAATCTTTCAGGGTCTGCGAAGCGGCTCTGAGATCGCTCCGAAACAGCCACATCTGATGTTGTCATACGATTTGGACATGACAGTCCAGCCGGCTCCCGGTATAGCCGAACCGGAAATAATGACGGACATGATGGACCGCCCATGTTCGCCACAGGTAGCCCGCCAACCTCATGACCTGTTCGAGGCCTCGATCTGCACCGTCGCAGTGGGTAATGGAGCTTCTGAAGCCTGGCTTCTTGTCAAGGATTTTCTCAAATACCGGTTGCTGGCGCCATCCATCCAGCTTTCTCTTGGTGTTGTCCTGAATAGCGGCAACAAGTTCCCTTGGCGCGACCAGGAATTCATGCTGGCATATTATGATTATGAAGATTCCCACCCGCCGGGCTTTGCAGCAACCGGCAACGCCCTGATCAACGCCAATTCACCGATCGGCAACAGTAATGGCCGGAACGCCGCCTGGTACCGGACCCGCATCTCGACGTTTCACAATGCTTCATTATTCGATGATGGCTGGCCGATCGTGAGCGCGGACGCGGATGACTGGGTGATGACGAGTCCCGACGGCTCCCGTCATCTCACCGGCACCATCGATCTGACGAATTATATCCATGATTTTTCCGAGCGTGATCTGCTTCCAGGCATGAGCGGAGAATGGGCCGGATGCTCGGCCCAATTGCCGCTGGATGTGCCTGCGCCCAAGACCGGCAAGGGCTGTGGCGGGGCCCAGAATTTGGCAGGCCATGCGCAGCCGGGGGCAGAGCCTCTCTCGGTCTACCGAGTTTTTATCGTTCCGGAGGTGCATGGTCCGTTTTATGTACGCATCGTCGTTCATGCGATGCGCTTGTATCTGACGGATAAGGATCTTTGATACGTTTCCGGTTGGTTGGGGTGAGGGGCGCGACTTATTACCGGTGGCATCAAGAGTATGGCGGCCTGAAGGTAGAGCAGGTAAAACGGCTGAAGGAGTTGGAGGCTGAGAATGCATGCTGGCCACAGGCATGTCTCCCAAATATTCGCGCCAGAATTTCACGACGCGCTTGATCTGCCGCAGCATGTAGACTGACGTATAATTCTCGTCTCTTTGCTTTAGCCCGCTTCGCTCATGCTGGCGCTGCCTCAAGGCCACATATTCATCGATAACCTCAGCGAGGCTGCGGTCCTGGATGACAAGCCCATGTTGCTGTTTGAATTCGATCTCATGCAGAAACTTCACGCCCAGACGCTTTGCGGTCTCAAGATCGTCCGTCTTCAGACTGCGCCAGATGTACTGGCCAGGGCTCAGATGAATGCGTGCCTCATATGATCTGCCGCGCAGTGACAGCATGAGTCGGCCGCCCTCAAGCCGTATCTTATCGTCCAATTTTGCCTAACATTTGCCTAGAGTCTGCCTTTACAACCCATTAAAAAGCAAGGGGCTGTCTAGGCAGTGTATAGGCAAGTCAAAGCGTTTCCTACGAGCTAAGCCTTTGAAAAAGGCTGGTGTTAGACTCGGCCATGACAGTACTTGAACTTCTTCCCCGAACCACACGGGCAAGCGGCGTTGCGCGGCGTGGCGCCCCAGGTTTCCGGGCGGGCGGGGTCTACGTCGTCCTCGCGGTAGGGGCGCACGCGGTCGGTCTCCTGCACCACGGGTTCGGCTAAAGCCAGCTCACCGGTCATTTGGCCGGGGAGCGGGTGGCTTTCCGTCATAATCGGCGGCGGCGGCGGCGGCGGCGCCTCGCCGACGCTCACGTGGGCCATCAGGTTCGTCACGCGGTCTTTCAATTCATCAAGCATGGCATTGAAGAGTTTGAATGCTTCCCGCTTGTATTCGTTCAGCGGGTCGCGCTGGCCGTAGGAGCGCAAACCGATGCCCTGGCGCAGATAATCCAACGCCAGCAGATGCTCTTTCCAAACATGGTCCAGCGTTTGCAGCAGGATGGATTTTTCGACGTAGTTGGTCAGATCGGCGCCGAAACGCTCCGCCTTGGCATCCGCCGCGGCCTGTGCGGCGTCGACGATGCGCTCACGCAGATGGCTCTCATCAATGCCTTCTTCCGCCGCCCATTCCACAATCGGCAACTGCAAGCCGAGCACGCGCAAAATATCCTCGGCCAGTTCCGCGCTCTGCCACTGTTCGGCGAACGCGCGCTCGGGGATGCGCAATGCCACCAGGTTGCCGATCACGTCCTCGCGCATTTCCGCGACCACGGCGGAAACAGTGTCCGAGCCCATGAATTCGCGGCGCTGGGCGTACACTTCCTTGCGCTGGTCGTTCATCACGTCGTCGTATTTCAGCACGTTCTTGCGCATGTCGAAGTTGCGCGTCTCGACCTTTTTCTGCGCCTTCTCCAGCGCCTTGTTGATCCATGGATGGATGATCGCCTCGCCGTCGCGCAGGCCGAGCTTTTGCAGCATCCCGCCCATGCGGTCGGAGCCGAAAATACGCATGAGGTCGTCTTCCAGCGAGAGGAAGAAGCGCGAACCGCCGGGGTCGCCCTGGCGGCCGGAGCGGCCGCGCAGCTGGTTGTCGATGCGCCGGCTCTCGTGCCGCTCGGTGCCGATGACAAACAGCCCGCCGGCCGCTTTCACCTTGTCGTGGTTCACGTCAATTTCGGCGCGGATGACCTCGGGCGGGGTGCCGGGTTCCAGCGTCACGCGCATCTCGTAATTGCCGCCGAGTTTAATATCCGTGCCGCGGCCTGCCATGTTGGTGGCGATGGTAATGGCGCCCGGCGCGCCGGCCTGTGCGACGATTTTGGCTTCCTGCTCATGGAAGCGCGCGTTGAGCACGCTATGCTTGATCTTCTTTTTATTCAGTAATTCGGAGATGATTTCCGATTTCTCGATGCTGGTGGTGCCGACCAGCACGGGCTGGCCGCGCTCGCGGCATTCCTCGATCAGCGTGGCCACCGCCTCGTATTTTTCCGTCGCCGTGCGGTAAATCTCATCATCGTGGTCAATGCGGGTGACCGCCACGTTGGTGGGGATTTCCACGACGTGCAGCTTGTAAATCTGCTCGAACTCGTCGGCCTCGGTCATCGCCGTGCCGGTCATGCCGGCCAGCTTGGGGTAGAGGCGGAAATAGTTCTGGAAGGTGATGGAGGCGAGTGTCTGGTTTTCGCGCTCGACGGTGACACCCTCCTTGGCTTCCAGCGCCTGGTGCAAGCCGTCCGAATAACGGCGGCCTTCCATCATGCGGCCGGTGAATTCGTCGATGATGACGATTTTGCCGTCGCGGTCGATGTAGTCGACGTCGCGGGTGAACAGCACGCGCGCGCGCAGGCTCTGCTGCACATGGTGGACCAGAGAAATATTGAAAACGTCATACAGGTTGCCCTCGGTGAGCAATCCGGACTCGCGCAGCATGTCTTCCACGGTTTCCGAGCCGATGTCGGTCATCACCACGGTGCGGGCTTTTTCGTCTTTTTCGTAATAGGCGTGGGTGCCGTCTTCGCTCTGGCCGCGCTGCATGAACGCCTGCACCACGGTATCCACCTTGGAATACAGCTCGGTCGGCTCGTCCGAGGGCCCGGAGATGATAAGCGGTGTGCGGGCTTCGTCGATGAGGATGGAGTCGACTTCATCGACGATCGCGAAGTGGAACGGCCGCTGGGTCATATCTTCCAGCCGGTACTTCATGTTGTCGCGCAGGTAGTCAAAGCCGAATTCGTTGTTGGTGCCGTAGGTGATGTCGGCCGCGTAGGCCTCGCGGCGCTGGGTGTCGTCCAGCCCGTTCACGATGATGCCGGTGGACATGCCGAGGAAGCCATACAACTGGCCCATCCATTCGGCGTCGCGCTTGNNAGGGTCTTGCCCTCGCCGGTCTTCATTTCGGCGATTTTGCCCGCGTGCAAAACCATGCCGCCGATCATCTGCACGTCGAAATGGCGCAGGCCGAGGGCCCGCCTGGCACCCTCGCGGACCACGGCGAAGGCTTCTTCCAGCAGGCTGTCCACGGTCTCGCCCTTGGCCAGGCGCTCGCGGAATTCCACGGTTTTGCCGCGCAGCTCCTCGTCGGTGAGGGCGCTCAACGCCGGCTCGAAAGCGGCGATGGCGGCGACCCGGCGCCGGAACCCCTTCAAGGCACGGTCGTTACTGGTACCGAAGACGGCGCGGGCAAGACTGGCAAACATTTCTGGGCGGATTCCGCTTATCTAAAGGGGGGGCTGCGCCGTTCACATAGTCGCGGGGGGTGGCAGGGTCAATTCGGGGAGGCAAATTGCCGCCGGTCAGGGGCGTGTCTTGCCGGATATGGGCAGTTGGGCCATAGGTTCGCAAAAATCTGGAAGGTATCTTGCTCCATGCGTTTCACCACTAAGCTTTCTACCCTGGCTCTTATGGCCAGCCTCGCGGCCCCGGCCGCGCTCGCCCAATCCACTCCCACCCCGACTCCCGCCGCCGCCGCGCCGCAGGGCGACCCGGTGGTGGCCTCCGTCAACGGCATGAAAATCCACTTCAGCGACGTTCAGGCCGACGCGCAGGACATTCCGCAGCAGATGCAGCAGATGCCGCCCAACCAGCTGTTCCCGATCCTGGTGAGCCAGGAAATCGACCGCAAGGCGCTGCTCGTGGCCGCCAAGAAGGAAGGCCTGGAGAAAGACCCGGCCGTGGCCGCCGCAATGGAATCGGCCGCCAACGTGAAGCTGGAAAACGCCTATGTGCAGAAGCATATCGCGTCCGCGGTATCGCCGGCCGCCGTGCAGGCTGAATACAAAAAGGACTATGCCGGCAAGCCCGGCCCGGACCAGATCGACGCCCGCCATATTCTGTTGAAGACGCAGGACGAGGCCCAGGCGGTTATCGACCAGCTTAACAAGGGCGCCGACTTCGCCACCCTGGCCAAGAAGGACAGCATCGACCCCGGCGCTTCCAATGGCGGTGAGCTGGGCTGGTTCAGCCAGGACGAAATGGTCCCGGCCTTCGCCACCGCGGCCTTCGCCCTGGCCCCCGGCAAGTACACCACAACCCCGGTGCAGACGCAGTTCGGCTGGCATGTCATCCTCTGCGAAGGCAAGCGCGCCGGCCCGACGCCGGCGCTGGCCGACGTGCAGGAGCAGATCCGCCAGACCCTCGCCGACAACGCCATCAAAGCCACGCTGGCCGATGTGCGCGGCAGGGTGAAGGTTGAACTCTACAACGCGGACGGCACCGCCTCGCCGCAGGGCGCGCCGGCTAAGTAATGGCTGGGCCGATCCCGCTCTCGCCGCTGGCGTTGCCGCTGCCCACGCTGCCCCCCTTGGCAGGGGTGCGGCTGGCCACCGGTGAGGCGGGAATCCGCTACAAGGGCCGCACCGATGTGCTGCTCGCCGAATTCGCCGAAGGTACGACGGTGGCCGGGGTTTTCACCAAAAACCTCTGCCCCGGCGCGCCGGTGACCTATTGCCGCGAGGTGCTGCAAGGTGGCATCGCCCGCGGCCTGGTGGTGAACGCAGGCAACGCCAACGTGTTCAACGGCATCGCCGGCACCCGCGCGGTGGAAACCACCGCCGCCGCCGCCGCCGCCACGCTGGGCACGCTGCCCGAACAGATATTCCTCGCTTCCACCGGCGTTATCGGCGAGCCTTTACCGGCGCATAAAATCGTCGCGGTGCTGGATACGCTGAAAGCCAATCTCGCCGAGGACCGCTTCGCCGAAGCCGCCAAGGCGATCATGACCACCGACACCTTCCCCAAAGCCTCCACCCGCACCGCTCGCTTAAGCGGCGTGGACGTGCGGATCACAGGCATCGCCAAGGGCAGCGGCATGATCGCGCCTGACATGGCGACCATGCTGGCGTTCATATTCACTGACGCCGCGATTCCAGCCCCGGCCCTGCAAGCCATGCTGAACAAAGGCGTGGACCACACCTTCAACTGCATCACCATCGACTCCGACACCTCCACCTCGGACACGGTGCTGCTGTTCGCCACCGGCCAGGCCGGCAACGAACCCACCGATGACCCCGGCCATTTGGGCGACTTCCGCCGCGCGCTGGGCGAGGTGCTGCACGAACTGGCCCTCATGGTCGTGCGCGACGGGGAGGGTGCGCAGAAACTCGTGCAGATCACCGTGGACGGCGCCGTCTCCCACGCCTCGGCGCGCCGTGTCGCCATGTCCATCGCCAACTCCCCCCTGGTGAAAACCGCCATCGCCGGCGAGGACGCCAATTGGGGCCGTATCGTCATGGCCGTCGGCAAGGCCGGTGAGCCCGCCGACCGCGACAAACTCGGCGTCGCCGTCGGCGGCACCTGGATGGCCCAGGCCGGAGGCATCGTCCCCGGCTACGACGAAACCCCCGTCATCGCCCACATGAGAGGCCAGGAAATCAACATCGAGGTCGACATCGGCCTCGGCCAGGGCCGCGCCACCGTGTGGACCTGCGACCTGACTCACGGCTACATCAACATCAACGGCTCCTACCGCAGCTGAAGCCTGGGTGTTGGGGATGAGTTCCGGGTAAGCAAGGCCAAGGGGCAGAGCCCCTTGGCCTCACTTACTCCCAGAATTCAGCCCCCAACACCCAGGGCTTCGACGCGTTCGCGGGCGATGGTGGCGAGGACGTCGGCGCGTTCGTTCATGGGGTTACCGGAGTGGCCTTTTACCCATTTCCATTCGATTTCGTGTGGTTTGGCGGCGTCGAGGATGCGTTTCCAGAGGTCCATGTTTTTCACGGGGTCGCCGCCGGCGGTGCGCCAGTTTTTACGGACCCATCCGGTGTGCCAGCGGGTGATGCCATCTTTGAGGTATTGGCTGTCGGTATTGAGGATGACGCGGCAGGGGCGGGTGAGGGCGGACAGCGCCTCGGCGGCGGCGGTGAGTTCCATGCGGTTATTGGTGGTTTCCATCTCGCCGCCGGAGAGTTCCTTGGTGGTGCCTTTGAATTTGAGGATGGCCCCCCAGCCGCCGGGGCCGGGGTTGGGGCGGCAGCCGCCGTCGGTCCAGATTTCGACCGCGATGGTTACGGTGGGGGCGGTTGCGGTGGTATCAGAGGCCATAGGCGGAGGCATCCTGGGCTGCGTTGTGGAAGCGCAGGCGGCGGTAGTAGTCCAACGGGTCTTTCGGTGTCACCATGGCGCCGGGCGGGGTGTTCAGCCAGTCGTACAGGCGGGTGAGCAGGAAGCGCATGGCGGCACCCTGGGCGAGCACGGGCAGGGCGCCGGTTTCCGCGGCGCTGAGTGCCCGGTGGGCCATGTAGCCGCGCAGCAAAGCGCGCGATTTGGTGACGTTGAAGCTGAAGTCTTTCTCGAAGCACCAGGCGTTGAGGCAGATGGCGATGTCGTAGGCATAAATGTCGGTGCAGGCGAAATAGAAGTCGATCAGTCCGGAGATTTTGCCGTCGAGAAAAAAGACATTATCGGGAAATAAATCGGCGTGGATGTGCCCGGTGGGCAGGTTTTGCGGCCAGTTGGCGACAATGCCGTGCAGCATGTCGCTCAGTTCCTCGCCCAGCCCCGGCTGCACCGTGTCCGCCTGGGGAGCAGATTTTTGTAACAGATCGTTCCAGGCATCCGGCCCCAAAGCGTTGGCGCGGGTGGGCGCGAACCCGGCACCGGTCAGGTGCAGTTTGGCCAAAGCGGCGCCCAGCGGCTCGCAATGCTCCACCTGAACCCGGCGCGGCCATACGCCGGGCAAAAACGTGGTGATGGCGGCGATTTTGCCGGCCAGCGGATTGAGGTTTTTGCCGTCCTTGGCGCGCACCGGCAGCGGGCAGGACAGGCCATGCGCCGCCAGATGCTCCATCAACCCCAAAAACCAGGGCAAATCGGCGGGGTCCACACGCTTTTCGTACAAAGTGAGAATAAAATCCCCCTGCGTTGTTTTCAGCGCGTAATTGCTGTTCTCCACACCCTCCGCAATGCCGCGGAAGGCCACCATGGTGCCAATGCCGTAGCCGCCGAGAAATTCCGCCAGGGCTTCGTCCGTAACTTCTGTATAAACCGCCATGGCGTGTAGATGACCTTTAGTAAAAAATCTGGCAAGGGAGGCGCCATGAAACAGTTTACCGCTCCCCTGCTTTCGCTCATTTCCCTAGCCGCCATCGCCGGTTGCGCCTCCACCCCGGCTTCCTCCACCCCGGCAACGCCGCCCCCACCCACCGCGGCCGCGCAGGAATACTGCCCGCAAGTCGCGGTACTGCAGCAAACCCAGGTGCGGACCACCTTCCTGCCAGGCCGCTCGGATGTCGCCGCACAGATCACCACCGCGCGCATCACCGGAGTCGCCGGGGCCTGCGACCTCAAGAAAAAGAAAAACCTGCTCGAGGTGAAATTCCAGGCCGGATTCGCAGCCTCCAACGGCCCCGCGAACCAGGGCGCAGCCATCACCCTGCCGTACTTCGTCGCCATTACCCAAGGCGATTCGGTCATCTCCAAAACCGACTACAGCATCGCCCTGACCTTCAACGGTAATGCCAGCACCGCGCAAGCCACCAGCAAACCCGTCACCGTCGAACTGCCGAACACCCCCGACAGCGCCACAATACAAATCCTCGTCGGCTTCGAAATGACACAAGACGAACTCAACTACGCCGCCACCCACCCCGTCATCGGGCAATAAGCCTTCGGGTTTGGGGTTTCAGTAAGCAAGGCCAGGGGGCAAAGCCCCTTGGCCTTGCTTACTGAAACCCCAAACCCGAAGGGCTTAGTACATCGATGAGAGGACGGTGCGGAGGCGTTTGATTTCTTCCAGGGCGCGGCCGGTGCCCAGGGCGACGCATTGCAGCGGGTTTTCCGCGACCATGACGGGCAGTCCGGTGGAGACGCGCAGGACTTCGTCGAGCCGGTGCAGCAGGGCGCCGCCGCCGGTGAGCACGATGCCTTTATCGACGATGTCGGCTGCGAGTTCCGGCGGGGTATTTTCCAGCGCGACTTTCACGGCTTCGACGATCTGGCCGACGGGTTCGGAGAGGCTTTCGGCGATTTGGCGCTGGGTGACGGTGACTTCGCGCGGCACGCCGTTGATCAGGTCGCGGCCTTTGACGAAGCGGGACGGGCCGTCGTCGGCGCTGTCCATCCAGGCGGCGCCGATGTCCATTTTAATGCGTTCGGCGGAGCTTTCGCCGATGAGCAGGTTAAAGGCGCGGCGGATGTAGGAGATGATGGCTTCGTCCATTTTATCGCCACCGACGCGCACGGAGCGGGCGTAGACGATGCCGCCGAGCGAGATGACCGCGACTTCCGTGGTGCCGCCGCCGATGTCTACGACCATGGAGCCGGAGGGTTCGGTGACGGGCAGGTTGGCGCCGATGGCGGCGGCCATGGGTTCCTCGATGAGGAAGACTTTGCGCGCGCCGGCGGATTCAGCGGCTTCCTGGATGGCGCGGCGTTCCACGGCGGTGGAGCCGGAGGGGACGCAGATGATGATGATGGGCGAGGAGAAGCCGCGGCGGTTATGCACTTTGCGGATAAAGTGCTTGATCATTTCCTCCGCGACCTCGAAATCGGCGATCACGCCGTCACGCAAGGGGCGGATGGCCTGGATGTTGCCTGGCGTGCGGCCGAGCATCATTTTGGCTTCCTCGCCCACGGCCAGCACGTGCTTGCGGCCTTTAACGTCGGCGATTGCCACCACGGAGGGTTCCGCCAGCACGATGCCGCGGCCCTTTACATAGACCAGCGTGTTCGCGGTGCCGAGATCGATTGCCATATCAGCCGACATGAGGCCGAGAAGTTTAGAGAACATCAAAAACCTTTCTTGTGCTGACCTGCCGCTGGCCACCCCAGGGGCAAATCAGAAATCCGTGCCAGGGATTACAGCCAGGGGTGCGGGCGGGCAAGGCCCGGCTGGCATGCGCCCGGGTAAAGCCTGGGGTTTCTTGCGGTAAGTTAATGCCCAGGTCAGACCTGCGATGTGGAACGCCCCCCGCCATGGGCCATATAAAGAATGTTCAACAATAAAGGTTTGTCATGATAAAGGTAAGTCCACGTGCTCTCCCCCTGCTGCTTTTGGCCCCGCTTGCGTTGGCTGGATGCGGCTATAGTCCGGGGGCGCGTGCACTCTCCGGCGGCGCGATCGGCGCCGGTGCGGGTGCCATTATCGGAACCGTTGCGGGCATTGGCCCAGGAGCGGGTGCTGCTATAGGTGGTGGTGTGGGTGCCGTGGCGGGTGCCGCGATTAGCCCGCACGACCTGAATCTGGGTAAACCGCTGGTCGGTAATTAGAACCGGACAGCAAATCACACCTTAACGCTAGAAGAATGGAGTCCACCATGTCGCATAAATTAACAATCAGCCTGCTGCTGGCAGCCTCACTCACCACCCTTGGCGGCTGTGGTTACTCTCCTGGCCACCGTGCCCTCACCGGAGCAGCGATCGGTGCCGGCGGTGGTGCCATTATCGGTGCTGCAACAGGCATGGGCCCCGGTACAGGCGCCCTCATCGGCGCAGGCGTGGGTGGGGTAACTGGCGCAGCAACCACACATAGCCAGCTCAATCTCGGGAATTAAGTTCGGGGAAGCAAGGCCAAGGGGCGCCGCCCCTTGGAACCCCACCAAAGGCGCGGCCCTTCGCAGGGGTCCAGGGGGCAGCGCCGCCTGGCCTTGCTTCCCCGTATCTTAGTCCCCCGCGATTGCGCTGGCGATGAGGCGCACGAAGGCGGCGGGGTCGTCGGGGAGGTCGCCTTCCTGGAGTTTGGCGAGGTCGAGCAGTAGGCTGGCTTTGGTTTCCAGGTCTTTGTTTTCCAGGTCTGGGCTGGTTGCCAGGGATTGGATGAGTTTGTGGTTGGGGTTGATTTCCAGCGTGGGTGGCAGGCCGAAGACGGGGCGGCCGGCGCGGCGCAGCAGGCGTTGCATGGCGAGGTCGGGTCCGGCCTCGTTGGCGACCAGCATGGCGGGGCTGTCCTTCAGGCGGGTTGAGGCGGTGACGCCGGAGACTTTGTCGCCGAGGGCTTTGGCCAGGGATTCGCAAAGGGTTGTGATGGTTTCGCTGTTCTCGGCCGGGGCAAAGAGGCTGCCGGCTTGGGAGGCGCTTTTTAGTTTTTTGTCTTTGTAGGTTTCCATCCGGGTCGGCCAGAAGGCGTCGATCGGGTCGGAAAGCAGCAGGACCTCGTAGCCTTTTTCGGCAAAGCCTTCGAGCTGAGGCGAGGTTTTGAGGTTGGTGGCGTCGCCGGCGAGGTAGTAGATATCGGTCTGGCCTTCGGGCATGCGGGCGATGTAGTCGTCCAGCGTGGTGGCTTCCTCCTTGGTGGAGGCGAAGCGGAGCAGGCCGGCGATTTCCGCGGCGTGGCCGGTGTCGTCGTAGAGGCCTTCCTTCAGCACGGCGCCAAAATTGTCCTGGAAGGTTTTGAAGTCTTCAGCGTCCTTGGCTTTGGCTTTGAGTTCCGAGAGGACGCGGTTGACGAGTGCCTTGCGGATTTTGTCCAGCACCGGGGTGGCTTGCAGGATTTCGCGGGAGACGTTCAGCGGTAGGTCCTCGGTGTCTACCACGCCCACCACGAATGAGAGCCAGTTGGGCAGGAGCTTGGCTTCGTCGGTGATGAACATGCGTTTGACGTGCAGGCGGACTTTGGAGTCGCGGGTTTCCTCCACCGGCATGAAGGGTTTGCTGGAGGGGATAAACAGGAGTGCGGAGAATTCCAGCGTGCCCTCGGCGCGCCAGTGGATGGTGGCCCAGGGTTCGTCCCACGCGTGGCCGATGTGGCGGTAGAAGGCGGCGTAGTCTTCCTTCGAGATTTCGGATTTGTTGCGGCGCCAGAGGGCGGAGCCTTCCGTTACGGCGGTGAATTTGCCGTCTTCCTCAAGCTCGATGGGGAGCGCAATGTGGTCGGCCCATTTGCGGATGATGGTTTTGATGCGCAGGGGTTCGAGGAATTCCTCGGCGTCCGGCTTCAGGTGGAGGATGATGGTGGTACCGGATTCGTCGCGGGCGGCGGGTTTGAGGGTGTATTGGCCCTTGCCCGTGGAGACCCAGGCCCACGCTTCCTGGTGGCCGGCTTTGCGGGAAATGACTTCGACTTCATCGGCCACCATGAAGGCGGAGTAGAAGCCGACGCCGAACTGGCCGATGAGGCTGGGGCGGTCTTCCGGCTTTTTTTCGGCCAGGGAGGAGGTGAAGGCGGCGGTGCCGGAGCGGGCGATGGTGCCCAGATGGTCGGCCAGTTCCTCCTTGCTCATGCCGGTGCCGTGGTCGGTGATGGTGATGGTGTTACCCAGCTTGTCCACGGAGATTTTGATGGCGGGGTTTTCGGGCAAAGAGAGCGCGCCGTCCGACAGGGCCAGGAAGCGGCGTTTGTCGGTGGCGTCGGCGGCGTTGGCGACGAGTTCGCGCAGGAAAATCTCGCGGTCGGAATAGAGGGAGTGGACCACCAGGTCGAGCAGGCGGCCGACCTCGGTGCCAAAAGTGCGGGTTTCTTCGGGGACGGTTTCGGTCATGAGATCCTCTGGGTGGACGGGAGTTATGGCCCGATGAGTTAGGTTAGAGCGGGGGCGGGATCAAGGGGCGGGGTGGGGGGTGTTTCACGTGGAGCTATTGTGAGGAATAGCTTGTAAAGTATTGATGTTCCGGGTTTATTTTTTGCTTGCACCCCAATTTGTGCGGGTCCGTGTCGGAAAAGGAATGATTTGGTTGGTTTTGGGTAGGCGATGGCGGACTGCGCCGCGCTTGTTGCGTCCGCCGTGCGCCTCGGGCGGTTAGGCCGCGCCCTGATATTGTTCGTCTGTGACGTGTTCCATCCAGGTTACGGGTGAACCGTCCAGTTGTTCCTGGATGGCGATGTGGGTCATGGCGGTGGTGGATGTGGCGCCGTGCCAGTGGCGCTCAAAGGGGGCGATCCAGACGACATCGCCGGGGCGGATGGTTTGGATGGGCTGGCCCGCGAGTTGCACCCAGCCGCAGCCGTAGGTGACGATGAGGGTTTGGCCGAGCGGGTGGGTGTGCCAAGCGGTGCGGGCGCCGGGCTCGAAGGTGACGCTGGCGCCGAAAGCGCGGGCGGGGGCGGGCGGGTTGAAGAGGGGGTCTAGGCGGACGGTGCCGGTGAAGTATTCGGCGGGAGGGATGGTGGAGGGGCGGGTGCCGGCGGGGAAGATGTCCATGGTGGTGGCTCCTGTTGGGTTGCAGACTAGCATTATCTAAGTGCCGCGGGGGGTGATGTTCAGAGGAGAGGGCGGGAAAATGCGGCGGGTGTTGGGGGCGTACGGACAAATGCCGATTTTTGTTGTGCGGATGTTGTACGTACGGTATGTTGAGGCGGGTTTTTGTGAGAGGGTGATGGGATGGCCGTGCTGGAGAAGGAAGTGAAGGCGGAGCGCATTGAGGTGCGGGTGACGCCGAATGTGAAGGCGTTGCTGATGGCGGCGGCGCAGGCGCGGCATACGACGATCAGCGATTTTTTGTTGAACCATGGGATTGAGGCGGCGGAGCAGGCGATTGCGGCGCCGCGGGTGTTTTATGCGTCGGAAAATGGATGGGCGGCGGTGCAAAAGCTGCTGGATGAGGATGAGGCGGTGCAGCCGGACGCGGCGACCGTGGCGTGGTTGACCAAGCGTGGCTGACCAAGCAGCGGGGATGACGGGCGCGGGGTTTATTTCGGTTTTATCGGCCGCCGATGATGTGAGCGAGTTTGATTGCGGTGATGCGGCGCGGAATGCGTGGCTGAGGGCCAGAGGGGTGGCGAGCCAGGCGAGCGATGATGCGCGGACCTATGTGGCGCGGGACAGCGGCGGGGCGGTTTGCGGGTTTTATGCGATTACCACGGGGGGAATCCTGCGCGGCGGGTTGCCGGGGGCGTTGCGGCGCAATGCGCCGGACCCGGTGAGTTGCGTGGTGCTGGCGCAGCTTGGGGTGGCGAAGGCGGTTCAGGGCCGGGGGATTGGCCGGGAGCTGGTGCTGCACGCGATGGGGCAGGGAGCAAAAGTGGCGGAGATTGCGGGGTGCCGGTTGTTGGTGGTGCATCCGGCGACGCAGGAGTTGGTGGCGTATTATGGGAAGTTTGGGTTTGTGGAGGTGGAGACGGTGCCGGTGGCGGTGATGGCGATGAGTTTGCAGAGGGTGCGGGGGATTTTGGGGGCTGTGGGGCGAGTGGGTGGAGTGAAGTAGGTGCTTGGGGGGTGAAGGCGCTGCGCTGATCCGCCCTACGCTGGCTTAAAAATGAGAATCTAGATTTATCGGCGTCTTACGGTCCGTCCGAATAGTAATTTCATACTGCCCATTGGGACTTGGAATATCTGCGGAAAACGAAGTCCCAGAACGGGCCACGTTTCGCATTTCCATTGAAGACACTCCGTTTTGTGGTGGAGGCATAATTTGAACATCTTCTAGGCCTGACGCGCCAATATTGATATGAAGATTTCCTGGCGTAACTGGCGCGACTACTTCCGTATTGATTGCCGTGGTCGTTGAACCATCTTGATTTTGTGAGTCAGACTTACTTAAAATATGAAATTCAGGCATAATCGCTTGGTTGACATATGTTCCTGCGGTTACACCACCTGTCTGACCGACAGAAACTACCGTTGTTCCGCTGCCGGTAATAGTAGGACCACTCCCAGCAGGGGCGGTTCGGCTACTGGAAATTAACATAAATGCGATACCGACAACCGCAACGAGCATAGATGCTCCACCACCAAATACGAGAAGTCTGTAATAGCGGCTGGACGGAGTGATTAGCGCTGAAATTACGGCCGTACCCCCTAGGGTCAAGACCGCGATAAAAAGCCCGTATAAAATATCTGTTTCATCCACAGAAAGATCTTACCAGTAGCTTTGGGATTAGCCAGTGTGGTTTAAGCAAACCCTACCCCAGAGCCTTTAGCGCCGCTGCGTGGAGCGTGGAATTGGCGGCGGCTAAGGCGGTGCCGTCGCAGCCCAGGCGGAGCTTTTCTCCGGACCAGTCGGTGATGGTGCCGCCGGCGGCTTCGATGATGGGGGCCAGGGCGGCCCAGTCCCAGGTTTTCAGGCCGAATTCGGCGACGACGTCGATTTGGCCGAGGGTGAGCAGGCCGTAGGCGTAGGCGTCGCCGCCCCAGTAGACGCGGCGGGCGGCGGCTTGCAGGCGGGCGAAGCGGGCGGCGGCTTCGGGGGTAAACATTTCCGGGGCGGTGGAGGAGAGTTCGGCGTGGGCCAGGTTGGTTACGGGGCGCGGGCCGATGGTGCCGCCGAGCGGGCCGGTGAAACTGGTGGGGAGGTTGCGGCCGCCGCGCCAGCGTTCGCGGGTGATGGGCTGGTCGATGAAGCCGAGGATGGGGATGCCATCTTCCAACAAGCCCAATAGCGTACAGAACGTGAGGCGGCCGGTGATGAAGGCGCGGGTGCCGTCGATGGGGTCAATCACCCAGACGTATTTTTTCCCCGTGTTATGGTCGGGGAATTCCTCGCCCAAAATTCCAAAATCGGGAAATTTTTCAATCAAAATTTCGCGTAAAATTTGTTCGGCCTGCTGGTCGGCGATGGTGACCGGGCTTTCGTCGGATTTGTCGTCGGAGAGCACCCCGGCGCGGAAGTGCGGGCGGATGGCGGCGCCGGCGGCGTCTAGCGCTGCTTCGGCGGCCGCGATCAGGCTTTGCATGTTCAGGGCAGTTTCGCCGGGGTGTCAGAGTTGCTGTTGAGGTAGGCGATGACGTTGGCGCGGGACTGGTCGTTTTTGATGCCGGCGAAGGACATGCCGGTGCCGGGCGCGAAGGTGGCGGGGTTTTGCAGCCAGGCGCTTAAGCTGTCGGGTGTCCAGGGCTTGCCGGCCTTGCTGGCGACGGCGCTGGAATAGGTGAAGCCGGCGGCGCCGAAAGCTTTGGCGCCTAAAATGCCATACAGGTTGGGGCCGACGCCCGAAGCGCCGCCCTTGGCCAGGGTGTGGCAGGCGGAGCACTGCTGTGCCACCAGGGCTTGGCCCTTGGCGACATCCGCGGTGGCGAAAAGAGTGTCAATGCTCACAGCCGGGGCGGTTGACGCCACGGGGGCGGCTGCCGTTTGCAGGCCGGTGATGGCGATGGCCGGGGTTTTTGGCGATTCGTCCGACACCACAACGCCGGCGATGCGGTTCGCGGCCCACAAAATAATCCCGGCGGTCAGCAGACCGGCTAATATTTTGTTACCCAGCAAGCTGTCCTTACCCGTGCTGCTCATGCCTAACCCTGATCCCCTCGTTATTTGCCGCGATTGCGCTTACCCCTATAGCGATTTAGGCAGGCACGACAAGCATTAGTGAGACGAGAAAACCCGTGACCCCGATTATCCTGATCCCCGCCCGCATGGGTTCCACCCGGTTGCCGGACAAGGTTCTGGCGGATATCGCCGGTTTGCCGATGATTGTGCATGTGCTGAACCGGGCGCGCGAGGCTGGGTTGGGGCCGGTGGCGGTGGCGTGCGGGGAGGCGGAAATTGTGCGGGCGGTGGAGGCGGCCGGGGGGACGGCGGTGCTGACCGATCCGGCGCATCCATCGGGCTCGGACCGGGTTTTTGATGCGCTGAACATTTTGGACCCGGCGGGGATGCATGATGTGGTGATTAATTTGCAGGGGGATTTGCCGAGTATTTCGCCTGAGTACCTGCGGGCGGTGCTGCTGCCGCTGGCGGACCCGGCGTTTGATATTGCGACGCTGGTGGCGCCGGTGAGCAGCGAGGCGGAGGCGAATGCCGAATCGGTGGTGAAGTGCGCCTGTGCGTTTGGCGAGGGGCAGGACGTGGCGCCGGCGCTGTATTTTTCGCGGAGTAGGGTGCCGTCAGGGCCGGGGCCGCTGTGGCACCATATTGGGATTTATGCGTACCGGCGGGCGGCGCTGGCGCGGTTTGTGGGGATGGCGCCCTCGCCGTTGGAATTGCGCGAGAAGTTGGAGCAGTTGCGGGCGCTGGAGGCGGGGATGCGGATAGGGGCGGCGCGGGTGCCGGCGGCACCTTTTGGTGTGGATACGCATGCGGATTTGCATCTGGCGCGGCAGAATTTGGGGCATTTTTCATGAGCAGCATCGCTTTTCAGGGGCAGCCGGGCGCGTATTCGGACCTGGTTTGCCGGGTTTCCTACCCCGAGATGACCACGCTGCCTTGCGAGACGTTTGAGGCGGCGATTGACGCGGTGCATGAGGGGCGGGCGGCGCTGGCGATGCTGCCGCCGGAAAACTCGCTGGCCGGGCGGGTGGCGGATATGCATGCGCTGCTGCCGGGGAGTGGCTTGAGCATTATCGCGGAAAAGTTTTTGCGGATTGAGCACTGTTTGCTGGCGCCGAAGGGGGCGAGCATTGCGAGCATTAAGCGCATTCACTCACACCCGGTGGCGCTGGGGCAGGTGAGGCGGTTGATCCGCGAGCTGGGGGCGACGCCCGTGGTGGAGTACGATACTGCCGGGGCGGCGGAGATTATTGCCGCGAAAAACAGTATCGAGGATGCGGCAATTGCGTCGGCATTGGCCGGGGAACTGCACGGGTTGCAGATTTTGCGGCGGAATGTTGAGGACGAGGCGCATAACACCACGCGGTTTTATGTGATGGCGAAGGAGCCGGTTGTTTTCCCGCCGGACACGCCCAACTTGATGACGACGTTTGTGTTTAAGGTGCGCAACGTGCCGGCGGCGCTGTTCAAGGCGCTGGGCGGGTTTGCCACCAATGGCGTGAACATGACCAAGCTGGAGAGCTACATGGTGAACGGCACTTTTACCGCGACGCAGTTTTTGGCTGAGGTGGATGGGCATCCGGCGCAGGAGAATTTGCGGCTGGCGTTTGAGGAGCTGGCGTTTTTCTCGACCGAAATTAAGATTTTGGGCACGTATAAGGCCGACCCGTTCCGGCTCGCGCAGCGGGCGGGGGGTTAGGGCCATGTTGCCGACGCTGTTTTTGAGCCATGGGGCGCCGATGACGGCGCTGACGGATACGCCGGCGCGGGATTTTCTGATCGGGCTGGGCGGGTTGTTCGCGCGGCCGAAGGCGATACTCGTGGCCTCGGCGCATTGGGAGACCGAGCTGCCGATGCTCAATGTGCCGGCGCGCAACGATACGATTCATGATTTTTACGGGTTCCCGAAGGAGCTGTACACGCTGCACTACATGCCGCCCACTGCCCCGGAACTGGCGGAGCGGATTGCGCAGCGGCTGCGCGAGACCGGGTTTGCCGCGGGGATTGATACCGAGCGCGGGCTGGACCATGGCGCCTGGGTGCCGTTGCTGCTGGCGTATCCGGCGGCGGATATTCCGGTGTTGCAGATATCGGTGCAGCCGCATCTGGGGCCGGCGCACCATTTTGCCCTGGGGGCGGCGCTGGCGCCGTTGCGGGCGGAAGGGGTGCTGGTGATAGGCAGCGGGAGCTTTACGCATGATTTGCGGCGGTTCCGGCGGGGGATGCCGGAGATTGATGCGCCGGAGGCTAAGGACGTGACGGCGTTTTCCGCCTGGATGGATGCGAAGCTGCGCGAGGGGGATTTGCAGGCGCTGCTGGACTATCGCGCGCTTGCGCCGTTTGGGGCGGATGAGCACCCGACCGAGGAGCATTTGTTGCCGCTGTACGTGGCGATGGGGGCGGCGGGGCCGGGGGCGGTGGCGAGGCGGCTGCATAGCTCGACGGAGTATGCGTTTTTGCGGATGGATGCTTACGAGTTCGCGTGAGTTGGTGAGACTCTAAGCGGCTTCCAGCGTTGGGATTTTGCTGATCTGGCCGGCGAGTTTTTGTTCGGCTTTCCATAAATCGACGGCCAGTTGCATGCGTAGCCAGATTTGCGGGCCGTTGCCGAAAAGCTTGCCCAGGCGCAGCGCCATTTCCGGGGAGATGGAGGATTTTTCGGATAAAATGTTGTGCAGGGTCTGGCGGGCGACGCCGAGTTTGTCCGCCACCGCGTTGACCGGCAGGCCAAGGGCGGGGAGCACGTCTTCACGCAACATTTCTCCTGGGTGCGTGGGCTGACGGGCGGGGGCGCGGGTGGACTTCATGGTTTGGGCCTCAGTGGTATTGTTCCAGGTCTACATTGGTGGCGTCTTCGCCGTCCCACTCGAATGTCACGCACCAGGAGCCGTTGACGTGAATGGAATAGCGCGTTGGTTTGACTTGGAGCCTGTGAAAGTCAAAACCCGGCAGGGAGAGGTCGTTTTGATGAGTCACGAACGCTCAGGCCTCTCCTATAGGAAATGTAATTGGCCACCGCTTGACGATCATATCAGCCAGAGACTTTGAGCGCGACGTGATCTTATCCCGACCAAACATAGGACTTTGATCCGCACATTCAGCTCTCAATTCTACCACCGCCGTCAGCTGTGATTTCTGGTAAAAATCACTATTCAGCATTTTTTCTTCGACGGTTCGATTTCTACATGCACTATTTATTGGCGCTTCGAGCAACATTAAGTTGCCAATTCGATGGTTATGCTGAGTGTATTCTTCTGAATTTATAAATCCGTAAGCAATAATATTAAAGCTAGGATCTTGCGGCAGTATGTGCTCGATGGTTAACCCAGCAGCATTCAGTTCAACTAAATCGCCAAAGGCCAACGATTCATTGCCAACTGCATGACGAGCACTTTCTTCAGCTTCTAACAACATGATCGGCAATCCCGGATTGCGATAAAGGTCTTCGTCAATGAGTCTAGATGCCATTAGTGCATCGGGCATAAATTTTTGGCTAAAGTTTTGCAGTCGATTACCAACTTCGTCAATTGTTACTTTTGGCAAATCATGAGTAATACTAGCGATGTCGGCCTGCGGGTTTGTGCCTCGCAACTTGAAGACACGCAAATCGACCATTTCGATTATCTCTTGGAGATATCGGGTATCGTTGGTCAATTTTACTTGGGACAACCACCCCATAAGATGAAGCCGAATAACAAGAGGGTATAGAGTTGCCGCCAAATCTTGAATTATAAACAAACGATAGATAGCGGGATCATTGTGTGTTGCCTCAACCAATTTTTCGAGCGCGCCGAAAAAGTGAACCAAATCCATTGTGTATGCAAGAATAAAAGCTCTGAGCTGATCCGTGTCATTGCGAATTCCCTTCAGAACTGGTTTGAGAAAGTTTTCCAACACCGTCTCTGCTGTAGCATTGTAATCTGCGCCAGCAATTGCACCGAATGCGGAGCCATCGAAAGCCATGTAATGGTAGCGGAGCACGTCATCTTCACGAAACGTATCTCGTGCAATTAGTCGTACCTTGTAACCATCGTCCTTGCCAGCCAAACGCTTAATTTGACTAAAGCTGTGAAAAGCCTTACCAAACGCTTGCGCAATTTCAGTATCTAGAGATGCACTAAGGTACCTATTGGAGTAATAAATTAAAAGGCTTTTAACTATGTCCATCTTCGCGAGTGGCACGCCACGGTCATTGACCGATTGGAACATTCTGATTGCCTTGCCTTCATTACGTTCAATGAACTCAAGAACCTCCATTTGGCTTACACATACCAGCCATCGTTTTATTGTTTCTTGTCCGCTATTCTGGCGTAGCGCATTCATACGCTGCTTAATCCATTGGTAAGCTCGCAATAACCGATCTTGCCCGTCAGTCTTTGGAACAGATGTTTTGTTGGCTAAGATATCGGAAAAGAAGGCTGCATTGTTACCCTGCATGCATAGCTTCAATCCGGTAAGAGGATGTTCTATAAACGTGTTTTTGTAGTGCTGACTGACAGTATTATCTTCTATATTATTGATCAGTGCATTGAGTACCATCGTCAAAGTGGTCAATCGCTGCTGGCCATCGACGACCTGTGAAGGTGCGCCTACGCCACTTTGAGACAAGATAAATGTTCCGAGGTAGTGTCCACTTTCGGCTTCCAATGCTTCTTCGATATCCCCGAATAGATCATTCACGTTCTCCTCAGTCCAGGCATAGTCCCTCTGATAACTCGGAATAACCAAGGTTTTTCCAGCAAAGAAATTTTCGATAGATTTGGTGGTCATTTGCTAAAGCTCTCCAGAAGCAACTCACGCGGTAAGACGTCGATTGCACTAAATTTTTTCAATAATGAGTTCTTTGAGTCTAAGCCTTTGGTACCGACCCGCTCGCCGCCGCCGGAGAAAATACCGTCGTGGGGCGGGGTTTTGGTAAGTCGGGGTTGTTGACGTTCAGCGCGATGCTGGCACCAAGGGCGTTGGCCATGTCGGTGGGGACCAGGATGGTGACGCCGCGGTCTTTGTTCATGTCGTAGATCAGGCCCATCTGGCGGATTTGCAGGGCGACGGGGTTGTTTTCGTAAATGCGGGCCGCGTCGGCGATTTGCTCGGCGATGGCGATTTCGGCGCTGGCGAGGGTGACGCGGGCTTGTTTTTCTTTCTCGGCCTGGGCGTTGCGGCTCATGGCGTCGTTGAGTTCGGGGGGGATTTTGACGTCGCGGATTTCAACCGAGATGTCGCCGATGCCCCAGCCGTCGGATTTTTTGGTGATGTAGGCGCGCAGTTTCTCGTCCATCGCCTCGCGGTTGGCGAGGATGTCGTTCAGGGTGGTGGCGCTGATGACTTCACGCAATGAGGTCTGGGCGATCTGGGCGATCATGTTGCGGTAGTCGGTGAGCTCGGTGGCGGCGCGTTTTACGTCCGAGACGCGCCAGAACATGATGCTGTCCATGGTGACGGAGACGGCGTCGGCGGTGAGCGTGTCCTCCGCCGAGATGCGGGTGCTTTGGCGGCGGGTGTCGACCACTGTGTAGACCAGCTCGAACGCCGGGACGAGGAAGTAGAGGCCGGGGCCGCGCACGCCGGCGAAGCGGCCGAGGCGCAGAACGACGGCGCGTTCCCACTCGGCGCAGGTGCGCAGGGTGAGGGCGAGGATGACGCCGATGAGGATGATGGGGCCGCCGATGACGGGGCTTTGCGTCAGGTAGCCGGCGGCGGCCCCGACGATGATGACGAGGAAGGCAATGAGGGTGACGGCGCTGTTCATGGTGGTTCCCTTTGTTCAGGCTTTTCGTCTGGATATCATAACAGAGGTGATCATTTCCTGCACGGTTTCATTATGCTGGTTGAGGGTGGTGAAGCGGTTGGTGATGACGCCGCGGTCTGGCCGCGTGGCGCTGGGGCGGACGGTGAGGACTTCCAGGCGCAGGCGGAGCTGGTCACCGGGGCGGACGGGTTTTGGCCATTTCAGCGACTCGCAGCCAAGGCCGAGCGCGCCGGGGGCGGGGTTATAAAAGCCGGCGGTGATGAAGCGGTTCATGGTGAGGGCCGCGGTGTGCCAGCCGCTGGCGATGAGGCCGCCGGTGATGGTTTGCGCGGCCACCGGGTCCACGTGCATCGGCTGGGGGTCGTATTTGATGGCGAATTCAATAATCTCCGCCTCGGTGACCGTGACCGGGGTGCTCTCGTACATCTGGCCGGGGTGGAAATCTTCTAGGTACTGGTAGTCCATGCCGGTGTCTCCCGCGACTCGGTTAATCTTGCTAGGCTGGTAACATGAACACTGAACTTCTGCTCCTGGCTTTGGTTGGGCTTATTGGCGTGGCGGCCATGGTATTTGCGTGGCTGGCGTGGCGGGCGGCGCATGAGGCCCCGGCGCGGCTGCAACTGGGGTTGGAAAAGGTGCTGTCCGGCAACCGCGCGGAGGCGGAGTTTTTGCGCACCAGCCTAGCGGCGGTGGAAGGGCGGCTGACGGCGGCGATCCAGACCGGGACCACGGATGCGCTCTCGAAGGCGTTCGCGCAGATCGGCGGGGCGACGCAGAACATGGCGAATGCGGTGGAAGCGCTGCGGCGGGCGGCGACGGAGGATTCGCAGAAGACGGTGGCGTTGCTGGAAACACGGCTGACGGCGATCCAGACCTCGGTGAACGAGAAGCTGCACGAGGCGGTGGAACAGCAGATGACCAACAGCTTTGCGCGCGTGCTGGAGCAGTTCGCCAGCGTGCAGCAGGCGATGGGGGAAGTGCAGTCGGCGGCGGCGCAGATAGGCGATTTGAAACGGATATTCTCCAACGTGAAGACGCGCGGCGGCTGGGGTGAGGCGCAGCTGGGCGCCATGCTGGAACAGGTGCTCCCGCCGGGTGCGTTTGAGCGGAATTTTGCGTTGCGGGCGGATTCAAGGGAGCGGGTGGATTTTGCCGTGCGCATGCCCTCGCGCAGCACGTTGTGGCTGGCGGTGGATAGTAAATTCCCGACCGAGGATTACGAGCGCCTGCTGAATGCGGCGGAAGTGGCGGATATCGAGGGCGAACGGGCGGCGCGGGATGGGATTGCCGCAAGGGTGCGGCTGGAGGCCAAGAAGATACGCGAAAAATACATCTGCCCGCCGGAGACGGTGGAGTTTGGCGTGATGTATTTGCCGAGCGATGGGCTGTTTGCGGAAGTCGCGCGGATTCCCAATTTGATTGATGAAATACGGGTGCGCGAGAAGGTGATTATCCTGGGGCCGACGCTGCTGCCGGCGATGCTGCAGACGATTCATCTGGGGCATATTACGCTGGATTTGGAAAAGCGGGCCGGGGAGATTGGCAAGCTGCTGGGGGCGACGCGGGCGGAGATGACGAAGATGGACGATGTGCTCGGCAAGCTGGCGGCGAATGCCTCGGCGATGTCCAGCAACATTGAAAAAGCCAGGGTGCGGACGCGCGCCGTGGGCCGGGTGCTGCGCACCGTGGAAATGGTGGAGGCCGATGCCGCGCAGGTGATGCTGGGGCTGGAAGCCGATGCCGAGGAAGAGGAAACAGCATGATCCGCCGCGTTTTTTTGCTGGCGTGCCTGGCGCTCGCTGGGTGCCACCACGACCTCTCGCCGCAGGATGTGAACATCGCCGGGCTGGTGCCGGATTTGGCGTTTACCATGACCGATGTGAATACCGGCAAAACGGTGAGCGAAGCCGGCTTTAAGGGCAAGGTCACGCTGCTGTACTTTGGCTACACCAACTGCCCGGATGTTTGCCCCGCAACGCTGTACAACCTGGACCGCATCTTCAAACAAATGGGCAGCGCCGCTGCGCAAGTGCAGGTGCTGTTCGTCACCGTGGACCCGGCCCGCGATACCCCGGCCGCGCTGGCGCAATACACCAGCCTGTTCGGGCCCAACGTAACCGGGCTGCGCGGCAATGCCGACCAGTTGTACGCGCTGGCCCGCCGCTACCGCGTGGTGTTCTCCGTTACCAAAACCCCCACCTACGCCGTGACCCACTCCTCCGCCGTGTATGTGTTCAACGCCCAAGGCAAACCCCAGTTCATTATCGCCGGACTGGAAGGCGGAACCCCCGACATCCCCGGCATTGCCTCAGACCTCACCTACGCGACAAAGCCTTAGAGACCATTCCATAAGTCTACTCCGGCGGCCGTCTAGCGGCGATTTTCTGCGCTCCGGTGCTCACGTACTGAAGTACGCTGCGCTCCGGTGCTCAAAAATCCCCGCTATACGACTCTCCGGAGCGACTTCTGAAACAGTCTCTTAAACCCCAGCAGCCTCGTGGTTTAAGGTTGTCACGGGGGTGAAGGTGGGGGTGGGGGCGCCAAAGTGATAGCCTTGCATGTATTGGCAGCCGTGGTGGCGCAGGAAGTTGGCTTGGGCCTGGGTTTCGACGCCTTCGGCGACGACGGAGAAGCCGAAGTTTTGTCCCAGCATGATGAGTGATTGGGTGAGGTCGGCGCTGCGGCGGTCGATGAGCATGTCGTGGATGAAGCGTTTGTCGATTTTGATTTCGGTGATGGGCAGGCGTTGCAGGTAGGCGAGGCTGGAGTATCCGGTGCCGAAGTCGTCGATGGAGATGCCGACGCCGATGGCGGCGAGTTTTTCCAGTTTTTCGATGGTTTCGTCGAGCCGGTCGATTAGCAGGTTTTCGGTTATTTCCAGTACCAGGCGCGATGGATCGGTTTCCGAGCGGCGCAGCAGGTCGCCGATGTCCTCGACGATGTGCGGCTGGTGGAATTCCACGGCGCTGACGTTGACGGAGAGGCGCGGCAGTTGGGCTGGCGGGAATTTTGCCAGCAGGCGGCAGGCTTGCGTGCGGACCCATTGGCCGATGGGCACGATCAGGCCGGTTTCCTCGGCAGCGGTGATGAAGTCGTTTGGCTGGATCAGCACGCCGTCGGTCCGGTGCAGGCGGATCAGGCCTTCGGCGCCGATGGTGGCGCCTTTGGCATCCACTTGCGGCTGTAGCCAGAGTTCGAGGCGGTCTTCGGCGAGGGCGCGTTTCACCTCGCTCTGGATGGCGTGGTATTGCGCCACCATGTCCTGCATGGCGGACTCGAACACTGAGATGTTGGAATGTCCCCAGGACCAGGCTTGTTTTTTTGTAATCGACTTGGCGGTATACATGGCCATGTCGGCACAGCGGAGAATTTTTTCCATATTGTGGTCCTGGCCGGAAAACACGTAGATGCCGACGCTGGCGGTCACCCGCAGGGTCAGTTCGCCCTGCGTTATTGGCCGGTCTATGGAGGCGATGATTTTTTCCGCCAGCGTGCGTGCGCGTGTGGTGGCCTCATGGCTGTCCAGCGCAAGTTTTGGCAGCAGCACCACGAATTCATCGCCGCCGAGGCGGGCGACTGTGTCACTGGCGCGCAGGCCGCGGCGCAGGCGTTTGGCCACGGCCACCAACACCTCGTCGCCGGTGGCGTGGCCGTGGGCGTCGTTGATGGCTTTAAAGCGGTCCAGGTCGATGAACAGCAGCGCGTTGTGGGAGCCATGGCGGTGCGCGCTGAGCACGGTTTTCTCGATCTGATCCTGCAACAGCTGGCGGTTGGCGAGGCCGGTGAGCTGGTCGTAGAAGGCCAGCCGGTGGATTTCGTTCTGGGCTTCCTGTTTTTCGGTAATGTCGAACCAGGAGCCGATGATCCGGGGCGCGGCTTCACCGTTGGCCGGGCGGTAAGCCAGTTCGGCACGGATCCAGCGGTAGCCGCCGCTTTTATCGGCCAGGCGGAACTGGGCAACCTCGGGTTTGTCCTCCGTGAGGCGTTGCATCGTGGCTTGGGTCACGGGCAGGTCGTCGGGGTGCAGGTGCGCCTCCCACCAGCCGTCGGTCTTGGCGTCTTCATTGGGATGGCCGAACACGCGCTCGAAATTCGGGGTCATTTCGACGCAGCGCCAGCCTTGCCTCTGGTGTTCCAGGGCGAAGAGAACAGCGGGACTGGAGGCCAGCAGATCGGCGAAGCGCGCGTCGCTGGCCTGTTGTTTTTTCAGCGCCTCGTTACGTTCGGTGCGAATTCTCATCAGGTTGATGCCGTTGACGATGTCGCGGGCGAGTTCGGTCAGCAGTTCCTTTTCCTTGTGGTCGAAGGAAAGCTGGCCGGCTGTTTCACCCTCCGCGCGGACCGTATTGTACAATGTGAAAACCCCGAGCACGCTGCCGTTGGCGGTGCGCAGGGGGATTGCGATGCAGGAGCCGAAGAGCGAAAGGGCTGGATATTTGCGGAATAGGCCCAGCCGCGGGTCACGCGCGATGTTATGAATGGCCGCGACGCGGTTTTCCCTTATCGCGGTGCCCGAAACGCCCTGGCCAAAGCCGTTGTCTGCCCAGGTTAGCGGTATTTCCTCCAGCTGTTCAACGTGCTGGCCCCATCTTGCCACGACGCGGATGCTATGCCGCGCATCGTTTTCGGCAAAGCCGACCCAGGCCGCGTCGTAGCCGCCCTGCGTCACCGCTACCTGGCAGATGGTCTGGATCAGCCCCAGTTCCGTGCTGGCACTGGCCAGCGCCTGGTTGGCGCCGATAAGCGTGCGCATGGCCCGGTTGGCGTAGTTCATGAGTTTGCGGCCGCGGTGCGATTCCTCCTCGCGCAGGCGGCCGAGCAGCAGCGGGACCAGCTTGGTTACCAGGCCGGCCAGGAAATCCTGGTCGGTGGAGGCGAGGTGGCCGCGGTTGAAGCCGGCCATGATGGCAGCCCGGCGCGTGCCGAGGTTAAGGGGGATAGATATTTGCCGGCGCATGCCCAGGGCGAAGAAGGCTGCGCCGAATTCACCGTAGGGGCCTATGGTTTCCGGGGTCAGTAGACCGGTGTCCACCACGCGCTGTTCGGTCAAAACGGTCCTGGAAGGGAATTGCGCTATATCCCATTTCTCGGTCTCCAGTCCGCGGCTGATCACGGGTTGGAATTCCGGCTTGATCGCGACACCGGCGATCATGCGGAATGTTGCCGGGTCTTCACATTGTTGCGGCATGATGCAGTAGCTGGCGCCCAGGCGTTCGCCCGCACGCCGCAGCACGGTTTCCAGCGCGGTTTGAAAGTCGCGGGCGTCCGCGATGGCGGTGTTCAGCTCCTGCTGGAACATCAGGTTGGAGACCACGCGGCGGGATTCCAGTTCGCGCATCACGGCGCCGGCGATCTCGCGCAGGGTGTCCGCCTCGGGCGCGCCGAAGTCTGGGTGCAGGCAATGGTCGATGGCGCAGACCGCGCCGATGCGGAAGCCATCTGGCGTGACCAGCGGGGCGGCGGCGTAAAAACGGATGCCGTTGGGGCGCGTCACCAGGGGGCTGTTGTAGAAGCGCGGATCCTCCAAGGCGTCCGGGACGATTAGAATGCCGTCGCTCTGGATGGTGTGGTGGCAAAACGTATCGCAACGGGGCAAGTGGCGCTCGGGGAAGCCGAAGCTGGATTTAATCGCAACCTGGTGTTCCCCGACGAAGGAAATGACCACGCTGGGGACATGTAACAGCGAACCCAGCCAACGCGTGAAACTGTCGAAGGAGGCTTCGGCCGGGGTGTCGTAGATTGCGTAGGAATGCAATGCCTGCAGGCGCTGTTCCTCCAGGCCGTTACGGGGCATGGCTGTTTCCAGTTCGATATGGTTGGCCAATTCCATTTGAGCGGGTCATTTCACTGGTTCGCGGCACGCGGCAGGCATTTTTGGGCGGAGAGTGGCAATTCATTGTTGATCCGACCTTCCAGGATTTTTAGGGCTCCCGTCAAGGTTGCTCTGCACAGGCGAGATTAACCGGAGCTAGAATCCGGGTTGCGGCGCCAGCAGGGGCGCCGGGAATTGTAACGGAATGACTGGGGAATGAAGTTCCCGCGGATACGCAGCCCTGATTATCGCAGAGCGGCGCAGAATGCCGCAATGCGGGCGCAGGCGCGCTCCAGCACGGCTTGGGAGGTGGCGGTGGAGATGCGGATGTACGGGCTCATGGCAAACGCCGCGCCCTGCACCACGCCGACATGCGCCTCGTCCAGCAAAGCGGCGGTGAAGTCCGTGTCGGTGGCAAGGTGCCGCCCGGCGGGGGTGGTTTTGCCCAGGCAGCCGGCGATGTTGGGGAACACGTAGAAGGCACCGTCCGGCCGGTGGCATGCCACGCCGGGCACCGCGTTCAAGCGCGCCACCACCAGATCCCGCCGCGCCTGGTACGCGGCCGCCCGCTCGCGCAGTAAATCCTGCGGGCCTTCCAGTGCTGCCAGCGCCGCGGCCTGGCCGATGGAGGAGACGCCGGAGGTCGCGGTGGCCTGGACCACGGTGCAGGCTTTGATCAGTGAGGACGGCATGGCCGAAAAGCCGATCCGCCAGCCGGTCATGGCGTAGCTTTTGGAGACGCCGGTCATGGTGACGATGCGCTCGGCGAGGTCCGGGGCGATGGCGGCGAGGGTGGCATATTTGAAATTATCGAAGAGCAGGTGCTCGTAAATATCGTCCGAGAGCACCCAGATGTCCGGGTGGCGGCGCAGCACCTGGGCGATGGCTTTCAGCCCGGCGGTGTCAATCGCGGCACCGGAGGGGTTGTTGGGGTAGTTCAGCAGCAGGAGTTTGGTGCGGGGCGTGATCGCGGCTTCCAGGGCTTGCGGCTGCAACACGAAGCCTTTGTCCTGCGGGCAGGGCACGAATACGGGGATGCCGCCGGCGAACTGCACCGTCTGCTCGTAACCGGCCCAGGCGGGGGCGGGGATGATGACCTCGTCGCCAGCGTTGATGACAGCCATGACGACGTTGAAAATGGCCTGTTTGCCGCCGTTGGTGATGAGAATATTGGCTTCCGGCACGTCGAGCTTCTGGTCGCGCAGGTATTTGCGCCGCACGGCGGCCTTCAGCGCCTCGGTGCCGGCCAGCGGGGGGTATTTGGTCTCGCCGCGCCGGGCGGCCGCGTGGGCGGCTTCCACCACATGTTCGGGCGTGGGGAAATCCGGTTCGCCGAGCGAGAGGGAGATGACGTCATGCCCCGCTGCCCGCAGGGCGCGCGCTCTCGCCGCCTGGGCAAAGGTGGCGGCGAGTTCGGTACGGCCTACACGGGCGGAGAGCGATGGCATGGCCGGACATAGCCGTGCAGGTAGGCTTAACGCAAGAATTGGGCGTTAGCCCGTTTAGGTTGACGCGCAAGAGCGCGCCAACCTCCGTACGGCCGGACTTTAGTAGTGGTAGTAGCCCATGCCGCCAAACAGCCAGACGATAAGCAGCACCACCAGGATGAACCCCAGTACGCCGCCCAACCCTGCGGTGCCGTAGCTGCGATGCGCGTAATACCCGCCGCCGCCGCCGAAAATGAGGACTAAAAGTATAATTAGCAGAATGAGTGACATGTTGCGCTCCCAGAAAAATTTCTATCGCCAAGCTGAAATTGTGCGCCGGAGCGGCTGAGGTAAGATCTGATGTCATTAAAATACTGTCATGATTTGGAAAATACCGTCACGATTTGGCCAGACCGGGCTGAATTGCCTGGAAATGCCTCTGGGGCTATGAGGCCTGCGCATCTTCTTGAAACCAGCGAAGTGGAGCGGAAAAATGGCAGAGAATTTCGACGTTATCGTGATCGGTTCCGGCCCCGGCGGTTATGTTTGCGCCATCCGCGCGGCGCAACTGGGCCTGAAGGTCGCCTGCGTTGAAAAGCGCGCCACGCTGGGCGGCACCTGCCTGAACATCGGCTGCATCCCCTCCAAAGCCCTGCTGCAATCCTCCGAGGTGTATCACCAGGCCCTGCACGGGCTGAAGGACCATGGCATTGCCGTTGGCGAGGTCAGCTTCGACCTGGCCCGCATGCAGGCCCGCAAGGGTGAGGTGGTCGGCGCCAATACCAAGGGCATCGAGTTCCTGTTCAAGAAGAACAAGGTCACCTGGTTGAAGGGGGAGGCTAAATTCACCGGCCCGAACGCGATCGACGTCGCGGGGACTGAGTACACCGCCAAGCACCTCGTTATTGCCACCGGCAGCGAATCCGTGCCGCTGAAGGGCGTTGAAGTGGACGAGAAGCGCATTGTTACCTCCACCGGCGCGCTGGAGCTGGACAAGGTGCCGGGGCATCTGGTGGTTATCGGCGGCGGCGTGATTGGCCTGGAGCTGGGCAGCGTGTGGTCGCGTCTGGGCGCGCAGGTCACGGTGGTTGAGTTCCTCGACCGCATCACCCCCGGCCTCGACGGCGAAATTTCCAAGGCGTTCCAGCAGTCGCTGACCAAGCAGGGCTTCAAGTTCAAGCTCGGCCATAAGGTGACGGGCGCTAAAGCGACCAGGACCGGCGTCACGCTGACCATTGAACCCGCCAAGGGCGGCGAGGCGGAGACGCTGGAAGCCGACATCGTGCTGCTGGCGATCGGCCGGCGCGCCTATACCGAAGGGCTGGATCTGGCGAAAGCCGGCGTGGCGACCGACCCGCGCGGGCTGGTGCTGACCGACGCGCATTACGCCACCAACGTGCCGGGCATTTATGCCATTGGCGATGTCATCGCCGGGCCGATGCTGGCGCATAAGGCCGAGGAAGAGGGCGTGGCGCTGGCCGAACTCCTGGCCGGGCAGGCCGGGCATGTTAATTACGATGCCATTCCGGGCGTGGTTTATACCTGGCCGGAAGTCGCCAGCGTGGGCAAGACCGAGGAAGAGCTGAAGGCCGCCGGGATTGAATACAAGGTCGGCAAATTCCCCTTCATGGCCAATGGCCGCGCCCGCGCCATGGGCGAAATGGAGGGGTTTGCCAAAATCCTCGCCGATAAAGCCACCGACAAGCTGCTCGGCGCGCATATTATTGGCCCGGATGCCGGCACGCTGATCGCCGAGTTGGTCACCGCCATGGAATTTGGCGCCTCAGCCGAGGATGTGGCGCGTATCTGCCATGCACACCCCACTTTGAGCGAAGTGGTGAAGGAAGCCGCCCTGGCGGTGGATGGGCGCGCGCTGCATATCTAGGCAATGAGCGTAAATATCCGACTAGGCGTTAACGTCGACCACGTCGCCACCCTGCGCAATGCGCGCGGCGGCCCCCACCCGGACCCGCTGACAGTGGCAAAAGCCTGCGCGGCGGCGGGGGCGGACGGCATTACCATCCATTTGCGCGAAGACCGCCGCCACATCCGCGACGCGGACGCGGTGGCGATTTGCGGCTGGGCCGGGGTGCCGGTGAATTTCGAAATGGCGGCGACGGATGAGATGGCCGGGATTGCGTGCAAGCTGCGCCCGCACGGCGTGTGCATTGTGCCGGAACGCCGGACTGAAATTACCACCGAGGGCGGGTTGGATGTGGTTGGCCAGCGCGCCACGCTGGCGCCGGTTATCGCCCGGCTGAATGCGGCCGGTATCGCCGTCTCGCTGTTCATCGACCCCGACCCGGCGCAGGTCCGCGCGTCCGCTGAGGTAGGTGCCGCCGTGGTGGAACTGCACACCGGCGCCTACGCCAACGGCAAGCCCGGTGAACTGCAACGCCTGGCCGCCGCCGCCGCGCTGGCAGCCGAGGTGGGGCTGGAATGCCACGCCGGCCACGGCCTGACCTTTGACAACGTCGCCCCCATCGCCGCCCTGCCGGAAATCCGCGAACTCAACATCGGCCACTTCCTCATGGGCGAAGCACTGCTCACGGGGCTACCAGCGGCAATCCACGAAATGCAGCGGCTAATGGACGCGGCGCGGAAGGTTTAGAGACTGTTCCATAAGTCTACTCCGGCGGCCGTCTAGCGGCGATTTTCTGCGCTCCGGTGCTCACGTACTGAAGTACGCTGCGCTCCGGTGCTCAAAAATCCCCCCTAGCCGACTCGCCAGAGCGACTTCTGAAACAGCCTCTTATACCAGCCGCCGAATTTTCTGACTCTACGGGGATTCCCCCGACGCGGTGAGTTATGATTCGATGTTTCCCGTTGATTTGATTGATGGGAGGCGGTGATGGCTGTGGCGATTGC
>PLSD01000035.1:0-4045 GCA_003164135.1 Acetobacteraceae bacterium
AGAAAATTCGGCGGCTGGTATTACTGGCCAGAATTTCCGGCCAAGAGGAATGTTCGGTTTGATGCCCTCGATACGCTCATTGGCGAGATGTTTCCATGATCGGCTGCCCGCCTTTTGCATCAGGCGTCTGACGATTTCTGGCAAATCAGTCGTGTCGTTCAGGGCGCGTGGTGCGAAGGCGGCTTGGTAGCCTTCGATCATTTGCTCCAGCATGTGTGCCGTGGTTATGCCCGGCAGGTCCGAGCCGCGCGCCGCCATGGCGAGCGACAAGCCAAGGCGAAGGAGGTCGTAGACGGGATTGCCGATAACGGTTTGGTCGAAGTCCCGGATCTGGATTTCCACCGCGCCATCGACACTGCCTACGGGGCCGAGATTGCCGGCGTGGCAGTCACCGCAGATCCATACATCAGGACCGTGCGGGAGAGAGGCGGGATTTTCGTTTTCAAGCCATTCATAGAAGTGGACTGTGCTGCCACGGACATAGGCCTGCACGGACGAGGCCATTTTGCGATTGCGCCCGGCGGTAAGAAGGGCCGTCCGCTCCGCTGGCTCCGGAAATTTAGCGTGGCCCATTGTGATCCAGCGTTTTGCTGTGCTTGCAAGCGGCCGGTTTACCGCAAATGATTGCGGGAAACCGGCGCTTACGGCTAAACTTAGAATTACGGATTAATTCTGGAAATCTTGGTGCCTTCGATGCTGATGCCGGCCATCAGGCCTTGCTGATTGAAGATGAAGGCATAAGCGTCATCCTTGAGGGTGGAGGTCGAAAGATTTTTGGCGATACCTTGATCGACCACAACAACGGTCGGGCCGGTGCCGATCTCCCAACCTTGCGTGTCGTGAATGTATTTGACGGCGGAACCGCTCATCAGGAACACGATATAGCCATAGGACTGCGCGCCTGCCTGCAAGCCCCACGAACCGGTGACGGTGTTATAATAGCTGTCGACTTTTGAGCCTTGCAGCATTTCACCTTCACCATAGGCACCGCCGAATACCAGACCGGCCTTGACGATGTTGGGGAAAATCAACACGGCACGGGAGCGGTGGTAAAGATCCGCGGCAGTGGGGTTGGTTTTGCAAAGCAGTTGGAGAGCCTGAATGGAGTCTTGGTTAAGCTGCACCGATGATTCAGCTTTTGCGGCGGTGGCAGTGCCAAGTGCAATGACGGGAGTCAGTGCAATTACGGTCGCCAGAAGTAGAGATTTCATTTTAAACATATTATGTTCCAGTTTGTTGTTCGATTATGATTGTTAACGCGAAGCCCAGTAGGCGTGAAGCGTTACGACTTAAGAGTTTCCGTAATCGTTCCAATAATATTTTGCGTCTTGCCTTCGGCCTTGTCGGCTTTGCCAGCAATCTGCAGTTTCGCATCGCCCAGGAGTTTTCCGGCGGTCTCTTCGACAGTGCCCTTAACTTGTTTGAGCGAGCCTACAACGCGATCTTTGTTCATATCCGTGTTCCTTGATGGCCGTAAATGCTTATCTAACGTGGCCCGGGTTAAGTTCACCTCATAAGCCATGGGAGGAGGACAATAAGGGGAACAATACCGAGGCAGCACTTGCAATATAGAAGTCTGGCTGTGCGGAAGGCAGACTCGGAAACTACTCATTCATGCATTAAATTTAACGTATATTTACCAGCTATGGCCGTTGACGCTGAGCAACGGTAAGTTTGCGGGAAATCCGGAATAAATTTCAGATCGGATCTTTGGGAGTGATGTCAGCGTGGTCGAGGTAGTTGGATAATTCCTGCACGCATTTGCGCGCGCCGCCGGTGTCGGCTCTACCGGCGGCGAGTTCGAGGGCGGCGCCAATATCGGTAATTTCCTGGAATCCAAACATGCCGCCGGAGCCCCGCATGCCGTGGCCCAGAAACTCTACCGTCTCAAAATCCCCCTCGTCCAGGGCGGTTAGAATTGAGGTAACATTCAGGCGCCGATTTTGCAGGTAAAGTGATGTATCCTTAGTTGGCTCATATCTCCGAACGGTTATCTCGGGGGTTTTCGGAGAAGATGCTGATGCAAATGCGCTGGGGCAATGCTCCAGGATGGTTTGGAGCAGGACAACTTGCTTTATCGGCTTTGTTAGATAGGCCGTACACCCCGCCGCCACGCATTCCTCACGGTCACCCTTAAGGGCGGCTGCGGTTAGTGCAATGATTGGGGTGGGGGTCCGGCTGTTCTCTTTTTCCCATTTTCTGATTGCCCTGGTTGCGGTCAAGCCGTCCATCACGGGCATTTGCCGGTCCATGAGGACGACGTCAAAATGTTTCGTAATAAATGTCTTGTAGGCAGCAAGGCCATTTTCAGCGACTTCGACTAGGTATGGCGTGTCCTGCAAATACGCCAATGTGATTGTGCGGTTGTCAGGATAGTCTTCCACCAGGAGAATACGGAGAGGCCGCAGTGGAGGTTGCGCACCGGTGCCGGCCAGGAGTGCCGCTTGTTTTAGCGGTCCGGTCCATATCTCCAGTGGTACGGCAAAGGAGAATACACTGCCTTCACCAAAGCGGCTTTGTACCCAGATGCGGCCGCCCATTAGTTCCACGAGACGCTTGGAAATTGTGAGCCCCAGGCCTGAGCCACCATAGCGGCGCGTGGTGGACGAGTCTGCCTGGGTGAACCGCTCGAATACCGCCCCCAGTTTTTCGTCAGGGATGCCGATGCCGGTATCGGAAATTGCAAACTGGAAGGCATGCTGGCCGGACGAATCAAGGCCATTTGTGACGCGCAGCGCGACCTCGCCGAATTCAGTAAATTTTATGGCATTTCCAAGTAGGTTGAGTAGTACCTGGCGCAGGCGGGTGGGGTCGCCGACCACGTTGGTGAGCACCTCGGGAGCAACATCGCAGACCAGCGATAGTCCTTTTTGATGAGCCCGGACCGCCAGCATTTCGATCACTTTTTCCAGAAGGTCCAGCAGGGCGAACTCGGTTCGTTCCAGTTCGAGTTGTGAGGCCTCCACTTTTGAAAGGTCCAGGATGTCGTTGATGAGGTCAAGAAGATTGTCACTCGCGCGGCAGAAAATATCGACATATTTTCTCTGCTCGGTTGAAAGCGGGGTTTTCACCAGTAGATCAGCAATACCGATAATGGCATTCACTGGCGTTCTAATCTCATGGCTCATGCTGGCCAGGAAATCTGACTTAGTCTGGCTGGCACTCTCGGCGGCGGCTTTGGCCAGCTGTAGTTCGGATTCGAAGCGCTTGCGTTCGGTGACATCACGCGCGGAGGCAAACACGCCCTGCAAGGTGCGGTCACGGTCGTAAAACGTGGTCGCGTTATACGATACCACTGTTTGCGCGCCGCCACGGGCGGAGGCTGTGAGCTCGAAGTCTGTCACCTTTTTCTCGCTAAGCACCAGCTTGATGCCTGATTCGGCACGGTCCGGGTCCGTGAAGTGGTTTTTGAACGGGGAGCCGATCAGCTCATCGCGCGTGCAACCCGTAAGTGCTTCCATCTCCTTATTTATATCTGTGATGATGCCGGCGGGGTCCGTGGTTACCACGGCGTCGATATTCGACTCGATTAAAGAGCGTGTATAGAATTGCTGGTCGCGCAGGCGTTGATCGAGCTTTTTCTGTTCGGCTTCAACCTGTTTGCGCGCGGTATTGTCGGTGCCGATCAACAAATATCCGATAATGGCGTCCTGCGTGTCACGCAACGCGGTGACCGAGACCACCGCGGGGAACCGGCTGCCATCCTTGCGGATGTAGGTCAGTTCGTAAATATCCTCTATGCCGCGCGAAGCCTTGAAGACCAGCGCCTCGAAGCCAGGCGTGATGGCGGTGCCAAGTTCGGTGCTTAGCTCTTTGGCGCGCGCGATTACTTCCTGGGGGTCGGAAATGTCGGCTGGCGTGATTTTGTTCATCACTTCGGCGGCTGTGTAGCCCAGCATACGTTCGGCGCCAACATTGAAGATTTGGATCACTCCGCTAGCGTCAGTGGCGATGCTGGAGAAATTGGCGCTGTTGAAAATGGCGCGCTGTAGTGCCCCGGCCTCGAGGAGGGCTTCTTCGGCCTGCTTGCGCGCGGTGTTATCGG
>PLSD01000035.1:4071-45663 GCA_003164135.1 Acetobacteraceae bacterium
TGGTGGTGCCAAATTCAGCACTTAACTCTTTGGCGCGGGCGATCACTTCCTGCGGGTCGGAAATGTCGGCTGGCGTGATTTTGTTCATCACTTCGGCGGCTGTGTAGCCCAGCATACGTTCGGCGCCGACATTGAAGATTTGAATCACGCCGCTAGCGTCAGTGGCGATGCTGGAGAAATTGGCGCTGTTGAAGATGGCGCGCTGCAATGCCCCGGCCTCAAGAAGTGCCTCTTCAGCCTGCTTGCGCGCGGTGTTATCGGTACCGATCAACAGATACCCGATGATGGCGTCCTGCGTGTCGCGCAGCGCCGTGACGGACACGACTGCCGGGAACCGGCTGCCATCCTCGCGGATATAGGTCAGCTCGTAGATGTCCTCAATGCCGCGAGAGGCCTTGAAGACCAGGGCCTCGAAGCCCGGCGTTATGGTGGTGCCAAATTCAGCACTTAATTCTTTGGCGCGGGCGATGACTTCCTGCGGGTCGGAAATGTCGGCTGGCGTGATTTTGTTCATCACCTCAGTTGCCGTGTAGCCGAGCATACGTTCCGCGCCGACATTGAAGATTTGGATCACGCCGCTAGCGTCAGTTGCGATGCTAGAAAAATTGGCACTGTTGAAGATGGCGCGCTGCAATGCCCCGGCCTCAAGAAGTGCCTCTTCTGCCTGCTTGCGCGCGGTGTTATCGGTACCGATCAACAGATACCCGATGATGGCGTCATGCGTGTCGCGCAGCGCCGTGACGGACACGACTGCCGGAAACCGGCTGCCATCCTCGCGGATATAGGTCAGCTCGTAGATGTCCTCAATGCCGCGAGAGGCCTTGAAGACCAGGGCCTCGAAGCCCGGCGTTATGGTGGTGCCAAATTCAGCACTGAGTTCTTTTGCGCGCGCAATTATTTCCTGCGGGTCGGAGATGTCGGCTGGCGTGATCGTATTCATTACGTCGGTTGCGGCGTAGCCAAGCATACGCTCCGCGCCCACGTTAAAAATCTGAATGACGCCTTTTGCATCCGTCGCGATGCTCGAGAAATTGGCGCTATTGAAAATGGCACGCTGGAGGGCACCGTTTTCAAGGCGTGTTTCGGCGGAAAATTTAGGCAAATTCATATTATTCCTGGGTAGTCGTTTTCCGCTTATGCGGCATACGGAACGCTGAGTGCCTGTTGCATGGCGAGGATCAACGCAGGTTCTTTAAAGGGTTTTTCCAGCAACACGGCATCTGGCCGCAGCAGGCGGACCTTCGCGATATTACCACTCATGAATAAATGCGGAATGAAGCAGTGTGTGTGTAGTATCTGCGCAACCGCGGAAACACCGCTGCCGTCGCCCAGCCAGGCGTCGACAATCATCAAGCCAGGTTCGTAGCGAGCGGCATCGATGATGGCAGCTGCCTCTGTAGCGGACACCGCGCAGACGTGGTGGCCCATGGTTTCAAGCATTGCCGCCAGTAACGTTCCGATCATGGGGTCATCGTCCACCACCTGGATGCGAACGCCGGTTACAGGCTCCCCGCTGAGGGCGCCGCCAATTTGGAATCCAGACCTCTCTAGTACGCTTTTTGACATTGCTCCGACGTGGGCTGAAAAATCCAGAAATGCAAGCTTCGGAAACTACACAGAGTACCCTGTCATTTTTGGCCCTCGTGGTTGATCCGGACTAATGGGTGCGGATGAATCTGGTGTGTCCGGCCTCGCCTTATGCACACAAAAGCCAATGAAAACACCGCGTTGTTGCCGTCCCGGAGCGAGCGTCATCTGCAAGTTGCCATGCAATATGATTCAGCGAGCAGACTAGCGGTGGTTGAAAGTCGGCCTTTCTCAAAGATGACAATTAGTTAAAATATCCTTGATAAACAACGTGTTGTTGTATTTCAGGTACACCTGACCCCAATCACCGGCAGGCCCCTTCATATGTGCGCCTTGCAGTGCCAACTAGGCCTCAGGTCATTTCAATGGCCTGCCTCAGATTTTTGTTTAAGGATTTATTTCAATGAAATTTCGTCTCGCTCTACTAACGGCTACCGTATTGGCGGCGCCGTTCGCGCTATCCCACACGGCTGCCGCCCAGCCCGTTACCGGCCCGTATATCGCCGGCGGTTTTGGCTACAACATCGAGGGCACCCAGAAAGCCAAAGATCTCAGCGCGGGTGGAATTGGCGTTCCTTTTGAGGCCAAGGTTGTTATGAAAAACGGCTATACGGGCGAGGCGAGCCTTGGCTATGGTTTCGGCAACGGGTTCCGCGCGGAGGTTGAGGGTGACTACATCCATGACAATGCCGATAAGGTGAAGGCTGGTGGCTACGGTTACGCGGCCGGTGGCCATGAAGCTCGCTACGGTGCGTTCGGTAATGTGCTGTATGATTTCAATGTTGGTTTGCCGTATCTGTATCCTTATGTCGGCGCGGGCGTTGGTTGGCAGGAAGACCGGCTTAATGATATCTCGGCAGCCGGCGCTTTCGTGAACAAGACCAAGAGCGTACTTGCGTATCAGGCTATTGCCGGTGTGGCTGTGCCGATTGCTTACGTCCCGGGTCTTTCCGCGACACTCGAATATCGCTTCGTTGGTTTGGCCGGTGCGCGCAAGATCAATGGAGAGTATGGTGGTGTTCCGGCCGGCGCGAAGCTGATGCACGAATACAACCAGCAGGTCCTTGTTGGTTTGCGTTACCAGTTGTTCACGCCGCAACCGCCGGCTCCGCCGCCTGTTGAAGCCGCCGCCGCTGCCCCGATGGCGGCGCCTGCTCCGGCACCGGCAAAGACCTACCTGGTGTTCTTTGACTGGGACAAGTACAATCTCAGCCCGCGCGCCACGCAGATTATCGCGCAGGCCGCTTCGGACAGCAAAACCAACAATGTGACCACGCTGGATGTTTCAGGTTACACCGATACGTCGGGGACACCGGACTACAATCAGGGCCTTTCGCAGCGCCGTGCGCAGGCCGTTGCGACTGAGCTGGTTACCGATGGCGTGCCGCAGGGAGAAATCGAAATCCACGCGTATGGTGAAACGCATCTGCTGGTTGCCACTGGGCCCGGTGTGCGTGAGCCGCAGAACCGCCGCGTGGAAATCGTACTTAACTAATCGAGCGTTTAACACGGCAAAAGAAAACCCCGGCGGGAAACTGCCGGGGTTTTTATTGTTGTGGTGAGAGACCTCAATGCTTTGTGATGCCGCGTGCCAGGGATGACACGCGGCGGAGGCTATTAGTTCGTTGAGATGATGATGCTCGTGATGATGCCGGTTGAAATGGCGATTAAAATGAACTGGTCACCGTCCTGCACCCATTCATAACCATAGGGCGGCTGCTCCAGATGGTAATAGCCCCAGTTGCCTACGACATAACGGCCGCCATTATAATGGTCACCATGATTCCATTGGTGGCCGCTGGAATATCGCGGCTGGGAAGGTGCTGCGTGAGACTCTTCGTGCGATACTTGGCCTTGACTATGCGCATCGGCCTTTTGCTGCGGAGGGGCGGCATGGCTCATATTCTGCTGTGGTGCGGAGTGGGCGGGGGCGCTATGTTGTGCTGATCCGCCGGGTTGCTGGTGCTGGTCCTGCTGCGCCACCGCGAGCGGTGCGTAAAGCAGCGCGAGTGCGAGGCCGGCACTAAGGCTGTTGCGATAGGTCTGCTTCATTTGCTTGATCCTTTGGCCGTAAAATTTCAGGAGAATGAGATTGGCTCGCAGCACCTCGCCAAGGGGGTAAGGCGTGACGTGCTTGGCGTGAACTATCCGAGCCGCGGATTACGATACTGCAACGGCACGTAGTTTGGGAGGACGGCGTGATAATGCTTCAACTCGTGCCAATAATTCCGCGACGGCGAAGGGCTTGACCAGATAGTCGCTACCGCCTGCATTGAAGCCGCGGACTTTGTCCGCGACACTGGCAAGTCCGGAGAGAAACAGGACGGGTGTAAGGTTGTCTTCGCTTCGTAACGCTTCGACAATTCGAATACCGTCGATGCCACCGGGTAGCATCCGGTCGAGAATTATGAGGTCAAATTCCACCGATGCCGCACGAAAGAGCGCATCGCGGGCGTTAGCCAAGTGCTCGACCAAATAGCCGGCATCCGCGAGGACCTGGGACATGAGATCGGCGTTGTTAAGGTCGTCCTCAACGAGTAGAATTTTCATTGCCCTGCCTAATTTGTAATGCGGAAGCCGCTTGAAGGGCGCGGCCGCCTTGGGAGGTTAACGTTTAGTCACGAAATTCGGCGGTTGGCAGCCTCGGAATATACTCAAAGCGGGAGCTTGAATCGAAGACCCGGCAGGCGGCCTAAACCCCTAATCGCGGTCAGGTTTGGTGTCGGAGCCCTTAATTGCGCCCAATACAGCAAGTGTATCTGAAGGAGCGGACATGGCGGCGGCCTGACTATCGATGCGATCGGCAATTGCGGGATTATCGCGCCGGACTTCTTCCAGCAGTTCAATGATTTTTGCGTTCTTTTGGTCGTTCACGATGATCAGTTCGAGAATAAGCTGAGAACGATGGTTCGCAAGCTGGTCCTCGCGGCGTTGGGTGGTGAGAATTAAGGCGGCAACGAACATTGTGCCGATAGTTGTTGCGCCCTGAAGCCAAATGAAAGGAGGAGGATCCGGAGGTCGGTAACCGAGCCTTGCCGCGGCTAGATTTGTGCCAACCCAAGCGAGTATCACTAGGCTGAATACCACGACGAAGACCGGCCGGCCGATGAGGGCTGTGAGCCTGTCAGCGAACTTTTGCGGGCCGCTTGTCTCGTCTTTGTGGTCGGCGGCAATCTGCACCGTGGCCTGTGCGACAGACGCTGCAAGTGATGGGGGCGGAACGGAATCTTGTTCAGAGGTGTGGGGCAATGAAGTCTCAAACCTTCAAAGACGATGCTCGACGGCCTGCGCAAAGGGGGCAGCCGGCGGCGGGTTCATGACCAATCACGTTCACCGACACCGGGAGCTGCCGATATCGTATAGACCGGAGACGCGTCCTTCGATCTATACGGCTCGTTCGTTATGGCGTGGATTGAGTATTCGTGGTTTGCGTGGTTGTGGTGGTAGGCGGCGGCGGCGGCGTTGAAGGCATTGTCGTTGTTTCCGTCGTCGTAGTGATTGACGGCGGCGGCGGCGGGCTGCCACAACCAGCCAGCAGGGCTATTGCCCCGACCATTGCCGCGCTAGCGAGCAACCGGATGCCTGATACTTGATGTTTCATGCTTATCTCCTACGCTTAGTTGGTCGTTGACGTCGTGGATTGGCTGTTGGTGATGGTGCTCGGCACAGGCGGTGTCGTGGTGGTTGTGGTCGTGCTGTCGCTGCCCGAACCGTAGGCATTGCCGTAGGTTGTCTTTTTCGAATTAACCGTTGTGCCATTCCCGTTGTCCGAGGATTTGGTTTCCGTCGTGCTCAATGTGCCCGGCGGCGGCGCAACAACAACCGGCACTGTTGTGGTCGTTGACGATGTTGTGTCGGAAGATGTGGTTTGTGCGAAGGCGGCGCCCGTCATTAACAGCAACGCGCAGGCACTCGCCGCAAGGAATTTTTTCATAGTAACCCTCCATAATTGTACCAAAACAGACTAAAAACAGCGCTATCTCAGCAGCGCCGGCTGATTGGTCTAATGCTAGATAGGGGATGCGCGGGCGTTGTAGTAGGTTCGGAAACTACCCATGCCAGGAGTACGGCTAGCACCCGAGCGGCACCGACGAGCTACAATGGGGGGTGCCTTGTCAGCCTTTGGAGGACAGATCCTGTTGCCGCGCTACTCCTTTTGCTGATGAGTAGTTTCCGAGTCTATCGCCCAGGAAATAAAAATATGTAGATGGAAAATAGGGCCAAATCCCATGACTCTAAAAGGCATCATACCTTATGGTCGGGGATGCAGGTAGTAAAAAAAGGACGTTACAATGAACGCAATCGCCATGAACGAACAGGATTTGCACCAGTATTTCGGTTCCGTTATCCTCGGGTCCGCGCTATTGCTGAGCGTGCTGTGGTGCACTCACTTGGTGCCTGTAGCCGATATATTATCAGGCCCCACAAAATATTCGGTCTTGGCCGCAGGGACAACACCGTTGCCAGGGTCCATTGGCGCTCTTGGAGCCAGCAAAGATCTGATTGGTTTTCAGTATACCCAAGCCGGGCAAGTAGAAATTCTTCACTAACAGCAGAAGCTTTTAGGAAGATATTCTTCGTAATGGAATAGTGCGCGTACCTGGAGCAATATCTGGCTGGTTAACGGCAAAGTTGATGCAGGCCGTCCGCATTTATTATTTCGATGTCGCGGGCCGTGGAAAATTCAATTAATTGAAGGAGTTTCAGGGCGGCAAAGGTACGAGAAACTGTCTCAACTGTTAGGCCGAGATAGTCGGCGATGTCGGTCCGGCTCATCAGCAATTGAACGACACCGCCATTCTGATGGAGCCTTGACTGTTCGATTAAAAAGCCTGCAATTTTCTCAATTGCGCTGCGGCTGGCGAGTAGCTTTTTGTGCTCCTTTGCCTGCACAAGAGCGCTCGCCATGTAGGATAATAGCTGCTGCCAGAGAAAATCATGGATTGTGGCTTGGGCTTCCAGTTTGGGGAGCCGGTATGCAACAACAGTACAATCACAGACTGCTTCAGCGGAAAGATTATATTCCGTACCGAATTCTAAACCAAAAACATCGCCTTTAGCATGAAAAGCATCCAGCTGCCGCCGGCCATTATCCAGAAGCCGATAGCTACGCACCATGCCAGAGGTAACTTTCAAAAACACCTCAGCAGCCTCACCTTCGCTAAAAATACTTTCATTTTGTGCAAAGTGCTGAACTGGACCAGTTGCAGATAAGCCGCGATCGGCAACGAGATATAGACCGTGCATATTTGTAACCGGAGAAGCAGATGCCACTAGGGAGTGCATTTTAGTTACTTGTGAATGCTTCGTGTGTACTTTCCATCACATCATTGGTCCGGTCCAAGGGACGGCCTATGTCTGGCCGCGGTAGACAATCGGTAATTAAGGCATACGTATAGCAATAAATTTCACGGGTTTTGTGTTGAGTGATGAAGCCGCGGCGATCACTTAAACGCGCGCCCTGGTCAATTTTTTTCACAAGATCCTCACTTTTTGATTGGCGTTTACCCGGGCCTATAATGCTCGGGTTCTCGATTCACGGTTGCCACCCTAGCAACCGTGGTGGGTGGGAGAACAGCTTCGGAAAATACTCAATTATACATTCTTGAGCTAAAGTCAGGGCGAGCATATGCGCGTATTTTCATGCATCGACGGCAATTTAATATCATGTTAGATTTAAAGTGGCCTCTCTGGGCGCGATCACTTTTGAGACAAAACACAATGACGATAAGCCCTTCTACTAGGATCAAAGCGATCAAGCAGACGCTGCGCAAACAAATTCTGCGTGAGGATGCGCCGGTGCGAGCCTTGGAGCGGCTTTTTGTTGTAGGCGTTGGCGCTTCGGCGGGTGGTCTGGGCGCCTGTCAAAAATTCATCGCGGCTATCCCACCTGGTAGCGGCTTGGTATTCATTCTTGTGCAGCATCTGGATCCTACGCATGAGAGCATGATGGTCGACCTGCTGAAGAAGCACGCGCCTGTTGCCGTGGTACAAGCGGCGGAGGGCATGCTGATTGAGCGTGACCATTTCTATATTATTCCGCCGGGTGCTTATCTGTCAGCTAGCAATGGCGCACTTCATCTCTCATATCCACAATCCAGCCATGGTGTCCGTCTGCCGTATGACTTTCTGCTGCACTCACTTGCGGATAGTTATGGAGCGGGCGCCGCAGCCGTTGTTCTTTCAGGAACTGGGACTGACGGGAGTCTGGGTGTAGAGGCACTAAAGGCCAAAGGCGGCATGGTATTTGTGCAAGATCCTGGAGAGGCTGAACACGATGGCATGCCGCAAAGCGCCATTCAGACAGGTGTGGCCGACCTCGTTCTTCCCGCAGCGGAGATCCCGGCCGCGATTTTGAAGTATCGCGAGAAGAAATCCTTGGGGAAAACGGTAAAAAAATCAGCGGATCCAAGTCAAAGTTCGCTACGGAAAATTATAGCGTTGCTGCACGATAAAACCATGCATAATTTTACACTCTACAAAGAAGGTACATTACAACGCAGGATTGAACGGCGGATGGGAATGGCTTCAATAGGTGGGGCGCGAATGGATGAGTATTTGCAGTTACTGGAGAGCGACGAGCACGAATTGAAACTGCTGGCAGATGATTTGCTGATTAATGTAACTAGCTTTTTCAGGGACCCAAAAGTATTCGAGATTTTAGCAACGACGATTATTCCAGAACTGGTAAAAAAATGTAGCGGCAATAAACTGCTGCGGGTATGGATTGCTGGGTGCAGTACTGGTGAGGAGGCTTATGGCGTTGCCATGCTTTTTCTGGAGGAAATCGGGAGAGCGAATCAAAATATCAAGCTTCAGGTATTCGCTTCGGATATCGATGCTGACGCAGTTACCTTGGCGCGGGATGGTCTCTACCGCGACGCGATCGCGCGGGAAGTTTCCGCCGCACGTCTCGCGCGGTTTTTTTCCAAGGAAGAACATGGATACAGGGTTCTCCCGGATCTAAGGGCATGTGTGGTGTTCACGGTACAGGACGTACTGTCTGATCCGCCGTTTTCCCGGATTGATTTTGTCTCGTGCCGGAATCTTCTCATATACCTTCAGCCGGAAGCGCAAGCAAAGGTAATTGCGGCCGTTCATTTCGCTTTGCACGATGGCGGTATATTATTACTTGGTAGTGCTGAAACAGTCGGCTCTTTAAATGGCCGGTTCGCGGAAGTGTCGAAACAGAACCGTATTTACCGGCGCACCGGGGGGCGCCGGCCGGGCGAATTGGGTTTTCTTGTCAACGCGGGCGACATTTCACGTGCGGCTTCACGTCCGGTGCAAGGGCCTGCCGTACTGCGGCAAACTATGCTCTCCGAGCTTTGCCGCCGGCTGGTACTTGAGGCTTATGCGCCAGCGGCGATTCTTGTTAACCGTAAAAATGAATGCCTATATTCACTAGGGCCGACTGAGTCGTATTTGCGGATTGCTGCAGGTCATCCAACGCATGATCTTCTCGCCATGGTGCCGGCTGGGGTGCGTCCCAAGCTCCGCTCAGCGATTCAAAAGGCGAATCACGAGTTGGAACGGGTTGCTTTCGAAGGAGGAGAAACTACGCGCGATGGCGTGGTAACGCCCTTTAATATCGACGTACAGCCTGTTCTCAATGAAAGCGAGCCACTTGTTCTCGTCTGTTTTGTCGATACCCAGGTAAAGCCGACTCAACCGGCAGGAATTGCGGAGGACTACAGCAAGTCTCCACGAATCACCGCTTTGGAGCGTAAACTAAAAACTACACGTGCAGAGCTCCAAGGTGCGATCCGTAATCTTGAAATTTCTAATGAAGAACAAAAAGTTGTTAATGAGGAAGCGCTTTCAGTCAATGAAGAATATCAATCCACGAACGAAGAACTTCTAACGTCCAAGGAAGAGTTGCAGTCACTCAACGAGGAACTGACTGCACTAAACAGTCAATTGCAGGAAACCCTGGAGCGCCAGCGGACTACGGCAAATGATCTGCAAAATGTGCTTTTTAGCACCAATGTAGCGACGCTGTTTCTCGATCCGAATCTCAACATTCGGTTCTTTACGCCGGCGACAAAATCACTTTTTAATCTCCGGGCTAATGATATCGGCCGACCATTGACGGATCTCCATTCTCTGGCGTCGGACGACACATTAGCTAGCGACGCCCGTGCTGTATTACAGAGCACGGTGCCTGTTGACCGCGAGATTTCAACGCCAGATGGCCTGTGGTTTAGCCGCCAGACCATGCCTTATCGCACCCACGAAGATGGTGTGGAGGGTGTTGTAATAACCTATTCGGACATCACCGAACGCAAAGCCGCCAAGGACCGGCTAGAGCAGGCAACGAAAAGCGCGGATTTGGCCAACCTGGCAAAGTCGCGCTTTCTCGCAGCCGCAAGTCATGATTTGCGGCAACCACTGCAAACCTTGGCACTTGTGCAAGGTCTGTTGACCAAAGAGGTGCAGGGTACCCAGGCGCAAAAGCTTCTGAAGCTACTCGATCAAACGACAGATTCAATGTCCGCCATGGTTAACGCTCTACTGGATATCAACCAGATTGATGCTGGCACGGTCCGTCCGGAGATTGTTAGTTTTCAAGTCAACGACATTCTTAATCGCATTCGTGAAGAATTTATCTATCTTGCGAAGGCGCGCGGCCTCAGCTTCCGGGTTGTTCCGTGCAACGTGATTATTAAAAGCGACCCCCGGTTGCTTGAGCAGATGATACGAAATCTCCTGGCCAACGCGCTGAAATATACACCGGCTGGAAAGGTGCTCATCGGGTGCCGCCGGCATAAAGGCATGTTGAATATTGAGATATGGGATACCGGAATTGGTATTCCCGTTGATGAAATAAAGCATATTTTTGAGGAGTATTATCAGCTCGATAATGCTGCGCGTGAGCGTAATCGTGGGCTTGGGCTTGGACTTTCAATCGTCCAGCGCCTGAGTGTATTGCTGGGGCATCCTGTCCACGTCAAAACGCTGCAGCGTTGCGGCTCAGTTTTTTCCATCGATATTGTGGTTCCGACGATTGAACCGTTAGCCCTACCAGTCGCGCTGCCAAGCCGTTCATTAACTAAAATGGCCCAGGATGTACCACATAACGGGACTCTGCTGATTATTGAAGACGATCCTGAACTGCGGGGCCTGCTTGAAACTCTTTTGCAAAGCGAAGGCTACCGTACGGCCATGGCTGCGGATGGCCTCATCGCGCAGGACATGATTGAACGGGCTGTCGTGGTGCCGGACCTGATTCTGGCTGATTTTAATTTGCCCAATGGCCCAAATGGGATTCAAGCAAGCCGTCAGATCAGGCTAAGTCTTGGGCGTAACATTCCAGTTGTTATTTTAACAGGTGATATATCGACGGGCACCTTACGCGACATCGCCAACGAAAAATTTCTGCACCTAAAAAAGCCAGTCAAACTGTTGGAACTTACGTCGTCGATAGAAAAATTGCTTCTTGCGGTAAAACATAATCCCGTAGTGATTCCGGTAGCGGCGAAGGACTTGGGTAATGTATCATCACGAGGCACGATCTTCATTGTCGATGATGACGAAGGTATCCGCGAAGCCATGCGGGCAATCTTCGAACAACAGGGGTGGTCCGTGAAGGACTTTGCATCCGCCGAGGATTTTCTTGCGGGGTATCGCAAAAAGACGCCACCTGTACCGGGTAAAGTAGAGGTTAGGTGCTTGCTTATCGATGCTTATCTGCCTGGTATGAGCGGCCTTGAATTGCTACAACTACTCCATGAAATGGGTGACCAGTTGCCGTCAATTATGATAACCGGGAATAGCGACGTGCCTATGGCAGTGAAAGCGATGCGCGCTGGCGCTTCCGACTTTGTTGAGAAGCCGGTGAGTTACGCGGAACTTCTGGCGAGCGTCGCGCGGGCAATTGAGCAAGCGCAGGATTCGACCAAGCGCTCTGCCTGGCAGGAAGCCGCGGCCAGCAACCTTGCCGGCCTCACGCCGCGGCAGCTCCAGGTTATGGAAATGGTCATTGCCGGGCATCCGAGCAAGAATATAGCGGCGGACCTGAATATCAGCCAGCGAACTGTTGAGAACCATCGCGCAACGATTATGAAAAAGACGAACTCCAGATCAATCCCCGCCCTTGCGCGGGTGGCATTTTCCGCGGGCATGAAGGAGCCGGGTAAGCCGTAATTTGCGGTTTTATTTTCCGGCACAAAATGATTGTTTTTGTTGGAGTGGCCGGCGGCTACTCCAGATAGTCTGTTTAAGTTCTGCGGTATAATCCCGCGGCGAGCAAAGCTGCGCCGAGTAGCAGTGCACCACCACTGAGCGGGAGCGGAATTGTGTGCGGGGTTTCCTGCTGAGTCTGAATTTTTAGATCGCCGATTTTAGCGACATCAGTGGTATTTTGAGTCGTGAATGTAGGGATTAGCAGTGTACCAGCACCGAACAGGAGCAAGAATATGCCGATAATAATAAGTGGGTTTTTTAAATTTCCCATTGAGATTTGCCTTCCTTTAGTCGATTAATTGTTCTGAGTGGCCCATTGGTTGCCAAAGACTAGTACAATGGGAGCTTGTGTGAAAATGGCTTACGGCAGACATGAATGGTCCTTAAACACGGCCTCCCGAATACTCCCACGCGGGCGGAAGAGGTTGGGTGGGATAGAACAATCCATGAACCATGCGCCATTATGACTACTCGAAACGGCAGTTGGCCAGCATCGGAAACTACTTACAGGAAGCCGTGTTCGTAGATTGTGAGATAATATTAAGTATATTCCGAGCCTAACTTGATGGACTATCCCGAGATAGGATTTGCTTTCGGTCGACGGCCTAGCGCCGTGCCATATTAATTGTAGCAATAGGGATAAAGCATCATGCGTAAGTTTATTCTCCTGGGCTTTGTTCTGGCGGCGACTGCGGCGTATGCGGATCGTTCGTCCGTACCCTCTGACGTGGCGGGAAATATTTTAAACGGGTCGCCAGAGTTGGCGAAGCAACTGCCGGCGCCCCAAGCTGCCACTGACACGGTCGCGGCATTGCTCGACGCCGCCAGCAAGGCGCCGCAGGCCGGCCGCACTGGCGAAGCGCAAGAGGCGCTGGAGCAAGCTGAGACCAGGGCGTTGGACCGTTCGGTGGCGCAGAATGCTGCAAATAACCAGATTACAGATCCGTTGGTCTCTGATATATTTCAAGCTCGGCAGGCGTTGGGAATGAAGGATATTCCCGGCGCGCTGCATTTGATTACGGTTGCGCAGGCTCTAACTGGGAATATCTAATGACTAAGACATATTTGACGGGCACAAAATCAGGCTGGTGTTTTGCCGTATTGGGGCTGAGCTGTGTGGCGCACGCGGCACAGGCACAGACACCTTCGCCACTGGCGGAATGGCAATATTCGTCGGGCATACAGTTGCAGCGCTTGTTTGAACCCACCATACCGACTTGGCAGGTGGAGCTGGGCTTGGGTTCTCAATTCGCGCCGGTGGCAGATGGTATGCAGCGCTATCAGGTGCAACCCGGTCCGGTGATTGATATTCGGTACAAAGACGAGGCATTTGCTTCGACTGGCGAAGGAATCGGCGCTAATATCCTCACGTTCTCGCATTTCAGGATGGGGGCTGCGATTTCCTATGATCTGGGGCGGCCAATGCGTAACGACGGCCAGGCACTGAATGGGCTTGGTAACATTCACCCCGCACCGGAAGCGAAAATATTTGCGGACTATACGCTGGCAAAAGGTTTTCCGCTGACAGTGCGGGTGGATATCCGCCGGCAGATAGGGGCAACCAACGGTTGGGTTGGTGATGCGGGTGCCTACTTGCCGATGCCGGGGAGTTCGCAGAGCTTTGCGTGGTTCGCTGGGCCGAGCGTCACGTTCGGCGATCAGCGTTATATGAATGGGTATTTTGGGGTAAGCCGGACGCAAGCGCTAGCGACTGGCTATCGGCCGTATAAAGCTTCAGCGGGCATCAAATCGGTGGGCTTCGGCATTTCGGCGGCTTGGCTGATTACCCCGCATTGGATTGTGAATATGAGCAGTGCCGTGAACCGGCTGGTTGGCAGCGCCGGGGAGAGTCCGATCACGGAAGTAAAGAACCAGGCAGTCGTTTCGTTGTCGGCGATCTATAAATTTTAGGGGCGACACCGGAGGCGAGGCGGGACATGCGCGGGTACGCTCGGTGAGAGCGGTTAAGCCTTTCGATTTACGCGATAACGCCGCCGCTGATGAGCGGTGTGTGTGATTCCAGGATGGAGAGGCTGGTGCGTTGGAGGGGGAGTCCCCCGTTAAAAACGTGGGATTACCGTGGCTTGTAAGATTAAAAAATTGAAGTTTAACAGAATGTCATGGCGTGGCGGGCAACGAAAAAGGCTCCGGGTGTGGACCCGGAGCCTTTTTCTGGGCGGGAGATAGAAGGCGTTTAGCCTTCCATGTCGCTCGCGATGCTGACCAGGACCTGCGGGGATTTTACCTTGAGCACCGCGAACCAGACCAGCCCGATGACCATGTAGATGGCGAAGGCAGGGGGCAGCATGTTGAACGGCGCCGCCGGGTACGGGAAGACGCTGGAGTAGATCACGAAGCCCATAAGCGCCGCGCCTGCGATGCCATAGAAGACGTGCTGCGCCTTCAGTACGCCGGAGCGGTACATATCCACCGGGGCGCTTAGGCAGACCCCGAAATAGACGACCACGAAGCCATAGGTGGCGATGGTGCCCGAGAGGCCGAACCCGTTGAGGAAGCCTTCTGGCAGCAGGGCCAGAACAACCACCAGGATGATGGCGGCGGAGGCCAGTACCGCGAAATGCGGTGTTTTGTGGATTTTATGCACCAGGCCCATGGAGCCATGCAGGAACTGGTAGCGGCCCATGGAGTAGAGCATGCGCGAGCTGGCATTCGTGCAGGCCAGCGCGCAGGCAAAAGCGCTGATCATGGCGGCGAAGTACACGATGCTGGCAGCCCAGGGCAGCCCGGCCTTATCCGTCATGTCCTTGAACGGCGAGGAACTGCCCGCGATCGCTGCGGTGTTGTCGCCCATGCCCATGACCATGAGATAGGCCATGATGGTGAAGAACGTGCCGGCGATGGCGGCGCTGCCGACGATGGAAATGGGGATATTGCGCTGCGGGTTATTGGATTCCTTGGCGAGTGTTGCGGCACTTTCGAAGCCGACGAAGCTGAACACCGCGAAGGCCATGGCGGACATGACGCCGCCGGTGGGGATTTTGCTGAAGCTGAGCTGTGCCGGGTCCACCACCGTGCCATGCCGGCCGACGACGATGGCAGTGATCACGATGATAATGCCGACCGAGATGCACTCCAGCACCAGGCCGAGGCGTGAGGACAACTGGATGTCCCGGTACGCGGCGTAGGTGACCAGACCCAGGAAGGCGAAGGTGAAAACCAGCTGCCAGGCGAATGTTAAGGTGATGCCAAAGGCGGCGAGGAAGTTGTTGAGAAAGAGCGGAAAGCCGAGGATGACGGCGACCGCGGTGGTGGTATAGGCGAGAACCATCGCCCAACCGCCCATCGCCCCGGCGACGGGGCCGAAGTTGCGCCCGATGTACACGAAATATGATCCGGCCTCCGGGTGCCGCTTGGCGAGGGTGGAGATCGAGGCACCGACGAAGATGCAGCCGATGGTGGCGATGAGGTAGGAGATCCAGGAGCCCACACCGGCAAGTCCGGCGACCACTGTGATGTTCAGCGCCGGGGTAAGGGTGGGGGCGATATTCGCGATCGACTGCCCGAGTGTCTCGAATAAGTTTAGCGCACCATGCTTTAGTTGCGCCTTGGTATGCGTGGCGTCTGCGGTTGTAGCGACCATGCTCTCTTTCTCCATCCAATAAGCGGTCACCCGCCCGGTCACCCGCCCGGGAATCGCGGCGGCGATTCCCGGGCGGGCGCGAGCATGGTGTCTGACCCCAGCGATGCAATTGCCATGCCGTAATCTGGCGGGCGCCTTGGGGGCGCGGTTGTGCAGGTTCCAACATGCCTAAATAAATGCCCAAGGGCGAGGTGACGGAAGGCGAGGATCGCTTTTTAGGCGGTTGCTGGCGATAAATTGCTCACTTTGTCCATATCGCGAGCGGGATTGCTGCAGTGCGAAGAGGCTTTTTGGGCGGCACCCAAGTCCTGGGCCTGGTTTTTGGGCTTGGCCGGGGCGTGAGAGGGAGGAGGCGGATGATTTCCGAATAATATATAGTTATTTCAGTATATTGCATGTTGTACGGCTTCACTGGGGTGCGCTGGGAGCAACCTTTGTTTTTATTTTCAGGCGGGATTAATTATTTAAAGGAATTACCGATGGAGCTGGTGCGCTGTGGGGCATCTGCCCGGAACGGCTAGACCGGAGTACCTTGGCAGTGAAATTCTGTGGCCCAATTGTGCAGCGGCAACAGGCAGCAGTTTTTCAGATGCCTGCGGGGGAAACGCGGTAAGGCCACCGGGGGCGGCATGTTTGGCGTTGTAATACCAACATAAATGTTGTTGTACTCCCAACAGGTGGCAATCTTGGGTGGGCGCAATGGTTTATAATGAGCATTTTTTGAAGCAGTTGGAGGGCGGCTTGCGTGCGGCGCTCCCGGCGTGGGGGGTGGCGGAGACCGCGCCGCTGGCACTGCTTACCATCTCGGAAAACGCAACCTATCTGGTTGAGGATGAGGCGGCGGGCCGGAAGGTGATTTTCCGCGTGCATCGCCCGGAGTACCATAGTGAGGCGGAAATTCGCTCCGAACTGGCCTGGATTGGTTCACTCAGTGCGGCAGGGGTGGTGGTTACGCCGCGCCCGATCCCGACTCTGGATGGGCATGAACTCATGTCCTTCTCAGACGGTGAAACCCAGCGCTACGCCGTTGCCTTTGAATATATGAGCGGCAAGGAGCCAGACACCAGCACGGATTTGGTAAAATGGTACCGGACTTTAGGGGAGATCACCGCGCGGCTGCATCTGCATAGCCGGCAATGGGAGCGCCCGGAGGGGTTTGCCCGCAAGCTATGGAGCTTTGATACCATTATAGGCCCCAAGGCGCATTGGGGCGACTGGCGTCACGCGCCGGGGCTCGACGCCCGGGGGTTGGAGATTTTGGAGCGCACGACGGAACTGCTGAGTGCGCAGACCGCTGCCTATGGCTATGGAGAGGATCGCTTTGGCCTCGTGCATTGCGACATGCGTACCGCCAATCTGCTGGTGGATCGTGACCGGATGGCCGTTATTGATTTCGACGATTGCGGGCTGAGCTGGTTTGCCTATGATTTTGCCGCCTCGATCAGCTTCATGGAGCATGAGACTTTCATTCCGGAACTGATGGCGGCGTGGCTGCAAGGCTATCGGGCCGTGGCACCGCTGGGCGAGGAGCATGCGCGGGCGTTGCCGATGTTCATGATGCTGCGGCGGATGCAGCTCACTGCGTGGATTGCCTCGCATGCTGAAACGCCGACGGCGCAGGCGATGGGCGAGGATTATACGCGCGGTACGGTGGAACTGGCCGCGCGTTACTTAAGCACGCATGGCATGGAGGTGCTGGCATGAATGCCGCCAAGGAAATTCTCGCACTGAATCGTTTTGATGCCACGAAGGCAAGCGGATTTGATGCCGGCTTGGCCGAGCGCATCGCGCGGCGGGAGGCGACATTCGGCGCTTCGTCTGTGTTGTTTTATGAGCAGCCGATAGAGATGGTGCGGGGCGAGGGCGTATTTTTGTTTGACGATGCGGGCCGCCGGTATCTCGACGTTTATAACAATGTTCCCTCGGTGGGGCATTGCCATCCGCACGTGGTGCAAGCCATTAGCCGGCAGGCCGCGACGCTCAACATCCACACCCGTTACCTTAACCGGACCGTGGAGGCATATGCCGGGCGCCTGCTGGGAAATTTCCCGGCGCCGCTTGCTAATTTGGTGATGACCTGCACCGGGAGCGAGAGCAACGATCTGGCCTTGCGCATCGCCGAACGGGTGACCGGGGCGCGCGGTTTTATCGTTACGCGCGCCGCTTATCATGGCAACACGGCGGCGGTGACCGATATTTCCCCGTCGTCGTTCAAGGCGCAGAAACTTGCCTCGCATGTGCGCGCGGTGCCCGCTCCCGATTGCAACGGCGCACCAGGCGGGGATATTGCCGCATTGTTTGCCGCCCAAGTGAGTGCTGCGATCGAGGATTTGCGCACCAGCGGACCGGGGTTCGCCGGGTTGATTGTTGATAGTATTTTTTCCAGCGATGGTATTTTCGCCGATCCGGCCGGGTTTTTGCAGCCAGCAGCGGCGGTGGTGCGCGCGGCCGGCGGGCTGTTCATTGCCGATGAAGTGCAGCCCGGTTTTGGCCGGACGGGGGCAGGGCTGTGGGGTTTTGCGCGCCACGGTATCGTCCCGGATATTGTGACCATGGGCAAACCCATGGGCAATGGCTTCCCCATGGGTGGGGTGGTCACCCGGCCCGATTATCTGGCGAGTTTTTGCCAGGACACGGGGTATTTCAACACGTTCGGCGGCAATCCGGTGGCCGCGGCTGCGGGACTCGCGGTGCTGGACGTGATCGAGCAGGAAGGGCTGATCCAGAATGCCGCCACGGTGGGCAGCGCGTTAAAGGACGGGCTCATCGCCCTGAAGCCGGCGTTCCAGCGGATTGGCGATGTGCGTGGTGCCGGGCTGTTTATTGGGCTCGATTTTATCGACCCGCAAAGCGGTGCGCCTGATACGGCTTTTGCCAGCCACGTCATCAATGCGATGAAGCAGCGTGGCATCCTGATCGGCGCGGCGGGGCTGTATGGGCATACGCTAAAAATCCGCCCGCCGCTGTGTTTTTCCATGGAAAATGCGGAATTTTTCCTCGATACGCTGCGCGGTATTCTGGACGCTGCCTGAGGCCCGTGGAAGCGGCGGAGTTATTCCATGGCTTCCAGCGCGCCGAGGGATTCGGGGAGGACTTGGCCACCGTCGACCACAATGCTTTGTCCGGTGATGTAGGCGGCTTCCTCCGAGGCGAGGAAGAGGGCGGCGTTGGCGATGTCCTTCACCGTTCCCAGGCGTTTGAGAGGAATGGAAGCTTCCATTTTGGCGATGTAGTCGGCGCCCATGCCTTCGAGGCCCTCGGTAAAGATGTTACCGGGGAGCACCGCGTTTACTGTGATTTGATGTGGTGCGAGTTCGATGGCGGCGGTGCGCATGAAGCCGAGTTGCCCCGCTTTGCTGGCGCCGTAATGGGCCCAGCCAGGATAACCGGTGATTGGCCCGGTGATGGAGGAGGTGAGGATGATGCGTCCGCCGCCGGCTTTAATCATGGCGGGCAGTACGGCGGAAACGCTCAGGAATGTGCTGCGCAAATTGGTTGACATCACAGTATCGAAATCCGCTGGTGTCATCTCGGTGAGCTTGGCGGCGGGGAAGATGCCGGCGTTGGCGCAGAGGATGTCGAGGCCGCCGTAGCGTTGCAGTGCCGCCGCGGCCATCGCCTGGCAATCCTCCTGCTGGCTGACATCGGCACGGAAGCCCGAGGCGTGGGGGCCGATTTCAGCGGCGACTTTATCGGCATCCGCTTGGTTGCGTGAGACCACGAGTACGTTCAGTTTGGCCTGACCGAAGCGCAGGCTTATGCCACGCCCGATGCCACGGCTGCCGCCGGTGACGATGATTGTTTTGCCCGCAAGCGATTGAAGCATCTAATTCGACCCATGTCTGTCCGCCGAGGAGCCTGCCGTAGAATACAAATGTTGTAAATACAACATTTGTATGCGCGACCTCCAACAACTATACTCAGCGGACAAAATGGGGATGGCGGCACATGAGACAGGTGAAACCGGCGCGGCAGTCGCAAATTCTGGCGGAGCTTGAGCGCACGCCGAGCCTGCGTGTCGCGGAACTGGCGCATAAGCTGGGGGTTTCCACTGAAACCGTCCGGCGCGACCTGGATGAGTTGACCGGGCAGGGTTTGCTCAACCGCACCTATGGCGGTGCTATCCGGCCGCGGGCGACCGAGCCGCCGGTGTACGAGCGCCATGCGCTGTTCAAGGCCGAGCGGCAGGCAATTGCCAAGGCGGCTTTGGGTATTGTGAAGGATGGCAAGGTGCTCATCATCGGCTCGGGCTCGACGACCGTGCATCTGGCGCACCGGATTGCGGCGGAGATGAAGGACATCACCGCCATCGCACATTCCTTCGGCGTGGCTTCAGCTTTGGCCGCGAACCCGACTATTAAAGTGCTGATGCTGCCGGGCGAATACCACGCCGGGGAGGGGACGATGCTGGGGCCGAATACAGTGGGTTTTTTAAACAATTTCTGCGCGGACTACGCCATTCTGGGAGCCAGCGGCTTGGCGAGCGATGGCCCCACGGATGCGTTGCTGGAAAGCGGTGCTGTGTATAGCGCAATGATGGCCCGGGCGGCAAAAACAATTGTGGTGGCCGATCATTCCAAGTTCGGCCAGATTTTCCCGGCTTGCTATGCCCCATGGCGCCAGGTTGACCATCTGGTGACGGACCAACCACCGGAAAGCGCCCTGCGAGGGGCGCTGAATAGAAATGGCGTTGCCATAACGGTGGCATAAGAAAACGGTTCGCCCAAATGAGATGAAATGTCACGTCCGGGCTGTGCCGCTCCGGTAGGTAGAATGGGTAATACGGTTCCGCTTCGAAAGGCGTGGAGGCTGGGTTGACGTGTCCTGGCACGATGGTGGAAATTCCGGTGGACACCATCATCCACGATGAAGATGGCAAACTACTGGAAGTCTGACCATGAACATGCCGCTGTTTTGCAAAGTTGCCGGTGACACCACAATACCGGCGGAGGTGGATGTTGCGATTATCGGCGGCGGCATTATTGGCGCCAGCGCGGCACTGGAACTCGCTGAACGCGGCCTGCGCGTCGCGCTGTGCGAGAAAGGCGAGATCGGTGGCGAGCAATCCTCGCGCAACTGGGGTTGGGTGCGTCGCATGGGGCGCGACGTGGCGGAAGTGCCGCTGGCCATGCAAAGCCGCATGCTCTGGCGGGAGATGCGCCAGCGTGTGGGCGCGGATGTTGGCTACACGGAATCCGGCATTCTCTATGTTGCCTCCAACGCGCGCGAGATGGCTGGGCACGAAGCGTGGTACGAGAAGACAAGACATTTTGGCATGGAACCTCGCCTGCTGAGTGCCGCCGAGGTTGCTGTTATGGCACCTGGAGCGGGAAGGAAATTTGTCGGCGGCCTCTATACTTCTGGCGATGGACGTGCCGAGCCTGGCGTTGCCACCGCCGCGATCGCCGAGGCCGCACGGGCCAGAGGGGCGGTAATCCTCACCCAATGCGCCGTGCGTGGTGTAGAAACCAAGGCCGGGGCGGTGAGCGGCGTCGTCACCGAGCGTGGCGTGATTCAATGCGGTGCCGTGTTGCTCGCCAGTGGCGCCTGGACGCGGCTTTTTGCAGGCAATCTCGGTATTAATTTCAAGCAACTGCATGTGCGCGCCACTGTTGCGCGCATTGAGCATTCCGGTCCGGCGCCGGAATTCGCCATTGGCGGCACTGATTTTGCCTTCCGCAGAAGGCAGGATGGCGGCTACAGCGTCGCTGTGCGCAACAGCAATGTCGTGCCGCTGACCATCGACAATTTCAAACTGATGTTCGATTTTCTGCCTAATCTGCGGCATAGCTGGCGCGAGCTGCAAATTCGTTTCGGGGCGCATTTTTTCCAGAACCTGCAAATTCCCCGCCACTGGGGCATGGATGAGACCACACCGTTCGAGCGCACGCGCATCAACGGTGACGCACCTTATGGCACCTTGGATACGCAGGCGCTGCACAACCTCATCCGCGCCTATCCGGCTTTCACGGGGGCTAAAATCACGCGCAGCTGGTCCGGCGTTATCGACGTTACACCGAACGCGCTTCCTGTTATCTCACCAGCGCCGCTGCAGGGCTTATTCATCGCCAGCGGGTTCTCCGGGCATGGTTTTGGCATAGGCCCCGCGGCAGGGCGGCTGGCGGCGGAGCTGATTACTGGGCAGGCAACCAGCACGGATGCCGCACCCTTCCGCTACGCGGCTTGAAACAAAGCGCGTAAAAACTGCATGTGAGAATGCGCAGCGGGTGTTTTTTACCCAGGTTGTAAGTGGTTTCCACGCGCAGATGGGCCGCCACTCTTATGTGAGCCGGCTACCAATTGATTGACACGCGCCCGGCTCCGGGTTTGTTTCCGCAGACCCGCCGGGTGAAATGGGCGCGGAGGAAACAAAAATGGACGCTGACGCCTGGCGCGCGCAAGTCAAAGAACAGGCAATCGACCCCGGACTGCCGATCATCGACACGCACCATCACATCTGGCCGGTGGCGCCTTTCCCTGGTTACGAAGCCTATGACGATACGGCGCTGATTAACGATGTGATGGGCAGCGGCCATGCGATTGTGGCTACCATCGCCGTAGAGGCCCATGCCAGCTACCGCCCGGAGGGACCGGCGGCATTGCGGCCGGTGGGTGAAACTGAACATGCGCAGGCGCTGGCAAAGCGGGTCCGCCGCGAGGGCGGGCGTGCCGCCGGGATTTGCGCGGCGATTGTGGCACATGCGGACTTGTGGCTGGGCGCGGGGGTGGAGGCGGTGCTGGACGCGCACCGTGCCGCCGCGCCGGAGCGCTTGCGCGGCATCCGCCATATGGCGGCCTGGGACGCAGACCTGCGCAGCGGGGTACAATCCGCGCCGGGAATGCTGGCGGACCCGGCCTTCCGTGAGGGTTTTGCGCGGCTGGCCCGCCACAATCTTAGTTTCGATGCCTGGGTAGTGCATTCGCAATTGGGTGAGGTGGTTGATCTGGCCCGCGCCTTCCCCAGCACGCAGATTATCCTCGACCACGCCGGCGGCCCGATCGGTGTTGGCCGCTTTGCCGGCCGCCCGGCGGAGAGTTTTGCCGAATGGCGCGCGGCCCTGGCCCCGCTTGCCCGCTGCGATAACGTTGCCGTCAAACTCGGGGGGCTGAATATTAGCGTCACTGGGCTGGGAGCCATGGGGGCGGCGCGGCCGCGTGGCTCCGAGGAAATGGCGGCGTTGCACCGGGACCATATTTTGGCGGCGATCGACCTATTCGGCCCCGAACGGGCAATGTTCGAGAGCAACTTCCCCGTTGACCGCATGTCCGGCCCGTATGACGTGCTGTGGAATGGCTTCAAGCGCATCACTGCCGGTTTTACAGCGGCGGAGCGCGCTGCCATGTTCGCCGGAACCGCGCGGCGCATTTACCGCATTGCCGCCGGAGAGGAGCGCCAACCGGCATGACAACGACTGCCCCGCCACTGACCGGCGTTACTGTGATCGATCTTTCGCATGTGTATAACGGCCCTTACGCGACCTTTTTGCTGGCGATGGCGGGGGCGCATGTCATCAAGGTCGAGCCGCACGGCGGTGAACATCTGCGGCGGCGTGCGGCCCTGGGTGGTCCGGCGCTGCCCTTCGCCATGCTTAACAGCAACAAACAGTCGGTGAAGCTGGATCTGAAGAGTGAAGAGGGCAAGGAGCTGCTGCGTGCGATGGCGGCAAAGGCCGACATTCTGGTCGAAAATTTTACCCCCGGCGCGATGGACCGGCTGGGCGTTGGCGCGGCGGCTTTACAGGCGGAAAACCCCCGCCTGATCTATGCGTCCAGCTCCGGCTATGGCCTGTCCGGCCCGTACCGGGACTATCCGGCGATGGACCTCACCGTGCAGGCCATGTCTGGCGTGCTCGGTATCACCGGCTTCCCTGACGGTCCGCCGGTCAAAACCGGTCCGGCGGTGTGCAATTTTTTCGCCGGGGTGCATCTGTACGGCGGTATCGTCACCGCACTCTACGAGCGGGAACGCACCGGGCGCGGCCGGCTGGTGGAGGTCGCCATGCTTGAGGCTGTTTACGCGTCGCTCGCCTCCAGCCTTGGCATGGTGCACAGCAATGGTGGCCACCAGCCGCAGCGTACCGGCAACCACCACGGCGGCATGGCCGAGGCGCCGTATAATATTTATCCCGCCAGTGACGGCGCGGTGGCGATCATTGGTGTCGGCGATGTGCATTTCCGTACTCTGCTCGATATTATGGGCCACCCGGAATTGCGCGAGGACCCGCGCTTCACCACACTGGTCGCCCGCGTCGCCCACATGGCGGAGGTCGATGCGCTGATTTCGGCGTGGACGTCGGTGCGGCCCAAGCAGGAAATCGCCGATACGCTGCTGGCGCGGCGCGTGCCGTGCGCGCCGGTACGCGAACTGCCCGAGGTGATGAACGACGCGCATCTGCATGCACGCGGCGCGCTGGAGCGTGTGGACCACCCCGAATACGGGCCCATGGTGCTGCAAAACAGCCCGATTGTTTATCATGGGGCTGAGCGGGTCACGATAAGCCCAAGTGGCGCGCTGGGCCGTGATACGATGGCGGTATACCGCGACTGGCTGGGGTTGGATGGCGCCGAGGTGGACCGGCTGGCGGCGGCGGGGGTGATCTAACGGTTAGCGCGCAATACACAAGCCGCGGACGAAAGTGCTGACCACGAGTTGCAGACGCGCCTCGCGGGTTTCCTGTGGTTCGACATCAATACCGAGCAGCGCGCGATAGCGTGGATGGCTGGTGAGGGCGCCGATGAAGGCTTCGGCCGCGAGTAGTGTGTCGAACGGGCGAAGGCGGCCAGAGTCGATCTGCGATTGGAAATATGCCGCGAGGACGGGGGTTGGGCGCGAAGTAGTGGCGTAGAGAATCTGGCCGAGATCCGGGAAGTCGTGGCTTTCCGTGACCGTGAGGCGCAGCAGAGCGATGACCTCGGGGTCGAGTCCGACTGCCAGTACCTGGCGGCCGTATTCTAGCATCGTGGTCTGGAAGTCGCCCTTGCTGTCGACGTGGAGGATAGGGTCCAGAATCCGCGTGTAGATGGCGTTAACGACCAGGCGGAACAGGCGCTCCTTGTTGCCGAACCAGTTGTACAGCGTCTGGCGGGTGACATTGGCGGTTTTTGCCACCGCGTCCAGCCCGACGGCATGGCCCTCACGGAGAAAAAGCTCTTTGGCCACGGCGATGATTTTGTCGCGCGCCTCGTGGCGTTCCAGCGCCTGGCTGCGTTTGGCGCCGGGCGTGTTGGCCCGCCAGCGGTAATAGGTGGCTTCGGAAATACCGAGAGCGGCGCAAGCCTCGGCGGCGGTTTTTCCCTGTTGCATGGCCGTGCTGGCCTGCGCCAGCAGGGCTAGCACTTGCGCTTGCGTGTGCCGCCGTTTCGGCGTGGCGACGGGCGGAGACATGGCTATTTTTATCGCTTCCCAGGTGAATTGTATCAAGTGGCAGGCTTTAGGCCAGCGGCATAATGCGATATGGTTGACGCATGTGTCAAATTTTTATAGCTTCGGCGAGCAAACAGCCGGCGCAATAAGCCGCCCCGCGCGCAGCGGGCAAGCCGGGAACAGGAGACGTTATGGACGGGCTAGAGGCATTACCGGCGCTTGGATTTAACCGGGGTATATTTTCCGACGAACATAACGCTTTCCGCACCAGTACGCGGCGGTTCTTCCAGAAGGAAGTGGAGCCGAACGTGCGGCAGTGGGAGAAGGATGGCTTTTTCCCGGCCGAGTTGTTCAGAAAAGCTGGGCAGGCCGGGTTGCTCTGCGCCGGTATTCCCACCGAATATGGCGGTGGCGGTGGCGATTTTCTGCATGTGACGATTTTCAATGAAGAGCATGGCTATTCACCGGCGGGGGCGGCGCTGGAATCTGGCATGGCTACGGATTCCGCGGCTTATGTCGTGCTGTTCGCGGGAACTGAGGAGCAGAAGCAGGCATGGTTGCCAGGATTTGCCTCGGGCGAGACCATTGCCGAACTTGGTTTGACGGAAGGGCAGTCGGGCAGCGACCCGGCCAGTATTCAGACCACGGCGCGGCGGGATGGCGATGATTTTGTCATCAACGGCTCGAAAATGTGGATGACGAACGGGCCGATTCTAACCAATCTGATCGTCGTCGCGCGGACCGAGGCCGGGACGCGGCTGTTCTATGTGCCGCTGAAGAATACCAAGGGCGTTACGGTTTCTAAACATACGGAATTGATGCTTAAAAGCTCGGGCGGCGTTTCGGAAATCTTTTTTGATGACGTAAGAATTCCGGCCGGTAACCAGCTGGGTGGCGATGATAAGCGCAGTCTGGGCAATGCGCTGGCGACGGTAACTGTCGGGCGGCTGGTGACAGCGGCGCGGATGCTGGCGGCATGCGAACTGGCCTACCACATGACCGTCGATTTCGTGAAAAACCGCAAGGCGTTCGGGCAGCGGATTTTTGATTTTCAGAACACGCAGTTCAAACTGGCGACGATAAAAACCGAGATTGCCGTGGGCCGGGGCTATTTGGACCAGCTGCTGCTGCGCAACCTGCACGCCAAGCTGGACCCGGTGGAAAGTGCCATGGCGAAGCTGTGGATTTCCGAGCTGGAAGGCCGTGTAATGGACGAATGCCTGCAACTTTTTGGCGGAGCAGGGTACAGCAACGAGTACCCGATTTCTAAAATGTACGCGTTCGCGCGGGTGCACCGGATTTTTCTGGGTACGTCGGAAATTCAGCGCGTTACGATCGCGCGCACGATCTAGGGGCTTCGGCCCTCGCAAACAAAAACAGTCTCAGGAGAACGCGGCCATGGATGAAATCAGCGAAGCGCTTGCCGACCCGCAAACCGTCACCCATCCGGCGGTCTATGACGCGCTGCTGACACGAATCCGCCGCGAGGCGCCGCTACGCTGGATGACGCCCGAGGGGTTCCGCCCGTTCTGGCTTGTCGCGAAACACGCGGATCTGCTGGAGGTGGAAAGCCGGGCGGATATTTTTCTCAGTGCGCCGCGCACGGAACTGATCCCGCGCAAGGAGGAGGAGCAGATTGCCGCGGCGACCGGCGGCAACCAGCAGATGATGCGTACAATTTTGCACATGGATGGCGCGGAGCACCGTGCGTATCGCGGCCTGACGCAGCCCGCCTTCATGCCGCCGAATTTGTGCAAACTGGAAGCGGGGATTACCGCTATCGCGAAGGAATATGTTCAACGCATGGTGGAGCTTGGGGATGCTTGCGATTTCGTCAAGGATATTGCCGTTTGGTATCCGCTGCGCGTGATTCTCCTGCTGCTCGACCTGCCCCCGGAGGCGGCGCCGGAAATCCTGCGCCTGACGCAAAATTTCGTCGAGCGGAAAGACCAGAACATTGTCGGGGAGGGGCCGAGTGAACAGGTTGCCGTGCAATCCGCGCAGGAAATCCTTGACTATGTCTCCAAGCTTTATGAAAGCCGGAAAGCGGCGCCGGGGGACGATCTGGCTTCGGTGATTGCCACTGCGAAGATTGGCGGCGAGCCGATCAGCCCGTTCGAGGCGATGTCTTATCTCCTGCTTGTGGTTACCGCGGGGCACGAAACGACAAGTGCCACCACCGCTGGCGGCATGTTGGCACTGTTGCAAAACCCAGGCGAGTTGGAGCGGCTGCAAGCGGATTTGACACTGCTGCCCGGCGCGGTGGATGAGATGCTGCGGTGGGTCTCGCCGGTGAAGCATTTTTTCCGGACGGCGGTGCAGGATTATGAGTTGCGCGGGCAGAAAATAAAAGCCGGTGACTCGCTGATGCTGTGCTTCCCCTCCGCCAATCGGGATGAGGAAGTGTTTGCCGATCCGTTCAGTTTCAAGATTGACCGCAAGCCGAACCCGCATACCACTTTTGGGTATGGCCCGCATGCGTGCCTGGGTCAGCACCTTGGCAAGATGGAAATCCGCATTTTGCTCAAGGAAATCCTGGAGAATTTTGACGGCCTGCAACTAGCCGGGGAGCCGGCCTGGGTGGCCACCACTTTTGCCGGCGGGCTAAAAACCTTGCCGATCCGCTACCGGCGCCGCCAATTGCCGGGGTAATGCAGGTAGCGGGGTTGCCTGATAAACCGGCGTGCTTTTGGGTGGTTTTTAGGCAAAGTGTGAGGTAAAATTCAGAAGATCGCGCTTGGATGACTGATTGCCGCCCATCGAATTCGCTATTGGTCATTGCGTCGGTCGGGGTTAGGCTGACAGCATCGCTCTGGACCGTGTTGCTGTAGGAATCAAAACCGTGGGCAAAAGTTCTTTTTTACTTGCCTCGACGTGAGTAGTTCCGATTCAAGCTATGTGTAAGCCCGCCGGATAATCTTGATGATCTATCGTCGACCAAGATTCGGGACCTTGTTCTCAAGTTGTTTGGGAAACTTGTCGATTTGGAACAGGTTTTTGCTGATCAGCACGCGGAGATCGCCTGGCTGAAAGGACTGAAGGGTCCACCCAATATCAAACCGAGCGGCATGGACAAAGGTACCGAACCGGCAAAGCGCGATCAGCCGCAGAATCGGCCGGGCGCGGCAAGATCACACCGCGGGTTGGCATTGAGGATTGAATTCTGAGTGCCGCGGTGCTGGTTGGCTCGCGGTTTAAAGGTTATGTCAGCTATTTGGTCCAAGACCTTGTGCCGCCGGTGCGCGCCGCGGCGACTACAGCGCCGCAACGGAAACGACATGAGCCCGAGGTCCGGGCTTCGGCAGAGCCGCATAATGCGATCATTGTCGCGGCCGATGGGTCTGAGGTTCCTGATTGGTGCGAGAACCAGATTATGATTGACGGTGCAGTATTGATGCCGCGTGGCATTGACCCATATGTAGAGAAGGTTCTCTCTGTTGCGCGAAATTCGGAGGACAAATTTAAAAGTGAGGATATTGCTGATTTTTGTTTGGTGACGCTCATCGGCGGGGGAGGTTGGGCAGCGGGGCGTTACGATTCGAGAGGAGCCGGGCTCCAGTCAGGTCCGCCCGGCTGAAGAAGGACAGGAAATAACCATGACGATCCGTATCGGAATCAACGGTTTTGGCCGCATCGGTCGATTGCCCCTACGCGCGCTTGTGGAGAGTGAGCGCGATGACCTTATTCCGGTCGTTATTAACGATCTCGGGAGCATCGAAGCGAATGCGCACCTTTGATACGACACAGACGGCGGTCGTCGACCCAGGAATTGCACATGTCGTCGGCTGGTACGACAATGAGTGGGGCTTCGGGTGCCGCATGCTTGATACGGCCGCGTTGTTTGGCAGTTTGTAGCACAGCCATGAATTTCCGTACGCTCGATCAACTTGAGGCAAGAGGCAAGCGGGTGCTGCTTCGCGCCGATCTCAACGTGCCGATGAAGGATGGCCGCGTGAGCGACCAAACCCGGCTGGAACGGCTTTGTCCGACGATACGCGAGCTTAGTGACAAAGGGGCGCGGGTTATTGTGCTCAGTCATTTTGGGCGGCCAAAGGGTGTGCGCCTGCCGGAAATGTCGTTGCGGCCGGTGGCAGCTGCCTTGCAAGCCGTGCTGGGCCGGGAGGTGCTTTTTTGCGACGCATGCGTTGGACCGGTGGCCCAGCAGGCGAGCCAGGCGCTTCGGGACGGTCAGATACTGGTTCTGGAGAATACCCGCTTCGACCCGCGCGAAGAAAAAAACGATCCAGCCATGGCGAAGGAATTTGCCGAACTGGCCGATGTTTACGTCGATGACGCGTTCTCCGCCGCGCATCGCGCGCATGCCAGCACGGAAGGCGTGGCAAGATTGCTGCCGGCCTATGCGGGACGCTTGATGCAGGCGGAACTCGAGGCGCTTGAGGCGGTACTCGGCCATCCGGTGCACCGCTTGGCCGCTGTGATCGGCGGGGCCAAGGTTTCCACCAAGTTGGGCCTGCTCGGAAATCTGGTCGGACGCGTCGATGTGCTGGTGCTTGGCGGGGCAATGGCCAATACCTTCCTCGCTGCTCAGGGCCTAGCCGTCGGCTGCTCCCTGCAGGAAGCCGATATGCATGGAATGGCGCGCGACATATTGGCGCGCGCTCAGGCGGCAGGTTGCGAAGTTATCCTGCCGCAGGATGTTGTCGTGGCTGAACGGCTCGCCTCGGACGCTACCGTGCAAACTGTGCCGGTCAACGCGGTTCCGGCAAATGCGATGATTCTCGATGTGGGACGCGCGACGGTTCAAGCCCTCATTGGGCAGATCTCCGGCTGGCACTCACTGGTCTGGAATGGTCCGCTCGGGGCGTTCGAGACGCCGCCATTCGATCAGGCCAGCCTCTCGTTCGCCCGTGCCGTTGCAACCGCAACGCTGGCCGGGCAACTTACCAGCGTAGCCGGCGGTGGCGACACGGTGGCGATGCTGCATCGCGCCGGCGTTGCTGACCAGTTCACTTATGTTTCAACGGCCGGAGGCGCCTTTCTCGAATGGTTGGAGGGCAGAACCCTGCCGGGGGTCGCGGTGCTTTGCGGTTGATCGTGCCGGTCAAATTCTCTGGAAGCATGTTGGCTGAAGACGCGTCGCCTTTTGAAGGAAAACCTGGATGCCGGAACTTGTGTTGCTGCGCCACGGTCAGAGCGTCTGGAATGAGAAAAACCTGTTCACGGGTTGGACAGACGTTGATTTAACCGCACAGGGCGTGCTGGAGGCGCGCGAGGCAGGAGTGCGATTGGCCGCCACGGGACTCAGCTTTGATATCTGCTTTACCTCGGTACTCAAGCGCGCGATCAAGACACTGGACCTTGTGCTTGAGGAGATGGACCTCCTGTGGCTGCCGGTGGAGAAGAGTTGGCGCCTCAACGAACGCCATTATGGTGCCCTGCAGGGCCTCAACAAGACCCAAACGGCTGCGCAATACGGGGCGGCGCAGGTGCTCGCATGGCGGCGCAGTTGGGATGTGCCGCCACCGCCGCTGGACCACGGCGACCGCCGGCACCCGGCCCATGACAGGCGTTACGGCAAGGTGCCGGCTGCTCTGCTGCCCTGTTCAGAAAGCCTCAAAGACACCGTGCATCGGGTCATGCCCCATTGGCAGGAGGCAATCGCACCGGCGCTCCACCGCGGAGAACGGGTTCTGGTGGTCGCGCATGGCAATAGCCTTCGCGGCCTCGTGAAATTCCTGAGCGGCATATCCGACCATGAAATCACCACGTTTGAAATGCCGACGGGCGCGCCGCTCGTCTACGAACTTGACAATGCACTCAAGCCCCTATCGCGCCACTTCCTGACATAGAGCGTACTGTATATTGATACGGATCAAGGCATCAACTGGAATAATGCTTTAAGGCTCCATGCAGTTTTGTGGCTGCCGCAAATTTTTAGGGAGATGGACGATGACCTTCGTAACATTAACCTCTTGAGTCTCGCGGTGGGTGTTACAGTGCCATGCAGCAGTGGTGCCAAGGTTCTGCGATGAGTGGTCCGCACCATGACATGAGCCCTTTGGTGGATATGACCCGCCGCCAGATGGCGGGGCCAACGCGCAATGCTCATCCCCTTTATGTCGATCTTTTGCCACCCTGCAATCATGCCTGCCCGGCTGGCGAGGATATTCAGGGCTGGCTCGATCTGGCGCAGGCCGGAAAATTCCGTGATGCGTGGGAGCGCTTGGTCCGGGACAACCCGCTGCCCGCAGTGCATGGCCGGGTTTGCTATCACCCGTGCGAGAGTGCCTGCAATCGCGGGGAGTTGGACAGCAGCGTCAGCATCCATGCGGTTGAACGGTTTCTCGGCGACAAGGCAGCCGCGGAGGGCTGGCCATTGCCGCGCGGCTTGGAGCCAAGCGGCAAGCGCGTCCTCGTTGTCGGCGCGGGGCCCAGCGGATTGTCGGCTGCCTATCAGCTTGCCCGCATGGGCCACGGGGTCGAGATCCATGAGGCGGGGCCGGTGGCTGGTGGCATGATGAATTTCGGCATTCCGGCGTACCGGCTACCCCGCGATGTCTTACTACACGAAGTCGCACGCATTGAGGCGATGGGTATCAGCATCATCACTAATCATAAGGTTACGGATATTCTGGCCGAAAAAACGGCGGGGAAATTTGACGCCGTTTTTGTCGCGATTGGCGCTGGGATCGGCAAGCATATCGATATTCCGGCGCGTGACGCCGTGCGCGTGCTCGATGCCGTCTCGCTTCTACATAACGCGGGAGCTGGCGAGGCGCCGCTGCTCGGTCGCAGGGTTGTGGTCTATGGCGGCGGCAACACGGCGATGGATGCGGCGCGAACTGCCAGGCGTCTCGGTGCCGAAGAGGCGCTGATCGTCTACCGGCGCGACCGGGCGCATATGCCAGCGCATGGCTTCGAGGCCGACGAGGCGATCGAGGAAGGTATCAAAATCAAATGGCTGAGTACGATCAAACAGATCACCGGCACCGACCTCACCGTTGAGATGATGACACTGGATGCGCACGGCAAGCCGCAGCCGACCGGGCAGTTTGAAACGCTCAAGGCAGATGCGATTGTGCTGGCGCTCGGCCAGGAGACCGATAGCGGATTTCTCCGGCAGGTGCCCGGTGTCGCCTTCGCGGCGGATGGCGCGGTCATTGTTGGTCCTGATATGATGACCGGGCATGCGGGGGTTTTCGCCGGCGGCGACATGGTGCCGGGCGAACAATCCGTCACCATCTCGACCGGCCAGGGCAAACGGGCCGCACGTTATATCAATGCCTGGCTGCGGGACATGCCTTATCAGCCTCCGCCTAAGCATCCGATTGTCGGCTTCGCGGATCTCCATTTGCCGATTTACAGCGATGCCATGCCGTCCCAGCAGGCGGAGGTACCACCGGCTCTTCGGGAAGGGTTTGCCGAAGTGACCGCCGGGCTTTCGGAAGATCAAGCGCTCCACGAGGCGAGGCGCTGCTTCTCCTGCGGCAATTGCTATGAATGCGACAACTGTTTCGCAGCCTGCCCCGAGGCGGCGATCATCAAGCTTGGTCCCGGCCGTGGCTACAGCATCGATCTGGCGCGCTGCACCGGTTGCGCCGCCTGTTTTGAACAATGTCCGTGTCACGCGATCGACATGGTTCCCGAGCGGACCTGAGCTGAGGATGGAACGCCAATGAGCGCCAGAACCATCATGGACGGCAACACCGCCGTCGCCCACGTCGCCTATCGCATCAACGAAGTCTGCGCGATCTACCCGATTACGCCGTCTTCGACGATGGCGGAACTTGCCGATCAATGGGTGGCGGAGGGCCTCACCAATATCTGGGGCAATGTTCCAATCGTGCAGGAGATGCAGAGCGAGGGCGGGGCGGCGGGTGCCGTGCATGGCGCTCTGCAATCCGGGGCGCTTACCACCACCTTTACCGCATCGCAGGGTCTGCTGCTGATGCTCCCGAACATGCTGAAAATCGCCGGGGAACTGACCTCGACCGTCTTTCACGTCGCTGCGCGCTCGGTCGCGACCTCGGCGCTGTCGATCTTCGGCGATCATTCCGATGTTATGACGGTCCGCGCAGCCGGCTTCGCACTTCTTTCTTCCGCCTCGGTGCAGGAAGCGCATGATTCCGCGTTGATCGCGCAGATGGCAACGCTGGAATCACGCATCCCCTTCCTGCATTTTTTCGACGGCTTTCGGACCTCGCATGAGTTGAACACGCTCGACCTGCTGTCCGATGCCGATATTCGCGCGATGATCGATGACGATCTGGTGCGCGCCCATCGTGCCCGCGCGCTTAACCCGGAACATCCCTTCATCCGCGGCACGGCGCATAATCCGGACACTTATTTCCAGGCGCGCGAGGCGGTGAACCCCTATTACGAGCGGGTGCCGGGCATCGTCGAGGCCGCGATGGACCGTTTTGGCGCCATCACTGGCCGCCATTACGGGCTGTTTGAATATGACGGCGATCCCGAGGCCGAGCGGGCTCTGGTATTGATGGGTTCCGGCGCCGAGACTGCGCGCCAGACGGTGGCGGCACTACGGGCGGCAGGGGAAAAGATCGGCGTTCTGCAAGTTCGTCTTTTCCGGCCCTTCTCTGTGCGCCACATGCTCGCCGTGCTTCCCACTTCCGTGCGCCGTATCGCCGTGCTGGAACAAACGAAGGAGAGCGGCGCAACGGGCGAGCCGCTTTTTCAGGATGTGGTGACTGGCCTGGCGGGTGCCGTCAGCCGGGGCAATTGGCCGTCTTTGCCGCTCGTTATCGGCGGCCGCTACGGCATTTCCTCGAAGGATTTCACGCCGTCCATGGTCAAGGCGGTGTTTGACGAGCTTAAATCAGCTACGCCGAAGACCAGTTTCACCATCGGCATCAACGATGATGTCAGCCACACGAGCCTGAAATTCGATCCAGGCTTCACGATTGAGGCTGCCTCTGTCACGCGCGCGGTGTTCTACGGCCTTGGCGCTGACGGTACGGTTGGCGCCAACAAGAATAGCGTGAAAATCATCGCCGAGGATGCCGGGCTCTTCGCGCAGGGCTACTTCGTCTATGACTCGCATAAATCCGGGGCGCAAACCGTGTCGCATCTTCGCTTCGGGCCTGAGCCAATCCACGCACCGTATCTTATTGCGCAGGCCAGCTTCGTCGCCTGCCACCAGTTTGGCTTCCTCGAGAGGCAAGACATCCTACGTGTCGCCGCGCCGGGCGCGACTTTCCTTCTCAACGCATCCTACCCGCCTGATGAGATCTGGGATCATCTACCCCGGCCAGTCCAGCGCAGCATTATCGACAAAAAGCTGCGGCTGTTCCTCATCGACGCCTCGGCCGTGGCCAAACAGGTTGGCCTCGGCACGCGCACGAACACCGTGCTGCAAACCTGCTTCTTTGCTATTTCCGGCGTACTCCCGCGCGACCAGGCCATCGACCAAATCAAGAAAGCCATTCGCAAGACCTACGGCCGCAGGGGACAATCCGTCATTGACGAGAATTTCGCGGCGGTTGACGGAACTCTCCTTAATCTGCACGATGTTCCGGTGCCGGCCAGCGTAACCAGCACCGCCGAACTCCCGCCGCTCGTCCCGGCCAATGCGCCTGCCTTCGTCAGGGATGTTACCGCGCGCATATTCGCCAGTGAGGGCGACCAGATCCCCGTCAGTCTGATGCCAGCGGATGGCACCTTCCCTTCCGGTACCAGCGCTTATGAGAAACGCAACATTTCCGATGTTGTGCCAGATTGGCGCGCCGATCTCTGCATTCAATGCGGGCAATGCAGTTTCGTCTGCCCGCACAGCGTCATCCGCTCGCGTTATTACAACGAGGACCAGCTCGCCACGGCGCCGCAGGGGTTCAAATCGGCAGCGGTCAACGCACGTGGTTATCCCGAAGCCCGTTTTACTCTGCAATTTTACGTCGAAGACTGCACGGGATGCGGCCTCTGCATAGAAGCCTGCCCCGCCACCAGCCCGCGCGAGCCTGATGTCAAGGCGATCAATCTTGTCGATAAGCTGCCGATCCTGGAACGGGAGCGGACGAATATCGGCTTCTTCGAGACCCTTCCCGTCAACGACCGCGCCCGGGTTGATTTTTCCAATGTCCGGGGCGTGCAGTTCCTTGAGCCGCTGTTCGAGTTCTCCGGCGCCTGCGCGGGTTGTGGCGAGACGCCTTATCTCAAATTGCTGAGCCAGCTTTTCGGCGACCGGGCGCAAATTGCCAACGCCACCGGCTGTTCCTCGATCTACGGCGGCAATCTGCCCGTGACGCCCTGGACCGTGAACCATGAAGGCCGCGGGCCGGCTTGGTCTAATTCACTTTTCGAGGACAATGCCGAGTTCGGCCTCGGGTTCCGCCTCGCTGCCGATAAGCACGTCGACCTTGCGCTGTCGTTGCTCGCCGGGCTGGCCGGAAAAGTTGGTCCCGACCTCGCGCACGTCATTGCAACGGCACCGCAGATCCAGGAATCGGAGATCCGGGCGCAGCGTGTGCGCGTTGCGGCGCTGAACGTGAAGCTGTTGGCGCTGCCTGAAGAGACTGCGGCCCGCGATCTGCTCTCGGTGGTCGATCATCTCGTCCGGCGCAGCATCTGGATCGTGGGCGGGGACGGCTGGGCCTATGACATCGGCTATGGTGGTCTTGACCATGTATTAGCGTCTGGCCGCAATGTGAATGTGCTTGTGCTGGATACGGAGGTATATTCCAATACCGGCGGTCAGGCTTCGAAAGCAACGCCGCTCGGGGCAGTGGCAAAATTCGCGGCTGCGGGCAAGCGGACGGCCCGCAAGGATCTGGCGCTGCAAGCCATTGCCTATGGCAATGTTTACGTCGCGCAGGTGGCGATGGGCGCCAACCCGCAGCAGACGCTCGAAGCTTTCCGTGAGGCCGAGGCTTACGATGGCCCGTCGCTGATTCTTGCGTACAGCCACTGCATTGCCCACGGCATCGATATGCGGTTCGGCATGAAGCAACAGGATTTGGCGACGGCCAGCGGCTATTGGCCGCTCTTCCGTTTTAACCCGGCGATGCGTACGATTGGCGAGGCTCCCTTCCGGCTTGATTCGCCGCGGCCGCATATACCGTTCAAGGACTATGCCTATAACGAGATCCGCTACCTGTCCCTGGCGCAATCGCGCCCCGCGGAAGCCGCTGGCATTTTGGCAATGGCCCAACGCGGGGTCACTGAAAAATACCGGCAATATGAGGACCTCGCGATGCGGGATGGCAGCCGCTTTAACCCTGATGTTCCTGAAATGCCGGATGATAAAACTTCACCGGCATGAGGAGGAACGCAAAGGAATCTACCATGTTGCTTGCAACACAGTATCTCGGCCTCTCACTGAAAAATCCGTTGATCGCCTCAGCGGCACCGCTCAACGCTCAGCTAGATCATCTGCGCGCCCTGGAAGATGCCGGTGCCGCCGCCGTGGTGCTGCCATCGCTTTTCCAGGAGCAGATCGAGGCTGAGGCAGCGATCCATGAGCACATCATGAACAGCGCCGCGCATAATTCTCCGGAGGCTTCGACTTACTTCCCGCAGACCGCCTCGGGACCTTACGGGGTTGGGCCAGATGCGTATCTCGATTTAATCCACCGCGCCCGCGCGGCAGTTGCCATTCCCGTCATCGCCAGCTTGAACGGGTCTTCTGAAGCCGGGTGGATTGAATACGCCAAAATGATGCAGCAGGCGGGGGCACATGCCATCGAACTAAACATGTATTTCATCCCGATCGATATAGAATTGACCGGGCAGAATATCGAAGACCGTTACGTCGGCATCCTCGCCGCTGCCCGCCGCGCCGTAAGTATTCCCTTGGCGCTAAAAGTTTCACCCCAGGTCAGTGCATTCGGCAATCTGGCCCAGCGGCTGCACGCAAACGGCGCTGACGGGCTGGTGCTTTTCAACCGTCTGTTACAGCCCGACATCGATCTTGCAACATTACGACTCACACAGGGTGTGCATCTGAGCACACGTGCCGAAATGCCGCTCTCGCTGTCGTGGATCGCGCTTTTGGCCGGCCGCTGCGGGGCGTCATTGGCCGCATCCACCGGCGTGGAGGAGGCTGATGACGTCATCAAATATCTCCTGGCCGGCGCGGATGTGGTGATGACAACCTCGGCTCTGCTGCGACACGGCGCTGGACATCTTACCGGGCTTCTGAATGGTCTGGAGACATGGATGGAGGCCCGCCAGTTTGCCTCGGTCTCCGATCTGCGCGGCCTGATGAGTTGGAGCCGCTCCCGTCATAAGGAATTTTATGGGCGGCCGAGTTACATGAAGATGCTCGAGACCGGCGTCACCGGTTAGTCGATGCGGCCCTGTCCAGGGGCTTGAACAACATGCGCGAGTTCTGCGGCCGCTCCCAGTTCCGCTTCAATTTCCAGCAGCCGGTTGTATTTCGCGATCCGCTCACTGCGGCAGGCCGAGCCTGTCTTGATCTGGCCACCGCCCATTGCCACGGTGAAATCGGCCATGAAACTATCCTCGGTTTCGCCGGAACGATGCGAAATCACATAGCGCCATCCAGCCTCCCGGCAAAGGGTAATGGCCTGCATGGTCTCGGTGACGGTGCCGATCTGGTTCAGTTTAATGAGCACGGCGTTGGCGGCCTTCTCGGCGATGCCGCGGCGGATGAAGCTGGGATTGGTGACAAAAATATCGTCCCCGACGATCTGCACACGGTCCCCCAGCAACGCGGTCATCCGGGAGAAGCCTGACCAGTCATTCTCGTCCAGGCAATCTTCCAACGAGACAATCGGATAGGTGCCGAGCCAGCTGGTGAACATAGCGATCATCTCGTCGCTTGTCTTGTGTCCCTGGCCCGATTTCGCGAGGTCGTAGATTCCATCCCTGAAAAACGAGCTGGCGGCGGGGTCCAGCGCGATGGCAATATCTTTACCGGGGCTGTACCCGGCAGCCTTGATGGCCTCGACGATCAATTCGCAGGCTTCTTCATTGCTCTTCAGATTGGGAGCAAAGCCGCCTTCGTCGCCGACCGAGGTCGCATAGCCCTTTTTCTTGAGCAGTGCAGCCAGGGCATGGAACGTCTCGGCGCCGTACCGCAGCCCCTCAGAAAAACTGGGGGCCCCGACTGGCATTACCATGAATTCCTGAAAGTCGACGCTGTTATCGGCATGCTTGCCACCATTGAGGATGTTCATCATCGGCAGCGGCAGGCGTGTTGCGCCGGGGCCACCGAGATAGGCGTATAGCGGCAAGCCAGCAGCCTGAGACGCGGCCCGTGCCACCGCCATGGAGACACCCAGAATGGCGTTGGCACCCAGCCTGGCTTTGTTGGGCGTGCCGTCGAGCGCGATCATCAGCGCGTCGATCTCAGCCTGGCGAGAGGGATCAAAGCCGATCAGCTTCGGGGCGAGCACATTATTAACGTTGGCAATTGCATTGCGCACCCCCTTGCCGCCGTAGCGGGCCATATCGCCGTCGCGCAGCTCCACAGCTTCGTTTGCACCCGTTGAGGCACCGGAGGGCACCGAAGATGAAACTCTGATGCCGTTATCGAGCGAAAGATGGACGCGAACGGTTGGGTTGCCGCGGGAATCAAGAATTTCATGGGCAAATATGGAGGAAATTTTTGTCATTTACTTTTCCTTGGTAGAGTTATGCAAGCGCACGATAGTTTTATAGCCATAGCTATCTCTCCCGGCAAAGTCAGAGATTCGAACGCCGCTCGCAAACAACGCGATTGCAGTGACAATAGAGAACACTTGGCCTTTTTCAGAAAATGGTAAGTTATCTACTTCCCATTGATCCAGATCATGGCCGGGCTGATTGGCATCGTGGCACGCTAGCCACCACTGACAAAAAAGCAGGGGAAATCCATGGCGATCCCACAATATGTTCGTTGGTTCAAGGAAATCCGGCTTGAGGATGTTCCCATGGTCGGCGGCAAAAATGCCTCACTTGGTGAGCTTCATGCTGCTTGCGCCTCGGAAGGTGTGCGCGTTCCCAATGGCTTTGCCCTCACTGCGGCTTCCTATCGCGACGCACTGGCGCAAGCCGGTGCCGTGCCCAAACTCCATGCGTTGCTGGACAGTCTTGATCAGACCGATATAGCGCTGCTGAGCGAACGCGCCGCCACGGCGCGCGAGATCGTTTATGAGGCCACCAGCGGTGCTGAGCTGCGCCAGCAGATCATCACCGCCTATCGGCAACTGGAGGCTGAATGCGGACCAGGCTGCGCCGTGGCCGTGCGCAGCTCCGCTACCGCAGAGGATCTGCCCAACGCCAGTTTCGCCGGCCAGCATGATACTTATCTTAACATCCGGGGCGATGAGGCGCTGGTCGAAGCCTGCCGCCGCTGCTTCGCCTCACTCTTCACTGACCGCGCCATCGTCTATCGCGTCAATAATGGGTTCGATCACTTCAAAGTCGCGCTCTCCGTGGGGGTGATGAAAATGATCCGCTCGGATCTCGGGGCCAGTGGTGTGATGTTCACGCTGGATACCGAATCCGGCTTCCGTGACGCGGTATTCATCACCGGTGTCTATGGTCTGGGTGAGACCATTGTGCAGGGCCATTCCGACCCCGACGAATTCTATGTCCATAAACCAACCTTTAAAAAAGGTTTCCGTGCGGTGCTGCGCCGCTCATTGGGCAAGAAGCAGATGCGCATGATTTACGCTGACGCTGGCACCGGCGAGACCACACACGAATTCCCCATCACCGAAGCCGACGCCGCGCGTTTCTGTCTCAACGACACAGAGGTACTGAAGCTGGCCGAATACGCCATCGACGTCGAGGATCACTACTCAGAGCATGCGGGCCACCCGATGCCGATGGATATTGAATGGGCCAAAGACGGCGAGGATGGCAATCTCTACATCGTGCAGGCGCGTCCTGAGACGGTCATTTCGCAGCGATCCATCGATTCTTTTACCACTTACAGCCTCAGTGGCACCGGTCCAATCCTCGCCACCGGGCGCGCGGTCGGCGAAAAAATTGTCACCGGCAAAGTACGGGTCATCGCTGATCCCAGTGAACTTGCCTCGTTCCAGCCCGGCGAGGTGCTGGTGGCCGACACCACCACTCCCGATTGGGAGCCGGTGATGAAAACCGCCGCCGCGGTCGTCACCAATCGCGGTGGCCGCACCTGCCATGCCGCCATCGTCGCCCGCGAACTTGGCATCGCCGCGGTGGTTGGCGCCGGCGACGTGACGCGTACGCTGCAAACCGGCACCCTCGTCACCGTCTCCTGCGGCGAAGGTGATGTCGGCCATGTGTATGAAGGCAGCGTCGCCTTCGAGACCGCGCAAGTGCCGCTGACCGGCATTGAACACCCCAAGACCGCCATTATGGTCAATCTTGGCAATCCCGATATCGCCTTTCGCAGCTCGATGCTGCCCAATGATGGGGTAGGGCTCGCGCGGATGGAATTTATCATCAGTGAGCACATCGGCGTGCATCCAATGGCGCTCGCCAAACCTGAGACTGTGAAAGACTCTGCCACGCGCGCAGCCATCGCGAAGCTGGTGTCGCATTATGCGCAACCGTCTGATTTTTTTGTCGAACGCCTTGCGGAAGGTGTAGGCACCATCGCTGCCGCGTTTTATCCCAAACAGGTCATCGTGAGGCTTTCGGACTTCAAAACGAATGAATATGCCAGCCTCCTCGGTGGCAGTGAATTCGAACCCCACGAAGACAACCCGATGCTCGGCTTCAGGGGGGCCTCGCGCTATGCCCATCCCGCCTATGCGGCCGGCTTCGCGCTCGAATGTGCGGCCCTACGCCGGGTGCGGGAAGTAATGGGGCTGACCAATCTGTGCATCATGGTGCCATTCTGCCGCCGCGTCGTCGAAGGCCAGGGCGTCATTGATGCCATGGCCGCACAAGGGCTCAAGCGCGGTGAAAATGGGCTTGAAATTTATGTGATGTGCGAAATCCCCAATAACGTGATCCAGATTGATGCTTTTGCGGCCTTGTTCGACGGCTTCTCGATCGGCTCGAATGATCTGACGCAGCTCACTTTGGGTGTCGATCGCGATTCCGAAATCGTCGCCTTCGATTTTGACGAAAGCGATCCGGGGATGCTGGAGATGTTCCGTCTCGCGGTTACCGGCGCCAAGCGCAATGGCCGTCACGTGGGAATTTGCGGCGAAGCTCCTGCAAACGACCCCGCAATTGCTCGTTTTCTCGTCGAGCTCGGGATTGACTCGATCAGCGTCAATCCCAGCAGCTTGGTCCGCACCATGACGGTGGTCCGTGAAACGGAAGCTAAACGCTGACAATTGACCAGCCTTGCCAGGAGTAGCGCTGTCCGCGGCTACGGCCGACCTTTGGAATCTATAGCTTGCCCCGTCAATAGGACGACAACAGATCTTGCTGCGACCCTATATGTCGCGCGTGTTACTGATGATGCGTCGCGCTCTGTGGTAAAATCCAACGGAGAATTCAGTGAGGTATCAACGATCCGGCGCCAATCTCCTGCTTCCTGAACGGAGAATTCTATGTCCTGCCAATAAGAGTTGATCATGACGTAGAGGTCGGCATCCGCCACCGTGCCCCCCCTGAGATAGAACGCGAGCGAATGTGATGTGGGACTGAGATCGGGCTTGGACATTGCGCCATACCAGGTAACGTCCTCACGCCAACCGGCATTGCGGCCAATAGAGGGGTGGATCTTTCGGAAGGCGATCATCATTTCAAAAAATCGCAATATATCCGCATTGTCATTTGTAAGTGACCAGTCTAGCCATGTCGTTTCACTATCCTGGTCGTAGGGGTTTACGTTGCCGCCCTGCGTATTCATGAATTCGTCACCAGCTACGAACATCGGTACACCGTTAGACAGCATTAGTAAGCAGCAGAAATTTTTTACTTGCTGCCGGCGCAGCTGCGCGACCTCTAGTGGTGCTCTATTTATACCAGCAGCCCTAAAGATTGA
>PLSD01000021.1 GCA_003164135.1 Acetobacteraceae bacterium
TCAATCTTTAGGGCGGCTGGTATAAAATAAGAGTTTTTTGACCGGCCCCTGAGCCAACATTGCACGCGATTTTACCCGCAGGGCGCCGGAAATGGTTCAGAGTGGAGCTTACGAAGCTATTGCAAGAACGGGGCTGGTCGACAATCAGGGCCAATGCGTACCGACTAGACCGATAAATTCAATGCTGGCTCATGGAGGTCGTCCGATAGAGCTGGGGGTTCACAATCGGACCGCTCTGAGCCGCAATGCGTTGCCGATGACCGATACGGAGCTCAGAGACATCGCCAGCGCGGCCACCACCGGGCTGAGCAGGAGGCCGAAGGAGGGATAGAGCACGCCGGCAGCCACCGGGATTCCGATTACATTGTAGGCGAAGGCGAACACGAGGTTCTCCCGGATGTTGCCCATCGTCGCGCGGCTGAGGGAACGGGCGCGGACAATGCCGGCGAGATCGCCTTTGACCAGCGTGACACCTGCACTCTGGATCGCAACCTCCGTGCCGGTTCCCATGGCGATGCCCACGTCGGCCTCGGCCAGCGCGGGCGCGTCGTTCACGCCATCGCCGGCCATGGCGACAATCCTGCCATCAGCGCGCAGTTTGCGGACGATGCGGTTCTTGTCCTCGGGCAGGACATCCGCCTCGACATCGTCGATGCCAAGCTGCCGCGCGACGGCTTCGGCCGTGGTGCGATTATCGCCGGTGAGCATCACTATATGGATGCCGTCCGCGCGCAGGCTGTCGAGGGCGGTGCGCGTGGTCGCCTTGATTGGGTCCGCGATTGCGATGATGCCACCGGGCTTGCCGTCAACACCGACGAAGAGAACCGTGGCACCTTGGCGGCGGAGCTCATCGGCCTTTCCGGCGAGGTCGCCCAGTTCGATCCCCTGGTCTGCCATCAGCTTGGCGTTGCCGAGCGCCACGGCCCGCCCGGCGACCTTGCCGGTCACACCCTTGCCGGTTGCTGAACTGAAATCGCTTGGCTCTTCGGCGGCGATCCCTTTCTCCTTGGCCGCCGCAACAACCGCAGCGGCGAGCGGATGCTCGCTCGACTGCTCCAGGCTTGCGGCGAGGCGCAACACATCGTCCTCGCTCAGCCCGTTGGCCGGGACCACGGCGGTCACCTTGGGCTTGCCCTCGGTCAGTGTGCCGGTTTTATCCACAACCAGCGTGTTGACCTTCTCCATCCGCTCCAGAGACTCCGCCGACTTGATGAGCACGCCAGCACCTGCGCCTTTGCCGACCCCGACCATGATCGACATCGGCGTGGCCAACCCGAGTGCGCAGGGGCAGGCAATGATGACAACGGATACCGCCGCGATGAGCGCGTAGGAGAATGCGGGCGGGGGACCCCACACCGCCCAGCCAATAAAGGCCGCGATGGCAATAGCCAGCACTGCTGGAACGAAATAGCCCGCGACCGTGTCGGCAATGCGCTGGATGGGCGCGCGGCTGCGCTGCGCCTCGGCGACCATGGCGACGATGCGCGCGAGCACGGTGCCGGCGCCAACTGTCTCGGCGTGGATGATGAGCGCGCCGGTGCCATTGACGGTGCCGCCGATGATCTTGTCCCCCGGCGCCTTTGGCGTGGGCATGGATTCGCCCGTGACCATGGACTCATCGACAGCACTTTTGCCATCCAGCACCACGCCATCCACGGGAACGCCATCGCCCGGACGTACGCGTAGCCGATCACCAACCTTGACCGCTTCGAGCGGGATTTCTTCATCATCGCCACCGTCACGCAGGCGGCGTGCGCTCTTGGGGGCGAGGTTGAGCAGTGCGCGGATGGCGCCGCCGGTCTGGTCGCGTGCCCGCAATTCCAGCACCTGGCCGAGCAGGACCAATACCGTGATGACGGCGGCAGCCTCGTAATAGACGGGAACGGCGCCGCCCATTGTCCGAAAGCCTGCCGGGAAGACTTCAGGGATGAAGGTGGCAGCAAGACTGTAGAGGTAGGCGGCACCCGTGCCCAACGCGATGAGCGTGAACATGTTCAGATGGTGGCTGATAAGCGAAGCCCAGCCGCGCGCGAAGAAAGGCCATCCAGCCCACAGGATAACAGGTGTCGCCAGTACGAATTGTATCCAGGTGGAGAGGATGGGCGGCACGATACCATCCAGCCGAACGCCGGGGATGTGGCTGCCCATTTCGAGGATGAAGACCGGCAAAGTGAGCACGAGACCGATCCAGAAGCGCCGGGTCATGTCGGCGAGTTCGTGGTTCGGCTCCGCCGTTCCGGATGCCGTCAAAGGTTCAAGCGTCATGCCGCAAATCGGGCAATTGCCTGGACCGTCCTGGCGGATTTGCGGGTGCATGGGGCAGGTGTAGATAACACCGGCCTTGGCGGGTCCAGACGTTGCGGTCTCGGGCTTAAGATTGGGCTTAAGATATGCGTCAGGGTCTGCTTCGAACTTGGCCTGGCAGCCCGCCGAGCAAAAGTGAAAAATCGTCCCGCCATGGTCGACGCGGTGCTTCGATGTCGCGGGATTCACCTCCATCCCGCAGACCGGGTCCTTTGTCAGAGCATTTTCAATCATGGGCTTTTGCCAGGAAGCAATTCATGACTTGCGGCCGCGGAACGCAAAAACCAGGATCGCCACGATTGCTACTAAGATCAGAAAGCAAATTGCTCCGTAGCCACCGTACCCCCAACCCATCATCCCCCATCCGCCGGTGTTGCTAAACATATTCGCTGATCCCTAAATGTAAATTAAAAAATTGGTACGAAAGACAGACAGATGCACATTCGAACTAAATATTTTCATGGTTCATTCCGAGTATGTGCACTTCAGATCACCGAAGCCGCAGAACGAAGAAATTGTAAATCGGCCCGAATATCAGGGCGGCATACCAACCCCAGGCAAAACTCTCCACGAGGCCGAGTAAGAAACTTTGCCAGCTCAATAATTCAAAGCCTGGCAGCAAGACCGTGAGCATCGCGTGGCTGACCGGTAGCCCTGGTATGAGATATGTCGTGATGCAGATCAGGTACGAGATCACCAGAAACAGGCTGAGGGCCATGCCCAAAGCGAGGACCGGAAGCGTGCGAACGTTCAGGGCTGGAACTGGCGGCACCGCCGGCTTCGCGGCGGTAAAATTAGCAGCAACCATGGTGATGCTCCTTTTCATGCGATCCGGCGCTCACGGTCTTGGTGTAAGATTCCGGTGCTGCCTCGAACTTTTCGCGTCATTTCTGCGAGCAGAAATAATAGATGCCGCCTTGATAGGCGGCCGTCTTGGCGGTCGAAGTCTCCACGCTCATGTCGCAAACGGGATCAATCGCCTGACCGGGCGGGAGTGACGCAGTGCTGGTTGCCGTATCGTAGTCCGGATCGGATGTGTGGTGATGATGGCCGTGCCCCATGATATGCGCACCGCAACCAAAGCGCATCATCACGAAAAATAGGCCAGCCCAAAATACATAATAGAGAACATCTTGAAGGTGCATGATTTGTCTCCCGGATTGAGCCGGACTCCCAACAGAGCAGGAACCATATCCATCGGTCGAGCCTAGTACTTTCTGCAAGAATAGGGCTTGATCTCAGTCAAGACGCCGCAGATCGGTCAACGCAGTCGAGCCTCTCGCGAGGCTCGACGTAACAATTGGCGATTCCAGGGCATCCCAGTGCAGAAACCATTAGGCAGTACTGCGGGCTTGGAAACAGGATCGGAAACTACCCAGTCGCGGTTCGTCCGGCTGGTGGTGGTGGTTCGGCAGTTTTACAGAAGGTACCGGATCTCAGGTGTAGATGACCTCCGTCATCATCCCCGACGCCATGTGGTACAGATTATGGCAGTGGAGCAGCCAGCGCCCAGGGTTGTTCGCGTCGAAGACGATGCGCACCGCGCCCATGGGCGGCACCAGCACCGTGTCGCGCATGGCTCCTGAGATTGCGGTGCCGTTCACCGCCACAACCTGAAAATGATGTCCGTGCAGATGCATCGGATGGGCCATCATGCTGTTGCTCACCATGTCGATGGCGACGCGTTCGCCTGGCTTCACGGTGAGCGGCTGGTGGTTGCCCCATTGCAGCCCGTTGATGCCCCAGTTGTAGCCCATCATGCCGCCGGTGAGGCTTAGCTGGTAGACCCGGTCAGGCGCGCGGGCAGGCAAGGGTTGTGCTGCGGCGAGCTGGGCTTCAAGCCTGAGGCCACAGGCAGCCGTAACGGCATCGGAGCTGTCCGCCAGCTTGGCGATGGCCGCACCCGGCGTGGCGATGATGATGCCGGTGCGCTCCGGCCCACCCTCGCGCTGCGCAATGATCGGGTACACCCCCGCACCGGGCAGGCGCAGCAGCACATCCGCGCGTTGCGCGCCCGCTAACGGAAAGTGCGACACGGTGACAGGCTTCACCGCGTCGCCATCCACGGCGATGAGCTGCCCCTTCAGTTCGCCGAGATCGATCCAGAAATTTGTGGCGGTGGCGCCGTTGATCAGCCGCAGCCGGATTTGATCGCCGGCGCTGGCCGGGACGATTTCAGGGTCGCTCAGTGTCCGGTCATTGGCGAGATAGGCGTCGAAATTGATGTCGTTGAGGTCTGTGCCCATGCCTTGACCCATGCCGCCAGTGCCGGACATCATCCCTCCGCTCACAGTGCCGCTGCCACCCATCATGCCGCCACCGCCCATCATGCCACCCGTGGTGCCGCCCTGGCCGCTGCGCCCGGTGAGGCCCGCGAGAATCTCCGCCGGGTCACGGAAGGTGAAGTCATGCAGGAGCACCACGACCTCTTGCGCGTCGAGCCGCGCGTCATCGGCGCTGCGGATGATCAGGGGCGCTGCCATCAGGGATTGCTCCTGCAGCCCCTGATGCGAGTGCATCCAGTGCGTGCCGGGGCGGGGGGCAAAATCATAACCCCGCGTGGTGCCCGGGGCGATGGGGCCGACATAACCTGTATCCGTCACACCGTCCTGCGCGGCGGGCGGGGTCTGGCCGTGCCAGTGGATGATCGAGGCTGCGCCGCACTGGTTGTTGACCGCAAAGGCGAAACGGTCGTCAGGGTTAAGCGTGAGGCCGGGTTTGCCGTTCGGCCCCTGGATGCAGAAGACGGAGGCGGCGTTGCCATTCACCTCCAGCGTCCGGCGCGTAAGGGTAAGCGCTGGCGTCGTAGCCTTGGCGTACGTGCCGGCAAGTGTCGTAGCGAGCATGGCCGTAGTGCCGGAAGCCAGCAGATGACGGCGGGAAATAAGCGTGTTCATAGGTTCATGACCCTTCTTAGCGTGATGCTAAATATTCCATGGAGAAAAGCAGCAGGGCACAATCCGTGCGCCCACGCGGCGTATTTCAGGGGCGGTTTAGGCCCACACCCGCGGGGGCGGCAGGTTTGGCCTGATGCTAAAGCCATGCGGAACCATCAACGAGCGCGGAAGGTACACAATGCCAACTTTCGCAACGGGCAGTTCAACCCGCACTGCAATCGGGATGCCGCCTAGCGGCGCCCCGGCACAGGCGGCGCATACGAGGCCACCATGGCAGCACGGATCGTCCGCCGGTAGCTGTGGAGGATGCGAAGGCTGCGCGCCCGATATGGTATAACCCTGAAGGGACATCTCCAATGCCGGCATTACCGCCCCAGAGGCGCCCGCGCATGGTGGCGGCATGGCCCACGCCGGTACGCTGCCAAAGAACAGGAACAAGGCGCTGGCGATCGCAAAAAGCATTCGCAGCCTTTGCGCCCGTCGCGTGTGGTTGTCATTCAGTTGTGCCATTGGTGCCTCAACCTAGCCGACACACGTCAAATTATGCATTGATCCAGCTCAAGTAATTATCATGCGGTGCCTGGCGAGACACCAGCGCACCATGCTCGCTGATCCGATCCGCGTTTCTGCACAAATAGTGCCGGCAGCAGGTTGGTATAGAGAAGTGCGTTCCACACGATGCCGCCAGAAATGACGACCGCCGCAGCGGTAAATTTTAGGTCTTTCCGACATTCCGCGCTTAAAGTCGTGCGCTCACTTTCTCAGCCACAACTGCCTACTTTGGATTATGTGGATGGCCTGCGTGTAGGCTCTGCAAAGTGTCAACACAGGCATTTTTGTCGCCGAGGCCGAGCCGGATAGTCGGAATCAGCGCCAGTGGCGGGAACAGTACGCCGAGGCCGATGGCCGGCAATGCGCGGGCGGCGAGCGGGCCGGCGGCGGGTAGCACGCTGGGGTGTTTCAGGGTGCCGTGGATGTTGATTGGGGTGGAGAACGAGCCGATTGAGAAATGCGTCGCCTCGGTGGTCAGCGCAAGGTTGAGTGTCTCGTTGGTCAGATCAACGGTGCCGGAGCCGAGGATGTTAGCCTCGGTCGTGGCGAGCAGCAGGGCTTTAGTGTCGAGCTGACCATTGGCGAGGGTGAAGTCCGACACCAGGCACTGGATATTGGCTTTTTGTGGAATGCCGAGGGCGGAGAGCACGGCGTCGCCCATCTGCAGCCCGGCGAGGTCAACCAGCAGCGCGCTTACGTCGCCGCCATGGTTCATGAACAGTTGCATGTGGCCATCCCCGTGGCCGAGCATCGCGGCCATTGAATTGCCGGTGGCGACCAGATGGGCTGAGCCGCCGACGGTGCCGTCGCCCGCGAAGGCGTGGGTAGCCGCCATCAGCCGGGCCAATTGCAGCTGACGGAAGTCGACATTGGCCTTGACGTGCAACACGTTATCGACCGGATTCAGGTCTATATCGCTGGCGATGGTTCCGGTACCGACCGCGAAATTGAGTGGATGCAGGGTGATGTGGCCGTTCTCGACCGACAGGTTGACCACGACATTATCGAGCGGGGCGTTTTTGTTAATAATGTGTTCGCCGGCGTAGTGAACCTCAAAATTCGCCATGTTGAGTTTTGGCAGGTTAATCGGCTTGTTTGGCAGCAGTTTTGGACTGGCATTTGCGGTGGCCATTTGCGCCCTGGTGGTGGCATTCTGGCCGGGGGTGGTGGTCTTGCCCGGTGTTGCACCCAAAAAGCCGCCAAGGTCGGTTAAATCGACGCGGTGTGAGGTGAGCGTCGCGGTGATCAGTGGCCGGTCGCTCCCCGCCGGATGCGATTCGTCGAGGTCGCCTTCGAGGTCGCTGGAGCCGACACGGCCGTGGAAATTAGCGAAACGGACGGTACTTTTGGTGTAGGCGAGGTTGCCGTTAATGCTGTAGGGCGGGGTCGCAGGAAGCGGTATTCCGGTGAGCTGGAACAGGTTCGACATATCCTGCCCGGCCATAGAAAGTTTTAGGCGCGCCCCGCCAAATGTTATTGGCTGCTCGATGGTTCCCACCAGCGTAACGGTGGTGCTGCCATTGGCGAGATGCAAATCGATCGGGTATGGGTTTGCCGGGTCGCGCAGTGACAGCAGCGCACCGCCGATGAACCGGCCTGTGATCGGCTGGGCGCTGTAGGTGCCATGCGCCGTCACCACAATTTGGTTGCCCTGGACGACGCCGCCCGCGGGCGCGGCCTGGGTTGCAACCGTCATATCCATATTGGTCTTGTATTTCGCCATAACCACGCTGGCACTGCCGTCATTGATGATCAGATTGCCGAGTTGTGGCGGCGTACTGTTGCTGGTGACACTGCTTTTCATTCGAAGCGTATAATTATTGGCGCCGTCCGGTAGCTGCCGCACTATGGCGACCGGATGGTCTATCTCGATGGTCGTCACCGTCAGTACCTGACGATGGATATAGGCCACCACGTCGACGTCGACGAGTAGCCGGTCGATAGTTGCAAGATCGCCTGGTTCAAAATCGCTAGGATTGGCAATGCTGATCCCGGTGGCGGTAATTTCGGTGGTGCGGCCCAGGCTGACATGAAGATGCTGTAGCGTCACCTTGCGGCCCAGCGTTGAAGAGGCATCGGCCTCGACCAAGGGAATGAACCAGTCCCAGTTCCAGAGACAAATCAGGGCGATGATGACGAGCACAACGATGCCGGATACTTCCAACACGCGGATGCCGCGCCAGCGGGCTGGAGACTGGTCGGGGCCTACCGAGCTTGTTGTTTTAATTGCCATAGCTAGGTTAACTTGGGCCTGCATCGCGGCATCGCAACGGCTGTCGTGCCAACTGATTCAATTCTGGCGAGATTGTAATCGTTCCCGAGGGTGGCCCCATTAGAATGTATCCCTCCGGTAGCGGCCGCCTTTTGGAATTTTGGGATTTGGTTAAGGCTCTCGGCATCGTAACTTAATGGTGGAAAGTGTCCACAAGGGCTTCCTTCACCTCGGTCAATGCTGGGCCGAGCCTCTCGAACAGGCGCGCACCGGCCTCGCTGAGCCCGGAAGCGCTGCTGCCGCTGGCGCAGGCACCGTCGCGAAAGCCCGTGGCTTGCGCCACTGTGACAAAGGCGCTCAAACCGCGCAGATCAACCTTCACGGTTCGCCATTCCGTACAACCCGTGCGGTTTTGTCCCAGTTATCGCGCGCTCTTGCAACGCTTAGCTAAGTGTTGTCCTCAAAGGAGATCGATTATGTCCACCATCAACCCATCAGGCGTGTTTAACTTAGGCGGGCGTGCCGTGAAGCGGCTTGGCTATGGCGCCATGCAGCTCGCGGGTCCCGGCGCATTTGGACCGCCTAAGGATCATGAAACAGCACTTGCAGTCCTGCGGGAGGCCGTGGTCAGCGGCATCAACCACATCGACACCAGCGACTTCTACGGCCCGCACCTCACCAACCAACTGATCCGCGAAGCTTTGCATCCTTATCCAGATGATCTCGTCATCGTCACCAAGATCAGCTCCCGGCGCGGCGCGGATGGATCATGGATCCCGGCCCTCTCGCCGGAGGAGCTAACCTCAGCGGTCCATGACAATCTCCGCAATCTGGGCCTTGATGTGCTCGAGGTCGTCAACCTTCGCAGCATGTTCAGCGTTCATGGGCCCGCGGAGGGATCGATCGAAGCGCCACTCACCGTTCTGGCCGACCTGCAGCGGCAGGGTCTGGTGCGTCACATCGGGCTCAGCAACGTCACGCCCGCGCAAATCGCGGAAGGACGCCGGATCTGCGAGATTGTCTGCGTGCAGAACCACTACAATCTGGCGCACCGCGACGATGACGCCCTGATCGACGAGCTTGCCCACGACGGGATCGCCTATGTGCCATTCTTTCCCCTCGGCGGGTTCAACCCGCTGCAATCGTCTACTTTGTCAGAGGTCGCGACCGGCCTTGGCGTCACGCCGATGCAGGCCGCAATCGCGTGGCTGCTACAGCGCTCGCCAAACATCCTTGTGATTCCTGGAACGTCGTCGATTATGCATTTACGGGAGAACCTTGCCGCCGCTGCAGTCGACTTGCCGCAGGCTGCGGCAACTGCGCTTGACAGGATCGCTGCAAACACGCGCTGAGACACTTCACGAAACCAGTCCGCCCGCGACCCAGGGTTGGGGAAGTAATACCAGCCCGCTTAAACACTGACCCACGCCCAATCGCGTTTTCCGATTGCGGCGATAGGGTCTGGGTCTTGGACGAACCAGATCCAGGCCGCTTTGCAGGCTTTGAGGATGTCGTCATAGCTTTCCCAGACCCTGGCGTACAGCATGTTCTGCCTCAGATAGCTCCAGACATTCTCCATTGGGTTCAATTCGGGACTGAAGGGTGGCAACGGCAGCAGGCTGATATTCTCGGGTTGTTTCAGCCGGTCACCTTTTTGATGCCAGCCGGCACCATCGCAGATCAGGACGGCGTGGGCACCTGGCGCCACCTGCGTGCTGATCTCAGCGAGATGGTGGCTTGTTGGCGCTGGGCGTGATGATGGCGGCCCCCACGCCGCGCTCCGGGCAGATGGCGCCA
>PLSD01000072.1 GCA_003164135.1 Acetobacteraceae bacterium
CACACTCTTAATTGAAATTACTATACGCTTTATAGTTTGCTGTATCCGTCATACACTCCCCCCATGAACCCCCTCGGCGCGGCCAAAAACTACCTCCGCCCGCGCACCGCTCAGGGCACCGCCCCGGTCGCGCAGGTAGAGGTGTTTTTCGACCTGGTGTTCGCCTTCGCCGTCACCCAGCTCTCCACCACTTTACGCACGGACCTCACGTCCCTCGGCCTCGTCCACACGCTCATGCTGTTCGCCGCGGTGTGGTGGGTGTGGGTCTACACCGCCTGGGTGACCAACTGGCTGAACCCGCGCAACCGCCCGGTGCAGCTCATGCTTATCGTCTTGAGCTTCCTCGGCCTGCTGCTCTCCGCCTCGCTGCCCGGCGCCTTCACCACGCGCGGCATCGTCTTCGCAGGTGCCTATGTCGCCATGCAGCTCGGCCGCACCGGGTTCATGCTCTGGGCGGTGCGCCGGCATCACCCGGGCCATTTCCGCAATATGCGCCGCATCGGCACCTGGCTCTGCGCCTCCGGCCTGTTCTGGCTGGCCGGCGGCCTGGTGGCCGAGCCCTTGCGTGACACACTATGGCTGTTCGCCCTGGTGCTGGACATCGCCTCGCCAGCCTTGGGTTTCTACGTCCCAGGCCTTGGCCGCTCCACCACGGCGGAATGGGATATCGACAGCTACCACCTCGCGGAACGCTGCGCCGGCTTCATCCTCATCGCCTTGGGTGAATCCGTCACCGTCACCGGCGCCGCGTTTTTCTCCCTGCATTGGACGCTTCTGAACACCACCGCCTTCCTCGCCGCCTTCGTCGGCAGCGTGGCATTGTGGTGGATTTATTTTGACGCCGCCGCCGAACGCACCGCCGATGCTTTCGCCCACGCCGCTGACCCCGGCCGCATCGCGCGCGCCGCCTACACCTATCTGCACGGGCTGCTGGTCGCCGGCATCATCGCCGATGCCGCGGGCGACGCACTGCTGCTGCAGGACCCTACCGCACCGGTTACCGCCGCCACCGGGCTGATAATTTTAGGCGGTCCGGCACTGTACCTGCTCGGCAACGGCCTGTTCCGCCGCCATCTGGCACCGCTGTTTCCACCCTCGCACGTCTACGGCATTCTGCTCCTGGCCGTGCTGGCCCTGGCGGCGCCCTACCTGCAGGTGCTGGCGCTCGCCGGGGCGGTGGCGCTGGTGCTGGTGTTCGTCACGGTGCTAGGGGATATCCTGTTCCGCCGGCGGCAGACGCATTCATCTGTTAGATGAATGCGTCTGCTTTATTTTTGAGCGATCAATTTCATGCGGTTAGCTTGAACCTTCCGGTTCAATCTAATCGCATATCGATCTAGGAGCCAGATAATGGACGTGATTTATGCCCCCATCACGGGGCGCGGCGGGGCGGTCACCGTGGTCCGTCTCTCGGGCGCATGGGCGCTGGAAATTGCCAACACATTGGCCGGCGGATTGCCGCCGCCACGCCAGGCCAGCCTGCGGCCCTTGCGCTGGCAGGGCAGGGTGCTGGACCACGCGCTGGTCACCGTTTTCCCCAACCCGCACAGCTTTACCGGCGAGGACTCCGCCGAGCTGGACCTGCACGGCGGCCGCGCGGTATTCGCCGCCGTGGCCGAGGCCCTGGTGGCCCTGGGTGCCCGCCCAGCCGAGCCGGGTGAATTCTCCCGCCGCGCCTTTTTAAACGGCCGTATGGACCTCCTGGAGGCCGAGGCGATGGCCGACCTCATCGCCGCCGAAACCGAGGCGCAGCGGGTGCAGGCGATCGACGGCGCCGGTGCCCTGCAAACCTCCTGCACGCAATGGCGTGAATCGCTCCGCCAGGTGATGGCGCACCAGGAGGCGCTGATTGATTTCCCCGACGAGGATTTGCCGCCGGAAGTCGAGGCAAAACTGCTGCGCCAGATTGCTGATCTGCACCAGGAAATGCGGGACATTCTGGCCGCTGCCCCGGCGGCGGAGCGGCTGCGCGAAGGGTTGGAATTCGTCATCCTCGGCGCCCCCAACGCCGGCAAATCCACGCTGCTGAACGCGCTGGCGGGGGAGGACGTGGCCATCGTCTCCGAAACCCCCGGTACCACGCGCGATGCCGTGGGGGTCCGCGTGGCCTTGGGCGGCGTGCCGGTCCATCTGACCGACACCGCGGGGCTGCGCGAGACGGAGGATTACATCGAAGCCGAAGGCGTGCGCCGCGCCCAGGCCCGCGCGGCGAAAGCGGATCTGATCATCGCCGTGGCAGCGCCAGGCGCGGCTTTTCCCGCAACGCCGGAAAATGTGCCGGTACTGCACGTGCATACCAAGGCCGATCTGGGAGGTGAGGGGGTTTCCGCCGTAACCGGGCATGGGATGGCGGATTTACGCACCCAACTCGCCAACACCGCCGCCCGGCTGACCGACACCAAGGGCACCGCGACCTTGGCCCGCCCACGCCAGATCGCCTGCGTCCGCGACACCGCCGAGGCTTTAGCCCGCGCGCTTGCGGTGGAGGAACCCGAACTGCGCGGCGAGGAACTACGCGCGGCATCGCACGCGCTGGCACGGCTGACCGGGGTGATCGGGGTGGAGGAGATTCTGGACGCGGTGTTTTCGGGATTTTGTATTGGGAAGTAAGCGGTATTAGGTAGCAAACTCACCTCACGGATTATAGCCGCCGGGGGACCGCTGCCAGTATACTCCGGCGATGCGCGAACCTCACGTCATTTCTGCTCTTATTGAAAAACGCGCCCGGCTCATGGGTGAAGTCGCCAACCGGCGTTTTCAGATTTGGCGCATGGAGGGTGAGATACGGCAGATTGATGCTGTCATTAAGATGTTTAAGCCGGGCTATGATGTTGAGGCCATTTTGCCAAAGGTGACGTTCCGCAAGAACCCAGCCGGGACGCCCAAGGGCGCTGGGGGCCGTTATGCTTATACCGTGCTGCGAGAGGCTGGAGAGCCGCTGGAAGGGCGGGAGATCGCCCGGCGAGTGCTGGGCAAGCTACAGAAGCCCGAGACGGACAAGGCCATAGACATGCTGGCTGCTACGATTCATTCGACGTTCACACGGCGGAAGGATGGGGCTGTGGCGTTTGATGCCAGCACTTGGCCGGGAACGTGGCGGCTTACTCATGTAACTGCTTTGGCAAGACACCCGCGCGCGTAAGGTCGTCAATCTCGCGCATAATTAAATATCCCGCGACAGCAGTTTTAGTGCTGCCGCCGTAGCGACCCATTTTTGCGAGTAATTCCAAACAAGCTATCGCGTCCGGCGGAAGGCTTGGATTGACCTTCCCGCTTGCAGCACCTTTCGTTTTTCCGCCTCGTTTGGGCGCGGTCATGGCCTCGCAAATATCCTCTAATTAGGTTCTAATTAGAGGATAAAACGCTTGCGGCTCGGAGTCGAATCGTGACATAAAAATAGTCGAGACGCTGTGACGCATCTCGACTTGGAAAGGTCTCGCTACTACTTTAAGTGATGTAGCTCAGTGGTGGGTGGACGATCGGAATTGAACCGATATCTACGCCGTGCAAGGGGGTCACTCTACCATTGAGCTACGCCCACCACGAGTCTTCACAACCATACAACATCTAGTCATGAATGAAAGCAATCAATACTAGATGTGTCTGCGATAGATTTTTCGCTTGCAGCGATTCTTGCTCGGGCATTTCACGCGGCCTTCTGCCAATACCCCTTCCACTGCCGGGAAACCGGGTGCGCCAGCGTGGCGTGTCGGCGCCGGTTAAAATCCGCA
>PLSD01000043.1 GCA_003164135.1 Acetobacteraceae bacterium
CCAGCGGCATCCGCGGTTGCCGATGTCGCGGCCTGATCATGGCGCCAGTCAATATAGCCCTGCGGCCCAAGCCGGATGATTACGTCAAAGCCGCCGAACCTCATCAAATCCCCATTTTTCAGCGCCTTGCCCAGGCTACCGGAACACGATACGCCGGACCCACTGGTCTTAGGAACCCGCCAGCCGCCGAAGGAGTTTTACGCACCACCGTGACGGACCAAAAACCCCCACCACGGCTCGGCTCGCTGGAACTCGGCCGCTTCATCGCGGCTTCCTTCGTCGTCGTCACGCATCTGCCCGCCACCGCCATCCCTGCCTCCTGGCACTCCGCGCTGCATGCGTTGTCGCTCGGCCCGCTCGCCGTACAGTATTTCTTCGTGCTCAGCGGCTTCGTCATGGTCACCGCGCATTACGCTGACCCGCAAACCTGGACGCGGCCCTTAAATTTCTGGTGGCGCCGCGCCTGCCGCATCTACCCGCTGTACTGGATCATCCTGCTCCCCGTGCTGTTAGCGAGTTGGCAGGCACTCCCGCCCGGCGCGCTCTGGCACCTCATCTCCCTCAACCCCGCCCGCTACCCGGAGGCCATCTCCCCCGCCTGGAGCCTGCGTTACGAGCTGGCCTTCTACCTCATGTTCGGCCTCTGCCTGGCGCCGCGCATCGGCCGCATTGTGCTGGGCGGCTGGGTATTCTCCGTCGTCTGGCTCTACCTGCCGCCCGCCATCCGCTGGTGCACCTGGCTGGGCGGCTGGCATTGGATCAAAGGCGGGCTGGTGGTGCAGCAACTGGCCACGCTCAACGTCTACCTCCTGCAATCCTCCAGCCACTTCGTTGGTGCCTGGGAAATGCTGTTTTTTGCCGGCCTCGCCGCCGGCTGGCTGTTCCTCAACCGCCGCCCGCCGTTTTGGGCAGGGGCCGCCGCGCTGCTGCTGGGCGGCGCACTCTGCCTGCACACTTTGGCCCTCTCCAAATGGGGCACGGACTACCCGAACGAGCTGCAAATCCCCCTGGCCGCGCTGGGCTACGCGGCGGTGCTCTACGGTCTCGTGGTGCTGGAAGCCGGCAATTTATTCCGCTGCGGCAAATGGGCGCTGCGGCTGGGGGCGATGTCCTACCCGCTGTACATCTCGCACGCCCCGCTGCTCGACCTCCTCGCCCGCCTGCTGCCAACCGCCTCCGGCTTCGCCATCGCCGCAATGCTCGCCACCATCTACGCAGTCTGCGTGTTCCTCACCTTCGCCATAGACCGCCCGCTGCAACGCATTTTGCGCCGCGTTGGCCGCGCACCTACCTGAGCAGCGCCGCCACCGCGCCGGACCGCAACGACTGCCGCAGGCAGCGCAGCAACCGCTCGCGTGATGCCAGCGCGGGTTTCGGCTTGGCCGCCAGCGCGCGGAACCAGATATCCAGTGACGGCACATCGCCGCCGAACCCATCCAGGTTGAACCGCACGGTCTTCAGCAAAAACGTCACATCCCACGCATTCGTGCCCGCCCCCCGGCGCAAATCGCCGGTGATAACCTCCGCCAGCTTCAAATATGTTGCCGTGTCCGCCTGCGCGTAACGCGCCGCCATCAACTGCACATACCCGCCAGCGACCTCGGCCTGCTCCACCGGCGCGCCCTCCGGCCGGTACGCCCCCAAATCGCAGGCCACGGAAAACAACGCCGCATCCGGTGCCGCCAGCCCGGTCAGCAGCGCGCGCATTTCCGCCGAGCCGATGCCCTCGGTAATGCGCGCCGCCAGTTCCGGCTGGCCGCGTGTATCGGTAAACCCAAAATTGCACCGCCGCTCATCGCGCTCCGGCCCATAGGGGACGGTAATTCCCACCGGAGCGTTCTGCACCCGCACCGCTAACGGCATTTTGTCTTATCCCCGGTTGTCTGGCTTCCCAGCGGTCAGAAACACCATCCGGCTCGCCGTGGTCAACCGCCCCGCCTCCACCTCCGGCCGCAGCGCCGCCTCGAACACCGCGCGTTCCTCCGGTGTGAATTCCCGCTCCATGATCTCCCCCAGCCCCGGCGCCCAGGGGTGCGGGGAGGTGGCGCAAAACACCGCCCAATCCGTCACCTCGTTTGGCCGCACATCCATGTGCAGCTCCATGTGCAGCCCGGCAAACCCCGCCTGTTGCGCCAGCCGCAGCAAATCGCGCTCGCTGTAACTGGCAATCGGGCTGGCCGCCATCGCCGCCTCGGTATCAGGGAACTGCGCGGCCTTCCATTTATGCATCAACGCCAGCAGCGCATTCCCCGCCCCGCCACACTCCAGCATCTGGCGCATGGCACAAGCCGCCTGCGCCTCGTCACGGAACACCGGCTCCCCCAGCGAGATCCGCCCGCCCGGCTTGAGCACCCGGAACATCTCCGCCAGCGCCGCCGGCTTATCCGCCACATAGGCCAGCGCCGAGCGGCTGGTCACCACATCCAGGCTGGCGCTCTCCAGCCCCTCCAGCCGTTCCGCCCCGCATTCCACAAACCGGCATTGCCCAGCCACGCCCAACGCCCGCGCCCGTTCCCGCGCATACCGCAGCAGCGGCGCCGAAATATCGGTCAGCACCACCTGCAACCCTGGCCCGGCGCGCTCAATCGCCCGCCACGCCACCACGCCCTCGCCGCTGCCGATGTCCGCCATCACCATGTTAGGCGTCAGCGCGGCGCCTTCCAGCACGCGCTCCACATAGCCATCCACCGTGGCCTGTACCCGCGCCGCCTGCGCCGCATCCCCGCCATGCCGGCGGTTCAACAACCAGCCGGACCATTCATCATTCAGCTCGTCATTCAGCAAGCAGCACGCATCACGCCCTCTGGCTTAAAAACACCGAGAGCATAATCAGCCCGCCACCTGAAAATTCGGTTAACGTCAGCGGCTCGCCCAGCACAATCGTCCCGCCCGCGGCACTCACCACCGGCAGCATGTACAAAAACCAGCCCGACTGCTCCGCGCCCAGCCCCGCACTGCCCGCATTCCACGCCACAATCGCAATCACCGAGGTGCCAAAAGTCAGCGCGCTCAGAATTTCCCACTGCCCCAGGCTCATCTGCATCACCATGTCCGGCATTCCCGGCAGCCCGGCCGCCAGCATCGGCACCGTCCCCACAATCACGGTAATCGCGGTAATCGCCACCGGCCCGCGCCGCTGCAGCAGCGGTGCGGCGATCACGCAATACGCCGCCCAGCAGAACGCGCCCGTCAGCACCAGCGCGATGCCTTTCGCATCCCCCAGCGCCGGCCCCGCACTCAGCGCCAGCAGCGCGATACCCGCCAGCCCCATCCCCCCCGCTACAACCGTCCAGGCCGAGGGCAGTTTGCGGCGTTGCAGCGCCAGTAGCAGTACAATGATCAGCGGCTCGGCGCCGTTGAGCAGCCCGACCATCCCGGCCGAAACCGTGCGGCTGCCCATCGCGTTCGGCAAATTATAACCCAGCACGCCGACCAACCCGCAGAATGCCCCCAAATACAGTTCCTGCCGCGGCCAACTGCGCAACTCGCCCCACAGCATGGGGACAAAGCACACCGATGCCAGCAGGTAGCGCAGTGCGATAAACGGCACCGGCGGCAGCCCGATATGGTTGCTGCCGACCAGATAGCGCGTGCCGATCGGCCCGCAGCCCCACAGCACCACGGCGAGCAGCGTCAGCCCCGCCGCTTTCAGTTTCGGGCTCATGTTAAGAGGCTGTAAAAAGGCCCAGGGCATTACCCCTGGGCCCCATGCCGTCAATCCGGGTCAAACATTCACCCGATATTGGAAAGATCTTTGCTCAACGCTTCCACGCCGGGCAGAATCTTGCCCTCCATCCATTCCAGGAACGCGCCACCGGCGCTGGAGAGGTAGCTCAGGCGGTCTTCCACCCCGGCCAGCTTCAGCGCCGAGACAGTGTCCCCGCCGCCACCGACCGACACGATCTTGCCTTCCTGCGTCGCCTTGGCGATGGCATCGGCCAGCGCGTTGGTCGAGGCATCGAACGGCTTGGTCTCGAACGCGCCCAGCGGGCCGTTCCAGATAATGGTCTTGATATGCGGCAGCCGCTTGATGAACGCCGCCACCGTGGCCGGGCCAACGTCCAGCGCCATCATGTTGGCGGGCACCGCATCCACGCCAACCACCTGGGTCGGCGTGTTCGCGGCAAACGTCTCAGCCACCACCAGGTCATGCGGCAGCACGATTTCGCAGCCCTTGCGGTGCGCTTCTTCCAGAATATCCAGCGCCGTCTGGTGCAGGTTTTTCTCCTGCAATGACTTACCGACATCATGGCCCTGCGCCGCCAGGAACGTATTGGCCATGGCGCCGCCGATCACCAGAATATCCACCTTGCCGACCAGATTGGTCAGAAGGTCGAGCTTGGTGGAAACTTTGGAACCAGCGACAATCGCCGCCACCGGCCGCGCCGGATGCCCCAGCGCGTTTTCCAGCGCATGCAGTTCCGCCTGCATCAGCCGCCCGGCGAAGGACGGCAGGTGCCGCGTAATGCCCTCGGTGCTCGCATGCGCGCGGTGCGCGGCGGAGAAAGCATCGTTGACATAAAGGTCAGCCAGCTTGGCGAGTTCCGCGGCAAAAACCGGGTTGTTCTCTTCCTCACCGGCATGGAAGCGCGTGTTTTCCAGCACCAGCACGTCGCCGTTATGCAGCGCGGCCACGGCGGCCTGCGCCACCGGGCCGATACAATCGGCGGCAAACGCCACCGGGCGCCCCAGCACTTTGCCAAGGGCCACGGCAATCGGCCGCAAGCTCAAAGCTTCAACGACCTTGCCCTTCGGCCGGTCGAAATGGCTGAGCACAATCACCTTCGCCCCCTTGGAGGAGAGTTCCGTGATCGTCGGCGCCAGCCGCTCCAGCCGCGTCAGGTCGGAGATCGCCCCGTTCTGCATCGGCACGTTAAGGTCGGCCCGGAGCAGCACGCGCTGCCCCGTGACCTTCACGTCATCAAGATTCTTGCTCACAGCGACCCGAAATAGGCTGCGGTGTCGGACATGCGGTTCGAGAAGCCCCATTCATTGTCGTACCAGCCCATCACGCGGACCAGCGCCTTGTCCACCACGGCAGTCTGTGGCGCATCGAAGGTGCAGGAAGCGGGCTGGCCAATGAAGTCTGAGCTGACCAGCGCTTCGGTCGAATAGTCGAGAATGCCCTTCAGCTCGCCTTCGGCGGCAGCCTTCATGGCGGCGTTGACCTCTTCCTTGGTCGCCTGCTTCTTCAGCACCACGTCAAAGGAGACGAGCGAGACATCCGGCGTCGGCACACGGATGGAGGTGCCGTCCAGCTTGCCCGCAAGTTCCGGCAACACCAAGCCGACAGCTTTCGCCGCACCGGTGGAGGTCGGGATCATCGAAAGGGCGGCCGCGCGGGCGCGGTGGCGGTCCTTATGCAGCGTGTCCACGGTCTTCTGGTCGCCGGTATAGGAATGGATGGTGACCATGTAGCCGCGCTCGATCCCAAAAGCGCTGTGCAGCACTTTCGCCATCGGCACCAGGCAGTTTGTGGTGCACGAGGCGTTGGAGATCACTTCCATCTCTTTCGTCAGCGTCTTGTGGTTCACGCCGAACACAATGGTCGCATCCACGCCGTCAGCCGGCGCGGAAACCACCACTTTGCGCGCGCCGGCGGTAAGCAGGGCGGCGGCGGATTCGCGCTTGGTGAACAGGCCGGTGCATTCCATCGCCACGTCCACGCCGGCCAGCGGCACTTTGGCCGGGTCGCGCTCGGCGGAGACTTTGATCGGCGCATAGGTGCGGCCGGCATGGGTGATCACCAGGCTGTCGCCCACCACCTCGACGGTGCCGGGGAAGCGGCCATGCACCGAATCGTAGCGCAGCAGATGCGCGTTATCTTCCACCGAGCCGAGGTCGTTGATCAGCACGGGCACCACATCGGTGCGTTCGCTCTCGATCATCGCGCGCAGCACCAGACGGCCGATGCGGCCAAACCCGTTAATTGCGATTTTCACAGCCCCATCTTTTACAGTCACGTATCAGTTTCCTTCTTTTTTTACGGCGGCCACAATCGCCGCCTCGGTGATCCCAAAATGCTCGTACAGCACGTCGGCCGGCGCGCTTGCGCCAAACCCGGTCATGCCGATAAAAGTACCGTTCGCGCCCAGCCAGCGCTCCCAGCCAAAGCCGCAAGCCGCTTCCACGCCAATGCGCGGCGCACTGCCCAGAACTTCCGCCTGATAACCAGCATCCTGGCGCGCGAACAGCTCAAAGCTGGGCGCGGAAACCACGGCCACCTGAATGCCCTCGGCCGCCAGCTTCGCCCGCGCACCCATCGCCAGCGCCACTTCGGTGCCGGTCGCGATAATCGTCGCCGCGCGCTTACCTTCCGCCTCGGCCAGCACATAGGCGCCGCGTGCGGATTTGTTGCCGTTGGCCTGCATGCGCAGCGCCGGCACCGCCTGGCGCGAGAGCACCAGCAGGGTGGGGCCGGTGGTGTTGCGGATCGCCAGTTCCCAGGCTTCCTCCGTCTCAATCGCATCCGCCGGGCGCAGCACCAGCACGTTGGGCATGGCGCGGAAGCTGGCCAGTTGCTCAATCGGCTGATGCGTCGGGCCGTCCTCGCCCAAACCAATCGAATCATGCGTCAGCACGTGGATCGCCCGGATATGCATCAGCGCCGCGAGCCTGATCGCCGGGCGCATATAGTCGGTGAACACAAAGAACGTGCCGCCGTAGGGGATCAACCCGCCATGCAGCGAAAGCCCGTTCATCGCCGCCGCCATGCCGAACTCGCGCACGCCGTAGAAAATATATTTGGCGGCAAAATTATCCGCCGTGGCAACCGGCTGCCCCTTCACCAGGGTCAGGTTGGACCCGGTCAAATCGGCCGAACCACCCACCAGCTCGGGGATCGCCGGCACCAGCACTTCCAGCGCCTTCTGGCTGGCCTGCCGGGTCGCCAGCTTCGGCTTGCTCTCGGCCAGTCCAGCCTTGTAGGCGGACATGGTCTCGGCCCAACCCTCCGGCAGCTTGCCGCTCATCACGCGCTCAAACTCGGCGCGTTGCGGATGCTTCGCCAGCCGCTTCAACCAGGCGCGGCGCGGCGCCGCACCTCGGCTCCCGGCCTCGCGCCAGGGCTGGTAAACATCCTCCGGCACATGGAACGGCAAATGCGGCCAGCCCAGCGCCTTCTTCGCGGCTTCAGCCTCGGCCCCGCCCAGCGCCGCACCATGGCTGCCGGCCGTCCCCGCCTTGGTCGGCGCGCCAAAGCCAATAATCGTCTTGCAGGCGATCATCACCGGCTTGGTGGATTTCTGCGCCCAGGCCAGCGCCGCCTGCAACGCCTCGAAATCATGCCCATCAACCCGCTTGGTCGCCCAGCCGTAATTGGCGAACCGCTTCAACGGGTCCTCGGACACACTCAGTTCGGTGCCGCCGTCGATGGAAATGCTGTTGTCGTCCCAAAGCACCACCAGCTTGTTCAGGCGCAAATGCCCGGCGAGCGACCCCGCCTCATGGCTCACGCCTTCCATCAGGCAGCCGTCCCCCGCGACAACGTAAGTGCGGTGGTCCACCAGGCTCTTGCCAAACTTCGCCGCCAGCATCCGCTCCGCCAGCGCCATGCCCACGGCCGTCGCCAGCCCCTGGCCCAGCGGCCCGGTAGTCATCTCAATGGCCGGATGCTCATGGTATTCCGGGTGTCCGGCCGCCACCGAATGCAGCTTCCGGAACGTCTTCAGCTGCTCAATCCCCATGCCCTCATAGCCGGAGAGATGCAGCAGCGCGTACAGCAGCATGGAGCCGTGCCCAGCCGAGAGCACGAACCGGTCGCGGTCCCACCAGCTCGCATCGGCGGCATCAAACTTTAAAAACTTCTTCCACAACACGGTGGCGGCATCCGCCATGCCCATCGGCATCCCCGGATGCCCGGAGTTCGCCGTCTCCACGGCGTCAATCGCCAGCGCGCGTATCGCATTGGCCATCACGCGATCTTCCGTCAGCGGGCGGGAGAGAATCTCCGCCTGCCGCGCCAGCGCCGCTTCGTTGCCCGAACCATCACCAATACTCGCCATGTGCCGTCATTCCGTCCTGGTTGCGCCGTGCATAATGCCCACGGCCCCAGGCGGCAACCCAGCATCGAAAAATGTCAGCACTGTGCTGGCGGCACGGCCGCGCCGGGCCGGCTGCTCAACCCCGGTATTACCCCCGCACCATCCCTGCCGCCATCTGCGTCAGTATCTGGTCCATCTGCTTGGCAAACCCAGGCTCCACCTGCGCCACCACCAGCGCGGCGCGCAGTGCGTCGCTCCATTGCTTCGCGGTTTTCTCGGTAATCGGCATCTTCGAATGCCGCGTCATCACGCAAAACCCGCCCTGCGCGGTGAACCATTCGCGAGAGCCGCCCATCCAGCCGGTGAAGAAGCCGGTCAGCGCATCGCGCATCGGCGTCATATCCGGTGCATGCATGGCGCGCAGTTCGGCGTATTGCGGGTCGCTCTCCACCAGGTCGTAAAACGCATCCACAACCCGGCGGATCGGCTCAACCCCGCCGATCATCTCAAACGGGGTGGTTTTCGCCGGTGCTTCGGCGGTGCTGGTCTCGGTCATGTTCGGCCCTATGCAAAATGTTTAATTCACTCTCAAAGCAAACTCCGGGGTGTCATGCCTTGATCTATCTCATTGCCCGTTCCCATATCGGGGCGTGGAGTAAAATTCCATCCGCCATGCGGCGTGCCCCGGAGGAGCCTGAAATGAGCCTGATCCACTATAAAATTGTCCAGCACGATGGCGGCTGGGCCTATAAACTCGGTGACGTTTTTTCCGAACCCTTCCGCACGCATGACGCGGCGAAGGCGGCGGCCCGCCGGGTCGCGGCGGAGCAGAGCATCCCCGGCGAGACCCGCTACATCCAGTATCAGACCCCTGACGGCGTCTGGCACACCGAACTCGCCGCCAGCATAGACCGCCCCCGCGCCGACGTGGTGGATTAAGCCGCCGGCGTTCCGGCTGAATTCGCTGAGTGCGCAGCGGCTTCAGCCTCCGCCCGTCGAGCCTCCGCCTGCGCGGCCAAACTCCGGTAGCTGCGCAGGCTGAACGGCAGCATCACGATATACGCCAGCCCCAGCAGCGCCCCGGCGGCATACGGGTCGGCGAACAATATCGCCGCGAACACCACCACGCCGAGCAGCAGCGGGAGCACGTTCTCGGTCGGGATTTTAAAATTCTTGAAGCTCCACACCGGCAGCGTGGAAACGCATAGTATGGCCACCGTCAACAGCACGGCGCCGGTGAACAGCGGGTAAGCCACCGCAGCGTGCAGCCAGTCCATATGCAGCTTGTCCGCCTCCAGCCCCAAAAACAGCGGAAACAGCGCCAGCCCGGCCCCGGCGGGTGCGGGCACCCCAGTGAAGAAATTATACGCGAACGCCGCCTTTGGGGCGCTATCCAGCGCCGCGTTGAACCGCGCCAGCCGCAGCGCCATCGCGGAAGTGTACATCAGCGGCGGCAAAAACCCCATCGCCCCCCAGGCTTGCAGCGACCACGAATAAATTATCAGCCCCGGCGCGACGCCAAAGCACAGAAAATCCGACAGGCTGTCGAATTCCGCGCCGAACCGCGAGGTCGCCTTCAGCAGCCGCGCCAGCCGCCCATCCAGCCCGTCGATCACGGCCGAGACCGCAATGGCGATCACCGCGCTGCCGAATTTCCCGTCCATCGCCAGCCGTATCGAAGACAGCCCGATACACAGCCCCAGCAGCGTCATTAAATTGGGCAGCATGCGGTTGAAACTTAACCCCGCAAACCGCTTGCGGCGCGGCAAACGGCGCGGGCTCATACCAGCCCCCCTAGAGAAGGGGCGCCGGTATGATTCATTGTTTGGCGCGCGGCCGCCCCACCAGCCCCGCGCGCGATGCCTCCGGCCCTCATTTTGGAAGAGCCAAAATTTCGGTCCTGCGGCATCATTCTTTACCCAGCTCGGCGATCACGGTTTCACCGCCCACCATGCGCTGCCCCACGGCCACCAGCGGCACGCAGCCCTCCGGCAGGTACAAATCCGTGCGGCTGCCAAAGCGGATAATGCCAAAGCGCTCACCGGCACTTAAGCTCTGGCCTTCTTTCACCTCGCACAGAATCCGCCGCGCGATCAGCCCGGCGATCTGCACCACCACCACCTCCTGCCCTCCGGCCAAGTCCAAAATCAGCGAATTGCGCTCGTTCTCGTCGCTCGCCTTATCATCCGCCGCGCCAAAAAACTTGCCCGGATGATACGCGATCTTGCGCACCACCCCGCCAATCGGCGCGCGGTTCACATGCACGTCCAGCACCGAGAGGAAAATTGCCACCCGCGTGCGCGGCTCATGGCTCAGCCCCAGCTCCGGCGGCGCCGCCGCGCGCTCGATGCTCACCACCAGCCCATCGGCCGGCGCCACGAAGGCGTTGACGCGCGGCGGCAGCACCCGGTCCGGATCGCGGAAAAAATACAGGCAGAACACGGTGAACAGCAGCCCCAGCCAAGTGAGCGGGTGCCAGAGCAGCAGGCCGATCACCGCCACCGCGATGCCCCCCAAAATAAACGGGTAGCCAGCCTTATGCGGCGGCGCCAGGACTGATTTTACGCTCTCGACAATATCCATCACGGGGCCTTTTGCGGTTGGGGCAGGGTAAGCTTCTGCCCTGGGTAGATCAGGTTCGGGTTGTGTATCTGGTTGGCGTTGGCCGCATAGATGACTGTGTACATTGTGCCATATCCATAGACATGCCGCGAGATCACCCACAGATTATCCCCCGGCGCGATCACGACATTCCCGGAGGCCACCGCTTCGGGCAGTGTTTGCAAGGTAAAGGGCACTTCCACCGGCGCCATCACGGTGCCGTTCGCGCCAGTCGCCAGCAGGGTCAGCGTACCGCTGGCACCCGGCACATCGGCAATAAAATGCCACCGCCCGTCAGCTCCCGCCACCGCCCGGCCTATCGTCTTGCCGCCCAGGCTCACCTCCACTTTATCCCCCGGCGGCGCGGTGCCGCCAAACAGCGCATGGCCATTGGCATCGTAATCCACCGTGCCCATGCCCAGCGTCCCGGCGGCGGACCCCTGGCCGGACATCACCACGCTGCCGTTCGGCCCGGAAACCACGGCCAGCGCCGCGCCGCCGTTCGCCGGCACGTTGATCGAGGCTGTTTCCTGCCCCGCGATCACGGTGCCATCCGGCAGTTTCTCGCCCAGCGTAATCGCCTGCGCGCCCGGCGGCAGCGGCCCGGCGGGCACCAGCACGAACGCACCTTGCGCATCCGCGGTCACCGTGCCCAGCACATTGGCGCCGTCCTTAACGGTCACGGCCGCACCCGGCACCGCGCGCCCGGCCAGCACCGCATTGCCCTGCGCGTCCACCCGCACCACATCGAACTTCGGCGGCACCACGGTCACGGCGGGCGGCGGCGGCGGGGCAGGCGGCGTCGGTTGCAGTTGCGGCTTGGCGCTCAGGTACAACAACCCGCCAATTGCCGCCACGGCCAGCAGCACGAGGGCGGCAATTCCACCATATTTCCGTGTCATCCCAGCCATTGCCGTAACCCCTGTCCTTCGCGCGCCACATGCTTGCTAACTGGCAAATAGCCTGCCACGAACCGGTCTATACAGGAAACAAGGTAAAACAGCACCATGGGCAGCTACGCCGTCACCGTATTTTGCGGCTCTTCTCCGGGGGCTGACTCCGCTTACGCGCAGGCCGCCACCGCGCTCGGCCACGGCTTGGCCCAGCACGGCATGAGCATGGTTTTCGGCGGCGGCAACGTCGGCCTCATGGGCCTCACCGCCGGCGCGGCGCTTGGCGCCGGCGCGCATGTCACCGGCATTATCCCGGACTTTCTGCGCAAGCGCGAGGTCGAATTCCCCGGCCTCTCGGAGCTCATCGTCACCGACTCCATGCACACCCGCAAACGCCGCCTGTTCGCGCTGGCTGACGCCTTCGCCATACTCCCCGGCGGTCTGGGAACATTTGATGAAACCATCGAAATTTTAACCTGGAAGCAGCTCGGCCAGCACAACAAGCCGATCATCCTGGTCGACATTTTAGGCTGGGCCCAGCCCTTCGTCGCCATGGTAGACGCCGCCATCGAGCGCGGCTTCGCCCGCGACACCGTGCGCGGGTTGTACGAGGTGCAACCCACCGTGGAAGCCACTTTAGCCCGGCTGGAGCAACTGCGGGGGTAACGCGCCCCGCCGGCTGGCATCTCCCCCGCCAGTCTATGATTTTCCTTCCTCAAACCACACCAGGTTTCGCTCACCCCGTCATACCGGTTGCGACGACCTGCCAAGTTTGGGGACTAGAATTGCCAAGGCTAAGGCAGAGCAGGGGTGAAAGCTAGTTGATCGATATCAATGCCGCGGCGCCACGGTCAGGCTATCAACTGGCCAATGGTGGCGTTGCGCTTCGCTCCGAAGCGGTGCTCCGATCATAAGGAGGATATCACATGACAATACAATTTCGCCGGGTTGCGCTTAGCGGCGCGGCTGCCTTGATATTGACCGGCTTTGCCGCGGCTTCGTTGGCGCAAACACCTCCGGCTCCGGCAGCGGACCAAAGCAGTAACTATGGTCCAGGGATGATGAACGGCTACGGGCCGGGCTATGGCGCTGGCATGATGGGCGGCCCAGGCGGCGGGTTTGGTCCGGGCATGATGGGGGGCGTAGGGCCGGGTTACGGGCCGGGCATGATGAACGGCTTTGGGCCGGGCCATGCGTGGTCGGGCAACGGTAAAGCGACCCTCGCAGACCGTTTCGAGGCGTTGAAGCAGGAACTGAAAATCACCAGTGATGAAGCGCCGGCCTGGAAAGCCTACACCGACGCTATGACAGCGTCGGATCAGAGTTTTTTCACGGCGATGAAAGCGGCGTTTAGCTCAAATACCAAAACAGCCGTAACACCCGACGATCGCTTTGCCCTTATGAGCCAGATGATCACTCTCAAAAAGCAGAATTTTGATGACCAAAAGACCGCAGCTGAGGCGCTGGTAGCCAAACTAACCCCTTACCAGAGCGGTCAGGCGCATGAGATTCTGCCCGGCCTTGCGCAGGGTGGCGGGTTTGGGTGTGGTTATGGCATGGGCCCGGCCATGATGAATTTTTGATGAGGTCGTAGGATGGATTAGTGCAGCGTAACCCATCGTTTGATGGTTGCTCAGAGTCAGGCGGTGGGTAGCGCTGCGCTCCCCCATCCCACTCCCAACCTCCCCACCCCGTCATGCCGGACTTGATCCGGCATCCACGCCCTACGTCTCAAAACTACCCCTGGCGGTCGCTCAGGCGGCCGGAGCATTTCTCTCAAGCCGTAAGTGGAAGCCCCTCCCTAGTTCGACTCGGCGACTTAGCGCTAGAATGAGGGATGGCCAAGAACGCAAGATCACTCGTTAAGCGCCCCCTTACGCCCGAGGCCATGGGTAGGGCAGGGCAAGCGAAGTTTGGAGAACTGTGCGATCTGGGCAATCTTATTGCCAACGATTCGTCGCGCGCCGACAGCATGGGCTGGGACTACCTAGTCGAGGTGCCATTCAATACCTTGCGGGGTGACGAGCCGTTCGACGTGCGCCGCAAGGAGCCTGACATGAAGGTTCAGGTTAAGACAATCTGGGCAGACAATGATTCCGTCGATGTCAAATTGATAGCCGCCGAACGGCTAGCACGATGGGAATATCCGAGCTTCATTGTCATTCTGCGGATGAACTCAAATAAAACCTACCTTGACGCCCATGTCATTCATCTACTTGACGGTAATCTCGCGCGCATACTGAAAGCCTTGCGTGAGGCGGAGGCGAAGAACGCTCGGTCTATCAAAAATCGAACACTGACGTTTAACATCAATTCAGGTACAGCAATCGCTATTGATGGTGACGAGTTGGCGAAGACGCTTCGCGATGCTCTAGGCAGTGACTGCCACAACTATCCTGCACGTAAGCGCGATCAACTCCAGAATCTCGGCTTTGGGGTAAATCGCATCAGCGGAATCTTGGAGTTTACAGCAAAGGATAACGATGAAGCTCTCAGCATCTTTCTTGGTATGCAGCCCGGTCAAGCAAGTAGGTTTGACGCCGATGAGGTACGCTTTGACATCCGGACACCTCTGGCACGGGATAAAAACGTACTGATTGAGATCAAACCCGAGAGCAAAGGTCCATGCCAACTCGTGATTTCATCCACCCGCGAACACAAGCGAGCCATTTTTGATGCAGAGCTATATTTTGCAAGCCTTGGCGGCCCGGGTGATCCGTGGAAACTGAGGGCGATATCTAATCTGGTTGAGCTTGTAATGTCAACAGAAACTGAGGATGCCTCCTTTCGTATGGGCGTTGCTGATGACCAGCGATACACCCTCGACGAATGGATTTCGATAACGCAGTCGAATCTGATCATGACGTTAGGGCCGTCGGTCGCTACCATCCGAAAACAAGGAAAAACGCTGCAATCCTTCAATGTCGAGATGCAATCATGTTTTGGGACTTCTGTATCTCTCAGAGCAAAATTTGAGCTTTTGTTCGCTTTGCGTGAACTTATGATTGAGCTTGGTCTCCGAGAAATTCGCATCAGCGATCAGGAGTTGTTCGAGAACTGGTCTGCTATTCAGTTTGTTGTTCGTACGCAGCGATCCAGTAATGAATGTACGATAAACGCTACATTCAAACTGTCGGACAATGTTCTTGAAAATCGAGATATTATTGAAGGTATATGTGCTGCAAAGATGGAGTTTCACGGAACTACAATCGCATTTTGGGCGCAGATGCACCTCAACACACGGAGGGAATCAGATCTTATCCACCTGACATGCAGTAACCTCGTTCTACGTGACCTAACTGTGGTTGATAACCAAAAAGCTTTCACCGCGTGGATAAAAGAGGCCTCCGAATCTACTGGTCTCGACACTGTCCTTCGGTATGATAAAATGATGTTCAATGAACATTAGATTACTTCTTCCATAAACCGAGAAAATGCACAGCCTGCGTAGGGCGGAACAGCGAAGCGCAATCCGCCGCCTCCCGCCAACTCATTCCTTTTCCGACACAAACCCGCACAAATTGGGGTGCAAGCAAAAAATTAAGCCACACTAACAACGTGTTACACGCGAATCCTCACAACTGTTTCACGTGAAACACCCCTCACGCCTCCTCGTCGTCCTCCGCCTCCGGCCGTGCCGGCAGCGCGTAGCTTTCGGTCAGCCAGCGCCCCAAATCCACCTGCGCGCACCGCTCCGAACAAAACGGTTTATGCGCCTCCACGCTCGGCTTTTTACAAATCGGACAAACTGATTTCATCGCAACACCTCATGCAACCCCGGCCGCACCCGCCGCCGTACAATCTCGGCAAACCCCAGATGCGAAAACCCCAAAAATTCCGGCTTCAAAAAATCCCGCCCCAGCGCCGCCGTCAACGGTCCAGCCAGCTTCGCCCGCGCGGCGGGCTTCATCCCGGCAAAATCCACCAAAATCCCCCCCGACAAATTCCGCAGCACAATCTGCCGGCAAATTTCCGGAATAATCGCGATATTCAACGCCAGCTGCGAAACCTCGCTCCCCGCCCCGGCATCAACATCAATCAACACCGCCGCCGGCGCGATGCTAACATGCATCAACGCCCCCAGCGGCAGCGGCGCGGTTGGCTCAGCCAGCCCCGCCACCTCATCCTCCAGCACCGCGTCAAACGCTTTGGCATCATAACGCATCCGCCCCTCCAACCGGGGCCGCAACTGCGCGATCAGCGCATAATCATCCACCAGCACCTCATCGGCCACCCGCCCGGCCAGCTCCAGCAACGGCCCATCTCCCCGGCGCAGCAACCCAGGTTTCTCACCCGGCTCCTCATCCACCACCGCCAGCCTCGGCCCCTTGCCCCCCTGCGCGCTGCGCGTCACCCGCACCGTCACATAGGCGCCAACCGTCAGCCCCTTGCCCCCGGCGCTATCCGGCAAAAACCCAACCACGCCGCCAATTTCCACAAACCGCCCCGCCATGGCAGGCAGCACCGCCTCCACCCGCCCGGTATAAACATCGCCCACGCCATCAGGTGCGGCCAAATCCCAAACCCAGAATTCAGTTAAAACATCGCCATCCAGCCGCGCCACCCGCACCACATCGTCCCGGCGCGAAACCCGGATCATTTACGGTATCCCAGCCCCCGCAGGAGCAAAGACGTCTCATGCAGCGGCAACCCGACCACGCCGGAGTAGGAGCCCGAGACAAAATCCACGAACGCCGCGGCCTTGCCCTGAATGGCATACCCCCCGGCCTTGCCGTGCCACTCGCCGCTGTCCAGGTAATCGCGCAACTGCGCCGCATCCAGCCGGGCAAACCCCACCACGGAGCCCACCACGCGGCTCACCACCCGGCCATCAGGTGCCCGCACCGCCACCCCCGTATAAACCCGGTGTCTCCGGCCAGAGAGGAGCAAAAGGCATTTTTCCGCCTGTTCCAGGCTTTCCGCCTTCGGCAAAATCCGCGCCCCGGCGGCCACCACGGTATCGGCGGCAATCACAAACCCATCACCCGGCACCAGTTTGGCCAGCGCAATGCGCAGCGCATAGGCGCGGGGGGATTCCCCCGCCAGCGGCGTCTCATCAATGTCAGGAACAACAATCTGGTCCGGCTCGATCCCGATCTGGCGCAGTAGATCAAGCCGTCTGGGGCTGGCCGAAGCCAGAATCACTTGAAGCGGAATGTGATCCGGCCCTTGGTCAGGTCATAAGGGGTCATCTCGACGTTCACACGGTCGCCGGCCAGAACCCGGATACGGTTCTTGCGCATCTTGCCGCTGGTATGGGCGAGAATCACATGTTCATTATCGAGCTTAACGCGGAACATCGCATTGGGAAGCAGTTCAGTAACCATGCCACTGAACTCGATCATATCTTCTTTAGACAAACACACCTCTTGCAAATTTTTGGAACGCTGGCGGTGAAATGGGCTTAACTTTTGTTCAGGTCAAGTTTTTGTAAGGCGAACTGCCACGGAGAGCGCATGCGCGGTCAGATTTTCGGCCGTCGCCAGGGCCACGGCGGCGGGGCCGATCGCCTGGAGGGAGCGTTCCTGCAGCGCCACCCAGGTGGTGCGCTTCATGAAGTCATACACCGAGAGCCCCGAGGAAAACCGGGCCGTGCCGGAGGTCGGCAGCACGTGGTTGGGGCCGGCCACGTAATCGCCGATGGCTTCCGGGCAGTTGTACCCAAGGAAAACCGCTCCGGCATGGCGGATTCGGGCGAACAAATGCTGCGGTTCGGGCAGCATGAGCTGCAAATGCTCGGGCGCGATGCGGTTGGCCAGCTCCACAGCCTCGTCCCAGTCCTGCACCAGAATCACCGCGCCGTGGCGGCGGATGCTCTCCCCGGCAATGGCGGTACGCGGCAGGGTCAGAAGGGCCTGGTCGACCGCACTGAGCACACCAGCGGCCAGGGCGCCGCTGGTGGTAATCAGGATCGCCTGGGCTTCCTCGTCATGCTCGGCCTGGGCCAGCAGGTCCAGCGCCAGATGCGCCGGGTTGGCTGAATCATCGGCTAAAATCAGCACTTCCGAAGGGCCAGCAATGGAATCGATGCCGACCTGGCCGAAAACCTGCCGTTTGGCCTCGGCCACATAGGCGTTGCCGGGGCCGACGATGCGGTCCACTTTGGCGATTTTCGCCGTGCCGTAGGCCAGCGCCGCCACCGCCTGCGCGCCGCCGGTGCGGTAGATTTCAGTCACCCCCGCCAGTTTGGCCGCGGCCAGCACCAGCGGGTTGAGCTTGCCGTCAGGTGCCGGGACGCAGCAGGCGATGCGGTGCACCCCCGCGACTTTTGCCGGGATGGCGTTCATCAGCACCGAGGAGGGGTAGGAGGCTTTGCCGCCCGGCACGTAGATGCCCACCGCATCCAGCGCGCCCCAGCGCATGCCCAGCGTCGCACCGGTCTCGTCGGTGAATTTAATGTCGTTTGGCAGTTGCGCGCGGTGGAACCGCTCGATCCGCGCGGCGGCCAGGGCCAGGGCGTCGCGCAGGTCATGCGGGATTTCGGCGGTGGCGACGGCGATTTCATCGGCGGAGATGCGCAGGTCGGCCGGGCCCATTTCCACCCGGTCGAACTTGTTGGTGTACGCCAGCACCGCCTTGTCACCGTGCTCACGTACCTGGGCGATGATCTCGCGCACCTGCTCGGCCACGTGCGGTTCGGTTGCCGCGCGGGAGAGCAAAGCGGTGAATTGGGCGGGAAAGTCTGGCTGCGAGGTGCTGAGGAACTTCATCCGGCTAGTGCCTTTCGAAAACTCTCGATCCAGAAATTGACCTCATCGGGCCGGGTTTTCAAGGCGATGCGGTTGACGATGAGGCGTGAGGAAACATGCGCGATAATGTCGGTTTCCACCAGCCCGTTGGCTTTGAGCGTGTTGCCGGTCTGCACCAGGTCGACGATGAGCCGCGAGAGGCCGAGGCCGGGGGCGAGTTCCATGGAGCCGTTCAACTCCACGATCTCCGCCTGGATGCCTTTGGCGGCGAAGTGCTTTTTGGCGAGGTTGGGGTATTTGCTGGCAACCCGGATGCGCGAGAGGGAGGCGAAATCGGTGTGCAGATCGTCCTTGGGCTCGGCGACCGAGATGCGGCAATGGCCGATGCCCAGGTCCAGCGGCGCGTAAACTTCCGGGTAGTCGAATTCCATCAGCACATCGCCGCCGCAGATGCCTATCTGCGCGCCGCCGAAGGCAACAAAGGTGGCGACATCGAAGGAGCGCACGCGGATGACGTCCAGATCGGGGTGATTGGTGGGAAACCGCAGCCGGCGGCTGGATTCGTCCGCATAGTCCGCTTCCGGAAAAATGCCGGCGTGGGCGAGGAGGGGGCCGGCCTCATCGAGGATGCGGCCTTTGGGAAGGGCAAGGACAATCGACATGGCGGGGGGATTACCACCGGGCGCGGAAGGAGGGAAGGAAGGGGACCCTGGTTGCGTCGGCGCTGGTGGTGGCGCAGTGATTTATGGCGTGCGCAGGGTGGCGGGGGCGGGCGGGGGATCGGCCGGGCCATTACGCCGGGTTTTGCCGCCGCGGATGGATTCGTCGGGGGATGACGATGATGGCCGATGGCGGGTTGTTGATGCAGGCTTGATGCAGATCAAGGTAAAATGATCTTGATTTCATTATGGTGGGCCGTCTAAAACTATGGACTTTTAGCAAAGTTTCAGCGTTTTTGATGCGACATGCCGGTTTACCTTTCGTGGTGCCGTAGGAGGTTCCCGTAAGCGGTGGGGCAATCGATTTTTGGCCGGAAAAATTTTGGTTTTGCCCGGGAAGGTTGGGTTTTGCTTACGTTAATTTGAAGTTTAGGTTTTTGAAATGAATGGTAACGATACGCCGGTATTTGGCCATAAGCACCTTGACGAGGCAGAGCAAGCCGCGGTGCCCGAGGTTGTGCGTGTTGTGCCGCCGGCCGGAAACGCAACCCGGGCGGCTTCCGCTGAATTGGGCCGTAACTATGGCTACGCGCCTGAAACTCATCCGGGCCTGAGTATTGGGCCGGTAACGGAAATGCGGGATGATGTTGCCAAATTGCGTGCAATTTGCCTGACCAAAATTGATGCGGCGGCGGTGGCGACCATGGAGCCGGACCGGTTGCGGGCAGAGGTTGAGCGGCTGCTTTCCGAGCTGGCATCCCAGCAGCACGTGCAGATGAACATACGCGAGCAACGGCAACTGGCCGTCGAACTGGTTGACGATATGATCGGGCTGGGGCCGTTGGAGCCGTTGCTGGCGGACGATAGCATCACCGATATTGTGGTGAACGGGCCGGACCGGACGTTTATTGAGCGCGGCGGCAAGCTGGTACGGGCGCAGGTTCATTTTCGCGATTGGGAGCACCTGACCAATATCTGCCAGCGGATTGCGGCATCGGTGGGAAGGCACGTGGATGAGGGTAGCCCCATGGTGGATGCCCGGCTGAAGGATGGCTCGCGCGTGAACATTGTGCTGCCGCCGCTGACGTTGGATGGGCCGTCGATTTCGATTCGCAAGTTCAGTAAAAAATCGATGGATTTTGAGAAGCTGATCGCCTTCGGGTCATTGAGGCCTTCGATGGCGCGTATTCTGGAAATTTGCGCGCGCTGCCGGCTGAATGTCATCATTTCCGGTGGCACGGGTTCCGGCAAAACTACGCTGATGAACGCATTGAGCAAGTTCATTGACCCGTCCGAGCGGATTATCACCGTGGAGGACGTGGCTGAACTGCAGTTGGACCAACCCGATATTGTACGGATGGAAACCCGGCCGTCGAGCCTTGAGGGTAGTGGCAAGATTGATACCCGCGACCTGGTACGCAATGCGTTGCGGATGCGGCCGGACCGGATCATCGTAGGCGAGGTGCGCGGGCCTGAGGCTTTTGACATGATGCAGGCGATGAATACGGGGCATGCCGGTTCACTCTCGACAATTCATGCCAACAGCGCCCGCGATGCGCTCTCGCGTATTGAGAACATGGTGCAGATGTCGAATTTAGGTTTGCCGTCGAAAGCCATTCGTGCCGAAATGGTCGCGGCGATTAACGTGATTGTGCAACTGGACCGCCAGCGTGACGGCGCGCGGCGGGTGACCCAGGTGACGGATGTTTTCGGCCTTGAAGATGATGTCGTGCTGCTCAACGATATTTTTAAAATGAAGATTGTTGGTGAACAGCAGGATGGGAAATTGATTGCGCGTTATCAGATTAATCGCAGCCGGCCGTCGTTCTTCGAAAAGCTGGAATATTTTGGCCTGCAGACCGCGTGGATGAGCGCGATGGAGGATGCCGCGAGCGACCCGGCCATGTCGACTGAGCCGTTGTGAGGGACGAGGGCACGATGTGAGGTTAGATCAATATGCGATTAGCTTGAACCGGAAGATTCAAGCTAATCGCATGAAATTGATCGATAAAATATAAAGCTAGAGCATTCATCTAAAGATGAATGCTCTAGCCGAGGCGTTCGATGCGCGCACCGCAGGCGGCGAGTTTTTGTTCCACCGCTTCGTAGCCCCGGTCCAGGTGATAGACGCGGGAGATGGTGGTTTCGCCCTCGGCGGCCAATGCGGCGAGGACCAGCGAGAAGGAGGCGCGCAGGTCTGTCGCCATGACCGGGGCGCCGGTTAGTTTTTTGACGCCGCGAATAATGGCCGAGGAGCCATGCGCGTTGATCCTAGCTCCCATGCGGTTGAGTTCGGGGACGTGCATGAAGCGGTTTTCGAAAATGGTTTCGGTGATCATGGAGGCGCCGTCCGCCACGGCCATGAGGGCCATGAACTGGGCCTGCATGTCGGTCGGGAAGCCGGGGAAGGGCTCGGTGACGACGTCCACGCCATGCAGGCCGTTGGCGCGCTCGACCCAGAAGCCGTTCTTTTCCTCGGTGATGACGACGCCGGCCTCGCGCAGGGCGGAGAGCACGGCGCCGAGGTCCGCGGCGCGGGCGTTTTCCAGGAAGATTTTGCCCCCCGTGATGGCGGCGGCGCAGGCGTAGGTGCCGGTCTCGATGCGGTCGGGCAGGATTTCGTGTGATGCGCCGTGCAGGGATTTGACGCCGTGGATGGTCAGGGTGTCGGTGCCGACGCCTTGGATTTGCGCGCCCATGGCGATGAGGCAGGTGCAGAGGTCGATGATTTCCGGCTCGCGGGCGGCGTTTTTGAGGGTGGTGGTGCCGTCCGCCAGGGAGGCGGCCATGAGGAGATTCTCAGTCGCGCCGACGGAGACGAAGGGGAAGACGATTTGCGCGCCGTGCAGGCCGGTGGGGGCGGTGGCCTCGATGTAGCCGGCGTCCAGCTTGATGACCGCGCCCATGGCCTCCAGCCCTTTCAGGTGCAGGTCTACCGGGCGGGTGCCGATGGCGCAGCCGCCGGGGAGCGAGACGCGGGCCTCTCCGGCCCGGGCAAGCAGGGGGCCGAGAACCAGGATGGAGGCGCGCATTTTGCGCACGATGTCATACGGCGCCAGGGTGTTGGTGATGCGGCCGCCGAGCGAGAGCGTGCGCCCGGAGGGTTCCACCGCAATGCCGTGCTGGGCCAGGAGCTCGGCCATGGTGGCGAGGTCGGCCAGTTTGGCGACGTTGGAGAGGATGAGGCGGTCGTCCGTGAGGAGGCCGCAGGTCATGAGGGGCAGGGCGGCGTTTTTGGCGCCGGAGATCGGGATGGTGCCGCGCAGGGGCACGCCGCCGGTGATGCGAATGGAGTCCATTGGTATTCTTTACATCCTTGGCAGGGCGACGCCGCGCTGGCCCATATATTTGCCGGATTTGTCGGCATAGGAGGTCTCGCAGGGGGAAGAGCCCTGGAGGAAGAGGAACTGGCAGATGCCCTCGCCGGCGTAGATTTTGGCCGGGAGCGGGGTGGTGTTGGAGATTTCGATGGTCACCTGGCCCTCCCATTCGGGCTCCAGGGGCGTGACGTTAACGATGATGCCGCAGCGGGCGTAGGTGGATTTGCCCAGGCAGATGACCAGAATGTCCCGCGGGATGCGGAAATATTCGACCGTGTGGGTGAGGGCGAAGCTGTTGGGCGGGATGATGCAGACGGGGCCGGTGCGGTCCACGAAGCTGCTGGGGTTGAAATTTTTGGGGTCAACCACGGCCGAATCGACGTTGGTGAAGATTTTGAAGTGGTCGGAACAGCGGGCGTCGTAGCCATAAGAGGAGAGGCCATAGGAGACCACGCCGTCACGCTTTTGGGTTTCCACGAAGGGCTCGATCATGGCCGATTCGAGGGCTTGGCGGCGGATCCAATGGTCGGGCATCACGGGCATTTAGGGGGTCCTTCAGCGGCCGGGGCGGGTTTTTGGGCTTCGGCGCGGGCTTGGGCCTTGCGCCGGTGGAGGTTGGCGCGCAGGGCGGCGGCCTCACGCGCGGCCTTGGCGGCGGCGCGGGCGGCGGCGGCAAGCTCGGCTTTGGTTGGGATTTTTGGCTCTGGCATGGCTTCTTCAAGCCGTGAGGGGGGAGGACGTCAAGGGGTTTGCGTGCTGGAAGTGCCGGGCTTTGCGATCTGGCATTGCCGCGCTTTGCGATCCGGCATTGCCGCGCTCTGCGCGGGGGGCGGGTTGCATGACGGGCAAGGCGGCGATATAGGGCGGCACCGCGTATGCTGTCATAGCTCAGGGGTAGAGCACTTCATTGGTAATGAAGAGGTCCAGGGTTCAATTCCCTGTGACAGCACCAGCGGGGTTGAAACCGGGGGGAGGTTGGTATAGTCCCTCGGCCTAAGTGCCCAAGTAGCTCAGTTGGTAGAGCATGCGACTGAAAATCGCAGTGTCACTGGTTCGATTCCGGTCTTGGGCACCATTTTCCACAGAAAATAGCGAAAAATTTTTAGTTGCGAGGGTGATTGCTCTGGCCTTTATCGTAGGCGCGGGCTAGTTGTTTTGCGACGCGCCTGGTCTTTTACGTGTAGGCCCCGAGCGTTTTGAAATTTGGAAGCACCGGCTTGGCCCCTAAAACGCGGCGCCAGGATGTAAAACAGGAAAGAAGCTAGAAACATGTCTAAAGCATTTATTGCTGAAGTTATCCAGAATTCCGCTGAAATTACGGGCGTTGCGGCGAATCGCACGGCGGCGGAACTGATTGATGCCGTGGTTAAGGAACTGAAGAAGAACGGCAAATTCACGCTGCCGAGCTTTGGTACGTTCACCGTGCGCAAGACCAAGGCGCGCAAGGGTGTGAACCCGCGCACTGGTGCGGAGATCAAGGTGAAAGCTGGTAAGACCGTGCGCTTTAAGGCTTCGCCGAGCCTGAAGAAGCTGGTCTGAACTAAGCTTTTACGGTTTTGGAAAAGCGGCCCGGGGCGACTCGGGTCGTTTTTTTTGTGCGGGCGTTGCGGCGGTGAATGCGAGGCGTTTGCAATTAGGCGAGGTGGGGCCTTGAGGGATGCAAACGGCGGATTGTGCGGTGCAGCAGGCGGCGTGGTGTTCCATTTAAATACATAATATTTTTTGCATGTAATTTGGGCGTAATGGAATCAGGATGGGCCGACGTGTACGCGGGTCGTAAAATCCGGCACGCATGATCCGCTGTGGCCGGGCGATGTGGTTGGGCGCGGACCGTTGCTAGATGTCGATATCCGTGACGGTGCTGGCGTTTTCCTGAATGAACTGGAAGCGCAGTTCGGGGCGTTTGCCCATCAGGCTTTCCACCATGTTGGAGGTTTCGGCACGGGATTCCGGGGTGGCGGTGATGCGGAGCAGCGTGCGTTTTTTGGGGTCCATGGTGGTGTCTTTGAGCATGGCGGGGGGCATTTCGCCTAAACCTTTGAAGCGGCTGACTTCGATTTTCTGGCCGGGTTTGAAGGTTTTTATGATTTTTTCGCGCGCGGCGTCGTCCATGGCGTAGATGCTTTTGGCGCCCTGGGTGATGCGGTAGAGCGGCGGCTGGGCCAGGAAGATGTGGCCGTGGCGGATGAGTTCTGGCAGCTCGCGGTAGAAGAAGGTCATCAGCAGCGAGGCGATGTGCGCGCCGTCGACGTCGGCGTCAGTCATGATGATGACGCGCTGGTAGCGCAGATTGGCGCGGTTGAAGCTGTTGCCGACGCCGCAGCCTAAAGCTTCGATCAGGTCTTTGAGTTCCTGGTTCTGCCGCAGTTTTTCGGTGGAGGCGGAGGCGACGTTGAGGATTTTACCGCGCAAGGGGAGGATGGCCTGCGTGTTGCGGTTGCGGGCTTGTTTGGCGGAGCCGCCGGCGGAGTCGCCCTCGACCAGGAAGATTTCGGTGCCCTCGGCGTTTTCCGTGCTGCAATCGGCGAGTTTGCCGGGCAGGCGCAGGCGGCGGGTGGCGGATTTGCGCGGGGTGTCCTTCAGTTCCTTGCGGCGGATGCGCTCTTCCGCGCGGTCGATGATGAAGGCGAGCAGGTTGTCGGCATTGGTCGGGTCGCCGGCGAGGAAATGGTCGAAGCGGTCGCGCAGAGAAATTTCGGTGAGGCGGCCGGCCTCGGGGTTGGTGAGTTTTTCCTTGGTCTGGCCTTGGAATTGCGGCTCGCGGATGAACAGCGAGAATTTGGCGCGCAGGGAGCCGAGGATGTCGTCGGCGATGATGGCCGCACCGCGCTTGTTGGCGCGCTGTTCGGCCCAGGCGCGCAGGCCTTTGAGCAGAGCGGCGCGGAAGCCGGCCTCGTGCGTGCCGCCGAGCGGGGTGGGGACGGTGTTGCAATAGGTGTCGAGCGACGAGTCGCCGCGCTCGATCCAGGCGCAGGCCCATTCGAGCTTGCCTTGGTCGGAGCCGTCAGGACCCACGGGGAATTTGGCTTCGCCGGCCCAGATTTCCGGGAGAATCTGCGGTGTGGTGCCGAGGTCGGCGGCGAGCGAGTCGCGCAGGCCGCCGGGGAAATGCAGTTCGGCGGTGGCGGGGGTTTCCGAGTCGCTCTTAAGTAAGGACGGGTCGCATGACCATTTTATGCGGACGCCGCGGAATAGGTAGGCCTTGCTGCGGCACAGTTTATAGAGGCGGGCGGGGGAGAATTGCTTGTCGCCGAAAATTTCGGTGTCGGGGCAGAAGCGGATGCTGGTGCCGCGGCGGTTCTGGATGGGGCCGACCTGGATGAGTTTGGTGGTGGGGACGCCTTTGGAGAAGTCCTGGCGGTAGAGGATTTTGTCGCGGGCGACCTCGGCGGTGAAGGCGCTGGAGAGGGCGTTGACGACCGAGGAGCCGACGCCGTGCAGGCCGCCTGAGGTGGCGTAGGCTTTGCCGGAGAACTTGCCGCCTGAGTGCAGGGTGGTGAGAATCACCTCCAGCGCGGATTTGTTTTTGAATTTGGGGTGCGGGTCGACCGGGATGCCGCGGCCGTTGTCGCGCACGGTGAGGATGTTGCCGGGCTCCAGCGACATTTCGATGCTGCTGGCATGGCCAGCGACGGCTTCGTCCATGGAGTTGTCGAGGATTTCGGCGGCGAGGTGGTGCAGGGCGGCCTCGTCCGTGCCGCCGATGTACATGCCGGGGCGGCGGCGGACGGGCTCCAGGCCCTCAAGAACCTCAATGTCCTTGGCGCCGTAGCTGTCTTTACTGGGGCCGCTTTCGAATAAGTCGCTCAAGGTCTTCCGACTCCGGTGATGGTCAACGCTTCAGTTGCCATGTCCGGACGGGAAGGCCAAGGGGCGGGAGTGATGGGGGGTAAAGTAAGGCGTGGATACCCCGCTTTCGCGGGGCATGACGGTGGGAGGAGCGGGGGAAAATGCAACAGCCGATGGGTGGTTGGGTTTATATTATGACCAACCGGCCGAGTGGCGTGCTCTATGTTGGGGTGACATCCGACCTTGTGCGGCGGGTTTTTGAGCACAGGGAAGGCGTGGTTGACGGGTTTACCAAGCGCTACGGGTTGAAGCGGCTGGTGTATTTTGAGCGTCATGAGACGATTCTCGGGGCGATTACGCGGGAGAAGGCGATTAAGAAATGGACCCGGACGTGGCGGGTGCAGTTGATCACCAAAGAGAATTTTGCGTGGGACGATTTATGGGACGGGATTGTTTGACGTTGGGTAAGGCGTGGATACCCCGCTTGCGCGGGGCATGACGGTGGTGGGGGGGTGGTCGACGTTATTCGCCGGTGCTGTGGATGTCGTGGCTGTGGATGCCGCCGCCGGTGCCTTTCATCTCCAGCCACTCGGAATGCGCCAGGGTGTTGCGGGTGTCGTAATAGCCCGAGCGCCAGTGGTCCTTCATGGAAAGTCGGCTGAATTCGTAGTCCTTGGCGTCGCCCTCGTAGGCTTTCTGCTGGTAGATGAGCTGCATGATGTTGATCTCGGGCAGGCGCTCGAGTTCGAGCTTCAGGGCGGTCTGGGCGTCGGTCAGGCGCTCGTAGGGGAGCAGGTTGAGGGCGTCGCGCAGGGCCTGTTTGAGCTTGTGGGTTTGCAGGAAATGGTCGGTGGTGGTGCGGGTGCGCGACGAATACTGGATGTCCTTCTGGCGGGAGAGGACTTCGGGCATGTCGCGCGGGATGTCGCCGTTGGCGGAGAAGAGGTCGACCTGGAAGACCAGCATGTTCTGGTTGCCGCAATGGTCGAGTAAATGTTGCAGGGGGGTGTTGGAGACGAGGCCGCCGTCCCAGTAATATTGCTTGCCGATGCGGACCATGGGCAGAGCCGGGGGCAGGGCGCCACTGGCCATGATGTGCTCGGGGCCGATTTCGGTCTCGGCATTGTCAAAATAGAGGAAATTGGCGGTGGCGACGTTGACCGCGCCGACGGCGAAGCGGGGTGCGCGGGTGTTGATGAGGTCGAAGTCGACCAGGGTTTCCAGCGTTTTGTAGAGGGGCGCGGTGTCGTAAAGTGAGGTGGCGGCGCGCGAGCCGCGTTGCGCGAACCAGCCGTTGGTCATGGTGGGCTGGAAGAAGCCGGGCTGGCCGAAGAACATGCCGTTCATGGCCGAGAGGGCGTTACGCAGTTTGCGCGGCGTGTCGCCTTCGGGCCAGAGGGTGAAGGGGTCGCGGGCGGTGATGTCCAGCCAGAATTTTTCCAGCTTCTCCAGCCGGTGCTCGGGTTTGTTGCCTGCGATGATGGCGGCGTTGATGGAGCCGATGGAGACGCCGGCGATCCAGTCGGGCTCAAAATTGGCCTCGTGCAGAGCCTGGTAGACGCCGGCCTGATAGGCGCCGAGCGCCCCGCCGCCCTGCAGGACCAAGCCGATGCCGTCGCAGCCCGACGGGCGGGCAATGGGGGCGATGGGTTTGAGCGGCTTGCGTTGCGGGGTGCGCGGGTCGGTCAGCATATCCATAAGCGGAGGTCCTCGGTCGGGCTGGTGTAACAGCATATAAGTGGTGCGGCGTGAATGCAGCGTGACACAATCGTCACATGAAACCAGGTGTGAATAACTTACATAGGGATGGCAGGGGGACAATTTGCATGACTCGTGACGAAATTCTTGGTGCGCCGTCAATGCCGCTGGCCTCGCCCAGTTACCCGAAAGGGCCATTCCGCTTTATTAATCGCGAATATTTACTGATTCATTACGAGACGGACCCCGAGGCGTTGCGCGCGCTTTTGCCGGAGCTGCTGGAGCCGGATGGGAATCATGTGTTCTTCGAATGGATGAAAATGCCCGATTCCACCGGGTTTGGTGATTACGAGGAAAGCGGGTGTGGGATTGCGGCGACTTATAACGGGGTGAAGTGCAATTACAGTTGCATGATGTTTCTCGACGATGAGGCGCCGACGACGGCTGGGCGGGAAATATGGGGGTTTCCCAAGAAATTCGGTTTGCCGCGGCTGAAGACGATTCATGAGACGCTGACCGGTACGCTGTATTACGACGAGGAGCGGGTGGCGCTGGGGACCATGGTGTATAAGCAGACGCCGATGGACCTGGCGCAGGTGAAGGCGGGCATGGGCAAGCTGAACGTGAACCTGAAATTTATCCCCGATGTGGATGGCAGTCCGAAGATCGCGCAGCTTGTGGGGTATCATCTGCAGGATATTGATCTGAAATTTGCTTTTACAGGCGATGCGCGGCTGCATCTGGTGCCGCATGTGAATTGCCGGCTGGCGGATCTGCCGGTGCGGAAAATTCTGTATGGGCAGCATTTATGCGCCGATCTGACGTTGCCTTATGGCACGGTTCTGCATGATTATCTTGATGAGCGCACATAAAGGGGATTGGTGATGGCGTTAAAAGGCAAAGTGGCATTGGTGACGGGTTCGACCAGCGGCATTGGACTGGGTATTGCGCGCGCGCTGGCGGCCGATGGGGCGGATATTATGCTCAATGGCTTTGGCGATGCCGGCGAGATTGAGGCGCTGCGGGCCGGGTTGGCGGCGGAGTTCTCGGTTAAAGTGCTGTATGACGGCGCGGATTTGAGCAAGCCGGACCAGGTGGCGGCCATTGTGAAGAAGACGCAAGATGAACTGGGGAGCCTGGATGTTCTGGTGAATAATGCCGGGATTCAGTTTGTGGCGCCGATTGAGGAGTTCCCGGAAGCGAAATGGGATGCGATTATGGCGATCAACCTTTCGGCCGTATTTTATGGCATGAAATACGCGATTCCTGGGATGAAGGCGAAGGGCTGGGGGCGGATTATCAACATTGCCTCGGCGCATGGCCTGGTGGCGAGCCCGAACAAGGTGGCTTACGTCGCGGCGAAGCACGGCGTGGTTGGGGCGACGAAGGTGGCCGCGATTGAGCTGGCGAATGACGGGATTACCGCGAATGCGATCTGCCCCGGTTGGGTGCTGACACCATTGGTGCAAAAGCAGCTGGAGGACCGGGCCAAGGCCGCCGGGACCGATGTGGAGACCGAGAAGAAGAAAATGATTTCGGAAACGCAGCCGATGCATAAATTTTCCTCGCCGGAAGAGATTGGCGCGCTGGCGGTGTTTTTGTGCTCGGATGGGGCGCAGACGATTACCGGGGTGCCGCTGTCGATTGATGGCGGTTGGGTGGCGCATTAGGTTTTTGCGCCATGACGGGTCCTGCGTGTAAGCTTTGCTCGTGATTCAGACGTCGGGAGGCGCAAGATTTTAAACCATGAAACCGAGGCGGCACGATTTGCCGCTATGTTCCGGCGGTCGGCCGAACTGAAGATGGAATTGGCGGCAAACCCGGCGCCGGTGCTGGATATTGTGGGCGCGTGCGAGCGGGCGATCCGCGGTGGTGGCAAGCTGATTTTTTGCGGCAATGGCGGGTCGGCGGCGGATGCACAGCATTTGGCGACGGAGTTGGTGATACGGCTGCGCGGGGCGGTGCCGCGCGATAGCTGGCCGGCGATAACGTTGGCGATGGATACGTCCGCGGTGACGGCGGCGGTGAATGATTTCGGCGTGGAGGAGATGTTCGCGCGTCCCCTGCGCGGGTTGGGCCGGGCGGGGGATGTGCTGTTTGGCATTACGACCTCGGGCAAGTCCGTGAATGTGCTGCATGCGTTGCAGGCGGCGCGGGAGATGGGGATCACCACGGTCGGGTTTTTGGGCGGGACTGGCGGCGCGGCGCTGCCGCTGTGCGATTTTGCCGTGGTGGTGCCTGATTCGGACACGGCGCGGATTCAGGAGTGCCACATTACGCTGGGGCATGCCGTGCTGACGCTACTGGAAGACAGGCTGGTTAGCTGATGCGTGTACTGGTGACGGGGGCGGCGGGGTTTATTGGCTATCATGTGGCGCAGGCCTTGCTGGCGCGCGGCATTGAGGTGGTGGGGGTGGATGACCTTAACCCGTATTATGATGTGCGGCTGAAGCAGGCGCGGTTGGCCAGGTTGGGGCGTGGGTTCACGTTTCATAGGCTGGATATTGCCGACCATGAGGCGGTGATGCGCTTAGGCGATGGCGTGGAGGTGATTGTGCATTTGGCGGCGCAGGCGGGGGTTAGGTACTCGCTGGAGCGGCCGTTTGCTTATGCGGCTTCGAATTTGACCGGGCATCTCTCGATTTTGGAGCTGGCGCGGCATTCGCGGACGGTGAAGCATTTGATTTATGCGAGTTCGTCCTCGGTTTATGGGACGGGGTCGCCGCTGCCTTATGCGGAGGACGCGCGGGCGGATCAGCCGTCTTCACTGTATGCGGCGACCAAGCGGGCGGATGAGCTGATGAGCAAATCCTATACGCATTTGTTTGGGTTGAAGCAGACGGGGCTGCGGTTTTTTACCGTGTATGGGCCGTGGGGCCGGCCGGATATGGCGTATTTTGGGTTTGCCGAGGCGATTTGCGCCGGCAAGCCGGTGACTTTGTATGACGAAGGCCGGTTAAAGCGGGATTTCACCTATATAGATGACATCGTGGCCGGGATTATGGGGGTGTTTGACCATGCGCCGGGGAATGATGCGCCGCACCGGCTGTTTAATATTGGTAACAACCGGTCGGAATATGTGACGGATCTGGTGCGGCTGCTGGAAGATGGGCTGGGGCGCAAGGCGGTGACGGTGAGCTTGCCGAAACCCGAGGCGGACCCGGTGGAGACATGCGCGGATGTGTCGGCGTTGGGGGCGTTGTGCGGTTATGCGCCAACGACGCCGCTGGATGTGGGGATACCGAAGTTTGTGGAGTGGTATTTGGGCTGGCGGGAGATGCGCGCGGCGGATTGAAGGACGAATCGTACGGGAGATAGGGCGGGGGCGGGACCAGTAGGTGGTTCGCCCCCGTTTTTGTTGGTGCGGGCGGGGGCGTGGGAGCCGCGATAGCGTGGGAGCGAGGCGCTGAAGTGGGTGGGAAACGCGACCGAAAAAGATTTTTTATTGTTATATTTCAGATGGTTGAAATGAAAATGTCAGATTTTGTTGGTTTGAGTTTGCGGTCAGGGTTGACGGGGCTGATGGCCTTCAATAGAAGCTGCCTCACCGAGCACGGTTTCGGAATTGACTTTGACTTCGTGCCCGACTAATCTGATACGCTTCGCGACGGGGGACTTTGGCCCGTCGTTTTGTTCTTTGGGTTATGTTATTTGACAATTGAATAGGCTGG
>PLSD01000060.1 GCA_003164135.1 Acetobacteraceae bacterium
TGGGGTCGGCGATTTTGTTGACAAAGGAGGTGTTGGCGCCGTTTTCCAGCAGGCGGCGCACCAGATAGGCCAGCAGCGTTTCATGCGTGCCGACCGGCGCATAAATCCGGCACGGGCGGTTCAGATATTGCGGGCCGACGACGTCCTCATACAGCGGCTCGCCCATGCCGTGCAGGCATTGAAACTCATATTGGCCCTGGTAGAAATTTTCTCCCGCCATGGTGTGGATGCAGGCCACCGTTTGTGCATTATGCGTGGCAAATTGTGGGAAAATCGCATCGGGCGCGGCCAGCAGTTTGCGCGCACAGGCGAGGTACGAAACATCGGTATGCACCTTGCGCGTAAACACCGGGAAGCCTTCCAAACCATCAAGCTGCGCGCGCTTGATTTCTGAATCCCAGTACGCGCCCTTCACCAGCCGCACCATGAGCCGGTGTTTCGAGCGATGCGCGAGGTCGATGAGATAATCCAGGACGAAAGGTGCACGCTTCTGGTAGGCCTGCACGACAAAGCCGATACCGTTCCAGCCCTCCAGGGCGGGGTCAAAGCACAGGCTTTCCAGCAGGTCCAGCGAAAGCTCCAGCCGGTCGGCTTCCTCGGCATCGATATTCAGGCCGATGTCATACGAGCGCGCGAGTTTTGCCAGATCGGTCAAGCGAGGCAGCAGCTCGGTCATCACCCGCTCGCGCTGGGCGCGCGCATAGCGTGGGTGCAGGGCGGAAAGTTTGATGGAAATGCCCGGGCCTTCATAAATCCCCTTGCGCCGCGCCGCTTTGCCGATGGCGTGGATTGCCTGCTCGTAGTCGCGCAGATACCGCGCTGCATCCTCTGCGGTAAGTGCCGCTTCGCCGAGCATGTCGTAGGAATAGCGGAAGCCTTTCGCCTCCCATTTGCGGCTGTTGGCCAAGGCTTCGGCAATGCTCTGGCCTACGACGAACTGTTCGCCCATCAGCCGCATCGCGATATGTACACCGCCCCGCACCACCGGCTCGCCGCTGCGGGCGACCAGTTTGGTGAGGGCGGAGGAGAGGCTGGCCTCGCTGTTCGTGGTGGCGAGCTTGCCGGTGAGTAGCAGCCCCCAGGTGGCGGCATTCACAAACAGCGACTGGCTGCCGCCCAAATGACTCTGCCAGTTCCCCGCGCCGATCTTGTCGCGGATGAGTGCGTCACGGGTGGCGCTGTCGGGGATGCGTAGCAGAGCCTCGGCCAGGCACATCAGGGCTACGCCTTCCTGGCTGGAGAGCGCGTATTCCTGCAACAAGGTTTCCACGATGCCGCGCGTGCGCTTGGCGCGCAGCTTCACTACCAGATTTTTCGCGGTGTCCTGCACTGCCGCTGCCAGCTTGGGCGGCAGGGTGGCGTGGGCGATGAGGGCCGGGACACAATCTTCCTCCGGCCGACGATAGGCGGCGGTGATGGCGGCGCGGAGCACGGTCTGCGGCTGCACGTCCTGGGCAAATTCCAGAAACGGCGTGAAGGTGCTGGCCTCTTCTTCCGGCGGCGTGCCCTCTGTTTCGGCATCTTCGGAGGCGTCGTGCAGGCTGTCGCCGCGCTCCAGCCGTTCCAAGCCCGCCAGGATCATTTGCTTGACCACCCAATGGGGGGTGCGCGCCTGCGCTTCAGCCGCGGTCTTTAACCGCAGGCGGATATGCTCATCCAGTTTCACGCCGATTGTGGTGGTTGCCATAACGCTCTCCAAAGGGTTGCGCTGATTTTTCGGAGACGGTTATACAAAACCGCGGAAAGGTACAACCTTTGTTTTTGATGGGTTGCACCTTTTGGTGTAGCCCCGCTTTACAAACGAGCCCTGGTGGTGCGCGGCGTTGCCAGCAGCAGGCTGGTTTCACTGTTGAGGACGCCCTGGATTAGGCGGATGCGGCGCAATACGGCGTCGAAATCAGGCAAGGTTGCTGTGCCGAGTTCCACGACCAGATCCCACCGGCCATTGGTGGTATGGATGGCGGAGACCTCGGGAAACCCGGAAAGGCTGCGGATGACCCGGTCGGTTGTGTGGCCTTCGATCTCGATCATCGTAATCCCGCGTACCGGCAGGTCGATCGCATCGGATTTTAGGATTACGGTATAACCCAGGATCGTCCCGGATTTCTCCAGCCGCTCCATCCGGGCGCGTACGGTAGCCCGCGAGACGCCGAGTTGCGTGGCGAGGTCCGAGATACTGTGCCTGCCGTTATGACGCAGGAGGGTCGTGAGCTTATTGTCCAGATCGTCCATGTTCCGCCATTTTGATCGTTATTTCTGCCATTATGATAAACAGAAACATGAAATATGCCAATTATGTTTGTTCACTTTGCCAGTAAATACCGATTATTCTTAGGCGTCGGGCCGCAAAAAGGCCCAAAGTAGGGATGGAATGACAGCCAAACATTGCAAATTGATCGGCGTGCCGGTTCAGGATGGTGCGGGACGGTTGGGTTGCGAAATGGGTCCCAGTTCGCTGCGGACGGCCGGGCTTGGTGCGGCGATTGTAGCGCTTGGGCATCGGTTGTCCGACCTGGGCAACCTGAGCGCCCCGCCCGCCAACCAGATGTACCACCCCAATCCGGCACTGAAAAAACTGCCGGAGGTGTCTGCGTGGGTCGAGCTTTTAAGCCAGGCGGCCTACGATGCCAGTGCCGAAGGTATGCCGATTTTCATGGGTGGTGACCATAGCATTGCCGCCGGAACGGTGGCTGGCATCGCCCGGCGGGCGGCTGAGAAAGGCCAGCCGTTATTTTTGCTCTGGCTCGATGCGCATCCGGATTTCCATAGTCTTGAATCAACGGTCAGTGGTAATATTCACGGGACGCCGCTTGCCTATCTCACCGGGCAGGCTGGTTTTGGTGGCGGGCTGCCCCCGCTACAGGCCACGGTGGACCCGAAGCGCGTCGCCATGTTTGGCATTCGCAGCGTTGATCAGGCAGAGCGGCAGGCGTTGGGGCATTGCGGCATTTCGGTCTTTGATATGCGCGCTATTGATGAGCATGGCATCGCGCCGTTGCTGTCGCGCTTCCTGGACCGGGTGACCGCTGAAAACGGGCTGTTGCATGTCAGTTTCGACGTCGATTTCCTCGACCCCGCCATTGCCCCGGCCGTGGGCACTACGGTGCAGGGGGGCGCCACCTTCCGCGAGGCACATTTGGTAATGGAAATGCTGCACGACAGCGGCCTGGTTTCCAGCCTCGATATTGTTGAACTGAACCCGTTTTTGGATGAACGTGGACGGACAGCTACTCTTCTGGTCGATCTCGTGGCAAGCTTGCTTGGCCGCCGCGTGATGGACCGCCCAACCTGGAGCTTCTGATGCAGCCGATACCGAACCTGAACATCGTTCCCTTCGTTAGTGTCGACAACATGATGAAGCTGATCCTGAAAATCGGGATCGAGAAATTCCTTACTGACCTTGCCGGTTATGTCGAGGATGATTTTCTGCGCTGGGAGAGTTTCGATAAAACCGCACGGGTGGCGGCGCATTCGATTGACGGTGTGATTGAACTGATGCCCGCCAGCGACCATTCGCTCTACGCCTTCAAATATGTCAATGGGCATCCGAAAAACACGCGTGAAGGCCGCCAGACGGTAACGGCCTTTGGGCTGCTCGCCGACGTCAGCAATGGTTATCCCACTCTGCTATCGGAGATGACGATTCTGACCGCATTGCGCACCGCAGCCACCTCCGCCGTTGCAGCCAAATACCTGGCGCCGAAAAATGCGCACACCATGGCCATTATAGGCAACGGTGCGCAGTCTGAATTCCAGGCGATGGCATTCAAGGCAATGCTGGGAATAACGACCCTGCGGCTATATGACATTGACCCTGCGGCGACGAAAAAATGCACAGCTAATTTAGAAAAATTTGGCTTTAATATTACCCAATGCAACTCGGTTGCGGAAGTCATGCAAGGCGTGCAGATTGTCACCACCGCCACGGCGGACAAGCAATGCGCGACGATTCTGAGTGATAATCTGGTGGGTGCGGGAATGCACATCAATGCCATAGGTGGGGACTGCCCCGGCAAAACAGAGCTGCACCGCGACATATTGCTGCGCTCTGACATTTTTGTGGAATATCCGCCGCAAACGAGAATCGAGGGTGAGATTCAACAGCTTCCGCAAGACCATGAAGTGCAGGAGTTGTGGCAGGTGATCGCCGGTCAGGCCCAGGGCCGAAAATCCGCCGGGCAGATTACTTTGTTCGATTCCGTCGGTTTCGCCATCGAGGATTTTTCCGCCCTGCGCTATGTGCGTGACCAAGTCCGGCAAACGCCCTTCTTCGAGGAGTTGGACATGCTGGCCGATCCGGACGATCCGCGCGATCTGTTTGGCATGGTTCTGCGCGCAGCATGAGATTACAGCAAAACGTCGACATCGCCGCAAAGGAAATGACGTATGTTATTAGATGCGCAGCCTGCCTCTTCTGCCCTGGTCGTCGAAGATATCCACAAGAACTTCGGCACGGTCGAGGCGCTGAAGGGCGTGTCCGTCACGGCGCATAATGAAGATGTGATCGCCATTCTTGGCGCCTCCGGTTCGGGGAAAAGCACGTTTTTGCGGTGCATCAATCTGTTGGAAATGCCCGATAAGGGGCGCGTGCGGATTAAGGGTGAGCTGATCGAAATGAAGGAGGGCAAGCGGTCACGCGATGCGGCGAACCCCAAGCAGGTCGAGCGGCTGCGTTCACGCCTGGCGATGGTGTTCCAGCAGTTTAATTTGTGGGGGCATATGAATGTGCTGCAAAATGTCACCGAAGCGCCGATTCATGTTCTGGGGTTGGATAAAAAGACCGCTATCCTGCGGGCCGAGGCGATGCTGGAAAAAGTCGGTCTATCGGCCAAGCTGACCGCGTACCCGGCGCAGCTTTCCGGTGGTCAGCAGCAACGCGTTGCTATTGCCCGCGCTTTGGCGATGGAGCCCGATGTGTTATTGTTCGACGAACCGACCTCGGCGCTGGACCCTGAAATGGTTGGCGAAGTCCTGAAAGTGATGCGCGATCTCGCCAAGGAAGGCCGGACGATGCTTGTCGTGACGCATGAGATGGGCTTTGCCCGCGAAGTGGCGAGCAGGGTGATGTTTTTGCACAAGGGGTTAACCGCGGAAGAGGGCAAGCCCGAGGAGATGTTCAGTGTCCCGAAATCTGACCGGTTCAGGCAGTTTTTGTCGAGTACGCTGAAGCATTAAAAATGCCTAACTCTAACATCGCTTTTTACTGTTTGTTTTAGGGTGGCGATTGATCATAAATCGTTTTGCTTCGTCCAAACAGAAATGTACCGTGCAGTCTTAATCGTTTCGTCCTTTCGACGTTAGAAAAATAAGTTCAGGTAGAGTGGAATGACAAATATAACTATTGCAGAACCAGCTCGTGCCGAATTGCTACGACAAGTGGCGGATGCTGTGCGGCGGTACCTGCAGGGAGGCGAAGCCGAGCGAGCGATCGATTTTCTTAATGAGTATACGGCCGGAATTTCGACACTCAACTTGGCTGAACGTGCGGCCGAGGAGCTTGCTGGTGCCGTAATGTCCATTTGGTCGTTCATTCAGCATCGGCCAGCAGGTGCGGCAAATATTCGGGTTTTCAACCCAAGTGGTAGTGAACAGGGCTGGGGAACGAGCTACGCAATTGTCGAAATTGTCCATGACGATATGAGCTTTCTCGTGGACTCCGTCCTTGGCGTACTGCAATCTTTTGAGCAGCCGGTCCATACGCTCGTTCATCCGGTACTTTGCATTGCGCGCAGCCAGGATGGAACGTTAGAGAAAATTGGAGTGGGACCTGCTGAGTCAGTGATTCAGATTACGTTTGGTCCAGAAGTGAGTAGTGATGTTCTGCGCGGCATCGAAACTTCGATTACCGACGCGTTGCATGACGCACGGGCCGCGGTCGCGGACTTTGAGCCGATGCGGCAGATGCTGGCACATACTGCCTTGGGTCTGCCCCCCGGTGCCGAGCGGGATTTTCTCGATTGGCTCGGGGACCAAAATTTCGTTCTGCTCGGCACAACCATGGTGGCGTTGGACAAGGCGCTCGATATCGCCGAATCGACGGAACGGGTCTCATTGGGCGTATTGCGTAGTCCGGACTGTCACTTGTTTGATGCGCTGTATGATCCAACCCTTTGGCGGATCATATCAAAAGACGCATTGGCGCGGTTTGAAAACGTTGCGATCGCGAAAGCCGACATTCGTTCACGCGTGCATCGGCCACAACTTTATGATGTGATTGTCGTCAAGCAGCGTGATGAGGAAGGTTCGGTCGTCGGACTTTCTTTCTTCGCAGGCTTGTTTGTCGCGGATGCTTATAACCGCAATCCGCGGAGTATTCCGCTTTTGAGTGAAAAGGTGGAGACCATCTTGCGCGCTGCGGGAGTTGATCCGGTTGGCCATGATGGCCGAATGCTCCGTCATATTCTTGATACCTGGCCGCGCGATGATTTGTTTCAGGGCAATATTCAGGATATTCTGGCGGCGGCGCAACGTGTTGTGCAGTTGCAGGTGCGCCCCGAACTAGCTTTGTTTCTGCGGCCAGACCTATTTGGCCGGCACCTTTCGGCGATCATTTTCGCGCCCCGTGACCGGCTTGATAGCGTCCTGCGCAATAAGCTGGCAAATATGCTTAAAAGGGTCACAGCGGGTAGCATTGCCGGTTATGCGCTGGCACTCGGCGAGGGTCCCCTGGCGCGCGTAAATTATACGATCGCCGCTGATCCGGCCCAGGTGCGTGGGCTAGATGCCAATACACTCGAAGTGGCCATGAAGGAAACAGCCCGCACCTTCCGCGAGCGTCTTCATGAAGCACTTGTAATCGCGCGCGGGGAGACCCCGGCCACTTTGCTGATCAGCAAATGGGGTAACGCATTCCCTGATATTTATACGGCCAAAACCCAGGCGATGACTGCAGTTCAGGACATTGTTGCAGCGGACTTGGCTCTCCAAGCGGGTGGATTCCAAAGCACGCTGAGCCGGCCTTTCGGGTTGCCGGACCGGGTGGTTGTGCTCAAGCTCTTTCATGCAGGCGAGCCGATCGCATTATCCGACATCGTGCCATTGATCGAAAGTTTGGGGTTCAGGGTGATTGAGGAGGTACCATACCCGCTGGCGCCGCTGGGAAGTTGCGTTGTGTTGCATGAACTGACGCTGGAAACCGCGGACGGCCGGCCTCTAGACCTAGCCGCGCGCGGTGTGCCTATCCAGGATGCAATTGCGGCTGCATGGGATGGCCGCTGCGAGGCAGATGGCTTTAATCGTCTGATTTTGACTGGTTTGACTTGGCGTGAAACCTGGTTGTTGAGGGCCATGTTCAAATGGTGCCGGCAGGTGCGTGTGCCGTTCAGCCAGAATGCGGTTGAGGGAGCACTGGCGGCACATCCCCAAGCCGCAAACGCTCTTATTTCACTGTTTCATGCACGATTCGATCCGGAACGCTCACGTGACGCAGTGAATGAGGCGGAACTTTCCAAGCAGTTTTTTGCTCAGCTCGATCTAGTCGGCAGCCCCGACGAAGATCGCATTTTACGTAGGCTGTATCTGCTGATTGATGCCGCGTTGAGAACGAATTTCTATGATGTCACGAGTCCGGTAATCGCGCTGAAAATTGATAGTGGGCGTGCCGGCCAAATGCCCTTGCCGCGGCCAATGGTAGAAATTTGGGTGCATGGCGCTCGTATGGAAGGATGCCATTTGCGTGGTGGCAAGGTCGCGCGTGGTGGCATTCGTTGGTCCGATCGCAGAGATGACTTCCGCACCGAGATACTCGGCCTGTTGAAGGCACAGATGGTCAAAAATGTGGTGATCGTGCCGGTGGGGGCGAAAGGTGGCTTTGTGCTCAAGCGTCTACCGGCGACAACTGGTATTGCTGCGGCTGATCGCGAGGCGCTGCTGGCGGAAGCGATTGCCTGTTACAAATTATTGATCAATGCGATGTTGGATGTTACCGACAATCTTCGTGCGGGGCAGATCGTTCCACCATTGCATGTAGTGCGGCGCGACGGGGATGATTCTTATCTCGTGGTCGCAGCAGATAAAGGTACTGCAACATTCAGCGATATTGCAAATGCCATCGCCATTGAGCGTGGCTTTTGGCTCGGCGATGCGTTCGCGTCCGGCGGATCCATCGGCTATGATCATAAGGCGATGGGGATCACGGCACGCGGAGCCTGGGTAAATATTGCCCATCATTTTCATGAATTTCAGATCGATATTCAGTCCACTACCTTCACCTGCGCCGGGGTTGGCGATATGTCTGGCGACGTGTTCGGCAACGGTCTGCTCGTCAGCCGGAAGACCTTGTTGCGTGCCGCCTTTGACCACCGGCACATTTTCCTGGACCCGGAACCCGACCCTGAGGCGAGTTATGCCGAACGCAAGCGGCTATTTGCCTTGCCTCGTTCATCCTGGGCTGATTACGATGCCGTACAATTAAGCCCTGGCGGCGGTGTCTATTCCCGGCAGATGAAATCGATTTTGCTTTCGGATGTAGCGATGGCAATGCTAGGCTTTACGGAAAGCCAGCAGGAGCCGGAAGCTGTTATTAGAGCGATTCTAACGATGAAAATTGACCTGCTCTATTTTGGTGGAATAGGCACGTACGTAAAGTCCAGCGCGGAAAGCGATGCGGCAGCGGATGATCGCGCGAATGATGCTGTTCGTGTAAATGCGAGGGATTTGAGAGCGAGTGTGATTGGTGAAGGGGCTAACCTGGCGGTTACCCAGGCGGGCCGGGTTGAAGCTGCACTTGCGGGTATCCGGATTAATACGGATGCATTGGATAATTCGGCCGGGGTTTCGACCTCTGACCACGAGGTAAATATCAAGATTCTCCTTGCTGACCCAATGGAGACGGGAAAACTTACGGCTCGTCAGCGGGTGGAACTGCTTGAAGCAATGACTGATGAAGTTGCCGATTTGGTGCTGCGGGATAATCACCAGCAGTCACTTGCAATTTCGCTTGATCAATTTGGTGGGGCGAGCGATCTTCCGGCACAGAACGCGTTAATGACATTGCTGGAATCGGCCGGTGTACTTGACAGGGCGGTCGCTGGCCTCCCCGATCCGATGGCGATGACAACCCGTGCCGCTGCCGGCCAGGCGCTAACCAGGCCGGAACTCTGCACATTGATGGCGTATACGAAATTGCACCTTGCGGCGGTGCTCGATGCCTCGCCATTGGTGGATGATCCTGCTCTTGCGGGGCTTGTTGCATTGTATTTCCCGCTTCCACTGCGGGCACGTTTTGAAACGGAGATTAGTAGGCATCGCCTGAGGCGCGAGCTGATCGGCACCACCGTGACAAATGAGCTCGTCAACCGGATGGGCGTGGCGGCATTCGGAAGGCTTGCGGCCGAGGGCGGCGCGGATATGGTAGATGTTGCCCACGCGGCATTAATCGCCGACTACGCGTTCGGCCTGCCGGATATTTACACTGGCGTGGAAGCTTTGCACGGCGTTCCGGCTGCGGCGCGGTACACGGTGTTGCTAGCGGCGAGCCGGCTGCAGGAGGCTGCTGCCCGTGTTCTGCTTGGGGATACTCTGCCTTTACCGCCTATAGGTGACGGGGTCACGGCATTACGTGACGAACTTTCGGTTCTCACTCACGCCGCGTGTGCGCGGGTTATGGCGACATCCCCCGTACAGGATCTGGTCAGGCAACGCGTTCCTGAAACGCTCGCGGCTTTTGCCGTTGCGGTCCCTGATCTGATTGCGGGTCCCTTGATCGTCCAGATTGCCAAGGCGCATGCGATACCGGTGGCCACGGCACAGGTTGCCTGGTTTCAAGCGGGGGTTTGGAGTGCCATAGATCAGTTGCGTGCGGCTGCGAGCACGATCAAGGCAAATGGTGTTTGGGAAGCGCGTGCCATGGCCGCGATTGGCGATGACTTGACCCATTTACAGGCGACGCTTGCTAACATCGCGTTGTCGGAAGATTCAGATTCTGAAAGCTTGCTCGCCAATCGCTCAACCGCGGTCAACGCGGCAATCGACCTTGCACGCGAAGCTGCGCTAATCCCTGAAATCGTGTCTTTGAGTGTTGCCCTCAGGGTATTATACAAGGCATTGCTTGTTATTCGATAATCAGACTTATCTAATGCTAGAAGAAACTTAAAAAGTTAATTGTAACCTTAGGAGATGTTCATGAAAAGAATTTACGTCACGGCGGCTTTAGTTGCTACGGCTCTTGGCTTCACCGCGTATGTTCCTGCGCAGGCCAAAAGCTTTACTGAGATCAAGTTCGGCGTTGATGCGACGTATCCGCCGTTTGAGAGTCTTTCCCCCAGCGGTGAGTTCGTGGGGTTCGATATTGACCTGGGTAAGGCGATCTGCGCTGAGCTGAAGGTGAAATGCGTGTTCGTGAGCCAGGGGTTTGATGGCATTATTCCGGCTTTGCAGGCGCGCAAGTTCGACGCCATTTTGTCCTCGATGACGGTGACGCCCGTGCGCGCCACGCAGATCAATTTCTCCTCCGAGATGTATAACGAGCCGACCAGCCTGATTGCCAAGAAGGGTTCTGGCCTGGAGCCGACCGCCGAGAGCCTGAAGGGCAAGACCGTGGGTGTGGAGTCCGGGACCATTCAGGAGAGCTATGCCAAGGCGTATTGGCAACCGAATGGTGTGAACGTAATCTCGTATCCTGGGCAGGACCAGGTTTATGCGGATTTGCTTTCGGGCCGGTTGGATGCCTCGTTGCAAGATTCCGTGGAGGCTGATTACGGCTTCCTGAAGACCCCCAAGGGGGCGGATTACGCGCTTGCCGCCAATGTGACGTATGACCCGAAGGATGTGCTGGGCTCGTATATCGCCATCGGTATCCGCAAGGATGAGCCGGCGTTGCTGGCGAAGATCGACGGGGCGATTGCAGCGATTATCACGGACGGTACGTATAAGAAGATTGAAGGGCAGTACTTCAACTTCGACGTTTACGGCACCACACCGGCGAAGTGAATTTGTAACCCGGCCCCGTTTGTATGACGGGGCCGGGGTCCTCTTGAGTTGAGAGGTGACGATGTTCGACCTCGCCGGTTATGGGCCGCAGATTCTAAAAGGGACTGTTGTGACCATCGAACTTTCGGTGCTCTCACTCGTCGTCTCATTTGTCATTGGGCTGCTGGGCGCTTCGGCGAAGCTTTCCAGGAGCCGGTTCCTGCGGGGGCTGGCGACGGTTTACACGACCATTATTCGTGGCGTGCCGGACCTGGTGCTGATGCTGCTGATTTTCTATTCGTTGCAGATATGGGTGAATGACCTCACGGATTTTTTGAATAATTTGCAGAATAGCGTTGATTTCGAGGTCAGCCTGGACCCGTTCACCAGCGGTGTGATTACGCTGGGCTTTATTTACGGCGCGTATTTCACCGAGACATTCCGTGGCGCCTTTATGGCGGTGCCGCGTGGGCAACTGGAGGCGGCGCGGGCGTTCGGGATGAAGCCAATTTTGGTATTCCGGCGGATATTGTTCCCGCAGATGATGCGCTACGCGCTGCCCGGACTTGCCAATAACTGGCAGGTGATTTTGAAAGCCACGGCGCTGGTGTCGCTGATCGGCCTCTCCGATATCATCAAGGCGGCGCAATATGCCGGCGAGGGGACGTTCCGGACGTTCTATTTCATGAGCATCGCCGGGCTGGTTTACCTAGCGCTCACTACCGTTTCGAACGGCGTGCTGATGCTCCTGGATCGCAAGTATGCGGTCGGCGTCAGGAAGGCGATGCTATGATCTACATTATTCAAAACTTCGGCCGGGAGTTTTTGTATACCGACGGGTATCACATCACCGGACTGGCGATGACGCTATGGTTGTTGGTGATCTCCTGCGCGATTGGGTTTTGCATCGCGCTGCCGCTGGCGATTTTGCGCAATTCGCGTAACCCGCTGATCTGGGGCCCCGTGTGGGTGTATACCTTCGTGATCCGGGGTACGCCGCTGTATGTGCAGTTGCTGATTATTTACACGGGCTTCTACAGTTTTGACTTCGTGCGTGATTCCGTGCCGCTGGCGGCATTTTTCAAGCAGGGTTTAAATTGCACGCTGCTGGCTTTCGCGTTGAATACCGGAGCGTACACCACGGAAATATTCGCGGGCGCGATCCGCGATACCACCTTTGGCGAGGTGGAGGCGGCGCGCTCATTGGGGATGTCGCAGGCGACGCTGTACCGGCGGATAATCATTCCCTCGGCGCTGCGCCGCGCGCTGCCGGTGTATAGCAACGAAGTGATTTTGATGCTGCATGCGACCACACTGGCCTTCACGGCAACGGTGCCGGATATTCTGAAGGTTGCCAATGATGCCTATTCCGCGACGTATAATCCGTTTGCATCGTTCTCCAC
>PLSD01000127.1 GCA_003164135.1 Acetobacteraceae bacterium
CATGCGGGGGCCATCCACATATGAAGGTTTGGGACCATAAAAATGGTCGGAGTGAGAGGATTCGAACCTCCGGCCCCTGCGTTCCGAACACAGTACTCTAACCAGGCTGAGCTACACTCCGTCGCGTGACCCTATAGCTGAACCCGTACCCATACCGCAAGATGCTGGGCACAGAAGAATTCCATTCACAATATGTGGTGCAAAATCTCATGTTTTCAATAAGTAGTAGACATTAGCGAAGAACTTACGCTAAGTACGCAGTGAAACCTCGTGGTAAGCATAGTATCATGTGCGTAAACTGTTTTGGCCGCCGCCGATTCGCCCAGCTCGCCTTTGGCCTCGCCGCCACCGGCCTGAGCGGAGTCGCGCCAGCACGCGCCACGATTCGCACCCCCGAAACACTGCCCCTGGTCATGCTCGACCCCGGCCATGGCGGGCATGACCCCGGCGCCATCGCGCCAGACGGCGTGTACGAGAAGCATATTACCCTGGCCACCGGCCTCACCCTGCGGACCACGCTGCTCGCCACCAAACGCTACCGCGTGCAAATGACCCGCACGCACGACGTGTTCATCCCGCTGGAAGACCGGGTAACGGCTGCGGTGCAGGCCGGGGCGGACCTTTTCCTGGCGCTGCATTGCGACCATCTGCCCGAGCCCAGCCTACGCGGCGCCTCGTTCTTCACCCTGTCCAATACCGCATCGGACGATCTGGCCGCCGGCATTGCGGATGACGAGAATGGCACCGGCGTGGCGGGGGCGCCGCTGGCCGGGGTTTCCCCGCAGGTGGCAAGTATTCTGGCCAGCTTGGAGACGCGCGCCACCAAGGTCGGCTCGGCCACGCTGGCCCAGGATTTGAAAAACTCCTTCAAAGGCGTGATCCCACTGCTGCCGGACCCGCGGCGCAGCGCCAATTTTGCGGTGCTGCGCGACCCCTCCACCCCCAGCACGCTGCTGGAAATGGGCTGCCTGACCAATCCGCTCGACGAAAAACGGCTGCGCAGCCCCATGCACCGCAAAATGATGGCGGCCAAAATCACCACCGCCATCGACATGTATTTCGCGCATTTCGCAGGCGGGCGGATGGCCGGTTAACCGCTCCCGCTGCGTAATTCAGGTGATTTGTTGCGGCAATTTTATTCCCGCCATCCTCGCGGCAACGAAAACAGAGTGCTAAGAGCCGCTTATGCCCGACTCCAAAGACTCTTTTAGCGCCGGTGAACGTTTAAGCCCAGTCCGCCGCGATCCGCCGCGGCCGCCGCCGCGTAAGCCATCCGCGCCACGCGACGCTGGCAAAGGCCCGAAAAAACCGAGAATTTTCAGCCGCATCGCGGGTTTTCTGGTCACCAGCCTGTACCGCCTGGTCTTCGTTGGCGCCGTCGTAGCACTCCTCGCCGGTATCGCCGCGCTGGTCGTCTTCAGCTCCGGGCTGCCCAGCGTGGACTCGCTAAAAACCTACACCCCGCCGCTGGAAAGCCGCGTCTATTCCGATGACTTCCAACTCGTCTCCGAACTCGGCGGCCAGCATTGCGTCTATGTGCCTTATGACCAGATACCACCCCTGGTGGCGCAGGCATTCATTTCCGCCGAGGACCGGCTGTTCTGGGAGGAGCCGGGTATCAACCCCCTGGCGATGATCCGCGCCGCACTCACCGACGTCTCGCGCATGGGCACGGGCCACCGGCCGCAGGGCGCCTCCACCATCACTGAGCAGGTCGTAAAGAACATGCTGCTCGACAATCGTATCACCTTCGGCACCAAAATAAAGGAAGTGCTGTTGGCCATGCGCGTGAGCCAGATGATGACCAAGCAGCAGGTCATCACGCTCTATCTCAACGAGGTCGACCTTGGGCACAACACCTTCGGCATCGCCGCGGCGGCACAAACCTATTTCGACAAACCGCTGGGCCAGCTGGACATCGCGCAGGCCGCCTCGCTGGCGGCGCTGCCGAAAGCGCCGACCAATTACGACCCCTTCCTGCACCCGCAGGACGCGCTGACGCGGCGCAATTTCATCATCGGGCGCATGCTGGCCGATGGCGCCATCACCCAGGCCCAGGCCGATGCCGCCACCGCCGAGCCGCTGCTGCCGCATGCTGGCGGCAATTTCGCCGCCGTGGGCAACGATGGGTACTTCGCCGATGCGGTAAAGGCAGATCTGCTGACACGCTTTGGCGCCGATACCGTCGGCCAGGGTGGGCTGATTGTGCATACCAGCCTGAACTCCACCCTGCAGGCTGCCGCCACCGACGCGGTGCGGGACGGGCTGGAGCGCTACGACCGCAATTACGCCGGCTGGCACGGGCTGGTGGCGCATCTGGATGACGCCGGCCTCGCCACCAACTGGCAGGCGTATCTGGCGAAGCAGGCGACCCCGCCGGGCATGCGGCAGAACTGGCGGCTGGGCGTGGTGCTGGAGTCGGGGGACAAAGATGCCCGGGTCGGCTTTATCGACTCGGCTAACGAATCGACCCAGACCGGCACCTTGCCGTTGCAGGGCATGCGCTGGGCCCGCGCCGGCACCGTCTCCAACCTGCTGCACCCCGGCGACGTCATCATGGTCTCGGGCGGCGGTAAAAACCTTGCGCTGGAACAAATCCCCAACATCCAGGGCGCGCTCATCTCCATCGACCCGCGCACCGGGCGCGTGCTCGCCATGGTCGGCGGCTGGAGTCACGACATCAGCCCCTTCAACCGGGTAACACAGGCACAGCGCCAGCCCGGCTCCTCGGTTAAGCCGCTGGTCTACCTGACCGCCATGGAACAAGGCGTGCAGCCCGACGCCCCCGTGCTGGACGCGCCCTTCGTGCAGCAAATGTCCGACGGCACCACCTACCGCCCCGGCAATTATGAGGACACCTTCCAGGGCCCGGTGCCGATCTTCCACGCGCTGGAACAGTCGCTCAACCTCGCCACGCTGCATCTGGCCCGCCAGATCGGGCTGAATAACATCGCCAACACCTTCCAGGGCTTCGGCATCATCGACCAGATGCCCCCCTATTACCCGTCGGCGATCGGCGCCATCGACACGACTTTATGGAAAATGGCCACCGCCTATGCCGCGCTGGATGAATACGGACGGCAGATAACGCCCTCGCTGATCGACAGCGTCACCGACCCAGACGGCAAGGTGCTCTACCAGGCGCAGAACCAGAACTGCGACAACTGCATGAACGGCGACCCGACACAGCCGCCGATGATCGACTATTCCGGCGCGCAGCTGGCGGACCCTGACTCGGCGTTCCAGATGATCACCATGATGAAAGGCGTGGTGCTGCGCGGCACCGGCGCCCCCGCCATAGTGGGCATCAGCCAGCCAGTGGCCGGCAAAACCGGCACCACCAACAATTTCAACGACGCCTGGTTCATCGGCTTTACCCCCGGCGTGCTCACCGGCTGCTGGATCGGCTTCGACACCCCCACCGGCCTGGGCAAGGACCAGACCGGCGGCAATGTCTGCGGGCCGATCTGGAACGAGTACATGAAAGTGGCGCTGGCCGGCCAGCCGGACCTGGATTTCGCGGCCCCCGACGGCATAACACTGCAACAGGTGCCCGAACCCGACGGCACCCAGGTGACCGAGGCGTTCAAAACCGGGCAGACCCCCGGCGCGCAGGCCAACGACAACCTGCTCGGCGGGCAATCCGGCCTGACATCGGCCCCCACGGTGCCCGCCGCGCCAGGCGCCCCAACCCCGCCCGGAACGCCAGCACCTCCCTCGACGATCGATAGGTCCCTCGGCGGGCTGTACTAAACCTCCACATTGACAGATTCCATAATTCCACTAAAATGGAACTATGGAAAAACAAGCAGCCCTTGCCGCTCTAGGCGCCCTGGCACAGGGCGCGCGGCTCGACATCTTCCGCCTGCTCGTCCAGGCCGGGCAAGGTGGCCTGCCTGCCGGGCAAATCGCCGAGCGCCTCGGCCTCCCCGCCAACACGCTTTCCTTCCACCTCAATCACCTCCGCCACGCCGGGCTGGTCAGTTTCAGGCGCGAGAGCCGCTCACTCATTTACGCCGCCGAATTCGGCGCCATGAACACCCTGCTCGCCTACCTCTCGGAAAACTGCTGCCAGGGTAACCCCGCCGCCTGCCAACCGCCCCAGGAGACAATCAATGTCTGAGCGCATCTACAACGTGATGTTCCTCTGCACCGGCAACTCCGCCCGCTCGATCCTCGCCGAATCCATTCTGCGCAAGGATGGCGCCGGGCATTTCGAAGCCTTCTCCGCCGGCAGCTACCCTAAAGGCACGGTCAACCCCTTCGCGCTTAACGTACTGGAAAGCTACGGCTACCCCACCGAGGGCGTGCGCTCGAAAAGCTGGGACGAATTCTCCGGCCCGGACGCGCCTGTCATGGATTTCGTCTTCACCGTCTGCGACAACGCCGCCGGCGAGACCTGCCCCATCTGGCCCGGCCACCCGATGACCGCGCATTGGGGTATCGACGACCCCGCCGCCGTCACCGGCACGGATATCGAAATCGAACGCGCCTTCGTGCAGGCTTTCAAATACATGAAAACCCGCTTCGGGCTCTTCCTCAGCCTGCCGCTGGCCAGCATCGACAAAATGGCCCTTAGCACCCGCCTGCGTGAAATCGGCCAAAGCGCCGGCGCCTCATCCAATCCTCCCGGAGTAGCATAATGTCCGAGCCCATCGTCACCATCTACCACAACCCCGCCTGCGGCACCTCGCGCAACACGCTAGCGATGATCCGCAATGCCGGGATAGAGCCGGTGGTGATCGAGTACCTGAAAACCCCGCCCAGCCGCGCCGAGCTGGCCGTGCTGGCCAAACAGGCCGGCGGCGCGCGCACCCTGCTGCGCGAGAAGGACAAACTCGTCGCCGAACTTGGCCTGAACGCCGATGTATCCGACGATACCATCCTGGACGCCATCGCCGCACACCCGATCCTGCTCAACCGCCCCGTGGTGGTCACCCCCAAAGGCACCAAAAGCTGCCGTCCGTCCGAGGTGGTGCTGGACCTGCTGCCCACCCCGCAGCACGGCGCCTTCACCAAGGAAGACGGCGAAGCCGTGGTCGACGCCACCGGCCAACGCATCGCGAAGGGCTAAAATCATGGGGTTTTTTGAACGCTACCTCACCCTCTGGGTAGGCTTATGCATCGTCGCAGGCATCGTTCTCGGCCAACTATTCTCCGGGCTTTTCCAGTTTCTCGGCGCCGCCACCCTGGCCCACGTCAACCTGCCCGTCGCCCTGCTGGTCTGGCTCATGGTCATCCCCATGCTGCTAAAAATCGACTTCGCGGCCCTGGGTGAAGTCGGCAAGCACTGGCGCGGCATCGCCACCACGCTCGGCATCAACTGGTTGGTCAAACCGTTTTCCATGGCGCTGCTCGCGGCCATTTTCATCGGCCATCTGTTCCGCCCGTTTTTGCCCGCGGACCAGATCAACTCCTACATCGCCGGGCTGATCCTGCTCGCCGCTGCCCCCTGCACCGCCATGGTCTTCGTCTGGTCCAACCTGGTCGACGGCGAACCGCATTTCACCCTCTCCCAGGTGGCACTCAACGACGCCATCATGGTCGTTGCCTTCGCCCCCATCGTGGCGCTGCTGCTCGGCATCTCCTCCATCACCGTGCCATGGAGCACGCTGCTGCTCTCGGTCGTGCTCTACATCGTGGTGCCCGTGGCCATCGCCCAGTTCTGGCGCCGGATTCTGCTTCTGCGAGGCGGTGAAGCTGCGCTTGCCCGCACCCTGCACCGCCTCGGCCCGCTCTCGCTCTCCGCACTTTTATTAACTTTGGTGCTGCTGTTCGGTTTGCAAGGCCATGAGATCGTCCGCCAGCCGATGATTATCGCCCTGCTCGCCGTCCCCATCATCATCCAGGTCTATTTCAACGCCGGCCTGGCCTACTGGCTCAACCGCCAACTCGGCGTCGCTTGGTGCGTCGCCGGCCCCTCGGCCCTGATCGGCGCCAGCAACTTCTTCGAACTCGCCGTCGCCACCGCCATCGTCCTCTTCGGCTTCCAATCCGGCGCCGCCCTGGCCACCGTGGTCGGCGTGCTCGTGGAAGTCCCGGTCATGCTCACCGTCGTTTCCATCGTCCGCCGCTCGCGCGGATGGTATGAGAGGGCATGACCCCAAAAACCCGCTGCGCCTGGGCCGAGAGCGACCCCATCATGCGCGACTACCACGACCGCGAATGGGGCATCCCCCTGCGTGACAGCCGCGCCCTGTGGGAACTCCTCATGCTCGAAGGCTTCCAGGCCGGCCTCTCCTGGCGCACCATTTTGCACCGCCGCGACACGTTTCGCACCGCCTTCGCCAATTTTGACCCCGAGGCCGTCGCCCGCTTCACCCCGGCTGACGTCGAGCGCCTGATGGCCGACCCCGGCATCATCCGCGCCCGCGCCAAAATCCTCGCCACCATCGGCGGCGCGCAAGCCTACCTCGCCATGCGCGACGCGGGAGAAGATTTCTCCACCTTCGCCTGGAATTTTACCGGCGGCGTCCCCCTGCAAGGCGACGGCCACACAATCCCCGCCAGCACGCCGCTCTCCGAACAAATCTCCAAAGCCCTGAAACTACGTGGCTTCAAATTCGTCGGCCCCGTCATCGTCTACGCCTGGATGCAAGCCGCCGGCCTGGTCAACGACCACGCCACCACCTGCTTTTGCCGGTCCAAGGTTTAACGCCTCTCTCAAAACCCAGACGGCACAAAAATCGCCCCCGAAGCGCTGGTATATCGCCGCTCATGTGCAAATCGCACACTGGCCGTCGCCCATGGCGCCGCCTCAGCCTGGCTGCTCCAGATCATTTTCCGGGCCTCCTCCACAATCTCCCACACCTGCATCGCGCAGACCAGAAACATGCCAATGCAGCCCGCCATCGAAGCCAGTCCAATCATGATGTTCATGTCCATTTCTCTTCTCTTTCCCTAAAACAAACTCATCTGCAGCACTTCCGGCACCAACCGCGGCACACAAAACCGCGCCAGATCCAGCTTCACCCGCTCCTGGTTCAACCCCAACTTCCGCACCACCCGCTCCAGCCGCTGCCCCAGCAGCGCCGCATACGGCCCGCTGCCCTGGAAGCGCGTGTGAAAATTTGGATCATTCAACGCCCCGGCCCGGCTTTGCCGGATCAGGCTCAGCACATGGCTCGCCCGCTCCGGCAGGTGTTTGTGCAGCCAGTCGGCAAACAAATCCCCCAGCTCATGCGGCAGCCGCAGCAAAATCGTATGCGCGCTCAGCGCCCCGGCCTTCGCCGCCGCCTCCACAATGCTCTCCAACTCCGCATCGTTCAGCCCCGGGATCATCGGCGACGCCAGCACCCCCACGGGGATCCCCGCCGCCAACAGCCCGGAAATCGCCGCCAGTCGCCGCGCGGGGGAGGCCGCGCGCGGTTCCATCGCCCGCGCCAGCACCGGGTCCAGCGTGGTGATGGAAATATGCACCTGCGCCAGGTTCTTCGCCGCCATGCGGCCCAAAATATCCACATCCCGCAACACGCCTGCGGATTTGGTGACAATGCTGACCGGATGGTTGAACCGCTCCAGCACTTCCAGCAGGCTGCGCGTGATATTCAACGTGCGCTCCACCGGCTGATACGGGTCGGTGTTCGACCCCAGCACAATCGTCCCCACTTTATACCCAGGGCGGGAAAGCTCCTTCTCCAGCAGCCGCGCCCCCTCCGGCTTGAAGACGATCTGCGTCTCGAAATCCAGCCCGGCGGAGAACCCCAGATAAGCATGCGACGGCCGTGCGAAGCAGTAAATGCACCCATGCTCGCACCCCCGGTACGGGTTAACACTGCGGTCGAAGGGTAGATCCGGGCTGTCATTGCGCGCGATAATGGTTTTGGTTGCATCGCGGATCAGCGTGGTTCGCGGCCGGCTCACCTCCTCGGGCAAATCCCAGCCGTCGTCAAAAACCTCCACGCGCTGGCGCTCAAACCGGTTAGGCGGGTTCTGCGCCGTGCCCCGGCCTTTCCAAACGCCGTGCTTAATATCCTGGTTGATCTGTAGCCGGGAAACTGCCACCATGTTCCTGCTCCGTTCTGGTGCAGTTAAGTCATTACACCCCCGTTAAGTCAAGAACAAAATAAGAACATACTGCTTTTAACCGGGTAAATGCTCTTTCAGCCGCGGCATCAACTCCACCAGATTGCAGGGCCGGTGCCGTGAATCCAGCTGGTAACGCAAAATATCATCCCAGCCGTCCTTCACCGCGCCCGTACTTCCCGGCAGCGCGAACAGGTAGGTGCCATTGGCCACCCCCCCCACCGCGCGCGACTGCATCGTGGAAGTGCCTATTTTCTGGTAGGAAAGCATACGGAACAGCTCGCCAAACCCCTCGATGGTCTTGTCCAGCACGCGGGCAAACGCCTCGGGCGTTACATCCCGCCCCGTCACGCCGGTGCCGCCAGTGGTAATCACCACGTCGACAGCCGGATCCCCGATCCAGCCGCGCAACCACGCCTCGATGGTATCGGCATCGTCGCGGATAATGGCGCGCGCCGCGACCACATGCCCGGCGGCGGCAATGCGTGCCGCCAAAGTGTCGCCGGAGGTGTCGTTCTCAGGGGTGCGCGTGTCGGAAATCGTCGCCACCGCGATATGCACGGGGAGAAAAACCGCGGCCTCGTCTATCCGGTGCATGCGCCCTAGTTGGCCGAGGCGGTGTCGTAATTCGCGCCGAGCTGCGGGAAGCTGCCTTGCGCCAGCGTATCCAGGCTGGCGGGCTTCAGGCCGATTTCCTCGGCATACAGCCAGCTATCGGCCATCACCTGGCGCACAAAGCGGCGGGTCTCGTCATTTGGGATGGTCTCGATGAACACCAGCGGATCGCTGCCGTCCTGCAAGCCGGAATACCAGGCGGCGGCGGCACCCGGCCCGGCGTTGTAGCTCGCCAAAATCGCCAGCAGATTATTGTTAATCCCCGGTTGTTCGCCGAGATAGCGGATATAGCCCTGGCCGAGCGCCAAATTGGCCGATGGGTCGCTGAGCGAGCCGCTAAGCCCCTCGTTCCGGCTAACATAGGACGCCGTCACCGGCATCAACTGCATCAACCCGCGCGCGCCGCAACGCGAAACAGCATCCACATCAAAGCCCGATTCCGTGCGCGCCAGCGCATAGACCAGCGACGGATCAATCGTGAAGCCGCCGGTGGGGTGCAGCGCCGGCAGCGGCAGGCGCGCACCGGCGATCTCATCCACCGGGCTAGGCAACTCGCTGGCCACCGAGATGGTCACATCCACCAGCCCCGCCCGCGCAGCCACGGCCATTACCGAGCGGCCAAGGTCCGGGTTGGCCTGAATATCCGGCCACAAAGCACGCAGCGCCGTCGCGGCCTGGCCGGTGGCGCCCACCTGCAACAACGCAAACGCCAAATGCCCGTTGGGCGTGGCATCCACAGCGGTGATGTCGGCTTCCGTCAGTGTCGCGGCGATACCGGTTGGTGCAAAGCCCTGGCCGAGCAAGCGCCCCGCCAGCATGCCGTAAAAGGAGTCACTGGCCCAGGCTGCCTGATGCAGCAAACTGAGGTAAGCCTCCGGCTGCTGCATGCGCAACGCCGCGCGGGCGGCCCAGAACTCGCTGGCGGCACGGTCATCATCGGAAATACCCGGAATCTGCGCGGTAGCATTAAAGCTGGCGGCAGCTGAGGTCAGGTCGCCGTGTTCCCAGGCCCGGATGCCAACCATGAACTGGCGATGCCAGGTGGCGCTGTCCGGGGCGGCAACGGCGCGGGCGGCGGCGCCGGCGGTAATGGTGGTCTCTGGCAGCAGCGAAACCACAGGGGCAGCAGGCAACGCATCCGCGCGCATCTTGTGCCGCATCAACGCATACACATCCGCCGCTTCCGGCTGGCTGCCATATTGCGCGTACCAAGCCTGCAACTCAGCCGGCTTGCTGCGGTATTGAGGGGCGAGGTATCGCGCCGCCAAAATCGGGCCAACCAGCGTCGTGTCGTCCAACCGGCCAATCATGCGGTCCGCCTCGGTATATTCCCCGGCGGACTGCAAGCTGATGATACGCTGATACATCGCCACGGCGCTGGGCGGCAGCGGTTCGGGCAGTACAATTTCCACATCGGGAGAGGGAGCATTACGGGGAACCGCATAGGCTACAGTGTCCCCGCCTGTTGCGCTAGCGGGCGCTGAGGGGGGCGGCATCGGTCCCGTACCTTGTCCCCAACCAGGGGACTTCGCCGCCGCACTCGTGGAAGTCACGAGCCCGAAGGCAAAAACTGACACCGTGGCCAAAGCGAGCCGGGCGACGTTCAGGCGGGAGAGCATGTTGAGGGCTCCTCGCATAGGTAGAAGCCCCTACACATCCCGGCCAAGTGACGCAAGCCCTAACTACGAGACAAATCCCATAAATTTAGACGGTTTGAGTAGTTTCCGGGGGTTAGACCCCGTCTTTGCGATCACGATTTCGTGATAATAGCGTTATTCACTCATTAACAATGTTCGATTCCATAAATTCTCGCAGTTGCAATAAATCGCGCCAAGCCTCTGCCTTCGCGGAAGGCATACGTAAAAGATACGCCGGATGATAACTCGGCAGGCAGGGCATGGGCGCCGCCAAGCCGGGTATCACCACCTGCCGCCAAGTGCCGCGCAACCGCCGTATCCCCTGCCCGCGCTCCGGTTCCGGCAGCACCGCCTTGGCCGCCACCGCCCCCAGCAGCAGCACGCCGCGCGGTTTCACCAGGGCAATATGGCGCAGCAAAAACGGCAGACACACCGCCACCTCGGCCTCGCTCGGCGCGCGGTTGCCCGGCGGGCGCCACGGCACGGTGTTGATAATGCGTACTTTGGTCCGGTCCAGCCCGATGCTCCCCAGCATTTTATCCAGCAACTGCCCGGCCGGTCCCACAAACGGCTTGCCGGCGCGGTCTTCCTCCGCCCCCGGCGCCTCGCCCACCACCACAAGCCGCGCATCCGCCGCGCCATCGGCGAACACCAACTGCGTCGCGGTGTCGCGCAAAGCGCAGCCACTGAACCCCGCCATGGCTTTCTCCAGCGCCTCCAGGCTCGCGCACGCGGCGGCAATCTTCTCCGCCTCCGCCGGCCCGGCCGGCAAAGCCGCGGGCCGGTGCGCCGGCCGCGCCGCCGCCGGAGCAGCAACCGCCACGGCAGCCGCCACAGGCGCCCCCGCTACGGCACGCCGATCCTGCGGCGCGTCCAGCAGCGCCTCGTCGGCTCCCCATTCCACTTGCAGGCGCAGCGCCTCGATCAAATCCATGAATCCATACTTAACCATACCTTGGGCGATTGAAATGACCGCCAATATGTTTTTAAGCCTATAGCAAGCGGCCATCCCACGGCCGAGACTTTACGCAAGCAAACAATTTTACCATACGACTGCCAGCACAACACCAGCACAACAGGAGAGAACAGAATGTCAGACCAGATGGAGCCGCGCGAGGCGATGGAGTTCGACGTGCTGGTGGTTGGGGCCGGCCCCGGCGGCCTGTCCGCCGCCATCAAGCTCAAGCAGCTCAACCCGGAACTTTCCGTCTGCGTGGTGGAAAAAGGCGGCGAAGTCGGCGCCCACACCCTCTCCGGCGCGGTGATGGAACCCCGCGCTTTGCTGGAACTCTTCCCAGAGTGCGACCCGTCGCTGATCCCGCTCGCCACCCCGGTGTCCGAGGATCGCTTCATGTACCTCACCAAAACCAAAGCCTTCACCTCGCCGGTCACCCCCGCGACCATGCACAACCACGGCAACTACATCGTCTCGCTCGGCAACGTCGTGCGCTGGCTCGGCCAGCAAGCGGAAGAACTCGGCGTGGAAATCTACCCTGGCTTCGCCGCTGCTGAGGTGCTGTTTGACGGCGAACGCGTCGCCGGCGTGGCCACCGGCGACATGGGCATCGGCAAGGACGGCAAGCCCACCGGCAACTTCCAGCGCGGTATGGAACTGCGCGCCACCTACACCATCTTCGCCGAAGGCTGCCGCGGCTCGCTCTCCAAGCAGCTGATGGCAAAGTTCGACCTCAACGCCAAAAACGACCCGCAAACCTACGGCATCGGCATCAAGGAACTCTGGGAAGTCAAACCCGAGCACTTCAAAAAAGGCCTCACCATCCACAGCGTCGGCTGGCCCCTGAAGTCCGACACCTACGGCGGTTCGGCGATCTACTTCTTCGGCGAAAACCTCATGGCCTACTGCTTTGTTGTAGGGCTGGACTACAAAAATCCGTACCTCTCGCCCTTCCAGGAAATGCAGCGCTACAAAACCCACCCGGCCATCGCGCCGTTCTTCGAGGGCGCCAAACGCATCTCCTACGGCGCGCGCGCACTCAACGAGGGCGGCTTCCAGTCCCTGCCGAAACTCACCTTCCCCGGCGGCGTCCTCATCGGTTGCGCCGCCGGCACCCTCAACGTGCCCAAAATCAAGGGCACCCACACCGCGATGAAGTCGGGCATGGTCGCCGCCGAAGCCATCGCCGAGGCGCTGGCCGGTGACCGCCCGGACGAAGTCACCGCCTACGCCACCAAGCTGGAAGCCAGCTGGGTCTGGCCGGAACTGCACAGCGTGCGCAACGTCCGCCCAGGCTTCGCCAAATGGGGCTTCTTCGGCGGCATGATCAACGCCGCCATCGACACCTACATCTTCCGCGGCAAAGCCCCCTGGACGCTGAAAAACCACTACGACCATACCCAGCTCGTCAAAGCCAAGGACGCCACGCCGATCGACTACCCCAAACCCGACGGCAAACTCACCTTCGACCGCCTGTCCTCCGTCTTTCTCTCCAACACCAACCATGAGGAAAACCAGCCGGCCCACCTCACACTGCTCGACGCCTCCAAAGCCATCAGCGTCAACTATAACGAATACGCCAGCCCCGAGACCCGCTACTGCCCGGCCGGCGTGTACGAAATCGTCGGCGAAGATAAAGGCAACCCGCAACTGCAAATCAACGCGCAAAACTGCGTCCATTGCAAAACCTGCGACATCAAAGACCCCACCCAAAACATCAACTGGGTCGTCCCCGAAGGCGCTGGCGGCCCCAACTATCCGGGCGGCATGTAAGCGTCAGTCAGTAAGGCCAGGGGGCGCTGCCCCCTGGACCCACGCCAAGGACTCGTCCTTGGAACCCATTAGTTAAGGTTCTTGGGAGGGAGGGGTAACTCGCTCGCAAAGGCCGTTGGATACATTCACAGGTTCGCGGAGCGAGTTACCCCTCCCTCCCAAGAACCTAATTAGCGGATTGCAAAGGCGTGCCTTTGCTGGGGGTCGAGGGGGCAAAGCCCCTCGCCTTACTTACCGGCGCCTACACACCACCCGGCTATTTGTGGATCATCGTCCCGATGCCGCCTTCGGTGAAGAGCTCAAGCAGCAGCGCGTGCGGCACGCGGCCGTCGAGGATGGTGGCACCTTTGACGCCAAGGGTGACGGCTTCCATGCAGGTTTCCACTTTCGGGATCATGCCGCCGGAGATGGTGCCGTCGGCGATGAGGTCCTGGATTTGCGCCAGGGAGAGGTCGGGCAGCAATTTTTTGTTTTTATCCAGCACGCCAGGCACGTCGGTGAGCATGAGCAGGCGGGTGGCGTTGAGCGCCCCTGCGATGGCCCCGGCAGCGGTATCGGCGTTAACGTTGTAGGTTTCCCCATTCTCCCCGACGCCCACTGGCGCGATGACGGGGATCAGCCCCGCGCCGGTCAGCGCGTGGATGACACGCGTGTCGATAAACACCGGCTCGCCCACATAGCCCAGGTCGAGCACCCTCTCGATATGCGAGTCGGGATCTTTCTTCGTGCGGAGCACTTTGCGCGCACGGATCAGCCCGCCATCTTTCCCTGAAATACCCACCGCCAGCGCGCCAGCGCGGCTGATCAGCGAGGCCACCTGCTTGTTCACACTGCCGGCCAGCACCATTTCCACCACTTCAACCATGGCGGCATCGGTCACGCGCAGCCCGTCGACGAAGCTGGACTTAATCGCCAGGCGTTCCAGCATGGCATTGATCTGCGGCCCGCCGCCGTGGACGATGACCGGGTTGATCCCCACCTGCTTGAGCAGCGCGATGTCGCGGCCGAATTCGTTCGCCAGGGAATCCTCGCCCATCGCATGCCCGCCGTATTTCACCACGATGGTCGCGCCCGCGTAGCGGCGCAGGAAGGGCAGCGCGTGGGCAACGATATGCGCCTGCGTGGCAGCGGCTTTTAACTCCTCGGTGTCCATCTCGGCTCCTGGCGCTGGAAGAAGAATGTCTGCGGGCTAGATAAAGCTCGCGATGCTGGCGCGCAAATCATCCATCCCCTGCCCCGTCGTGCTGGAGGTGGTGATAACAAACGGGATCGCCGCCGGGTGCTCGGTCGCCAGCGCGGTGATTTCTTCCTGCTTCTTGCGCAACGCCGCCGGCTTCACATCATCCGCCTTGGTCAGCACCAGCTGGTAAGCCACCGCCGACTGGTCGAGCAGTTCCATCACCACCTCATCGGCGGGTTTCAACTCAATACGTGCATCCAGCAGCAAAAACACCCGGCGCAGGTTCGGCCGCCCGCGCAGATAATCCAGCATCAGCCCCTGCCAGTCGCGTTTGATAGATTTGGGCGCCTCGGCGTAGCCATAGCCCGGCATATCCACCAGCACGATCGGTGCGGCTTCCATCTGGAAAAAATTCAACTGCCGCGTGCGTCCCGGCTGGTGCGACACGCGCGCCAGCGCCTTGCGCGCGGTCAGCGCGTTCAGCAGCGAGGATTTACCCACGTTGGAGCGGCCCGCAAAGGCCACTTCGATGCCTCGCGGCTCCGGCAGATGCTCGAGCGCCTGCGCCGCATAGAAAAACTCGCAATGAGAGGCGAAGAGTTTCCTCCCCGCCTCCAGTTGTTCCGGGCTGAACGTACCGGCGGTGAAAGTTAGGTTTTCACCGCCACTACCTGCCGTGGAAGCCCCGCCTGGCGCATGATCAGCCATTGTTGTCCTACCGAAAGAAGATTGTTCCAAGCCCAGTATAGTACGAGACCGGAGGGTGAGCGTGCCAGCATGAATGTGAAAATAAGCGGCATGAACTGGAACATGCGCGCCTGCACCGGGTCCGCCGGAGCGGGGTTAAGCCGCTGTTGCAGGAACATGGTGAAGCCCATGATGATCGGCAAGGCGCCGATATGCAGCGTCGGGCTGAGCACGGTCGGATCAAAGGGGATCAGCCCGAACAGGTTAAACAAATTGGTCGGGTCCGGCACCGAAAGATCGTGAATCCAGCCAAAGAACGGCGCCTGGCGCATTTCGATGGTGATGAAGATGACCTTGTACAGCGAGAAGAACACCGGGATCTGCACCAGCATCGGCAAACAACCGGAGGCGGGGTTGATCTTCTCCGCCTTGTACAGCGCCATCGTCTCTTGCTGTATCTTGGTGTTGTCGTCCTTGTACTGCTCGCGCAGGGCTTTAATCTTCGGCGCCACCAGCTTCATCTTGCCCATGGAGCGGTAGGAGTAGCTAGCGAGCGGGAAGAAAAGCAGCTTGATACCGACGGTAAACACGATGATCGCGAGGCCGAAGTTACCCAGCACCGAGTTCAGCCAGTCGAGCGCGAAGAAGATCGGCTTGGTGATGATGTAGAGATGCCCGAAATCCACCGATTTATAGAAATTCGGGATGCCATACTCAGTCTGGTAGGCGTCCAGGATCTTCACCACTTTGGCGCCCGTGAACAAATGGCTGGTCAGGCTGGCCGAAGCCCCCGGCGCCACGGTCTGCGGGTCCACGGTGATGAACGACGTCTGGTACGCGCTGCCGTCGCCATCGCCCACCGTGCCATAGCTCATGGAGCCGGTCAGGTTGGCCGACTGGTCCGGCGCCACGGCGGTAAGCCAGTATTTGTCGGTAATGCCGATCCAGCCGCCGGGGCTGGTCTCGGTATAAGCAACGCCGCCGGCCGCCTGCGCGCCGTCGGATTTCAGGGATTTATAGGATTCCTGCTTCAGCGTTTTGTTGAACACGCCAAGCGGGCCGTCAAACAGCACCATGGAGTTCTGTTCCACCGGCTTGTAATCGCGCACCACGCGCGACCAGGGATACACCTTCACCGCCGCGCCGGTGTGGTTAACCACCTGCTGGTTCACCGTAAACATGTACTTGTCGTCGACGGAGAGCAGCAACTGAAAGGTCAGCCCCTGGCCGTTATCCCAAGAGAGCGTGACGGGTGTGCCGGGCGTCAGCTTGGCAGCGCTCGCGGTCCACAGCGCCGTGTCGTCCGGCACTTTCACGTTCCCCACCGGGGTCCAGCCAAACTGCGCGTAGGTCGGCTTGTCGCTGCCACGATGCCCGAGGATCTGCACCAGCGGCGAATCAGCGGCAATGGTCTCGTGGTAATCCTTCAGCACAACGTCATCGAACACCGCGCCGGTCAGCACGATGCTGCCCGAAAGCTTTGGCGCGTCGATATCCAGACGCGGCCCGGCGGCAACAGCGGGCGCCGTGCCGGGAGCACCGGCGGTCGCCGGCGTACCGTTCGCTTCCTGCACCTTCGCCGCGGTCTGCGCCGGCGGGGTCACGGGGTGCGGCATGTATTTCTGGAACGCGAACTGAAACACCAGCATGATGCCGAGTGACAGAGCGATGGCGAGCATCAGGCGCTTCTGGTCCATGGGGCTTTACGAGTCCTTAAGTGGTGGAACCGGGTCGAAGCCGCCCGGATGCCAGGGATGGCAGCGCAAAATCCGGCGCCCAGCGAGCAAACTGCCGCGCATGGCGCCGTGAGTGCAAATAGCCTCCCGCGCATAAGCGCTACAGGAGGGGAAAAAGCGGCAATTGGCGCCAATAACCGGGCGCAACGTCAGTTCATAAACACGCACGGCGCCGGACAGCATGTAAGCGGCGGGACTCACTTGAGTCCCTCCGCCAGCGCTACTTCGATGCCGCTGCATAGCCTGCCGAACGGCACCGAGCCGGTTTCTTTCCGGCAAATCAGCACCAGCTCAACTCCGGCCAGGTCGCGCCCAGCCAAAGTCAGCCGCGCGGCCTCCTTCAATCGCCGCCGCGCGCGGTTACGCACCACGGCGTTGCCTATCTTCTTGGTGGCGGTATAGCCGGCGCGCAGTGGCACTTCCGTCCCCGTGGCGCAAAGCTGCATCACGAAACCAGGTTTCGCGATTTTCCGCCCGCGCGACGCCATCCGCAAGAACTCCGCGCGGCGCTTAAAAGTTTCCGGTGGAGACAATGCGGGCATTGTCAGGCCCTTAAAGGCGCGCGGAGGGCAGGAAATCAGGCAGAAAGTTTGGCGCGGCCTTTGGCACGGCGATTGGCAATAACCTTGCGGCCGCCAACAGTCGCCATGCGGGCGCGGAAACCATGCCGGCGCTTGCGGACAAGTTTGGAAGGTTGATAGGTCCGTTTCACGTGATTCACTCCGGCGATAGCTAATAAAAGCTGAAAAAACAGGTTTCGGCCGAACCGTCCCCGGTTCAGCGCAACGTGGCGGGGATATAGGCGGCGCGGCCCCTCGCGTCAATGCAAGCCAACTCTCGCTTGCCCTGGCCCGCGACAAAGTGCACCCTGCACCCATGCATATATCATCAACGACTCCGCCGCGCACTGTCCTGGCCCTGCAAGGGGGCGGGGCGCACGGTGCCTTTACCTGGGGCGCGCTGGACCGCCTGCTGGAGGACGGGCTGACCTTCGACGCCGTCACCGGCGTCTCCTCCGGCGCGATGATCGCTGCCATGGCGGTGCAGGGCTATGTCCATAACGGGCCGCAAGGTGCCCGCGACTCCGTCAGCAAACTCTGGCGCCGCATCGCCGAGGCGCATGTGTTCGGCCCCGTGAACGCCTCCATGGATTGGCTCTGGGGCTGGGACAAGGGCCTTGAAATGGGCAATGAGCTGGCCTGGAGCGGCATCACCAGCGCATTGCGCATGTTCAACCCCGGCCAGCTCAACCCGTTCGGGCAGAACCCGCTGGCCCCCCTGCTCAAGGAACTGCTGGACAAGGACGCCATCCGCCACCCTTCCGCCCCGCGCCTCTACGTCGCGGCCACCGATGTGGAGTCCGGCGAGGCCAAAGTGTTCACCAATGCCGAAATCGGCGTGCGGCACCTGCTCGCCTCCGCCTGTATCCCCATGATGTTCCCCGCCGTTAACATCGGCGGGCGGCATTACTGGGACGGTGGCTATTCCTGCAACCCGGCACTCGCTCCCGTGCTCACGCCACGGCCCGAACGCCTGGTGCTGATCCGCGCGCAGCCGCGCGTGCGCAAGGGCGTGCCCAGCAGCACCGCCGACATCGTGCACCGCCTGCATGAAATTGCCTTCCAGGCCCCGCTGGACGCCGAAATCGCCTTGCTGCCAAAGCAAGTGCGGCTGCTCGATATTTCCGCCGACGCCGCCCTGGCGCGCCACCCCCTCACCTCCAAAATGAACACCGAGAGAAACTTTCTCGACAATCTGTTCGCCGCCGGGCGGGAGGCTGCCGGCATCGTAGTTCCCACATGACACCCTCGGCCCGGTATTTTGACTCCTCAAAAATCCGGGCCATCCGCATCGCGCGCGGGGCTGGCGAGACTCCATTGCGCCGTCTAAACATTCGTACTGGCGGTCCCGTCCCATGGCACTAGGTATGAAAAAGCTACGGCGCCAGAATTTCATGCGCCACCTCGAACTGGAGCTGTTCGGCACCAGCCTCTCTGGCCGCGTGCTGTGGCTGACGGTCGGCATCATCCTGGCGGTCGAGCTGGTGGTGCTCACCCCGAGCGTTGGCCATGAGCGCCAGCACTGGCTGTGGGACCATGTGAGTCTGGCGCATATGACCGCCCTTTCCACCGCCGGAGCACAACAGAACCAGCCGCTCGATGCCGCCACGGCACAAGCGCTGCTGCGGCTGGCGGATGTACGGTCGATCAAACTGACCGAGCCGGACGGAACCGTGCTACTGGTACCCCCGGCCAATGCCTTGCAGCCAACGCAAGTGGTTTATCTGGGCGATGAAACCGTCCTCTACGCTACCTGGCGCGCCATGGTAAGCGTCTCCGGGCTGCGGGAAGGCGATGTGGAAGTGGTGGCGCCAAGCCCGCTACAGGCCAAAGCTACCGTTGACATCGTGTTAAGCGGCGCCGAGCTGGATATGTTTCTACGCTCCTACGCCCTGCATCTGGCCGCGATTTCCGTCATTGTCGCCCTGGTAACCGGGCTGCTCGTCTTCGCGGCACTCGACCGCATGCTGGTGCGGCCAATGCGGGTCATGACCGCAACCATCACCGGCTTCCGTGACGACCCGGAACATGCCGGGCAAAGCGAACTAACCGCACTGGCCGGACGCGGCAGCGACGAAATCGCCGAAGCCGCGCAGGAACTCAAAGCCATGCTGGAGACAATGCGCGCCGCCCTGTGGCGCAATGCCCGGCTCGCGGCGCTCGGCACCTCGGTGGCCAAAATCAGCCACGACCTCCGCAACATCCTCAGCTCCGCGCTGCTGGTCGCCGACCAGTTGCAAAACAGCGCGGACCCGGCAGCCAAGCGCGCCGCCCGCACCCTGGTACCGGCGGTGGAACGCGCCGCCCAACTGGTAAGCCGCACCGTCGATTTCGCGCGCGAAGGGCCGCCGGCCATCACCCGCACGCCGGTATGCCTGCGCGAGGTGGTGGACGAGGCAACACAGGCCGTCCAGCCGGATGGCACCGGCATCACCATCGAAAACCATGTCCCCGCCGAGCTTGTACTGCCCCTGGACCGCATGCAGATCTACCGCGTGCTGCTCAACCTGCTGCGCAACGCCACCGAGGCCGGCGCCAAAGCGGTGGTGCTCACGGCGGAAACCGAAACCGGCGTTCCCAAGATCATCGTCACGGACTACGGCCCCGGCCTGCCGCCACGGGTGCTGGAGAACCTGTTCAAACCGTTCATGGGCTCGGGCCGCCAGGGCGGCTCGGGGCTGGGCCTCGCCATCGCCCGCGACCTTATGCGCGCGCACGGCGGCGACCTGATATTGGGGCAAACCAGCCCGCAGGGGACGGTGTTCATCATGGAGCTATTGCCCGCCGAAATGCCCGTCGCACCCGCGCCGCTTGCACAAAACGGCTATAAATCTACTATCCCGGTCGATTTTTTGTGAGTTTCCCTTTGCGGCAACACCGATCGAAACGCTAAAAGTTTTTATCCGAGCACCAGCCAAAAGAAGAATATGCTTATTTTTCTTGCGTCATTGATATTATGAATAAAATCATTTTCTAAGAGTCCATGATACCCTTGGCCCTCGACCCGAAATACGTTCAGCTCGCCGTTGCCGGCAACGGTGCGCTGGCACTTTGCCGGCTGCTGGCGTTGCGCCGCGGGGGAGCGGACGGGGTGCTGTTATACGCCGACGCTCCCGAACCCGAGCTGGCCGCGCAGGCCGGTGACTACCTGCGCCCCGCCCTGCCCGATGCCGCCGCTTTGGCCCAACTGCACGTGTTGTGGATCACTGACCTGCCCGAAGACATCGCCGCCGGGCTGGCGCAAACCGCGCGGCAACTGCGCGTGCTGGTCAACGTGGAAGACGTCCCCGCCGCCTGCGACTTCCATTCCATGGCCGAGGTACGGCGCAAAGACCTGCTGCTCACGGTTTCCACCAACGGCGCGGCCCCCGGTCTGGCGCGCGGCATCCGCCGTGGCCTGGAAGCCTGCTTCGGCCCCGAATGGGACGATCGCGTAGACGAAGTCGCCGCCCTGCGCCGGGACTGGCGCGCGGCGGGTCTCACCATGCCGGAAATCAGCCGGCGGATCGAAGCCCTCATGGCGGAGCGCTGTTGGCTCTCCTGCCCCCAGCCGCATTAGCCCCCTCCCCTTTGCCTTTAGGTATTTACCATGACTGACCCAACCCTCCCGCCCGCTGCCGGGCACGACTCTAAGGATGCCATCTGATGCTGGACACGCTTGACCAGGCTTCCGCCCAGGCCGTGCTGGAAGACGCCATCAAATCCCAGTTCGCCGGCAAAATCGCGCTGGTGTCCTCCTTCGGCACGGAATCGGCAATTTTGCTGCACATGGTCGCGCAGATCGACAAGGCAACGCCGGTGATCTTCCTGGAAACCGGCAAGCTGTTCCCGGAAACCCTGGCCTACCGCGACGCGCTGATCGCCCGCCTCGGCCTCACCGGCGTGCGCAACATCCATCCCAAACCGGCGCAGCTCGCCACCTGGGACCCTGAAGGCACGCTCTGGGAAAAAGACGCCGAGCTGTGCTGCGCCATCCGCAAAACCAACCCGCTGGACGAGGCGCTGGAAGGCTTCACCGCCTGGATCACCGGCCGCAAGCGCGTGCAGGGCGGTTCACGCGCCAACCTGCAACTGGTGGAACCCGGCGCCGACGGCCGCATCACCGTCAACCCGCTCGCCTTCTGGGACGACGAACAGCTCGACGCCTATTTCGTCACGCACAACCTGCCGCGCCATCCGTTGCAGGCGCAGGGCTACACCTCCATCGGCTGCGCCACCTGCACACATCGCCCGCTGCCGGGCGAAGACAAACGCTCCGGCCGCTGGGCCGGGTTGAAAAAGACCGAGTGCGGCATCCACATGCCGCGCCTGGCCGACACCGCCTGGGAAATCTGAACCGGCTACTGGCGGTGACGCTTCGTCATCGCCAGTATTACGGCGCCAGTATTACTGCGACGCGGCCAGTTGCCCCGCCGCCGTCAGGCCGCCGCAGCGGTAAACGCTGAACGGAGTCGGTTTCTTCGCCCCAGGCGACGAATCCCACGAGAAATAGATGACAACGGCCACACGCCCCTGCGCGTTCAGCGTCTCGAACTCCTGATTGAAGGCCTGAATCAAAGGCAGGCGCTTGCTCTCATCCAGCGGGCAGGTTTGCTGATTATTGCCAACGCCCCATTCGGTAACCCAGCACGGCTTGCCCCCCGCCTGCCCCGCCGCACGGCATTCTCCGGCATCGTATTGCGTTATGTCCTGCGGCAAAGCCGCTGGATCCTGGCTCCGGGGGTAAATATGAATGCCATAGGCATCAACCAGATTATCCAGCCCATGCGCCCGCATAAAATCCAGCGTCGCATCGATGCTGACTTTGTCGAGCCGTGAATTGGCCTCCGGCCCTTCTGGGCCACCTCCGGCAAGCCCTCCCAGAATAATCGGCGTGTTGCGATTAAGCGTGGCGCCATCGCGCGCCTGCTTCAACACCGCGAGAACTTTCAAATACTGCAGATACCCCTTGGCAATTTGTTCGGCTTCCGGGTCGGTTTGCAGATCCGCGAGCCCAAAAACCATGCCCTTCCCCGGCAACGGAAAATCCTGGTTGAACGCCGTCCAGTTAATCTCATTGCCCAATTCCAGCCCCGCGAGCTGAATACCGTTGGCATCCAGCATACCCAGCAGGGTCTGGAAATATTGCGACGAGCGCTGCGGATCGGCGTAGGACAGCGGATGCCCACCCCACATCTGCGGATATTGTGCTGCGTCATACGCTCGCTTGGGCGCATCCGGAGGATATTGCGGCGGCACGATCAGGTCGATTTTAATCCCGGCCGCGTTCAACGCCCTGGCAAACGCCATGCTCTGCGCATCGGGCTGCAGGCCGAACCGCACCAGATGCACACCGGCCGCCTGCAACTGGGGAATCACCGCATCGCGGGCCACTTCACTGCCCATCATCGGATTGACCACATTAAAGCCGGTAACCAGCGGCGCTGCCTTAACCTGATGCAGCCCCGCGGCCAGCAACCCCGCCATAACCACGGAAGTTCTAAATACCCTTGGCAAGCTCATGATCATTCTCTCCGCTCCAAGCATGGTTAAACCGTTGTCACGCGGCCGCCGTGGTGCCCGCTCAACGCCTCCCCGGCATCAGGCCGCAGCCGTGCACAAATGGGCACCGCCACCAGTGAGAACAGCCCCACGATAATGAACCCCAGCGCATAATCGGATTTCAGTGCCACCGCGTGATGATGCAGCCGCGCCGAAACCTCCAGCGTGGTCGCGCCGACAACGATACCAAGGGTCAGCGTAAGCTGCTGGATGGTGGAGTACAGCGAGGTCGCCGCCGACATCCGCGGGCGCGGAATATCGCCATAAGCGATGGTATTAAAAGCGGTGAACTGCAACGAACGGAAAAAGCCGCCCACCAGCAGAATCGCATCCATCACCAGCCCCGGCCAGCCCGGTTGAAAGCTGGCGCACACCATAATGAAACCCGATGCCAGCAGGCCATTCAAAATCAACACCGTGCGGAAGCCAAACAGCCGCAGCACCGGCTGCGCCGCCGGTTTCATCGCCAATGCCCCAGCCGCCGAGGCAAACGTAATAAGCCCGCTCTGCATCGGTGACTTACCAAACCCCAGTTGCAGCATCAGCGGCAGCAGAAACGGCATCGCCCCCACGGCGATGCGGAACAGGCTGCCCGCGACCACGGAGCTGGCAAAAGTCGGGATCAGGAGCAGCGAAAAATCCAGCACCGGGTGCGGGTGCCGCCGCATATGCACCACATAACCCCCTGCCGCGCCCACGCCCGCGGCCAGCGCGCCCAGCGTCCAGGAGAGCGGCACCAGGCTGCGCCCGGCCGTCTCAAACCCCGCCATCATCGCCGCCATGGCAAACCCGGTCAGCACCAAGCCCCATACATCCAGCCTGCCGCCCCGGTCGGCCTCGCGGCTATCGGGGATGAACAAGCTAACGGCAATAACCCCGATAATGCCGATTGGCACATTGATGTCGAACACCCAACGCCACGAAAAATACGTGACAATGAACCCACCCAGCGGCGGCCCCAGAATCGGCCCGACCAGTGCCGGCATGGTCAGCCAGGACATCGCCGCCACCATCTGCGCCCGGCTGACCGAGCGCAGCAGCACCAGCCGCCCCACCGGCAGCATCATCGCCCCGCCCAGCCCCTGCACCACCCGCGCGGCCACGAGAAACCCCAGGCTGGGCGCCACGCCGCAGGCCACCGAGCCGATGGTGAAAATCACAATCGCGGCGCGGAACACATGCCGGGCGCCAAAATGGTCCGCAACCCAGCCACTGGCCGGGATGAACACCGAAAGGCTGATCAGATACGAGGTCAGCGCCACGCTCATATGCAGCGGCGGCGCGTGGAAACTGCGCGCCATCGCCGGAAGTGCCGTGGCGATAACAGTGGAGTCCAGATTTTGCATAAACAAAGCGGTGGCAATAATCACCGCCATCAGCCGCATGCGGCCTTCCGATATAACCGGCTCGGCTTCAGCCTCCACCATCACTCGCGGCTGAACCCGGCCGTCTCCAGACGGTGCAGGTAACGCCGCCAGCGGATGGCGTATTCCCGCCCTAATTGTTGCAGGTATTCCCAGGAGAATATCCCCGTATCATGCCCATCGGTAAATATCAGCCGCAGCGCGTAATTGCCCATCGGCTCAATGCCGGTAATCCCCACATGCTGCTTGCCGGTAACCAATTTCGCCTGCCCCGGCCCGTGCCCCTGCACCTCGGCGCTCGGGCTCTCCACGCGCAAATACTCCGCCGGCAGGCGCACCGTGCCGCCATCCTCAAAACTGAGTTCCAGCACGTTCTCCGCGCGCCGGAGCTTGATCTGCGTCGGCACGCTCATGACTCGAGAACGCGCGCTTCTTCCGCCAGCATAATGGGAATGCCATTGCGGATCGGGTAAGCCAGCCCGGCCTTGGCACTGACCAACTCGCCCCGCTCGCGGTCATAGGTCAGCGGCCCGCGCGTCAGCGGACAAACCAAAATCTCCAGCAGCCTCGGGTCGATCGGCGGTTCGTTATCCATACTCAGCTCGCTTTCGGTTCATCATCATCGTCGTCATGCCCATCCTCGAAGGCATTGATCTCCAGCAGCGCCAGCAACGCGCGGGCGCGCTCGGCCTCATCGCGCGCTTCCAGCAGGGCCTGTTTCTCTTCCGCGTCAAACGGGCAAGCCATGGCCAGCGACACCACCAGTTCGCCATCAGCCATCTCGGCAATGGCATCCCAGTTCGCCTCCGCCCCCGCCCTGGCGAAATAGCGCCGCAACGCCGCCAGCAGCATCCCCCGCTCGAACGGCAGCGGCGCTTTCGCCTCATGCAAATCCGCCGCGAAACCGCTGAACGCCCCGCGCACCCGGCGGTAGCCGCGGCACATCTCCACTTCCTCAACAATGGTGAAACGCGCCAGCCCGGTCAGGTTGATCAAGTACCGCCCGTCATCGGTCTCATCAAAACTGGAAATCCGACCCAGGCAGCCAATCCGGTACAGCCCCGGCCCGGTATCGCCCCGCGCCAGCCGTTTGTCCGGCTGCACCATGCCGAACATCCGCCCCGCCGCCAGCGCATCCTCCACCAAGGCGAGGTAACGCGGCTCAAAAATATTCAGCGGCAACCGCCCGCCCGGCAGCAGCAGCGCGCCGGAAAGCGGAAATACCGGAAACTCCTCCGGTAAATCCTCCAGGCGCGGACGCAACAAAACCACCCCGCTTACCGGAACAGCAAAGCCGAAAGCTTGCGCCGCGCCGCCATGGTGGCTTCGTCGTCAAAGCCCCAGGCCTCGAAGAATTTCAACAATTGCAGCCGCGCCGCGTCATCGTTCCAGGCCCGGTTGCGCCGCACGATCTCCAGCAGCGCATCCGCCGCCTCCCCCCGCTCGCCCGACGCATTCAGCGCCGTCGCCAGTTCATAACGCGCCTCGTAATCATTCGGATCAACCGCCAGCCGCGCCTCCAGCCCGGCCCGCGCCCCCAGCGCCTGGCGCCCCTCGGCCGCCAGCGCCAGCGCCGCGCGCGCCCCGGCGATCTCGGCATGTTCGGCCAGCTTCTCGGGCAAGCCCGCCAGCACCTCGGCCGCCTGCTCCTCATCGCCCAGCGCGATCAACGCCCGCACCAGCCCGGACCAAGCCTCCGGCTTCTCCCGGTCAGCCTGCACCGCGGCGGCAAAATGCTGCGCCGCCGACTCGGCGTCCCCCTGTTCCAGCAATTCCTTGCCCTGCGCGATCAAATCAGCCCCCGGCGCCGAGGACCCCGCCATTTTCAGCAAGCCCTCCACGAACCGCTTCACCTCGCTCTCCGGCAGCGCGCCGGCGAACGTATCCGCCAGCTGCCCCTGCCAGAACCCGACCACGGTCGGCACCGACTGCAACGGCAGCCCCATCCGGGTCAGCTGCGCCACCAGCGCCTGGTTCTTATCCACATCGATCTTCACCAGCCGCACCCGCCCGCCCTGCGCGCGCACGACTTTTTCCAGCATTGGCGTCAGGGTTTTGCACGGCCCGCACCACGTCGCCCAGAAATCCACCAGCACGGGAATCTCGCGGGACGCCTCAAGCACATCGGCCATAAAGGTGGTCTGATCGCCGTCAATAATCATATTGGCCGGCGCTGCCGGAGTCGCGTCCGGCTCGGTACTGAAGAGGCTGCTCATCGATCTTAATCCGTAAGAGTTTCCTTGAGGCTGTATATAGTATCATTCCGCGCGCTCACACCCCATCCCATCAAACCGGCGTGGGAGACTTGCAATCCTCTCCAACCCGCCTTAAAGAGCCGCTCACGCCATGAGCGGGCGTAGCTCAGGGGTAGAGCACAACCTTGCCAAGGTTGGGGTCGTGGGTTCGAATCCCATCGCCCGCTCCAATTTTCTCCTGGAAAATCAAGCAGATAAAGACGGTCCCTCGGGGCCGTTTTTGCTTCCACGCCCCCCTTTTGCGGCGAGCTGTGAGCGCTTTGTAAGCCCCCATCTCCAAACTCTACACCGCCGCCCGCGTCACCCGCATTTACGGCGGCACGCCAGAGATCATGCGCCTCTCAATCGCACGCTCGATCTAACCCGCCTAAACCCGCTCGCTCAGCTTTATCGCGGCACGGCAGCCCGTCTTAATCAGCGCCGTCAGCAACCGGTAGCCCGGCGCCTGTTCCGCGCCATGTTCCAGGCCAATATCCCGATGCTCCAGCTCCTCGGCGCGGAAACGCGCGATCGTACCGCTCAAGCCCGCCTCGCCTTCACCCAGCGCCGCCTCCTGCGCGGCATAATGCGCGTCGATAACCTCTTCCACCGCCACCGTGCATGCCATCGCCGCCTTTGCCCCCAGCGCCGCGGTAGCCGCACCCAGCGCAAATCCCGCGATATGCCAGAACGGCAGCAACGCCGTCGGCCGCACCCGCCGCGCGGCAATCATTTCCGCAAACGCATCCAAATGCTGCTGTTCCTGCGCCTGCATATGCTCAATCACCGGCCCTTTCGGCCCGCGCCCCAGCACCGCCAACTGCCCCGCATAAATCCGCGCCGCGCCATACTCGCCGGCATGGTCAACCCGGATAAATCGCTTAACCTGCTCGCTCATCGGAACTTCCTCGGCTTTTTCAAAACATAAACCAACAGCGCCACCGCAAACAGCAACGCCCCGCAAAAATCCATCGCCGCCATGGAGACCGGAAAGTGCGAAATCAAATACACCGGCCGGTCGCACGGTGTCGCGGGAACCATCGGCAACGGCGCGCCAGGCGTCAACATCCCGTTACACTCGGGCAGCGGCGAGGCCCACCAGCCAAATTCCACACCCACATGCAGCCCGGCAATGGCAACGTCGCCCAACATCACCAGCCCCGCCAGCCCCAGCACCAGCCGCGCGCTTTCCCGGCGCAGCAGCACCGCCAGCAGGCCCAGCACCGCCCCAATCCGGTACGGCCAGCGCTCCCACAAACACAACTCACAAGGCGTCAGCAGCAACCCATATTGCGCGAAATACGCCAGCCCCAGCGCTGCCAGAGCTATGCAGGCGGTCAGCGCGCCGGCAACGCGATGCCTCACAGAATAAACCGGCTCAAATCGCCCTTGGCAGCCAGCGGTGCAACCTTTTCGTTCACATAAGCCGCATCCACCACCACGCTCTCACCGGAGCGGTCCGTGGCGCTAAAGCTGATCTCTTCCAGTAATTTCTCAATCACCGTGGCCAGCCGCCGCGCGCCAATATTCTCCACCCGGTCATTAATATCATACGCCAGCGAGGCCAGCGCATCCACCGCATCATCGGCAAACGTCAAGTTAACGCCTTCAGTGTTCAACAGCGCCGTATACTGCTTCAGCAGCGAGTGCTCAGGCTCGGTCAATATCCGCTTGAAGTCGTCGCGCGACAACGAGGACAATTCCACCCGTATCGGCAACCGCCCCTGCAACTCCGGCAGCAAATCCGCCGGCTTGGCAACATGAAAGGCGCCAGAGGCAATAAACAAAATATAGTCGGTCTTTATCGGCCCGTATTTCGTCGAAACCGTGGTGCCCTCGATCAATGGCAGCAAATCGCGCTGCACCCCCTCGCGCGAGACATCGCCGCCACGGAATCCGCCCTCGGTTTTCGCGCAAATCTTATCAATCTCATCCAAAAACACGATGCCATTGTTCTCAGCATGGCGCAGCGCGTCCTTCGTCAGCGCCTCGGTATCCAGCAGCCGGTCGGCCTCCTCGCGCTCCAACGCTTTACGCGCTTCCGGCACCAGCATTTTGCGTTTCTGCGCCGGCCGCCCGAACATCCCCTTCATCATATCGCCCAGGTTGATCGCGCCGTTCTGCGGCATATCCATCATGCCGATCTGCGTGCCGCTACTCTCCCCCACGGCAATTTCAATTTCCTTGTCCTCAAGCTCGCCACCGCGCAGCATCCGCCGGAATTTCACCCGCGTATCGGCACTGGCCCCATCGCCCACCAACGCGGTAATCAGCCGCTCTTCCGCCGCCTGCTCCGCCTTGGCTTCCACGCCCTTGCGGTTCTGCTCGCGCAGCATGGTAATGCTGGCTTCTACCAGGTCGCGCACAATGCTCTCCACATCGCGCCCCACATAACCCACCTCGGTAAACTTCGTCGCCTCAACCTTAATGAACGGCGCCTGCGCCAGCTTCGCCAGCCGCCGCGCAATCTCCGTCTTGCCGCACCCCGTCGGCCCGATCATCAGGATATTTTTCGGCACAACCTCTTCGCGCATATCCTCAGGCAACTGCAGCCGGCGCCAGCGGTTGCGCAGCGCAATCGCCACCGCGCGCTTGGCGTCATTCTGGCCAATAATAAAACGGTCGAGTTCGCTTACAATTTCGCGCGGTGAATAAACTGGGCTTTCCATTACAGTGTTTCAACAATCAGGTTTTCGTTGGTGTAAATACAAATATCCGCGGCAATTTTCATCGCGCGCCGGGCAATCTCCTCGGCCCCCAGGTCCGGCACCGTCATCAGCGCCCGCGCCGCCGAGAGCGCATAATTCCCGCCCGAGCCAATCGCCACAATCCCGTCGGAAGGCTCCAGCACATCGCCATTGCCGGTCAGCGTAAAACTGCGCTCGGCATCGGCCACAATCAGCATCGCCTCCAACCGGCGCAAATAGCGGTCCATCCGCCAATCCTTCGCCAGTTCCACGCAGGCGCGTTCCAACTGGTTGGGGAACCGCTCCAGCTTGGTCTCCAGCCGCTCCAGCAGCGTAAACGCATCGGCCGTCGCCCCGGCAAACCCGGCAATCACCACGCCATTGCCAATCCGCCGCACTTTTCGCGCATTCCCTTTAACAACCGTATTGCCCAGGCTCACCTGGCCATCCCCGGCCATCGCCACTTTGCCATCACGCCGCACACATAAAATGGTCGTACCATGCCAGCCGACCGGATCATTTGGATTTGTCATACCCCCAGAAATGGCACCGCCCAGGGGCGTAGACAAGGGAGTCAAATGTTCCTGCAATATAATTCGTTATTTCATTAAAAAGCCTTTTGGCCGCCCCCAGGCGATGGTACAAAGGTTTATGAGCCCGCAATCCCTCTTTAAATCAATGGATCCAAACGGCCCTGACAAAGACCCGCTCCTGGCCGGCCTTGGCCAGCGCGTGCGCCTCCTGCGCGCCAGGGGCGGCATCTCCCGCCGCATGCTGGCCGAGGAAGCCGGCGTCTCCGAGCGCCACCTCGCCAACCTCGAATCGGGCATTGGCAACGTCTCCGTGCTGGTACTCCAGCAGGTGGCCCTGGCGCTGGGCTCCTCCCTGGCCGAACTGCTGGGCGACGAGACCACCATCACGCCGGAATGGCTGATGATCCGCAAACTCCTGCACGGCCGCACGCAGGATGAACTGCAACGCGCGCACCAAACGCTGGCGGAACTCTTCGGCGCCGCCACCCCCGGCCAGCGCCGCAACCACATCGCCCTCGTCGGCCTGCGCGGCGCCGGCAAATCCACCCTGGGGCGCATGGCCGCCGCCAAACTCGGCTGGCCCTTCGTCGAACTGCGCGCCGAAATCACCCGCCTCGCCGGCTGCAGCCCGGTGGAAATCCAGGCCCTCTACGGCTCCCAGGTCTACCGCCGGTACGAGCGTCAGGCGCTGGAGGAGGCCCTGCGCACCCACCCCAACTGCGTCATCGCCACCGCCGGCGGCCTGGTGGGCGACCCCGCCACCTTCGACATCGTGCTTAGCCACTGCCTCACCATCTGGCTACAGGCCGACCCGCAGGACCACCTCGACCGCGTCATCGCCCAGGGCGAGCAGCGCCAGATGGCCGACTCCCGCAAAGCCGTTGACGACCTGCGCGTCACACTGGAAAGCCGCGCCGCCTTCTACGCCAAGGCGGATTTCGCCTTTAACACCAGCGGCAAAACCGTCGACGAATCCTTCACCGGCCTCATGGCGGCCCTTGCCGAACACCAACCCAAGCCGGGCATCTAGCCCGCGCCCATGCCTCCACCCATGGCTCTCACCGCCTACCTCGCCGGACCGGACGTATTTCTGCCCGCCGCGTCCGCAAACGCAGCGGCCAAACTCGCCATCTGCGCCCGCCATGGCCTCACCGGAATTTCCCCCTTCAACCCCCATCTGGACTTCTCGCAGCCGCCCGAAACCCTCTGGCGCCAGATCTACCTCGATGACATCGCCATGATGCAAGCCAGCGACATCATCATCGCCAACCTCACCCCCTTCCGCGGCGCCTCCGCCGACGCCGGCACCCTGGTGGAAGTCGGCTGGTTCCTCGGCCGCGGCCGCCCGGTCTTCGGCTATTCCAACACCGCCACACCCTTCGCCGCGCGCAGCGCCGCCCAGGCCGCCGCCGTGCCAGACCCCCTCCCCGGCCTCGGCATCGAAGGCTTCGCGCTACCCGACAACCTCATGGTCCCCGGCGCCGTGGAATACGGCGGCGGCCTGCCCATCACCTTGCCGCCGGACGGCATCTCCCGCCCCTTCGACGCCCTGGACATTTTTGAACAATGCGTCGCCGCCGCCGCGCGCCACTTACGCGGCTGACCCTCATGCGCCGCATCCAGCAAGCCATCGGCCACGCCATCGCCAGCTTCCTCACCGTCCCGGTCGACGCCCCGCCCGTCTTCCCGGTCGACCTCGCGCATTTCCGCTCCCTGCTGCAACCCGCCGACGTCATCCTCGTCGAGGGCAAACTGCGCATCAGCTCCATGGTGAAATACCTCACCCAATCCACCTGGTCCCACTCCGCCCTCTACGCAGGGGAGTACGCCCCCGGCGGGATTGGTGAAGCCGCCCCAGCAGGCGGACCGGACTGCATCGAAGCCGACATCATCGCCGGCGTCCGCCGCTTCAACCTGCAAGACCTGCTACCCTACCACGTGCGCATCTGCCGCCCCATCGGCCTGCAACTCGAGGACCGCCAGCGCGTCATCGACTACGCCTTCAGCAAACTCGGCACCCAATACGACCTGCGCTACATCGTCGACCTGGCGCGCTACCTGTTCCCCATCCCGGTGCCTGCCCGCTGGCGCCGCCGCGCCATCGGCTTCCTCTCCGCCGACCCCACCCGCGCCATCTGCTCCACCCTCATCGCCCAAGCGTTCAAAAACATCGGCTACCCCATCCTGCCGGAAATCACTGAACAAGCCCTCACCGACCCCGCCACCCGCCAGCGCGCCCTGGAAATCTTCCACATCCACGGCTCGGAGCTCTTCGTCCCGCGCGACTTCGACGTCTCCCCTTATTTCCAGATCATCAAACCCGAAACCCCCGCCCATTTCGACCACCACCGCCTCACCTGGGTCGAGTAAATCCCCTCGCGCCCCGCATAAAGACCACATAAAGACGATCACAAATCCGTGATCGCCAGCCCGCATTTTCCCCAGCTTTTCCGCCATCCCGCCCCATGCGCGCGCCATCAACGGCGCGCATTCGCGTCCCCCCGCAGGCGCCAACGCATAAAATTCCCATAAAAACCCACGCCGGACCGTTACGCCCCCCTCGCGCCGCCCTCCCCGGCCTCGTAAAATCCCCGGCTAACCAGCAAGGCCGGACCAAGTGACCACACTCTCAATCGCCTCCACCCACAATCCGGCCAACAAACCGCTCCGCCTCGCCGCCCTCGTCGGCGTCCTCGGCGTCGTTTACGGCGACATCGGCACCAGCCCGCTCTACGCGCTGCAAACCTGCCTCGGCTATTTCACCACCGGCGCCCTCAGCCATGCCGACATTTTCGGCCTGCTCTGCCTCATCTTCTGGGCGCTCATCATCACGGTCACACTCAAATACGTCACCTTCGTCATGCGCGCCGACAACAACGGCGAGGGCGGCATCCTCGCCCTCATGGCCCTCGCCCAGCGCGCCGCCGCGAACGAGCGCACCCGCACCGCGCTCAGCATCGTCGGCATCATCGGCGCCGGCCTGTTTTTCGGTGACGGCATGATCACCCCGGCCATCTCCGTGCTCTCCGCCATTTCCGGCCTGGAAGTCGTCTCCCCCGGCCTCGCCCCCGCCGTCGAGCCGCTCTCCATCGCCGTCATCGTCGCGCTTTTTCTGGTGCAAAAACGCGGCACCGGCGGCATCGGCGCCGCCTTCGGCCCCGTCATGGTCGTCTGGTTCCTCGTCATCGGCTGGCTCGGCCTCACCCAGATCATCCACAACCCCGCCGTGCTGGAAGCCGTCAGCCCCACCTGGGGTCTCAGCTTCATGCTGCGCCACCGCTTTGCCGGCTTCGTCGTGCTCGGCGCCGTGGTGCTCGCCGTCACCGGCGCCGAGGCCCTCTACGCCGACATGGGCCATTTCGGCCGCAAGCCCATCCGCGTCTCCTGGACTTATTTCGTCCTGCCCTGTCTGGTGCTCAACTACTTTGGCCAAGGCGCCCTGGTCATCGCCAACCCCGCCGCCGCCGCCAACCCCTTCTTCGAAATCGCGCCCAGCTATCTGCAAATCCCGCTGGTCATCCTCTCCACCGCGGCCACCATCATCGCCAGCCAGGCCGTCATCTCCGGCGCCTTCTCCATGGCCCGCCAATGCGTCCAGCTCGGCCTGTTCCCGCGCATGGAAATCCGCCATACCAGCGCCACCGTCGAAGGCCAGATCTACGTCCCCCAGATGAACACCGCGCTCGCCATCGGCGTCATCATGCTGGTCGTCATTTTCAAAACCAGCGACGCTTTGGCCTGGGCCTACGGCATCGCCGTCACCGGCACCTTCATGTGCACCAACATTCTCGCCATGGTGGTCTTCCGCCGCCAGTTCCACTGGTCGCTCCCCGCCGCCATCGCCGTCTTCGGCTGCTTCGGCCTCGTCGACCTCGCCTTCTTCTCCGCCAACACGCTCAAATTTTTCGACGGCGGCTGGGTTCCCCTGGCCATCGGCCTTACCGTCGTCATCATCATGACCACCTGGCAGCGCGGCCGCCGCCTCATCATGGCCCGCTGGGCACAGGACAGCCTGCCCCTGGCCTCCTTCATCAACCGCCTGCCGCAATCACGCATCACCCGCATCGCCGGCACCGCCGTCTTCATGACCGGCAATCTCGACTACGTGCCCAACGCCCTGCTGCACAATCTCAAACACAACAAGGTCCTGCACGAGCGCGTCTTCTTCGTCACCGCCCGCACGCTGGACGCCCCGCAGGCCTCCCCCGAGCAACGCGCCCATGTCGAGGAACCCGCCCCCGGCATCTACAAAATCGCGCTCTCTTTCGGCTTCATGGAAAGCCCCAACATCCCCCGCGAGCTGCAAAACCTGCCCGGCATCCGTTTCGACCCCATGGAAACCAGCTACTTCCTCGGCCGCGAAAGCTACGTCCCCGCCGGCCTCTCCAACCTGCGCTTCATCCGCCGCTGGCTCTTCCTCCACATGGCCCGCAACGCCATGTCCGCCACCGAATTCTTCCAAATCCCCAGCGACCGCGTGGTCGAACTAGGCGTCCGCATCGCCATCTAACCCCCACCATCAGGCAACTCGGTCCCCACACCCCCGCCGTCATCGCGACCCCCGCGAAAGCGGGGGGCCGCGATCCATCTTTGCAGCCGTCCCCCCACCGTCATGCCAACGCCCGCTGGCATCTCCCCCATCAGGCACCCCAGCCCCCCACACCCCCGACCGTCATGCCGGCGAACGCCGGCATCCACGTCTTCCTTCCTTCACCTCACCACCTCAAATCCGCAAACCCCAAGTATGCAGCGCGTAGGGCGGATCAGCGAAGCGCAATCCGCCATTCCCGCCCCCACCGTCATGCCGAACCTGATACCACGTCCCGCCTGACGGTGACCGGAAGCCCCCATCAACCCAACCCCGTCATGCCGGACTTGATCCGGCATCCACGCCTTACGTCTCAAATGCGCCGCAAACTGGACGTTTCCGTTCACAGTGTCGGCGCCCAAAATCGGACATCTGGTAGAGGGCATTGCAAAGCCTGCCGAAAGTGATTACCTTTTTCTAATGAGATCCACTTGTTGCGCCCTACTTCGGTGTCAGGCAGCCAGCAACTTCGGGATTAGCAGCATCAAATCGACTCTAGTTTCGCAATGAAACGCTACCAAAAGGCACTAATGAGCTTATACGCGCGAGTGCATGAGCTTGCCGAAGATCGTGTTCAAAAAGGACATCTTGCGTTTGAGATTCAAGAAGAATTGCTGCGGCGAATTGTCCAAGCGGAAAACCGCATCCGCAAAGTCCGCGCATTAGCCCAACAGCTTAAAAGGGACCTATCAAGTCGCGAAAACACTCGCGCGATTTCGAACGAGATTCGTGGGAAGTATCAAGCAGCTGAAAACGCTACTGAAGCCCCGAAAACCCTTATAAGGACACTACGTACCATAGGAGATAGCATAGCTTTTATATACGGCGACAGGCACGAGCTAAAGCAGCTTGTCAGGAATGGCGATCCAGGTTTCATCTCGGGAAAAAGAGGAACTCGGTTGGAGCGTAAGATTTTTCGTGCAGCCTCCGAGTGGGGTGCGACAATAGTGATGAACGACCTAACGAATTCATTGCGACACGCAGATTTTACTCTCTTTCGTCCCGATTTATGGCCGGAGGGAGGAAGTCCCTTCTTTCTTATGGAAGCTAAGTCAGGCCGAGGCGGAAATAGAAAGAGGGCGGAGCGACAAGTAAAAGCTGCCCAAGCCATACATAAATATATTCATACGGATATTGCTGAGGAAGAGTGGGGCTCCCGCTTACGCGTAGCAGCCCGCGATGAAATTTCACATCATGGGGAGCTAATAACGCGACTAGCTCAAAATCTTCCGGGCCGAGGTTTCATTGTGGAAGAGGCGGAACGTGGTTTGCATTACGTCATAATTGATGGCGCTTTTGATACAGATAACCTGCAAGAAATCTTGTCCCCGTTTAATAACTTCGGAAAAATGATGGCCTTTTTATCCGTAAACGAACAAAAGAAGACTAATCAAGGATACTATCCTTTCCCCTTATTGATCCATGATCCGGAAGTATTATTCCGATTTTATAATGGGGAGTTCGTTGCAAGTATTATTGTTGATGTTGGTTACGTCAATGACCGTATCGCAGCTCATGGCATCGCGATTGAATTTGCTGAAGATGCTTGGAAAATTGTTAGCTTAACTCGCGGCGACGAGGATTGGGGCGAGTATTACGTCTCCTCTCGCGCAATTCATTTGCTTGCCGCGGAGTTCATTTCTCTACAATGGTTTATCGACAACATTCTGACCGGGCCTCTCCTAGAGGGTATGACCAAATTTATAGCCAAAAAGAAACATAAGCAGTGCGGTTAATTGGAGCATTTGCAGTCTCACCCGTTATCTATTTCTGTGTCCGGTTCCGCCATGAAGGGCATAAAAGCCGACCGTCCGCTCCCGGCCCATCTGTACCTGCTGAATGGAGCAAATAGGATGAATAACCGCAGCCCTTCCCACCACCCTCCACCCGCACGGCCCGTAACAACCCCCAAGCCATCACCAAAAACCACGCCACAAACACCGCCCCCGCAATCCAAAACGGAAACAGCGCATTCCACGCAAACGGCCCGCTCCGCACAAACGCCAGCCCCGTCGCCCGCACAAACCCCGCCACATAAAACCCGCCACATAAAACCCGCCAAAAAACAACAAAATGCAAATAATCCCGCTCCAGATACACCAGCGTTGCAAACTCACCCGTTCCACCGCAAACTCCCCTCAAACCGATTATTCGTTGTTTTTTCAGCACGAACCCGCACAAATTGGGGTGCAAGCAAAATCTTTTGCTTTACTAACAGTATGTTATAACAACTTCTTCACAAGTGTTTCACGTGAAACACCCAAAACCCGCATCACCTGCCCCACCGCATCCCCCGCCGCATCCACGCGTACCCAGTCCACCACCCCATCCAAAACCTGCCCCCGCATCACGGCAACATCCGCATCCGAGGCATCCCCCCGCCGCCCCGCCAACCGCGCTTCCAGCACCCCCACCGGCGCCTCCAGCCAAACCCCAAAAAACCCCACCCCCGCCCACACCGCCAAACCCTGAGCCGCCTCCCGCACCGCCGCCGCCAGAAACGTCGCATCCAGCACCACCACATACCCCGCCGCCAGCACCGCCGCCGCCTGCTCCCACATCGCCGCATAAACCCGCGCGCTAACGGCAGACTCATAGGCTGAAACGGGCAACTTAACCTCCGGCGCCACGCCAAAAATCCGCTTGCGCAACACGTCCGAGCGAACCACCCTTGCCCCCGGCGCCACCCCCAACCCCGCCGCAAGCGCCGCCGCCACGGTCGATTTCCCCGTACCACTCACCCCGCCAACCGCCACCAAAAACGGCACTTGCGGCTTCAAAACCTCCCCCGCCAGCACCAAATATGCCCGCGCCGCCGTCAACGTCTGCTCCACCAAAGTCTTACGATACTGCGCCACCAGCACATGCGCCCTCACCGCCGCCCGCACGGAAATAAACAACGGCAGCAACGCCATGCCGCCCCAATCCCCGGTGCGGTCCAAATACCGGTTGCACACCGCATTCGCCGCCCCCGCCATCCCCCGATGCAATAAATCCATCAGCAAAAACGCCAGATCATACAGCACGTCGATGCAGGAAAATTCCTCGCTAAACTCAATGCAATCAAACAACAGCGGTTTGCCTTCCACCAGGCAGATATTGCGTAAATGCAAATCCCCATGGCACCGCCTTACCCGCCCGCCTGCCTTTCGGGCCTCCAGCAACGGCGCCACCTTCTCCAGCGCCGCCAACGAAGCATCACTCACCGCTTGCGCCAAATCACGCTCCAGCAACGGCGCCGCTTCCAACAAATTTTGCTTATTCCCGGCAATCACCGCCCGCATCGCCGCCGCACCGCCAAACCCCGGCACCACCTCTGCCGCATCATGAAACGCCGCAATCTTATCCGTGACCTCGCGCAACAATTCTGCCGTCAGTCCACCCCTCTCCGCCAGCCGGTCCAGCAAATCCTCTTGCGCAAACCTGCGCATTTCCACCACAAAATCCACCGCCTCACCTGCGCCATCAAACGCCAGCGCCCCATCCGCCTCGCGCGTAACCGCCCGCACCCGCAGGTAAATCTCCGGCGCCGTCCGCCGGTTAAGCTCCAGCTCCACCCTGCAATATTTCTCACGCAAGTCCGCCGTGGAATAATCAACATAGGAAAATCGCACCGCGCGTTTCAGCTTATACGCACGCTCCCCCACCAGAAACACAATCGAAATATGCGTCTCAATCCGCTCAACCGGGACGCCCGGTGCGGCCGCCACACCCAGCGCGCCGTAACTCGCCCCATCACTTAAAAACCCAACAACCCCGGCCGGCGCCTCAGCCATTGCCTTCCCGCCACGGCTTCACCTTCGCCGCCAGCACATCCAGCGCCGGACCGGCCAGGCTTTCCGCCGCCAGCAACTGCTCCGCCGACTCCCGCAACAACCCCGTATTTTCCTTCAATATCGCCTTCGCCCGGCCGAATGCCGTATCCACCAGCCCGCGGATCGCCGCATCAATCGCCGCCGCCGTCGCTTCGCTATACTGCCGCGGCCGCCAGTCCATGCCGCCATTGCCCAGCAAATGCGACTGCTCCGGCTCAAACGTCACCTGGCCCAGCGTCGCATCCATGCCAAACCGCACCACCATGGAGCGCGCAATTTCCGTCGCCCGCATCAAATCATCCGCCGCCCCGGTGGAAACATCCGGGAACAACAACGTCTCCGCCGCCCGCCCGCCCATCAGCACCGTCATGCGGTTCAGCAACTCCGCGCGCCCCATCAAAAACCGATCCTCCACCGGCCGCTGCATGGTGTAGCCCAGTGCCGCAATGCCATGTGGAATAATCGAAATCTTCTGCACCTTATCAACATCCGGCAGCGCCATCGCCACCAGCGCATGGCCCATTTCATGATGCGCCACCACCGCACGTTCCTTAGGCGCCAGCAGCCGGTTATGCTTCTCCAACCCGGCCACAATCCGTTCCACCGCCTGGTTGAAATCCTCCAGCGTCACCGCCTCCGCATTACGCCGCGTCGCCAACAGTGCCGCCTCGTTCACCAGATTCGCCAAATCCGCGCCGGTGAATCCCGGCGTCATCGCGGCAATCTCCTCAAGGGACACATCAGCCTCCAGCTTCACCTTCTGGATATGCAACTTCAAAATATCCACCCGCCCCTTGCGGTCCGGCCGATCCACCAGCACCTGCCGGTCGAACCGCCCCGCCCGCAGCAACGCCGGGTCCAGAATCTCCGGCCGGTTGGTCGCCGCCAGCAGCACCACACCGCTGGAAGGATCAAACCCATCCATCTCCGCCAGCAACTGGTTGAGTGTCTGCTCTTTCTCATCATTGCTGCCGCCCGGCATCATGCCGTTACGCGCGCGCCCCAGTGAATCCAGCTCATCAATAAAAATAATCGCCGGCGCCTGCTGCCGAGCCTGCACGAACAAATCACGCACCCGCGCCGCACCCACACCCACGAATAATTCCACAAACTCCGACCCCGAGATGGAAAAAAACGCCACCCCCGCCTCCCCCGCCACGGCCCGCGCCAGCAGGGTCTTGCCCGTCCCCGGCGGCCCCACCAACAGCACACCCTTGGGCACATGCGCCCCCAACCGCCCATAGGCCGCGGGGTTTTTCAAAAAATCCACAACCTCCTTCAACTCCGCCTTGGCCTCGTCCACTCCCGCGACATCCTTAAAGCGCACCGGCACCGCGCTTTCCGCGTAAACCCGCGCCTTGCTCTTACCCACGGCCAGCATTCCCCCCGCCCCACCCATGCGGTTGCCCAGCAGCACGAACCACAGCAGCCCAAAAAACAGCAGCGGCGCCAGCCACCCCAGCGCCACGGAAAACCATCCCGGCGCCGGCTCCCCGGCAAACGTGACTTTTGATTTCGCCAAATCCTGCGCCAGTGCGGGGTCCACCCGGTCAGTGGTAAACTTGTCCGGCTGCCCGGCTGGCGCGTTCTTCAGCGTCCCGGTAATCGCACTGGTACCCACCACCAAATTATCCACCTGCCCCGCCTGCAGCAGCGTCTCAAACTGGCTATAGGGGATAGATTTAACTTTTGGCGCATTTTGCTGGTTAAGCGCCGAGAAGATCAGCAGGGGTATAAACAGCGCCAGCCAGATCAGCCCGGAACGCCATAATGGTTCACTCTTCTTCGCCACGGCAACCCTCCCGGATTCCGGTCATTCAAGACCTCATATCCTTGAGTGTATGCCCGCAAAACCGTTATGGAAACAGCCTGATCCGGCTCAAACCTTGCGGGCCAGCGTACGCACGATATCCGCGCGGCTGACAATGCCGACAACCCGCCCTTTGCGCACCACCGGCACCCGCTTGATCCGGCGTTGCGTCAGCAAATCGGCAATTTCGTCAATACTGGCATCCTCCGTCACCGTCACCACATCGCGGGTCATCAGATCCGTTGCCCGGCGATTGTCCACCCTTATATAATCAAGAAATTCCGGCGCCAATTCATCGCCTTCCGCCAGAATATCCAGCCACCAAGCGCGGCGCATGGCATTGCGCAAGCCGAACGAGCGCATCAGATCGCCCTCGCTTACCATGCCCAGCAATTTGCCTGTGGCATCCACTACCGGTACCGCACTTATGTCGTGCTCATTCAACTTTGCAGCGATCGCCGCCGCGGTATCGGTTGGGCTAACCGTAATCACGTCGCGCGACATAATCGCGGCGGCCGTCACCGCCAATGTTACCTGCGCCAATTCCGTTCCTCCACTTCTGGAGGGTAAAATCAAACTAACACGGCGCAGGTGCATTGATTTCGATCAAAAATGCTTCTCCGGCGGGATCTCCGTGATACCGCCATGCCTTGGCTGCTCGGGTTCCGGGTAATGAAAGCTGATCTTGCCTCCATTTGGCAAGATCAGCGTCCCGCGGCGGCCGGCAATAATGTCCGCCAGGTCGGACAATGCGCCAATGGCCGCCGACTGGCCTGTTTCCTGCACAAAAGCGCAAGCCGCTTCAACCTTGGGGCCCATCGACCCGGCACGAAAGCCCGCCGCATGCGCGATCATGTCCTTTGGCCCGGAGCTGGCGATGGCCCGCTGCTCCTTTCCGCCGTAATCCAGATAGACCCCGGCAACATCCGTCAGCATGATAAATAAATCCGCCTCGGCCTGCTTGGCCAGCAGGGCGCCGGTTAAATCCTTGTCGACCACCGCTTCCACCCCGGCAAGCTTACCATCCGCCCCGGCGCGCACCGGGATACCGCCGCCGCCGGCGCAGATCACCGTGACGCCCGTATTGATGAGCCGCTTGATGGACGCAATTTCCACAATACCAAGCGGCTTGGGCGAGGCCACAACGCGCCGCCAGCCATGGCCATCCTTAACCATGGGCCACTGGTGCTCCGTGGCCAAACCCCGCGCGATGGCTTCCTCGTAAACCGGCCCAATCGGCTTCGTGGGCGCGGCAAAGGCCGGATCGTTTGCATCCACCAGGGTCTGCGTCACCACAGTTACCACCGCCGCCCCTTCCGGCAGCGCATTGCGCAGGGCTAGCTCCAGCTCATAACCAATCCAGCCCTCGCTTTCCGCCCCCAGCACGTCCAATGGCAGCATGCTTTCCTGCGGGCCGGCCAGGGATTGCAGCGCCAGCAACCCTACCTGCGGACCGTTACCATGAGTGATGACGAGATGGTGGCCCGCGTAAATCGCATCAGCCAGCGAACGCGCCGCACCGGCAATCGCTTTCTGCTGATTTTCCATGGATAGAGGCTCACCCTTGCGAAGCAGAGCATTGCCCCCAAGCGCCACGACAATTCGCATATGCTTTATCCTAACGTGGCGATCAAGATCGCCTTGATAGTATGCATCCGGTTTTCCGCCTGATCAAATACGACGGATGCCGGCGACTCAAACACTTCGTCGCTCACCTCCATCGCCGAGACACCATAGCGAGTTTCAATATCCTTACCCATTTTCGTTTCCGCATTATGAAACGACGGCAGGCAATGCATGAACTTTGTAAATGGATTTCCGGTGGCAGCCATCAGGGCCGCATTCACCTGATACGGGCGCAGCAGCTCAATCCGTTCGCCCCAGCGCGCCGGGTCCTCACCCATCGAGAGCCAGACGTCGGTATAAATGAAATCCGTCCCTTTAACCGCGGCAACGGCATCGGCTTCGAACTTGATGCTGGCGCCATTCGTTTTGGCGATCTGATCGACATGCAATCTGAAAGCCTCATCGGGCCATAACTCCTCCGGCGCGCCAATGGTAAAGTGCATGCCGATTTTGGCGGCGCCCACCGCCAGGGACCGCGCCATATTGTTGCGCCCGTCACCCATGAAGGCAAAACGAATATCCGACAGATGCTTATGCGTGAATTCCCGCATGGTCATGAAATCCGCCAAAATCTGCGTCGGATGCGACTCATCGGTCAAGCCGTTGTAAACCGGCACCCCGGCGTAACGGGCAAGCACTTCAACGTCCGCTTGCGCAAAGCCACGGAATTCAATCGCATCATACATCCGCCCCAGCACGCGCGCCGTGTCCTTCACGGTTTCCGACTGGCCAATATGGCTACCGCTTGGCCCCATGTAGGTGACATGCGCACCCTGGTCATATGCCGCCACCTCGAAGCCGCTGCGCGTACGGGTTGAATCCTTCTCAAAAATTAGCACAATATTCTTGCCCGATAACCGTGGACGTTCAAGACCGCCTCGCTTGGCGGCCTTCAACTCCTTCGCGATATCCAACAATAAACGCAATTCGGCCGGCGTAAAATCTTCCAGCGCCAAAACGCTCCGCCCACGCAAATTAATTGGCATACCAAAGCCCTCCGCTGGAATAAACCAGTAGTTGAATCACGCGATCACTCACTCAACACCAAAGTTATTCATTGTTAAATTATTATAGCCAATTCGTACAAAAAATGCTCGCGCTATATTGCGTCACGGCTAAGCGGGCAACTCATGCAATGTCCGCCGCCGCGGCCGCGGCCGAGCTCTGATCCATCGATGGTAATTACCTCGATACCTGCTTTACGCAACAGCGTATTGGTATAAACATTACGGTCATAACCAATCACTACGCCAGGCGCCACGGCCAGCACGTTATTGCCGTCGTCCCATTGCTCCCGCTCGGCCTCGAAGGAATCTCCGCCGGTCGGAATCCGACGCAGATGCTTCAGGCCAAGCGCCCTGGCCACGACATCCACAAAATTTCCACTCTCCGCCACTACGCGCAGCCCCTCGCCCGTATCCGCCGGATAGAGTGAAAACGCCTTCATATGATCCACGACATCGGGAAAAATCGTTACCAGATCGCGGTCACAGAACGAAAATACCGTATCCAAATGCATGCTGCCACGCTCACGCGGCATCAGCCCGGCAATCACGCGTTCCGCGGCACCATGGCGGAACAGCCGGCTGGCGTATTCGGTCACCGCCTGTGGCGTACTGCGCTCGCCCATGCCGATCAGCACCACGCCATTGCCGACAGGCATCACATCGCCACCTTCAAGGCTCAAGCCGCCCAGGTGCTCCTCGGAGGCATCCACGTAGCGCAGGAAACTCTCGTTGGCGAAGCGTGGATGGAAGCGGTAAACTGCCGCCAGGTTCACCGCTTCCAGCCGCCGCGCCGGCCAGTACATGGGGTTGATGAACACGCCCTCGCCAACCCAGCACGAGCTGTCTCGCGTGAAGAGATGGTTTGGTAATGGCGGCAGAATGAATTCATGTTCGGCACGCGTGAGTGCGAATAATCCCTTTGGTACAAAGGGGAGTTCGCCGCGCGCGATGCCGCCCACCAGATACATGGCGAGCTGCGCCACCGGCAATTCCTCCAGCCAGGCGCGCACCTCACCGGAAGTGCCATGGCCTAGATTTGTCACATCAACACGGTGGTCCAGCAGCCAGGCTCGCGCGGTGTCATCGGCGAGTGTCTCGGCCAGCAGGGCGCCAAATTCATGCACCACGATGTTGCGATCACGCAGCGTGTCAACAAACGCATCGTGCTCCTGCCTCGCCTTTTTTACCCAGATCACATCGTCGAACAACAGCTCGTGGCAATTGCCCGGCGTCAAACGGGTTATGCTCAGATCCGGCCGGTGCACCAGCACCTCCCGTAGAACACCTACTTCGGAATACACACCAAGCTTCGGACTCATTATCATTCTCCTAATTGCCTTGTGTCTCGTCAACGACATAGGTGTAGAGGCGTACCTGCCCATCTTCACTCGTCTCGCGGTAAACACCCTGGATTTCACAATCGAACCCTGGAAATAGGTTAGCCGCCTGCTCGAACATAAGCAGGTAATCCAACATCGGCTGTGCGCGTTCATCGTAACGCTCACCGGGGATAATGACACCGATACCCGGCGGATAGACGAGCGCCAGCGTGGCCGCGATACGGTTTTTGATTTTACTAAGGGGCAAATATTCAATCTCGTTACGGAGGAATTTCTGCGTCGCCGCTTGAGGGCTCAAAGCGATGGCAGGGAAATGCTCGGCACGAAACTGCGCGCGCTGCAACTCCGCCACGCGGTGCGTGCGGTAAAAACTGTGCATATCCTGGCACAAATCATAGAGCCCTACATCAGCGTAGCGTTTCCCATAGCGCGCGGTGAAAGCCGGGATGACCTCCCGCAAAGCGGCGTTGGCATCATGCAGTTTCTTAAAACTAACTAGCGCACTCAACAGTGTCCCCGCCTTGCCTGCCTCCATCCCCGGCGTGAGTAGAAACAGGATGCTGTTGAGATCGTTTTTTTCGGGCACAATTTTATTCTCGCGCAGATACTCCGCGAGGATCGCTGCGGGAATGCCATGCTCCTCATACTCCCCGGTTGTACGGCGAATGCCCGGCGTTAGCAGCGTCAGCTTGTTCGGGTCCGTCATCGCATAACCTGGTACGGTGTGCGTAAATCCGTGCCAGCTTGCACCCGGCGTCAGTTCCCAGCAGCTCTGTTCGCTCGCCAAGCGGTCGGTCGGCACACTCTCCCAGCGCAGCAACTGACGTGCGCCATGCTTGTCCTCGAACTCGACAAAATCCGGTACGAACGGGTCAAAGAACCATGCCTTCGCCGGCGTCTTCGCGCCAGATGCGAACTCTTGTCCCAGCGCGCGGATTTCCTTTCGTAGTTCGATACCCATGCGAATGGTATCATCCCACATCACTTCACCAGCGCGGCCTTTCATCATCTGGGCACCAACATCGAGCGAGGCGAACAGAGGATAGAACGGGGAAGTTGAAGCATGCAGCATGAAAGAGTCGTTGAAGCGCTGGTGCGGTATGTGCCGCTTCTGCGCTTTGGCGTGGGAGTCCTTAACGTGAATCTGCGACGCCTGAGAAAATCCGGCCAGTTGCTTGTGGGTGGATTGCGTGGCGATAATGCCAGCGTCGTCGGGTCCGAGGCTCTCCAGCCCCATGGCATAATGTCCGTGGAACAGAGGATGGAACTTCATGAAACCAGCCCAGGCTTCATCGAACAGAATATAATCGCACAGCGGGCTAAGTTTATTATAAATCATCCGTGCATCGTAGATTGTACCGTCATAGCTGCACTGTTCGATGATGGCGACACGGAACGGTTTTTTGCGCTGCCATGCTTGCGTATCCGTTATCAGTGGATGCGATTTTATCTTCTCGCGGATGGCATTTTCATCCAGCGCGGCGTAGTCAATCGGCCCGATCAACCCGCAGCTGTTACGGTCCGTCTCCAGATATACTGGAATGCCGCCCGCCAGCACCAACGCGCCATGGTGGTTGGATTTATGGTTGTTGCGGTCGAACAGCACCAGATCACCCTGCGCGACGATGGCGCCGAGTGCTACTTTGTTGGAGGTCGAAGTGCCGTTCAACACGAAATAAGTCCGCTCGGCGCCAAAAATTTTCGCTGCTGCCTTTTGTGCCGCTGCCGCCGGGCCTTCGTGGATCAGCAGATCGCCCAGTTCCACCACGGAATTATCGAGATCGCTGCGGAACACGGCTTCGCCGAGATGTTCAACGAACAAGCGGCCGACCGGGCTTTTCCAGTAGAAAATACCGCCATTATGGCCAGGGCAGGTCCACATCTGGTTGCCGGCGTCGGCGTAATCGAGCATGGCGCCAAAGAACGGCGTCTTCAATGTTTCCGCATAGATTTTTACATGACTGCTCAGGTTTTTGGCAACGAAGTCCGGCATATCCTCGGCGACAAATACGCAACCCGTAATAAAATCCAGAATTTCAACCGGTATATCCTGCAATAATTGTTGACCGACCAGAAGAAAAACCGGGGCCTCCACGCCGCGCGCGCGTAGCTGATGGACCAGTTGGACGATGCCGTTTTGCCATTCGCCATAACCCCATTCCAGTAAGAGACAGCCAAGCGCGGCGTCGGTGTGAATTACTGTACCGGCGTCGCTAACTTCCGACGCCGGTACCACCACGTAGCCAAGTATTTTTAATTCATTTAAAATCGCCCGAAGATGTCTTGCCTCCTGCGTTTCCTCATGAAGGTTCTGACTGCAAACAAGCACGCGGAAACGCGTTTCAACAGACATCTTAGAACTCCATATCTTCAAGATCAGCTAATGCTAACAATACCTTTAGCGAACAGGACGATCGCAGCGATGGCCGCCACGCCAAGCAACCCGACGGCAATTTTTTCTGGAGTGGAGAAAATGACCTGACCCGGGTTATGCTCTTTTCTCGCGTACCAGAAGACCGGAATGCCTATCGAGAAGACGATGGTCGACATCAGCAGAAATTCGGGGCCAGCCGCGTAGAGCAGCCAGGCTGAATAAATTGTTGCCAACACGCCGGTGATGAGCGCGGTGTTCCGGCTTTCGGAATGTGTGGCGACATAGCCGGACTGCGCGGCATAGACCGTGAGGAACAGCGAGCTGGCGAAATATGGCGGCAGGATCATCACGCCGCAAATATCAATCAACCATAGCCAGGCATTACTTGCGAACAGAACGACGAACAGCGTGATCTGCATAACCACGCTGGAGACTAACAATGATGGCACGGCCGCATGGAACCGGTTTTCCGCAGCCAGAAATTTTGGAAACACACCACCTTTTGCGCCCTCGAAGGGAAGCTCCGCGGTCAGAATCGTCCAGGCCAGCCAGCAGCTTAATACCGCGATCAACAAGGATACATTGACAAATACCGCACCCCATTTGCCAACAACGGATGACAAGACATAGGCGGAGGACGGATTGGCCAGCTTGGCGATATCACCCTGGTGCATGATGCCGAAGGGCAGGATCGAGAGCAGTGCGTACAACAACGTGCAAACACCCAGGCCAATGAATGTTGCAGGCCCAACATCGGACATTTTACGCGCACGGTCGGAGACCACGACCGCGGCCTCGATGCCGATGAACACCCATAGTGTTACAAGCATCGTACTTTTTATCTGGGTGAACAGGCTACCGAGGTGGTTCTGCTGCCCCCAAATATCGAAAGTGAACTGCCCGCCGGTCATAAAGAATGCCATGACGATCAAGGCAAACCCGATGGTAACAATGTTGAGGAAGCTTGCCAGAACATTCAGCATCGCCGTGCGCTTTACGCCGGTCATCACAATGCCGCACATCACCCAGACCAGAACGGAAGCGCCGATAATCGACGCCCAGTTCTGACCCTTCCCAAACACCGGGAAAAAATATCCCAGGATTTGCATAATCAACACCGCAAAGGCGACATTCCCAAAGGCAGCGCTCAACCAATAACCCCAAGCCATCTGGAACCCTGCAAATGGACCAAAACCTTCCTGGGCATAGGAATACATTCCGGCTTTCAGGTCAGGCCGTTTGTCCGAAAGAATACGAAAACTATTCGAGAGAAAATACATCCCGATGAATGTGATGATCCAGGCGATGAAAATAGCCACGAGGCCCGCCCCGTTGGCCATGTTCTGCGGCAGGTTGAAGGCGCCGCCGCCAATCATTGAACCGACAACGACGCCCGAAAGTAAAATCACGCCGAGATTACGGCTCTCCGGCTGCTTGGTAACACCCTCTCCCGCTATGTTTGTTTTGGACAAAGTTTGACCCACGATGACCCTCCTTGGCTGCATTATTCTTGCCTTGTTTCACAGAAAACCCTCTGACAGGCATTGATTTCGATCAATTCGGCGTACGTGCCGTAATGGGGATTCATATCACCGGAACGAAGCAGCGGGAAGAATATTTCATGACGCAGCGCAACAGAACGAGCGGCAATATAGGTTGAATTTGATTGAAATCAATGCGCCCCCAATGATATGGTCAATGGTAATATTCAATCGCAAATCGCAGGACGGCACATAACTGCGCAGTTAATATTTTGTAATATTTTGGTTCCAATTAAGCTGACATTGGCATAACCATTCAATGTGGTGGCTGTTACTTTCTGTTGTTGGAATTTGATCGTTATTTTTCAGAATGAGGTAAAAGTCATGGCGATAAAGAAATCCAAGTGAAAACCACATCTGCCGTAGAGAAATCAAAACCCACGGAGGTCTGGGCGACGTTCCGCAATGAGTTCGACAAGTTGCTTGACCGCTTCGCCGACGGGTTTGGTACGTTTCCGTTGTTCCAACCCAGCTTGGGCGCTGTGATTTCGCGGTTTTTCTCTTCGGTGGGTGTATTGGCGCCTTGCGTCGACATTTCGGAAGATGACAAGGCCTATACGATTACAGCGGAACTTCCCGGTCTGGTGGAAAAAGATGTGGATGTTTCCCTCGACGGTTCGGTCCTGACGATCAAGGGCCATAAAGAACAGGAAGCCGAGAAGAAGGATAAAAACTATTATCTTTCAGAGCGTTCCTATGGTGCTTTCGAGCGTAGCATGTATCTGCCCGAGGGTGTCGACCGTGACTACATTGGCGCGAAATTAGCTAACGGCGTGCTTACGGTGACGCTGCCCAAAACGGCGTTGGCACAGACCAAAGCCAAGAAGATCGAAGTTAAATCCAAGTAATCTTTGCTGGGCGGCAGGCAGGGTTTCCGTTGCCTGCCGCTTTGGGCTTACCTCAAAACTGCTGGCGTTGACGCAAATCAACGCCCAGGCGAAATGGCTGTACTATACGGGTCATGAGACCTGCCGGTTATGAGGGACAATCGTATGAATATGAAGCTGTGGCGCGGTGTTGGCGTGGCCGTGATTTTGGGCGGCTTCGCTGCGTTGCTTTGGTGGTATTTAAGCGCCGGGCCGGTCGTGACGCAGCTCTACGGCAATGTGGAAATCCGCCAGGTGGACCTCGCATTCAACGCCGAAGGCCGCGTGGCTGCGATGTACAAGCAGGAAGGCGACCCCGTGAAGACCGGGGATTTGCTGGCGGTATTGGATGATCGCTCCTACGCCAGCGCTCTCGCATTGGTCCAGGCGCGGCGGGACGCGCAGAAGGCGCAGCTGGATCTGCTGCTGGCAGGTTCCCGGCAGGAGGATATCGACCATGCCCGCGCCGCCTTGGCCGCCGGGCAGGCCAATCTGGCACATGCGCAACAGAGTTTTGCCCGCCAGGCCTCGCTGGTCGGGCACGGCGCCACCACGCGGCAGTCGCTGGATGACGCGCAACTGGACCTGAAAGCGGCTACCGCCAGCGTAGACGAAGCACAGGCGAACCTTACCAAGCTCATCAACGGCCCGCGCCCGCAGGAAATAGAGGCGGCCCGCGCGCAATACGCTGCCGCCAACGCCGATACCGCATTGGCGCAGACGCAGTTGGACAACACCAAGCTCGCCGCCCCGGTGGATGGCATAATCATGACCAGGGTGATCGAGCCCGGCACCGTCGTGCTGCCGTCGGATATTGTGTATTCACTTGCCAATACCAGCGAAGTCTGGGTCCGCGCCTTTGCGCCGGAGACCATGCTGGGGCTGGTGGCCTCCGGCACAAAAGTAATCGTGCAGGGCGACACGCCGGGCGGCAAAACCTATCATGGGACCATCGGCTACGTTTCGCCGGTGGCGGAATTCACGCCAAAAACAGTGGAAACGCCTGATCTGCGCACGCAACTGGTGTACCGCCTGCGGGTTCGCATCACCGATGCGGATGCGGGGCTGCGCCAGGGCATGCCGGTTACCATCACGCTGCCTGCGGCACGTTAAGCGCCGTGCAACCACTCGCGCTGATCGAGGAGCTGGCCTACCAGTACCCCACCAAACGCGGCAGCCGGCCGCAGGTGGCGCTGGCGGGAATTTCCGCGCGCATCGAGCCGGGGGTTATCACCGGGCTGGTGGGACCCGATGGCGCGGGCAAGACCACGCTGCTGCGGCTGCTGGCCGGGCTGTTGCGCCCCGCGGCCGGGCGCGTGAGCGTGCTGGGGCACGACATGGCGCATGAGGCGGCGCTGGCGCATCCCTACATTGGCTACATGCCGCAGCGGTTCGGCTTGTATGAGGATCTGAGCGTCGCCGAGAACCTGGCATTGTTCGCGGATTTGCACGGGCTGACCGACGAGGCGCGCGAGACGCGGGTTAAAATGCTGCTGCATTTCACCGGGCTGGCGCCGTTCACCGCGCGGCTGGCGAGCCAGCTTTCCGGAGGCATGAAGCAGAAGCTGGGCCTGGCCTGCGCCCTGCTGGCAAAGCCGCGCGTGCTGCTGCTGGATGAACCCTCCGTCGGGGTGGACCCCGCCTCCCGCCGGGAATTATGGGGCATTGTGCAGCGCATGCTGGAGACGGACAAAGACCCGCAAATGCCCATGGGCGTGGTTTGGGCGACTTCCTACCTGGATGAGGCCGAGCGCTGCGCGAAGGTGTTGCTGCTGCATGAGGGCAAGCTGCTCAGCGCGGAGCCGCCCCAGGCGTTTTTAAAGCCGCTGGCCGGGCGTGTGTTCCGCGCCACCGTGCCGGCCGCCGGGCGGCGGCGCGCGGTTATCCAGGCGCTGGCCCAGCCCGGCGTGCTCGATGTGCTGGTGCAGGGCGACACTTTGCGCCTGGTGCTGCGCGCCAACACGCACCCACCCGCGCCAGAAAATTTTGGCGCGCAGGACATGCAGCCGGTGCCGCCGCGCTTCGAGGACGGTTTTATCGACCGGCTGCTGGCGCAAAACGCGCCGGTGGCGCCCCAGCCGGTGCCGCCCCCGCCGCCAGCCATTGTGGATGGCGCCCCGGTGATTGAAGTGCATGGGCTGGTGCGCCGTTTCGGGGATTTTACCGCCGTGGACCATGCCAGTTTTGCCATTAAACGCGGCGAGATTTTTGGCCTGCTCGGCCCCAATGGCGCTGGTAAATCCACCATCTTCCGCATGCTCTGCGGCCTGCTGCGGCCCAGCGGCGGCAGCGCGCGGGTGGCTGGGCAGGATCTGCTGACCGCCGCCGCCGCCGCGCGTGCGCGGCTGGGCTACATGGCGCAACGGTTCTCGCTGTACGGCGAACTAACCGTGACGCAGAACCTGGAGTTTTTTGCCCGCGTGTACGGGTTGGACCGCAAGGCGCAACGCAAGGCCGTTGCTGATGCCTTGGTGCGCTTCGAGCTGAGCGGCGCGGAAAACAACCTTGCCGCGGCGCTGCCGCTCGGCCTCAAGCAACGGCTTTCGCTGGCGGCCTCGCTGCTGCACGACCCGCAAATCCTGTTCCTTGATGAACCAACTTCGGGCGTGGACCCGCTGACGCGCCGTGCGTTCTGGGCACGCATCGGCACGCTGGCGGATGCGGGTGTGACCGTGCTGGTGACCAGCCAATTCATGGATGAAGCGGAGTATTGCGACCGGCTGGCGATCGTGAGCACCGGCAAAATCATTGTCACCGGCACGCCGGCGGAACTGCGCGCCCGCGTGCGCACACCCGCTTTGCCGGACCCGACGCTGGAAGACGCATTTATCACTTTGGTCGGCGCGCCGGCGGCGGTGGCGGCATGAGCGCGGCACTGGCACGCCAGCGCCTGCGCGGGCTCGCACGCAAGGAGATGCTGCAAATCCTGCGCGACCCCTCGGCGCTGCTCATTGCGTTTCTGATGCCGGTTATCATGCTGCTCATCACGGGCTTTGGCTTGTCGCTGGATGCGCATGAGCTGAAGCTGGCGGCGGTGGTAGAAGCTGGGTCGGACACCACCAGCAGTGTGCAGGAGGCGCTGGACGCCTCGCCTTATCTTTCCGTTTATTGGGCCAACAGCCTGCAAGATGCCAATACCGCGCTCAGCACCGGGCAGGTGCGCGGCATACTGGTGATGCGTCAGGATTTTGCCCAGCGCGTGGCCCGGCGGAACCGCTGGCCCGCCACTGCCCAGCTTGTTGTTAACGCCACGGACCCGAATACCGCGCGGCTGCTGCAAGGCTATGTCGAGGGCGCCTTCGCGGTATGGGTGGAGGATAATGCGCACGAGCGCTACCCCGGCATCTCCGGCGGCATCACCGTGGACACGCGCTTCTGGTACAACCCGCAACTGCGCTCCGCGGATTTCATCGTGCCGGGGATTATCGCCTTTGTGATGTCCATGACTGGCACGCTGCTGACCGCGCTCATCGTGGCGCGCGAGTGGGAGCGCGGCACGATGGAGAGCATGCTCGCCTCGCCGGCCGGGATGGCGGAGATTACCGGCGCCAAACTGGGCACTTATTTCGTGCTCGGCATGGGCAGCATGGCGGTGTCGGTGCTTATCACCGTGTTCATATTTGGCGTGCCGTTGCGGGGCGGTATTCTGCCGCTGACGCTCTGCGCCGCGCTGTTCCTTATCTATGCGTTGGCGCAGGGGCTGTTCATTTCCACTCTGGCGCGCAACCAGTTTGTCGCGGCGCAGCTTGCGTTCCTCACCACCATGATGCCGGCCATGATGCTCTCGGGCATGATGTTCGACATCGCCTCCATGCCGCGTTGGCTGCAACTCATCACCTATGTGTTTCCTGCGCGCTACCTGGTGGCGGCGCTGCAAACGCTGTTCCTGGCCGGTGACGTTTGGGCCGTGCTGCTGCCCAACCTTGCTGGCTTGGCCATCGGCGCCACCGTGGCCGTGGCCGCGACGCTCGCGGTCACGCACCGCCGGCTGGATTAGGATTTCCCATGTTCCAGCGCATCCTCGCCCTTATCCTGAAAGAACTCACCTCGCTGTGGAGCGACAAAAAAACGCGCTACGTGCTCCTGTTTCCGCCGCTGATCCAGGTGCTCATCTTCGCCAACGCGGCCAATTTTGATGTCACCCGCGTACCGCTGGGCATCTGGAACGAGGACCAGGGCGCGCAATCGGCCGAACTGGTGCGCCGCTTCGCCGGTTCGTCCGCTTTTCTTCCGGCGGCTGCGCTGTCTGACCCCGCCGGTGCGCAGGATGCACTGGAATCCAAAACCGTGGCGGCGGTGCTGCATATTCCCCAAAATTTCTCAGCCGGCGTGCTGGCTAGGCGCAATGCCAGCGTGGAACTGCTGATCGACGCACGGCGCTCCAACTCGGCGCTGATGGTCGGGGATTACGCCGCGGAAATCACCGCCGAATACGCCGCCGGACTCAGCGGTGGCGCGCGCGCGCCGGTGGATATCGAGGTGCGCAACCTGTTCAACCCGACGCTGGAAAGCAAGTGGTTCATCCTGCCCGGATTGGTCGTGGTGCTGTCGCTGATGATGACCATGCTGGTCAGCGCCCTCTCGCTGGCGCGCGAACGCGAGCTCGGCACCTTCGAGCAGATGATGGTCACGCCACTGCGGCCGGGTGAGATCATGTTCGGCAAGGCGGTGCCGGCACTTATTGTTGGCATGTTGGAGGCCAATATCGTGCTGGCGGCGTCGTTGCTGTTTTACGGTGTCCCGTTCGAGGGTAACCTCGCCGTGCTGGAAATCGCCACGCTGGTGTTCAGCGTGGCCGGCGTCGCCATTGGCCTGACCATATCCGCCTTTACCCAAACGCAGCAGCAGGCCATCCTCGGGGTGTTCATCTACTCCGCGCCGGCCATCGTTATCTCCGGCTACGCCACCCCGCTGGAAAACATGCCACCCGCGATGCAATTGCTCAGCCTGCTCGACCCGATCCGCTACATGCTCGTCATTACCCGCGGCATGTTCCTGCAAGATTTGCCGATGAGCGTCGTGGTGCAACAATCCTGGCCGATGGTGGCCATTGCCGTCATCCTGCTCGCCATTTCAACCTGGACCGTCCGCCGCGCGATTGCTTAGACGCTGTGGATGGTTAGCTGTGCGGAACCTGGGTGTTGCGCAGGGCGGCGAGGTTGGCTTGCACCACGGGGATGATCTGCCGCGCGACGCCGACGAGTTCCGGATTGGTACCGGCCGAGGCTTCTTTTTCGAACATGGTCAAAGCGGCGCTATGGCTGCTGATCTGGTCGTCCAGGTACCGCTCCTCGGTTGGCGCGTAGTGGAGCGCGACATAGCGGCCTTCCAGATCGTCGGGCAGCGTATTTGGCAGTGTGACTTTATGCGCCTGCGCCAGCTGTTCCAGCTCCGGCTCATAATCGTTGGCGTCTTTGCATATTTTATCAGCCACCGCGGCGACCGAAGGGGCCGGTTCCTTGCCTGACATGACATCGCACTCCATCAGGTCGAACTGAATCAACTGATAGCCGACGGTCAGGGCATCGAGATCCTGCGGCGAGAGATTTGCCTCGGGCGGCGCCTGCGCGGTGGTGGAACAGGCCGCCAAGCCCAAAACGCCCGCGCAGACTACCAATATGTGTAATGACTTCATCAGACCCCTCCCGCCATGGCTGCGATGGCACGCAGTTTTGATGTTGCTATACCCTGGCGGGGGAAATGGCCTTGATTAAGATCAATCCGGGAGACAGCGATGGTCTTGCCGGTATCGTCACGGTCACGGATGTCGAATTGCGCCGGACAACCTTGCGTATTCCGGCACCCGTGTGAACGTGGCGCTAATTGCCAGGGCTTGAGGGAAACCTCTGGCCATGGCGAATAATACGGGGCCAAGCAGTGGCATCGATAATGCCGCGTGCAGAGCCGTGGCACGCTGGATCTGGCCGCTGACGTCCCGGGCCAGACGGCGGTGATAGGTTTCGCTTGTCTCACCACGAAGGAAATACTCTGCAGCGAGAGCGGCGCTATGCAAAGCGATGGCCATACCGTCACCCGTGAAAGACGGGATGACCGCGGCCTGGTCGCCGAGGCGGAACAAATTTGCCGGGTCTTGCGCGCGCGGGCGGTGGACAAACCCGTATGGCACGCGGGCAATCGTAAGCGGCGCGGATAGCAGCACCTCGGCACCGGCGAGCCTGGCCGCCAGCTGCGGACAGATATTCTGTAAATGGGCGAGAAGTGCCGGAAATTTACTGCCGGCGCGGGCAAGCAGGCCTGCCTCCACCACGAGGCAAAAATTTGCCTGCCCGTTTTCCACCCGTTGCAGCCCGGCGTAGCCGCCGGGGAATAAAAACAGCTCGACGTGACCAGCCAGGGCCATGTGCTGGGCGGGGCTCAGGCGGAAATAGGTCTTGAAGCCGACCAGCCGGCTTGGCTTCCCGTCGCGCGCCACACCACGGGTTTCGTGTTTTCCCGTGGCGAGGAACAGCGTTTCCGGATTAAGCGGCGGGGAGCGGTCGACCTCCACATGGAGCCCGCCGTCCAGTGAGATGCGCTGGACGGCATGGCCGCGTTGGACCGACACGCCCGCGGCGGCGGCGTGGCGGAGCAGGCTTTCATCCAGGGTTTTGCGGGTGAGACCCAGGCCTTCGAACGGCAGTTTGGCGGTGATGCTCCGGTTGCCCCGGATGAGCCGCACATGGGTGATACGCTCTCCGCCAAGGGTGCGGCAGTTGAAGCCGAGCCGGCTCAGACTGATTTGTGCCTCCGCACTTAAAAACTCACCGCAGATTTTATGGGTGGGGACGGCTTCGCGCTCGATCAGCGTGACCTTCCGCCCGGCCTGGGCGAGAGCAATGGCGGTAGCGGCCCCGGCCAGGCCCCCACCGGCGATGAGAATCCCGCTCATTTCAGCCGTGCGACACTGAAGCGGAACGGCACATGCCATGTGGTTTTGGCTTGGAGTCCGGCTTGCAGGAGTAAGGCCGCCCAATCCTGCCGGGTAAACGCGCGGGCGATGGAGACGGCACCATCGTGGCGGACAATGCGGTGCCAGCGCAACAGCCGCGCCAGCAGCGGGAAGCCATGATACGCAAGGGGATGGCGGTGCAGGTCCGTGATGTGCCAGCCGCGCACGGTGTTTGCGTCCATCCAGCGCAGCAGGCGAATGATTTCGGCCTCCGTCAGGTGATGGGTGAATTGCGAGGTCACGATATAGTCGAAGGGCGTGGCAGGTGAAAACGCGAAAACATCGCCGGTGAGATAGTCGATGCTGGTGCCCGGCGGGGTCGCGGCGCGGGCGGCAATCTGGCTGCGCGGGTTGAGATCGATCCCGGAAAGCTGCGCCTGCAAACCGCGTTTGGCCGCCCAGCGCGCAATGCGGCGCAGCAGGTCGCCCTGGCCGTAGGCAACATCGAGAATGGAAATTTTGGCACCAGGTTGTAAATGCCGCGTGGCTTTTGCGAGCCAGCGCAGGGTGGTGCCGTGGGTGAATGTGACCCGATTGACGGCAGCAAGGTCGTGCAGACAACGCTGGTATATTTTGGGGTCGAGATCGGGCGCGTCCATCAGTTCCGGGAGATCGGCGCGGCTGGAAAACTTCATCAGTTCAAAAACTTCATCAGTTCACGGTGAAGCGAAAGGTTTCCGCGGCCATGCCGGGGCCGAATGCCATGGCCAGGCCGCGTTGGCCCGGCTGCGCGGTTTGCAGCATTCCCGCGAGGACGAACATGATCGTGGCCGAGGACATGTTGCCACGCGCGGCGAGGACGGCGCGTGAAGGTGCCAATGCGTGCTCCCCCAGCGACAGGCCCGACTGCACGGCGTCGAGCACCGTGCGGCCGCCGCCATGCACGGCCCAGAGATCGATGACCTGCGTACCTTCGCCGCGCAGAAAGAAATCTGTATTGCCGCGCAAGGCTTCGGTAATTTTAGCCGGCACCCGGCTGGAAAGATGCATGATAAAGCCCTGATCGCCGATATGCCAGGTAATATGATCCGCGGTGCCGGGAATGAGTGCAGTGCGAAAATCACCCAGGGCCAGACCATGCGGGTCGGCAGTCACCAGGGCGGCGGTGCAGCCATCGGCAAACAGCATGAAGGACAAAGCGGTTTCGATGTTGTCCGTCTCCTGTAAATGCAGGGTGCAAAGCTCCAGATTGACCACCAGTACGCGCGCCGTGGGGTCTGCCAACACAGTGGCCTGGGCGATGCGCAAGGCCGGGACGGCAGCCGAGCAGCCCATGAAGCCGATGAGAACGCGCTGCAAATCCGGCCGCAAACCCAGACGGTGTGCCAATAATTGATCTAGCCCTGGTGCGACGAAGCCGGTGCAGGAGGCCACGATAAGATGCGTGATGTTTTGCTCCTGGCCTTGCAGGTCCAGGGCTTTTACCGCCTGCTCGGCCAGAGCCGGCGCATATTCTTCGTAAACCCGCATACGGGCGGCGGTACCGGGATAGGCGCCGCGGCGGTAGAACCCTTGGCTCGTGGCGCCGGCTTCCACCATGCCCTCCTGCGCCAGGACCGAGTAGCGATGCTCGATGCCGGAGCGCTGTGCCATCCGCTCGAACACGTTACGCGGCTTGCCCTCAGGCAGGCCCGGCGTGATGAAGCGAAGAAAGGCGTCATGCACGTCATGCGGTGGTAAGGCGGTGCCGATGCGGTTGATGTAGGCCATGGTCATTGTGTTAAAGTGATACCGGTGCCGGGTACGTCAAGGGGGAATATCACGCGGGTTACCTCGCGCCTGATATATCAGCCGGTATCCAATGGCGGCGGCGATCTGCTCGCCGGGGAAACCAACCCGCGCGGCGGGAAATGTCTAACACCCGAGATTTTCCGGGTGGCTAGCATGACTCACGAAACCCCGGAAACTGGCGGAAATGCTGGCGCGCCCTGATGGAGTCGAACCATCGGCCTCAAGATTAGAAGTCTCGTGCTCTATCCAGCTGAGCTAAGGGCGCGTGCAGGCGTGTGGTAAACCGCGCCCTTAAACGCTGCAAGCGCCAAGCTTAAACGGTGATGCGCTTTACCCAGAAATCATGCAGGTTGCAGGTGCTGGTCACCGTCACCAAGCCTTTGTACCCGGCCGGCAATGTGTGCGTGGAGACCGGCTGGTCGGTATAGGCGAATGTCTTGCGGTCTAGAAACTTGCCGCCCTCCAGCACGACGGTGTGGCTGACGATGTAGTGCGGCTGCGACATCGGGTGCGGGGTTTTAACGGTCAGCGTGCTGCCGTCGACGGTCACATCGGGCACATGCAGGGCTTCAACGCCCGTCCAATGGCCCGGATCGGCCGCGCTGAACACCACATTTTCATTTTGCTCCGGCATAGCCCTGGCAGCTATGGGCAGGGCGGCGGCAATGGCGGCGCCGGCAAGGGCGCGTGCGGCAAGCTGTCTGCGTTGCATGGCGGTTTCCTTATCAGTTTGGGGTAAGACCCATGGATAAAGATGGTGCTGGAACTGCGCTTGAAAAGCCCGCGGCGGCGTTGCGTGTTAAATTTAGTGCGTCCAGTTTTCCTTGCGGTCGGCGCGAAAATTATCGGCGTAGACCTTGGGTTTGCGTACCCGCGTGGTGGGGATTTCCAGGTCGTAGGGGATTTCATGCGCCTGGGCGTAAGCGACGGCCTCCTCGCGGGTGGCGAAGCTGAGGCGGATCTGGCTGCGCATGTCGTCCGAGCCGGTCCAGCCCATCAGCGGGTCGCGGATTTTGGCGGTTTCGGGTTCATATTCCAGCACCCAGCGATGCGTCCCGGCGGTGCCGGACTGCATGGCGGATTTGGGGGGAAGGAAGATACGTGCCCGCATGAAACCTCGCTCCTGCTCAACGTCACTCAAAAACTGGTCGGGGCGCCCGGATTCGAACCGGGGGCCTCTTGTACCCAAAACAAGCGCGCTACCAGGCTGCGCCACGCCCCGAACCATAGTGTTGCAACCAATAAAGCCCGGTTAAGCGGCCCGGGCCTTGTTGCTGCCGGGCAGGCTTAGCCGCCGCCAAACTGCTTGGCAATGACCTTGTCGCCAACGCTGATACCCAGGGCCGCGGTGATGCCGCCTTGCAGTTCCAGCGTGGCGATGACCGGCACGCTGGGGCCGACGGGGGTGAGGCTGTAGGGCACTGTCATCTCGGCGATGGATTTGATGGTGCCGTCGGCGCCGATGAAGACCATGTCCTCGGGGACCGGGCAGTTTTTCATCCACATCGCCTGGGTTTCCGGCTGTGGCCACATGAAGAGCATGCCGGAATCTGCGGGGATGGAGGTGCGGAACATCTCGCCCGTGTCCTGCTGCTCCTGGGTGACCGGGAGTTCCACCGTGAAGACGTGGCTCTTGCCGTCATCGCCGATAATGGTGAGGGACTCGGTAGGCAGCTTGGGCTGCGGGCCGGTGGGGTCGGCCTCCTGCGCGCGGGCCGCTCCCGTGAGCACGAGGACCGCCGCCAGACTGTATGCTAAAATTTTCATGAACACCTCACAGCTTGCATGCTGCGATCATGGACAAAGCCGGGGCCGGCTGCAATCACCGCTGGGTGAAACATGCCCCCCTGCCCGCCCCCGCCGTGGCGCTGCTGCTCACCCTGGCGACGCTGGCCAGCCGGGTGCCGGTGCTTGGGCGCTCGGTGCTGGACTGGGACGAGAGCCTGTATTTTTTGATGGCTCAGGCATGGCTACATGGGCACCTGCCCTACACCACCATCTGGGACAACAAGCCGGTGGGGATTTACGTTATTTTCGCGGGCTTTCAGCTGGTGTTCGGCGGCGGCGTGGTGGCGATGCGGCTGGCGAGCGTGGCGTGTGTGAGCCTGCTGGCGTTCGCGGTGTTCCGGATTACCGAGGTTTTGGCGGCGGAGCGCGCGGCGGCCTGGGTGGCCGGGGGGGCGCTGGTGCTGTGCGCGCTGAGCAATGACGGGCTTTCCGCCAATACCGAGCTGTTCATGGCGTGCTTTACCGCGCTGGCGGTGTGGGCGGTGCTGGCGGGGCGTTCCGGCTGGCTGGTGGGGGTGCTGCTGGGCTGCGCGTTCATGGTGAAATATGTCGCGGTGTTTGAGGCGCCGGTGGTGCTGGGGCTGTATTTGTACCGGCAACGGCGGGTGGGCGCGGCGATTCCGGTGATTTTTGGCGCGGCGGTGCCGCTGGTGGCGGTGGTGGCGCTTTATACGGCGGCGGGGAAGCTTGGTTTGTGGTGGGATTGCTCAGTGGCCTCCAACTTCCGCCGGGTGAATGTGCCTATGACCGCCGGGGCGCTGGACTATGCGTTGCGTACCGAGCTGTGGCGCTGGGGGCCGTTGTATCTGGCGGGGGTGGCGATGATTCCCTGGGCGCTGGCGCGGCGGCGCGGGGTGTTTCTGGCGGCTTGGCTGCTGGCGGGGCTGGCCGGGGTTGTGGTGGCAAAATCCTTCTATGACCATTATTTTTTGCAGGTTTTGCCGGTGCTGTGCGTGAGCCTGGGTGTGTGGTTCGCCAAATTGCCGCGCGGCGTCGTGTTGCGGGCCGGGGTGGTAATCGCGGCGCTGGCGCTGCCGGCCTGGGCGGCGAATGTTGCGCTGCATGATGCCATGGTTCCCGATGTGACGGCGCAGGTAGGGGCGGACTTGGCCGGGCAACACCCCGCCAGCCTGTATGTGTTCGACTCGCAGCCGATACTCTACGCGCTGGCCGGGCAGACGCCGCCGACTCGCTATGTGCTGCCATCGGAGTTGGTGGGGCGCACGCTGCCGGGGGTAGCGGGGGTGGATGCCGGGGCGGAGGTGGCGCGGATTCTGGCCGGGACGCCGCAGTTTATCATCCGGCGCGAGACCCCCTCCACGGACCCGGCGGTGGTTAATCCTGCGGTTTATGCGCAGTTGGAGCAGGCACTTACGGCGCGTTACCGGTTGTGGCGGGCCTACCCTGGCGTTGAGGTTTACGAGATCAGATAGGCTGGTGGCCGGTCAGCACGGCTTCCAGCCGTTGGGTGGCGGCCTCCGCTGCCTCGGCGATTTGGCGCAATTCCTCATGATCGAAGAACCGGGCCGCGCGCAATGTGGCCACCGCGGCGACGACACCCTGGCGTTGCAGCACATCGGCGATGCGGCCCATGCGGACAGAGGTTTCCGTGGTCATGACCTGAGCGCCGATAAATTCCAGCCCTGCCTTGGTGCCCACCGACCACCGGCGCCGCGCCTGATAGGTGGCGCCGCTGCCCATTTGCAGCGTGACCTCCTCCGGCACGTTAACGAGCGTGCCCATGTCTATGAGTACGCCGGTTTTGGATTCATCTAGAATGAGGCAGTTGAAAATGCTTTGCGAGCTAACGGGGCCGACAAATATTTTGGCGCTCTTGATGACCGGTATGCGCGAGACGGTGCGCCGCTCGGCCAAGGTCGTGTCTGGATGGTTGGTAATCTCCTGTTGCAGCATGTCCATTGGCCTTTCGCGTACTGGGTGAATGGCTTGTTATGACGCACAGACGTTAATATCCGGCGAACAGGCGGGGGGGTGGGAGCAGTCTTGATCCACATCAATTCCGGTTGCAAGGCGATTTGCTATCGGGGGCGGGCATAAAACCCCGGTGGCATTACATGGCACAACTTGATCTTGAGGCTTTTCGCGCCGCGGCGCTGACGACGGAACCGTTTAGTTACTTGGTGGTGAAGAATTTTATCCACCCGGAGGTGGCGGCGGAGATTGTGAAGGATTTCCCCGAAATCGCCTATCCGGGGCTCCTGCCGGTGGAGGCCACGCAGTTTGGGCCGAAATTCCGTACGCTGATCGAGGAACTGACCAGCCCGGCGGTGGCGAAGGCTTTTGGCGAGAAATTCGGCCTGGATTTGAGCGACAAACCGACCATGGTGACGCTGCGCGGGCGCTGCCAGGAGAAGGACGGACGCATCCATACCGACAGCGAAGCCAAGCTGGTGACAGCGCTGCTGTATTTTAACGAGGACTGGGAGGCGGGCGGCGGACGGTTGCGGCTGCTGCGCGGGCCGGATGATTTGAACGATGTGATTGCCGAGGTGCCGCCAAACATGGGGACGCTGGTGGCGTTCCGGCGGTCGGACAAATCATTCCATGGGCATGAGCCTTATGTGGGCGTGCGGCGGTATGTGATGATTAACTGGATGGCCAACAGCTTTGCGGCGCGACGCGAGATCATGCGCCACAAAATTTCGGCACAGGCCAAGAAGGTGCTGAATTATGTCTGAGACCATGAGTGTCGCGGCGCGATTTTTGGCGAGTTTGAACGCCAGCCACCGCGAGGATGCGCCTTATAAGCACTGGCTGCTGGAGAACATGCTGCCGGAGGCAGTGTGCGACCAGGTGATCGTGCTGCCGATGGTGCCTCCTAAGATCGAGGATACGCTAGGGCGGCGTGAGACGCATAACTCGACGCGGCTGTTTTTTGGTGTGGAGCAGCAGAAGCGCTACCCGGTTTGTGCGCAGGTTGTGCAGGCGCTGCAGAGTGCGGAGGTGACGACGCGGCTGGAGCAGGTTTGCGGGGTGGGTCTGGCTGGGAGTTCCCTGCGGATTGAATATTGCCTGGATACGGATGGGTTCTGGCTGGAGCCACATACGGATATTGGCGCGAAGTTTTTTACCATGCTGGTGTATTTGAATGAGTCGCCGGCGGATGAGGAATGGGGGACGGATGTTTATGCCTCGCCCACCGAATATGTGGGCACGGCGCCTTTCCACCATAATGCGGGGCTGATTTTTATTCCGGGGACGGATACGTGGCATGGGTTCCGCAAGCGGAAGATTACGGGGGTGAGGAAGTCGCTGATTGTGAATTATGTGACGCCGGAGTGGCGGATGAGGCATGAGCTGGCGTTTCCGGAGACGCCGGTGGCGTGAGGGGTGGTTGGGGGTGTTTCACGTGAAACAGTTGTGAGGGTTTCACTATAACACGCTGTTAGTACGGGATTATTTTTTGCTTGCACCCCAATTTGTGCGGGTTTGTGTCGGAAAAGGAATGAGTTGGGGTTTTGCCCCGAAAAAACGCGGCAGGCCGGCCGCAACGAGGCCGACTCTGCCGCTGTTCCTGCCCGCCCCTTATGCTTGTTTGCGATGCAGCATGATGCCGGTGCGCGCGCGGTAGTCATCGGAGGCGAAGATTTCTGCGCCTTCGCCAGCCCGGCAAACGCGAATTGCGGCGCGGTTGGCGGGCGAAATCATGCCCGGCGGAGCGATGAACGAGAACATGCAATGGCCCCGCCCAATACCTGCTGCTTCCAGGTCTTTGCGATAATCGCATGCAAGTACGGTGCCGATTCTTTCGTCACCGCGGAATACCTCCAGCAACACCGGCAGGTGGGGGTTGGCCATGTCCTGCGCCCAGCCTTCGACCAAGCCGGAGGCCTCGATGCGGTCTATCACGCCACGCAGGGCGCCGGGCAGGACCTGAGCCGCCGCGCGTGCCACCACGGGACGCAGCACCGCGCCAAGCTCCTTGCCGCGCTCGGGCCTTGGCGCGCAGAGGGTTAATTCATCTGGCGTGCGGTAGTCTGGATACAGCGCGTGAAATTCGGCGGCGTTCTGGAACTTAGCCCGCAGGCCAGGACCATCGGCAAAGCTTTCGCTCCAGCTCCCTTGCGCGAGGACACAGTCATGCTGTTCAAACTCTAACAGGTAGTAGTGAATTTCCTCCGGTACCTCGTCCTGGGTGATGGTCACGCCGTTCACTAGGGATTTTGCGAGTACCAAGGTATTATCGAGCAACATGGAAT
>PLSD01000136.1 GCA_003164135.1 Acetobacteraceae bacterium
ATTGTGAACGACTCAGGCCACTAGACCCGGCCGACATGGCAAAACTATGGGATATCACCACCAAACTGGCGCAGCAGCACGGCGTCACCCTGCCCTGAAGCAGGCCCACACCTCATAAAACACCAATCACACGGCAGGAGACTCTGGAATGACTGAAAACAGCACCGAGCTTACGGGCAAAACCGGCATCGTCACCGGCGCCGGGGGCATCGGCGGCATCGGCGCCGCCACCGCGCGCCGCCTAGCGCAATCGGGCGCCCGCCTGGTGCTGGCGGACCTCCCTGGCGCGCAACTGCAGGACATCGCCACCACCCTGCGCCAGGAGGGTTTCGAGGTCTCCACCTGCCCCACCGATATTTCCGACGAAGCGGCCGTCGCCGCGCTTATGGATTTCACAAAAAAAACCTACGGCGGGCTAGATTTTTTGGTGAATAACGCCGCCAGCCAGGGCCACGCCGGTGATATGGATGTGGTGACCATGAGCGTCGAACTCTGGGACCGCATCATGAGCGTCAACGCGCGCGGCACCATGCTGATGTGCAAGCACGCCGTGCCCCTGCTCATCGCGGCGGGCGGCGGCTCCATCGTCAACATCAGCTCCGGCACCGCCGCGCAGGGCGATTTCTACGCCACCGCCTATGCCGCCACCAAGGGTGCCATCAACACGCTGACCAAATACGTCGCCACGCAATACGGCGCCCAAGGCGTGCGCTGCAACGCCATCGCCCCCGGCCTGGTAATGACGCCCCGGCTTGGCGCCAACATGCCCGCCCCGATGCAGGAAATCTTCCGTCAGCACTGCCTCACGCAGTCACTCGGCCTCCCCGAGGACATCCCGGAATCGGTCGAATTCCTGGTCTCGGCGCGCTCGCGCTTCATCACCGCCCAGGTCATCGCGGTGGATGGCGGGATCGCCTCGCATGTGCCGACCACGGTGCAAGTCGCCAAACTCTTCGCCGCCCCACAGGCGCAATCCCCGCAACCAGCACCAACAAAAAACTGGAGCTCAAACATGTCCACAACGGATCAATTCAACGGCAACGTCGTGCTCATCACCGGCACCGGCGGCGGCCAAGGGCGTGTGGCGGCGCTGGAGTTCGCGGCACGCGGCGCAATTGTGGTCGGCTGCGATGTCAACGGCGCGGCGAACGACGAGACCACCGCCCTTGTCCGCGCCGCGGGCGGCAAAATGTCCGCCACCGGCGCGATGGACCTCGGCGACCCCGAACAGGCCCGCGCCTGGGTGGAAGCCGCCGCCGCCGAACACGGCCGTATCAACATCGTCTACAACAACGCCTCTAGCGCCCGCTTCGCTCCCGTCGGCGAGATGTCGGTGGAAGACTGGCGCTACACCATGCGCAACGAGATCGACCTTGTCTTCTACGTCACCCGCTTCGCTTGGCGCTTCCTCGCCAAGCAGGGCGGCGTGATCATCAACATCGCCTCGGTGGCTGGCCATGCCGGCTCCAAATCCGCCCCCATCGCCGCGCATGCCACCGCCAAGGGCGCCATCATCGCCCTCACCAAGCAGCTCGCGGTGGAAGGTGCGCCCGTTAACATCCGCGCGGTCAGCATCAGCCCCGGCGTCATCGAGACTCCCGGCACCCGCGAAATGCTCAACAGCCCGGAGGTCCGCACCTCGCTGATGGCCGATACGCTGATCCCCCGCCCCGGCCGCCCAGAGGAGGTCGTCGCCCTGGCCCTCTACCTCGCCTCGGACGCCGCCGCCTACATCACCGGTTCGGACTTCGTCATCGACGGCGGCCGTATGGCCGTCTGAACCCAAGGAGGATCGGACAATGCCGGAAAGCACCCTCAATTACGCCGACGGCGATCTGCCCCTGCATGGCTTTCTCGCCACGCCCGACGCCAGCTTCACCGGCCCCCGGCCAGTGGTGCTGGTGGTGCCGGAAATCACCGGCATCCAGGACCACGCCCGCCGCCGCGCGCGCATGCTGGCCGAACTCGGCTACATCGCCCTGGCGGTGGACCTCTACGGCCGCTCCGTCGCGCCGGAAGAAATCCCCGCACTTGTGCAAACCTTCAACGCAACCCCGGACCTGCTCCGCCGCCGCATGCGCGCCGCCCTCGCCGCCGCGCTGAACCTGCCCGGCGTGGACACCTCGCGCACCGCCGCCATCGGCTACTGTTTCGGCGGCAAGGCAGTGCTGGAACTGGCCCGCGATGGCGCGGCCCTGCGGGGCGTGGTGAGTTTTCACGGCTCGCTGGACACGCCAAGCGGCCTGCCCACCGGCCTCGCGCGCACCAAACTGCTCATCTGCCACGGCGCGGACGACCCCTACGTCCCCCCGCCCCAGGTCGAAGCCTTCCACGCGGAAATGCAGGCCCAGGGCGTGGACTACCAGTTCATCACCTATAGCGGCACGCAGCACGGTTTCACCAACTCCGACCTCATCGGCCTCAACATGCCCGGCATCGCCTACAGCGCGACCGCCGACCGCCGCTCCTGGGCCGCCATGCGCGAATTCCTGCACGAGGTTTTCGGCGAAACCACCACGGAGTCCGCCTGATGCGCGCCGCCATCGTCACGGAAAAAGCCACCCCGGCCCGGCTCGGCAGTTTTGCCGAACCACAGCCCGGCCCCGGTGAGCGCCTTATCCATGTGCTCGCCGGCAGCATCGGCCCCACGGACCTGATGCGCGCCAACGGCTTTTTCGGCCCCATGCCCTACCCCTACATCCCCGGCGGCGAGGGCGTCGGCCGGCTGGACTCCGGCGAGCGCGTCTACTTTGGCCATTCCGTCTCCCCCTTCGGCGCCCTGGCCGAACGCACCATCGTGCCACAAGCCGAAATCTGGCCTCTGCCCGATGACATCGACGACGGCCTGGCCATCGCGCTCGGCATCTCCGGCACCGGCGCGCTGCTGCCGCTGGAGGAAGCCCATATCCAACCCGGCGAGTCCGTACTCGTCCTCGGCGCCACCGGCGCGCTCGGCCAGATCGGCCTGCAACTCGCCCGCCTCCTCGGCGCCGGGCGCGTGACCGGCGCCGCCCGCAACGCCGCCGCGCTTGCCCGGCTCACCGCGCATGGCACCGCCGAGGCCACCGTGCAGCTCGGCACCGGCGACGATCTGGCCGCGCTGAAAGCCGAGGCCGGCCCTGGCTATAACGTGGTGCTGGACTGCATCTACGGCCCCCCGGCGGAAGCTGCCATCCGCGCCACCGCGCCGGGAGCGCGCATCATGAGCATCGGCATCCAGGCCGGCCCCACCGTCACGCTCTCGCTGCGCGACCTGGTCTTCCGCAGCCATATCGGTGTCGGCACCGGCCAGCGCCCGGCGGCCGAGCGCCGCGCCGCGTTCGAGCGCCTGCTCGCCTACGGCCAGTCCGAGCGCATCAAGGTCGACATCACCAGCTACGGCCTGAACGAGGCCGAGACCGCCTGGACCGCGCAGGCGCAAAGCCCGCACGCGAAAGTCATCATCCGGCCGTAAAGTAACGCATGCCCAAGCCTCATTTCTTGCGCATTTTTCCAAGGTCCATGGCTAAATCGCTGTGCATCGAAGACGCCGTAAAATGCCAGCATTTTCTATTCTAGGTGTGGCTTCAATCATCGTTCCTCTCCCGTGTATTCTTCTATGACACTCGTTTTTTAGTCATTATATTTTCATGATGAGCGGCGTTAGCGCTTCATAGAGTATCGTCGACATGCCGTCCTGCGAGAAGGCTTCGCTCATCGCCATTTTTCCTGACTGGACGAGCGAGGTCAGGTCGGCAAGAAGTGCGTCCGGATCATCTGTGCGCATATTGTAGATTGCCATATAGCGCTGCTGCGGCACACCTTCTGCCGCAACATCGCGTAAGCGAAAGCGTTGCGCCGATACAAAACCTGGCACTGCGACCACGTCATGCAGATGCTGATTAGTGTACCATGCGTTGTATTCCTCCTCACGCCCCGAAACAGGGTTACTGAGGACAACATATGCAAACTCTTTCATCATTTCCCTTTCAGCCTAGAACATGTTCAGTCCTGGCAACACGACACGCGCATCACAAGCCTGTCGGCATCGGTAGTCGCAAGGATCTTGCAAAATAGCCATGGAGAAATGCGACAATCCATTAACAGCAAGAAATCTAATTTCCCGCCTGTATTTTCCTTGCCTCAGCCGGCTACCCAAACGAGTGGCAATTCGACGGGTTGGATCATGCCTAGATGGCGACGGATGATATGCCCCGGCTTCACGCTGAACTCCGGAATCAGCCGCAGTAACTCCTCAATCGCAATCCGCATTTCCCGGCGTGCGAGATGCATCCCGACGCACAAATGCGGACCGTAGCCAAAGGAAAGATGGCGAGCATTGCGGTCAAGCCGGACCTCATTCGGATGGCTATACTCTTCTGGGTCACGACCGGCGAGCGTCGTACACATTGCAACTTTGTCGCCGGGCATCATCTTCACACCCTTGAACTTCGTTTCCTTCGTGCAGGTTCTGAACGTGGTGACCGGGGCATAAGCGCGCATAAACTCATCAATCGCGGCAGGTATTTTATCGGGATTCGCGCGCAGATAAGTTTGATGCTCGTGATTCTGCGCCAAATGCAGAAATTGGAGGCCCATATTGGTCGAAACGGTATCAAGACCGCCGATAAACAGGTTGAAAGCAAAACCCACCAGTTCATCTTCATTCAGCTTTCGGCCGTCAACATCCACCTGGACAGCATAGGAGATGATATCGTCTCGCGGGTTGCGCCGGCGGTCTTCGATTTCACCACGCAAATAGGCCACGACCGACTTGGTGGCCGCAGCCATATGGCCGAGATCTGGGTCGTGCAGGAGCCCGGTTTCCCATTCAAGAAACTGCTTCGTCAATTCAAGCGGTAGACCCATCAGTTCAAGAAAAATTTTGATCGGGAACTCGAATGCAAACGCTTTCATGAATTCGCACTCGCCACGCTCACGGAACGCCTCGATAAATTCGATTGCGTATTGCCGAATCTTGCCTTCCAGCTTGGTCATCGCCACGGGCGTGAATAGCGGATTTATGAACGCGCGATATTTGGCGTGATGCGGTGGATCAATCTCGACAGGAAGATTGGTCCACGTATCACCAATCATCTTTGAAAATGGCGAGAAATCCTTGCTTGAATACGTTTCTGTATCAAAATATATTTTCCGCAGATCATCAGCGCGCCGGACAATCCAGGCAGGTGTACCGCCTGGATAGGCATGGAGCGCATAAAAGATTTCGGGGCCTTTGTGGATTTCGGGCACCCACTCGTTATAGGGGTCCGCCTCGGTCGTCGTACCGAAGACGAAGGGAAAGGGTCGGACCAGTGATACTGGAACATGGGCCGGTATCTGCGGCTCCGGGGACGGACTTGTCATCGGTGTGCTCCTTTTTTGGAATGCCTACGGGCAGTTTGCCCTCAGTGGCCGTCTCATTTCAATTTTTGCAAAATATCCGGTAAAGCAAATGGAGACAAGTAGGATTGGGTATACGAGGTAAGTATGGATAACCAGACTATTGAGCCAGAACAATATGATTCCCTGCGCAGGGCACTCACGCTGATGTCCGGAAAATGGAAACTCGAAATCCTCTGGCTACTATACCACGGGAAATACCGCTTCGGCGAATTAAAACGAGCCATCCCGGGCGTTACGCAGCACATGCTCACCGTGCAGCTGCGTGAACTGGAAGCTGATGGCCTCATTACCCGAACGGTCTTTGCGGAAGTGCCGCCAAGAGTGGAATATGCCATGACAACAGCGACCAAGGAGCTTGAACCGACGATCCTATCTTTGCTTGCCTGGTGGGAAGAATTTGGCAAGTCTGCCGGCGCATGCCAGCCCGCTCCTGTGCCGCCTGCACACGGAAATCGGTCAACCCGGCAATCTTGAGCTACAGATGGCGCGCTGGCTGGCCTGAGATCGCCGTGACGTTCACTCCTTGAATTGTGAGCGACAGAAGTCCTTGCGCCTTGAGCGATTCTTTGGAGCCTTTCATCAATTCTGTTGCCCATATACCCGTGAGGGCCAAAACCAGAAGTGCGTCGTGATACTTGGAGCCCAACGGATAAGCCTTGATTATTGCCAGTTACCAACGAGGCAGCAAAGTCTCCATGCTGGCTACGTTATTGTTCGATTTGGTCATTTTTCCGCTTCGGTCACAACTCGTTACTCTGTGCGCATAGGCAGGGTTGTTGGCGACATTTCGCCGGGCAGGCCGCGATAGTTGGGGAAGAAGGCACGGTCGGCTAGCCGGAAATCAGGAAAACGGGTGATCATCGAAGACAAGGCTACCCGCAAAATATGCCGAGCCAGTCTCTGGCCAATACAGTGATGAATACCGCCACCAAATACCAAGGGCGTGCGCCGCGTGCGTGTGATGTCGAAACGGAACGGGTCTTCCACCTCACCAGGGTCAAACCCTGCCGCCTGCGGCGACACATAAACCGGCATATCTTTTAAAATCCGAGTGCCACCAACGTCGGTATCACAGGTGGCAAACCGCACGAAGGCAACCAGGCCGGAAGAATGATAACGCAAGCATTCCTCGATAGCGCTATCGAGCAGCGCGGGATTGCTTATGAGTAGCTGCTTCTGCGCGGGGTGGCGCGCCAGCAGCCAGAGTGCGCCCGCCAGCACGTTGGAGGTTGTGCCGATACCCGCGGTGGCGATGGAATTGATCTGCCCGAACAGCTCGGCATCGGTGAGCTTGTCGCCATCTTCATTGGCCGCGATGAGGCTGCTGATGAGGTCCGTGCCGGGCTTTTTGCGGCGCTCGTCGATGATCTGGTCGATTACCTGACGCACCTCGCCAATCGATTTCAGAAACCCCTCCGGCGGCGGCGCATTGGGGTCGAAGCTGCTGAGATGATACATCTGCTCCAGCATCCGCAAGAACACATCGCGCTGTTCGTCGCTGAATTTGAACGACGCCTGCAGGAGCACCCGTTCCACTAGCCCCTGGCAGAAATCCGCCATACCATCGAATGCCGGGGCTTTTTCGGCGATCCTGTCGAGCCGTTCGGCGATGATCGCCTCCACATCCGCGCGCATAGCCTCCACCGAGGCGGGCACGAAAGATGGGTTCATCAACTTGCGCACCCGTTCGTGCCGCGCGCCGTCCATTTGCAAAACGCTCTCCATACCGCCGAACATGTCGAACACATGATAGCCAGGCCGTTTGGGCGCGATGACCGTAAACCGCCTGGCGTCCTGGAACACGTCGCGCACGTCCTTCGCGCGGCCGCACATCACCGAAAGGATTCCGTTCTGGCGAATATAGAACGGCCGGCGCATGCCCCAGCTTTGTACAATCCCGAAGGTTGCGACCTTTCGCAGATCCTCCGAGCCAACCGCGAGCGGGAAATAATTTCCCGGCTCCAACTCATCAAGCGCCGCCACGGAAAAATCAGGGGGCATGGAAACAGCTCCTTAGCGGCGCGGACCTGCTGAAACTCATCTCGCAGTCCAGCCGCCGTCGATCGGCAGGATATGGCCTGTCACCAGCGCCACGGGGTCCTGGAAGCGCCTCTGCATTTTAATGTCTCCTCCGATTTCCCCGACTCTTGCAGCGCAATGCCAGCATTTCTCCTATCGAAAGAGCGGTGCCACACGGCCGGGATCGCAGGCGGATGCCAAGTGACAAGTTCCTCAACTATGAAATTTTTTACATGCCGTTGGAGGCCGAGGCTCTAATTGAAACCTGGGCAGAAGCCGCCATGCTGGGCTACGCGACCCGGTTATAAAACTTGCGAATTCCACGCGACACGATCGTACATGAACAACAAGATAATATATTATTTTGTTGACCGTCGATGATCCTTCTTTTATGGCAAGGCAAAACCATAAGGGAACCAAGCCATGAAAGTATCGTTTCTCGGGATGACGGGGTATGAAGGCGTTGCCCCCGGCTTCGAAATTTGGCCAGCACCCTCGCATTTTTGCGACCCGGCGATTGCCGTGGAGTCCGTTGAGCGCACCATGAGCCTTTGTGAAAAGGCCGATGCTTTGGGGTTTGATTGGGTCAGCTTCGCCGAGCACCACTACGCGCCGTACATGATGTCGCCGAACCCGATTTTGATGGCGGCGGCGATCTCCCAGCGTGTGAAGCGGGCGAAAATCGCGTTGCTCGGTCCGCTGGTGCCCTTGTGCAACCCGGTGCGCCTGGCCGAAGAACTGGCCATGCTCGACGTGATGAGCAACGGCCGCGTTGTCGTGTTGTTCCTGCGCGGCACCCCCAACGAGCACAACACCTATGGCACGCCCCCGGAACGTACGCGGAGCATGACGCAGGAAGGTATCGACTTGATTTTGAAAGCCTGGCAAGAGGACACGCCTTTTTCCTGGAAAAGCGAAAACTATGATTTCAGCACCATCTCCATTTGGCCCCGCGTGGTGCAGAAGCCGCATCCGGTCATCTACGGTTCGGGCAATTCAGAGGAGTCCATCCGCTACGCCGCGCGCCGGCGCATCGGCATAGCTTTTTCCTTCGTGCCGCCGGAGATGGTGAAAGCCTGGGTAGACCTCTATCGCGCGGAGGCAGCGAAAGAGGGCTGGGAACCGACGCCAGCGCATGTGATCTATAGGGGCCTAGCCTACCTCGCTGATAGTGACGCCCAGGCCCAGACCGAAACGGCGGCGTTTTTTGGCGCCAGGGCAGAGGCACAATCCAAGCTCCAGGTCACCACCATGGGCGGCCCGCCGCTGAATGCGCTGATCCTGGGCAAGCCGTATTTCCTCGGCAGCCCGAAAACCGTGTTGCAGGATTTCGCCACCCTGCGCGACTGCGGCGTGGGCGTGGCCGATATGGTGTTCAGCATCGGCGACCATGTGCAGCAGGAACACGCGATGGACCTGTTCGCCCAGCATGTGCTGCCGGAAATCCACGGCTGGGACGAGACGAAATTCACCGCCCCACCGCGGGTACTGGCCTCAGTCTAAACAGCAGGTTAGGCATGGCCATGCAAGACAACAGCGTCACCGGCCGTGCCTACGGACTCCTTCGCGCCGAGTTGCTCGGTTGCCGTCTTCCTCCCGGCGTGCAGTTAAATATCGCGGCGCTGCAGTCGCGCCTGCAACTCAGTCAGGGCGCCATCCGCGAGGCCCTCTCGCGCCTCACCTCGGAAGGCCTGGTGGAAATCGAACGCAACCGCGGCTTTCGCGCGGCTTCCGTCTCGGCGAGCGGTTTCAAGGAACTGACCGAAGCCTGCATGACCGTCGAACTTCCCTGCCTGCGCGCTTCCATCCTCAATGGCGACCGCGAGTGGGAGCTTAACCTGCTCTCCACCTATCATCGCGCCGCGCGCACGCTCGACCTGGTGGTCGGCGGCACGGCGGATATCGAAGCATTCTCCAACGAGCGCCAGGGGTTTTACGAAGCTCTGCTCGGCGCCTGCGACAATCACTGGCTGCTGTGGTCGTGGCGGCTGCTGTATGCGCAGAACATGCGCTATCGCCATGTCTATATGCCATTGGCCAAATTCGAGCGTGAGCTGAACCCCACCCACGCCAGTTTTCTCCAGGCGGTCCTGGCGCGCGATGCCGATGAGGCTGTGCGGCTGGCCGTCGAAAACTATGGCGCTGTAACGAATTTCATCGAGGCGCTGATGGCGCAAGAAGCCGAACCGTTGAGATGCGGCTAAATGCTGAAACTCTCAGCCAACATCAGCACCATGTTCACCGAGCACGCACCGCTCGACCGGCTGGCGGCGGCGGCGGCGGCGGGCTTCAGCGCCGTTGAAATGCAATTCCCCTACGAGCTCGACCTTGCCGCGCTGGTTGCGGCACAACGCGCGGCGCGGGTCGAATTTGTGGTCATCAATATCCCAGCTGGGGATTTCGCAGGCGGCGAGCGCGGCATTGCCTGCCTGCCCGGGCGGCACGGTGAGTTTTTGCAGGCCGTCGCGAGGGCCGTGGAATATGCTGCTGCACTGGGCTGCCGCCGGCTGAACTGCCTGGCGGGCAACCGGCCGGAGGGGGAGAATCCCAGCCGCTGCTGGGATATGCTCGCGGACAATGTTGCAGCGGCGGCAGACGTGCTGGCGCCGCACGGCATGCAACTGCTGCTGGAGCCGCTCAATCGCAGGGATAACCGGCACTTCCTGCTCGGCACCATGGACGAGGTACTGAGGCTGAGAGCGGCCGCCGGGCGGACCAACATCGCTTTGCAGCACGACATCTACCACGCGTATGCGTCCGGGGAGGGCGAGTTGCCCGAACTCGCGCGACGCATCGGCCAGATCGGCCATATCCAGTTTTCAGATTATCCCGGGCGCGGCCAGCCCGGCACCGGGGAGATCGACTGGCCTGCGTTCTTCAACTGGGTCCAGGAATTGCCTTATACCAGCCGCCGAATTTTC
>PLSD01000008.1 GCA_003164135.1 Acetobacteraceae bacterium
GCTCGCGCAGCACGCCTTTCAAACGATCCTGAATATGAAGATCGCTGGAATTCCAGGGCCAGTTATTAAACTTGTGCATCTTGGCGATCGCCGCCAGCCGCCGCCTGATTGTCGTCGGCGCCTTGGTTTGCGCCAAGCTGGCCAGATAAGCGCCGACAGTTTCGGGCGAACTCGGCGTTGGCTCGAAGCCGCATTCAGCACACCATGATTTGTAGTCCTGCCAATCGGACCGATAAGCCCGCAACGTCGCCGGGGATGTGGCTTTTCTGGCATACTCATCCGACATTCTGAGCGCTGCCTCGCCTTGGGGCGTGATTTGCCGCGCGACAAATCCATAGCGATCAGCCGCTTTCAAGGCCGCTTCGCCGGCCGCAGTGGCAACGGTGGCCGCGGCGGCCCCGCTTTGCGCAGAAACCTCAACAGTTTTGGCGTCCGGCGGCAGGACCTCCCCGGCGAGGATCGTTTCCGTGAGTTTGGTTGTCGCAGGCATGTTGCGAGTCTAGCCAGGATTCCAGAAAATTCCAAGCTGAATAATTCATGCACTACCGATAACTGCGTTTATCACAAGTAACCGGCCCCTCTGGCAAAATCAAAATCGTGCAAAGTTGTCTTCTGATAGAACTGAGTTCTATATAGTGGCCCATGCGAACACTCCAGCCCACCGAATTCGCCGCCCTCCTGGTCTCAGCCGACGTCAGCCAGGCCGGCTTTGCCCGGCTCAGTGGCGTCAGCGCCCGGCAAGTCAACAAATGGTGCCGCGACCGGGCTCCCCTCCCCCGCTGGGCCGCCCTCCTCGCAATAGCGCTCCGCGAGCTCTCCGCTGAGACGCTCACCATCATGCTTGAAGAACTACTGATTACGAGCCCTGTTCCAGTTCAGCCACGGCAAGATGAGACCCAGGCAGTCGCATCATCTTAAAGGCAAAATCGCTCCAGCAGGGCGGTTACGTAACGATTCGCGTGAACTTGAGAACGCGACAATTCACCGCAATTATGGCAAGATGTATCTCTCATGGGGTCTACGCACGGTAATACCACATTACCGTGCCTAGAAAAGGAAATAAATGGCGGGGTTCCGCCGTTTTCTGCCATTATATGCCGCTCAAACCCCGTCGAAACCATAAACAGCCACTTTTGAACGCTGACGGCCGGGCTCGCGCTGCATCGCTGGATCAACGACGGCGGCGCCCGCGCGCCGATCCGCGCCGCGCTGGTCCGTCACTGGCGCAAACGCGGCATTTTTGGCCTAGCTTTGCCCTTGACCGGGGAGGCCGCCTTTCAGGCGGAGACGCCTTGGGCGCGTAGGGCATGGCTGCTGGCGTTTCTGGACAGCATGGCCGCCGAAGCCGCCGAAGCCCTGGAATTGCTCCGCGGGCTTGACCGGTCCTGGCGTACCGCCCGTACTCTTATCATCGGTCGCCGCAGAACTTCGCACGCCGCCGCCGCGATCGACCTTCTGGCCGCCGCGTTGGGCATCGCCGTGAAAAACGCCGCCCGCCTTCTCGACGAATTCTGCGGCGACGGCATCGCGATCGAAGTCACGCACCGCGCCAAGCGCCGCCTCTTCGCGCTCGCCAATTTGGCTCCGCTGCGGGAGAGCGTCGCGGGACCACGACGCCCAGAGCCATTTCGTGGACGGGGCCGCCCGCCCTTGGTGCGGGACGAGGTGGCCGATGAGGATGTTGTAGCCCCTCCCCTGCCCGCTAGGCCGCCAGTCACACAGGCGGTTTTCGAATACAATGATTTGGAAGCCGCGATCGCGGAGATGGATGTCACCATCCGCAGGACCAGGGCCGCACTCGATCGCCTGTGCGCGCGTGAACCGCGTAATCCGTTCGCGACATAGGCAACCGGCGCTCAGCTCGCCGGCGTCAGCCAGTTTTCGATGTTCAGCCCTCGGACTCGGGAGAATTCCCGGACATTCCCAGTCACCAGCGTCAGGCGCAGGCAATAAGCATGGGCCGCAATAAAGAGGTCATTGGCGCCGATCGGTTGCCCCGCTGCCTCCAGCTCAGCACGGAGCCCGCCATAATCGCCGTCTGCCGGCACGTCGAATGCGAGAACACCGACCTCCTCGAGGATGTCCTCGACCTTGCGCAGGAGTTCCGGGGAGCCTCGTTTGGCACATCCATAGCGTAATTCCGCGGCGACGATGATGCTGGTACACAGTTCATCCTGGTGCGTCCGTGCCCGTTGCGCAGCCAAACCTCTAGGGTTTTTCACGATATCCGAGATGATATTTGTGTCGAGCATGTACCTTGGAGCCGTCAAAAAATGTCCTCCGGCTCGGGCACCCGATCCTCGATTTCAGGAAAATCCTCGCTCATCGGTTCCCAGGAATCGAGCAGAGCGATCAGACCCTTTCTGCGGATCGGCTCAATCACCAGCCGCTCGCCGTCGCGGAACATGATCGCGTCGCTGCCGGGGAGTTCAAACTCCACCGGAATACGAACGGCCTGATTACGTCCGTTTCTGAATAATCTGACCTGACGTTGATTCTGGGGCATCTCGACCACCTTTGACCTATGCCTATAGCATAGGCCGCCAGGCCTTCAAATTCAAGCGCATTGCCGGCGAGATTTCGGTCTCCCACCAACCATAGAGGCGCGCGCGTACCCTTATCATCTGTGTCTCGCATCACCCCAGCGGCGCGTCTTCCGGAAGATCTTCGAATAGGCCGGTCAACGCTTTGACGTATTCAGCTTTGCCAATCTTGGTTCGTGGCAGGATATGAAGCTTGAAGCCCCCTCCCCTCACCCGTTCCTTGCGAACGATGACGACTCCGTTTGCCGCCCGAATTTCATCGGCGGATGGCTTGGCTGCCTTCGCTCGCGGCGGCTGCGCAGACGCGATCATGCGGCGAACGACCAAAGCCGGTTTCAAAAGCGGCGACTGGGTCGCCTTCAGGCTTGCCTGTTCTGCTGCCAGCGACCGCGCCTCGTGGATCATGGCGTCGCGCGCCTTTTCGTTTTTGAGCAGAGGCGCCAATTCCGCTGCATTTCGAATGCCGATGACGTGCCGCGACCCGAAAGCCGCCACGACATCAGCCGGTAGTTTCGCAAGCTCGAGGTAGCGGCTGAGCCAGCTCTTGGTCACCCGCAATCGGTCGACCATGCGCTGCTGATTGCCTTCGTAATACCGCTCAATCGCCCGGAGATAATCCGTCGCTCGCTCGTAGTCCGAGATGTCCTTGCGATGCCGATTCTCGATGTCGGCCACCCGGAACGCCTCTTCATCGGACAGCTCGCGAATTTCGATCAGCAGCTTGAAATCAGGGTAATCGTGTGCGCGCATCCAGGACACCGTCCAATGACGGCGCGCGCCACAGATGATTTCAAAGTCCAGTTCCGCCTCGCCTTTCACGCGCCGAACGATTGCTGGGACTTCCTGTTTCCCCTGCGCCTTGAAGCTCTCGATGAGATCGGCGCAACTCTCTTCGCTCAGCGCCGCGTAATCACGGTTATGCCCATCCCAGATTCTGCAGCGCGCCGGGTCCACGAGTTCATGGACGCGGTTGACCTTCGCTCCTGAGGAAAGTGCTGCCAACGCATTGTCCCGGCTCGCCAGAACACCAGCAACGGGAAGCCGGCGCGGCGCGGGTGTATCGCCCGGACCGGAAGACTTTCCGAGCATTTCACCAAACCCTTTGTTTCCCTGCGCCATCGGGCAATTTCCTTATCAAAAACAGTCAGTTAATAGCGAGTTGCACACGTGCAACTCGCTACAAAATACCCTCTTTCGCGAGGCGTTCGGCATGGCTAGGCCACGTTTTGCGAATTTCGATCTCGATCTCATTGTTGACTCCGTTGAGATGGGTCAACGCGCGATTATGCGTCTCGCGAGATGTGACCGGCTGTTCGAGTTCGTAGACCGACATCAATCTCGCGGTGGCATTATCGATCTCGGCGGAATCGCGGAGAACCGAACGCAGCATGGAGTCTCCATAGAGATTGCGCATGAGGCCCAGAATTTCCCTCTGCATGGATTTCTGCTCGTCCGTCCGGCTGGCAACCATCTTGATCCAGTTGAGCGCCACCGGCAGGCCGTTCTCATTCAGCGTCGAGATCGTCTCATAGAGCATCGCAAGAAAGGAGGTCGTCGAAGCAAAATCCATCACAGTCGGCGGCGTCGGGATCATGAGCGCATTCGCAGCGCGCATGACCGACAAAGAAATGGTCCCGAGCGCTGGAGGCGGGTCTAGCACAACGACATCGAACGCTTCCGAAATTGACGCGATACCCTGGGCCAAGCGATCCAGCAAAAGCGGCTGACCGCGAGAAACACGCGCCGCCAGCTCGTATTCCGCAGCATAGAGGCGCAGGTTTGACGGTATGAGGTAGAGCCCATCCCAATGCGTGGCCTTCACGGCATAGGCCAGGCTCGACATCTCCTCTTCGCGAAAAAACGGGTAGAGCGTATCGGACTCTTCAAGGTCCAGGTCCGGGACGTAGCCAAACAGGCTGGTGGAGGAGGCCTGGCTGTCACAATCGATGAGACAGACCCGGTAGCCTTTGGTTGCCAGGTGCTGGGCCAAGTGGACGGAAATCGTCGATTTACCGACGCCGCCCTTGAAGTTCTGTACGGCAATCACCGCGACAGGGTCGTCGGGATGGCGCCATGGCTTGGTGCCGAACGCAGCGCGCATCTCGTTAACCTGCTGCAGTGTGTAGCCGATTCGCCGGCCTGAATGGGTTCGCTCGTTCGACGGTAGCCGACCCTCTTTTTCAGCCTCTCGGATTGCCGCGGAGGTACGCCCAACCAGGTCCGCGGCTGTCGAAATCGAGAAGCGGGGAAGGCTCTTCGGACCGCTACGCTGCGCCGCTGCGCGCTCGCGCAGCGAGGTGAGAACGTCCAGCGACTTATTGTACAACTCTGCTACAACATCCGGAAGCTGCGCGGGATTCAGCATGAAGATAACTTTCGAAGTTTGAATTTGCATAGCCTTGTTTGCGAAATTGTGTCAAGTTTTTCGACATTTTCGCAAATAATGCCGCAGGCGGTAGCAATATGAAAGTCCACCGCTTTGTGTTTCTGCGACGCTTCGAGCGACCCACCAATACAGCCGAAGGAGGGCAGGGGAGTGATAACCGATGATAAAGGTGCAGATTGAGTGCCAACCGATGATTATGGTTCACCGGCCAATGATAAAGGTTCGCGAAATACTGGATTACCGATGGTTCGGGTACGCCGTCGCGCAATTCGGCCGATGAAAAAAGTACCATACCTATAGTTCAAAAATAAAACCTATAGCTTCCTAAGGTTTGACCGAAAAAGCGCTATGAATTTTGAATTTGAGACCACTCACGCTGCAGTCCGGGGCAAGTCCCTGTTTCACCATCGGGGGCGTTCCTCACGGAGCCTAATGTGGAACCATCACTGGCGCGGCCGCTTTCGATGCGCATGCTCAAGCAGGCTCAAGGGAGGTACGTCGTCAACACTGCCGTTCTGCGCCACGAAATCCCTGCAAACCATGCATTCACCCTCCATGAAAAGCCCTGGTTGAGTAACGAGTCGCGACACGACTGCCAGTCGGCAAACCGCACCCTTATCATCGGTAAAATTTGCACATTTGGCTCCGAATGTTCCAAACTTTCGAAAATAGTTGTCGGGAACGGCTTGATCATGTTAGCCAAACAGTAGCTGCGCCGACACGAGTCGCGCCTTGGGACAGAAAATGCAGTATCGCTTGCCGTTGGGTCAAAAAATATTCAGCGAATTGAACAGCGCGGGACCAACCCAAGCCGCCGAACTAGCGCGCCTTTCGGGCGCACCGACCGTGTTCGATCGCGTTTCGGCCGTAGCGAGCGAAGATCCTGTCCCGAGCTTTCTGCACTCGGCACTTTGCGCGATGTCGCTGCCAGTACGACGTCCGACCGATGATAAACAGCCGATCATTCGGGCGGATGGTCAATACACGCTGGTGATCACGCCCAAGGCCGTGGTGCAGAATGTCGATGGTCAGCGCGACCTCAAAATCCTCGGGGTTCCCTACGGATCATTGCCAAGGGTGATCTTGATCCACATCATGACCGAGGCCGTGCGAACCAATTCCCGCCAGGTCTATCTTGGGAAGAACTTCACCGACTGGATGAAGCGCATGGGGTTCCGGACAGTCAGCTATGGCCCACGGGGCTCCGCGACGCTCGTCAAAGACCAGGTCGACAGGCTATTTGCATGCGAATGGATGATTCGTTGGGACGGGACCCGCACGACCGGCGAAAAAGAATACGGGATCAAGGAAGTAAAGCTAACCAACGAATATGGCGGAGTTGACCAGGCGAACGCCTCCTTCGCTCGTGAAATCTATCTTACCGAAGGCTTCTACGACCATCTCAAGGAACATGCGGTTCCACTGAATGAACATGCCATTCGCCAGCTCAAGGATTCGGCAACGGCGCTTGATCTGTACACGTGGCTGGCCTACCGACTCCCGCGGATCAATCCGCAGCGCCCGGCGTCTCTGTCCTGGACGCAACTGGCAAATCATTTTGGGAACGATGGCAAGAACATTCGAAAATTCAGGCAAATCGTCAGGGAGGCGTGGGACAAACACGTTTCGGCCGTTTATCCCCAAGCCAAGGCGGAGTTCGATACTGGTCTGATCCGGCTTTATTCCTCGCCGGCACCAGTGCCGAGAAAGACTCTACTCAGCGTGATCACTCCGTCGGGTGAGCGGGCCTCGCCTCGACCAAAACTCGAGGGGCCGGCCGGAAAGAAGGTCGACCTGAAAACCGTGTCCGCCAATTTGGATGATATGGCCCCGGATGACGCTATGAAGGCCCGGTTTTTCGATGCTCTGGAGAAGCGCATTGGAAGCGCTGAAATGAAGAGCTGGTTCTCGGCCACAAATTTGATCGCTCCGGTGCAGGAGGATGCCGACGGAGATCAGTGGGTCCTCACGGTGCCCAGTAAATTTCAGGCAAAATGGGTCGCCGATAATTTCATACAGGCTCTGGAATACGCAAGCCGACAGGCGGGATTCGCGAAATCGCCTCGCGTCCAAGAGACGCATGACAAGCTGAGCTCGTAGCCCAAGGCAGGCTGGTATCGTTTAGATCGCGCGAGCAGGGCAGGGGGTCAAATTCTGCTGTTGTCCAGGCTGTCAAAGTTGTCTATGTTGTCTGACTAGAGACCATGGAGGGTCGAATGGCCGGAACACATAGTGCGCGGGTGCAGGAGAAAACAGCGGGCCGAGGACCAGTCTCACGACCCGGTCGCGGAATAGGCTCTGACTCGCCGACGATTACCGTGATTTACAATGGCAAGGTCCTCGCACCGCGAAAAATGCTTGGGAAGGAGAAGGTTTCTTTCCAAGGCTTTACCGTAAGCGCCGCTGCGAACCATCCAAACGACATCACATTAGAACTTACCTCGCCCCAGCCTGCCGTCGATGAGGGCGCTTTTGGGCTGGATGCTCGGTCGCGCGCGTTGTTGCGCGGCAAGGACATTGCACTGCATGACGTCAAGGCCGCCGGTGGCGCCTTCACGCTCGATGAGGTCTGCCAACTCATGGGGCGGGTATCGCGCCAAGTCATTGAACGGCGGGTAAGGGAGGGCCGGATGCTCGCGGTGCCGGGCCCGAGCAATCGGCGCGTCTACCCCGCCATCCAGTTTCGCGCGGACGGACAGGTTTTGCCGGGGATCAAGGACGTGCTCCAGGCTGTGCCGACAGAGAATCCCTGGGCGATTCTCAATTTTCTCGTGAATCCCGACTCTCATCTGGACGATCGGAAGCCGATTGATCTTCTGAAGGCAGGTCAAACCGAACTTGTCGTGCAGGCAGCAGCCAATCTGGCCTCTCAGGGCGCGTGAGCGGCCTGGCGCCGCCGAGTGATCTGGCCGCCCGACGGCCAAGTATAGCCCGTCTGAGGGCAGGGACAGTCATCCACCGGTTCTACTCGTCCGAACACGAGCCAATTTTCTTCGATCGGGGCAGGGGAGGGCGCCTCAATGCGCCGGACGGGTCATACGGCGTCCTTTATGCTGCTAAAAAGACGGCCGGTGCCTTTGCCGAGACGTTTCTGCGCAACTCCGGCAGTACGCAGCTTCCGTTGGATCTCCTCGGTCGCAAGGCCTATGTGCGCCTGAAGGTCACAGGCTCGCTAAGCCTCCTTCAGCTAACAGGGCCAGGCCTCGCGCGTGTCGGTGCGACTGCCGAGGTCACGCATACCGGTCTTCCCTACGATGTTCCGCAATCATGGTCGGCGGGGATCCATTCGCTGGCTCAGAATTTTGACGGCATCGCCTATCAAGCTCGCCATGATGACCAGGAGGTTTGCTATGCACTTTTCGACCGCGCAGCGGATCGCCTGGTCGAGGAAAGCCGAACAGTTGATCTGGATGACAATTGGTTTTGGGAAATAGCAGAGATTTACCATGTGGGTTTGGCATCCTGACCAGAAGTCGTCTGTCTCCGGATTGCGTACAGCTACGCACAGCTCTTGGCTCGCCCCCGGGCGCTTTGGCTAGGAAAAGGTAAAAAGCAGGACGAGGACCGGGCCGCACGCCACGGCAATTCCGGCGAGTTGCGGGTCGCGCGGAGCTTGGCCAAGGCCGGTTACACATTGCTCACGGATTTAACCGTGCAGCATGGCGGCGGAACCCATCAAATCGACCATGTGGTGCGCGGCCAGGACCGGCTTTTCGTGATCGAGACGAAAACCTGGCGTGGGGAGATTGAGGGCAGGGCAGGGGGCCAGACCTGGACCTTGCACAGGCCACGCAGGCGGGGCGCCATCACCGTCTATAACCCACTGTTTCAGAACCAGACGCACGCCGATGTCATCAATGCGATGACCGGCGTCCCGGTCACGCCGCTCGTGGTGTCCGCGGGATTTCTCACCGTGCCACCAGAGCTGGCCGCGCGGGTCCTGGCGCTTCCGGGCTTGCCAGCGCACTTGGGGCCGCCCCGAGCGCCGACTGGCCGCATAGAGAGGGCTTTTCGTGAGCTGACCCGGCGGAAAGCCGCATGGGGCCAGAAAACCCTTGCAGCCCGGCATATACGCTGGATGAGAGCGAGCCGGCACTTTGATCCGGTGCGCGCCCTATGGGTGGCAAGCGCCGTTTGCCTGGTTTGCGCCGCCTTCACCGAGCAACGTCTGCTTTCAGGCTGATTTATCTTGCATTGGCCTAGATATTCAAATATCTTTTTTAGATATTCAAATATCTAGGAGCCATCATGCCCCTCTATATCAGGGATGATGCGACCGCCGAATTGGTCGCGCAACTTGCAAAACAGCGCGGTATAACAAAGCAGGATGCTGTTCGCCTCGCCGTGAAGGCGGAATTGGAGCGTACCGCCCAGGCGGTCCCGTTGCGGGAGCGGCTTGAGGCGCTTTGGCGCGAAAATCCTTTGCCACCATCGACAGGGCAGGTGGCTGACAAGGAATTTTTCGATGAATTGTCCGGCGATCTATGATTTTTGTCGATGCTTCCGCTCTTATCGCCATCATCACTCAAGAGCCCGACGCGCTGGATTTGACCGCTTGCCTGGAGGGTGAGCGCTTGCGGTATTACTCAGCAATGGCGGCTTGGGAGACCGTGGCGGGCCTTTGCCGGAGTTATATGTTTTCGGTCGAGTCGGCACGTGCCCGGTTCCAGTTGTTTCGCGAGGCGCTGAATCTCCAGTTCGTCACAATCGGGGAGCGTGAATTCGAACTGGCAGCCCAAGCCTATGCCGAGTTTGGCAAAGGCCGACATCCGGCGGCGCTGAATATGGGCGACTGCTTCGCTTATGCCTGCGCCAAGGCCAATCGGGCGGCTTTGTTGTTCAAGGGCGATGACTTCGAAAAAACGGATATTCGCGCGGCATTGAATCGATAGGGCAGGGGGCTCAACCGGCCTCAAAGGGGGCGGCAGAGATTGGCCGTTATCGTGGAGAGTTTCGTACGCCAAGAGGCGCCCGAAACTCTCCACGGAAGCGGATAGTCTGCTTTCGCAGCGGAGAATGCGAAAAGCTGTCGACCTCCAATCCCAAAACCTGATGGCGGCCCAATCAAGGCGCCGTAAGGACTGATAGCTATGTCCAGTTGGGCTAGGAAAAAAGCTGATGATTGCTGGGGGGAAATAACGATAGAAGCGACCGCTTTTGTCCCAGTGTGTTAAGTCGCTAGCCAGAACAGAATGCCAATAAATCCTGCTCGCGAAGGGCAAACGCGAAGCGGTGCTTGTTGTCCCACGAGAGTTTATTTAGCCTATGAATCTCTGGAAGAGAATGCTCTTCCGACAAAGAAAGATAATATGAAGAAAGCGTTCGCTTCTTTAACCAATCTTGGCGGATGGCGTTCGCCTGAATCTTGGACGTTGTTGCCCGCGAAATCAACACCGCGAGGAAAGGCGTGAGAGGCCAAAATAACTCCGGAGCTGGATCTTCAACTCCCTTCAGGTTGAATACCGGGTTGTCGCTTGTGATGAACGGCTGCGATGTTTTGTTCTCTATAAATGCGAATTTATAGAGCTGCTCGATCAAAGCCAAGAACAACTCCTCGGCTGTCATCAACATGGACAGTGTATACCAGCGGTCGAATCTTATGCCTCTAAGAGTTAGCTTAGGTTCCACGGCTAGGCGAATTTTTTCCCGTGCTTTCGGAGTTCTTCCCAGCTGATATGTCGCAAAACGAAGAAGATTCTGATAATCTACGTGAGAAAAGTCACGGAAGTTCCCATCGACTGCCTTTTGATAAGCCTCAGCAACTATGTCTTCGGTAATTCCATAGTAATCCTCGATTACATTTTTCTTGTAAACTTCGATAGCGCTATCGGCCGCGTTGATTCCACTTTCTTCCGAAACGCCAATCTCTCGGCAGTTTTTTATAATGGATCGGAATCTAATATCCACATCTGGCGTTTTCACTCTTTTCAATCCCTGAAGAAGAAGTTCGCACTCGCTTTCGTTGATACCGAACACCTCATAAAAATACCTAGCATGCCCGACGTCTTCGGTCCGCCGCGGCGCGATCTTGTCATCCACCCAAGTGGCGACACGCTTCCGATCGTCATGCCACCTCCTGAGGTAAAGCTGGGCGACAAAGTGTTGTTTCTTCTTGGGTCTGTCGGTTGTCATGTCATCAACATTTATTTCATTTTTTGACTCTGCGCCACCGCTCAATTTCTGCCTTGCTTACAAGGCTAACCTGAAAAATGGGGATCAAATAACCGCCTTAAACAATTACTCGTAACCAGTGGTTATCCGGAATGCTGGGTTTCAAGGGAACCGGTCAACCCCAATGAATGGCCGCTTTCTGATGCTGCCATCTGGCTTCTAAATGACGAGCATGAGGCGCGAAGCCGGCCGTCTGCTCACGGCTGGACTGGCGAAGGATTTCGGACGACGACTTCATGCGCGCGGACGGCGCCGGGCTGGTCAGCATCCGAAATTCTTCACCATGCCAGATGCTGGCGGCGACGACGAGCCTTCCGAGAAACGGACATTCGTCCATTAGCTGAATGGCGGAGAGGAGTTTCCCGGCGAGGCGGTCCAAGGCGCATGATCGTCCGCCGCCGTTCCTTCATACGGCCCAACATCCGCTCGACTGGACTGCGCCGGCGGTAGGCGCGGCGATTTAGCGGGCAGGGTCTGCGGCGGACGCGGGTGGAGGGAAGAACCGCCGTGCCGCGCCTCCTCTCCGCGTTGACGCAGTGCAGCATCACCCGTAAGGCCCGTGCTCGCACCTGCGAAGCCCGATTCGGCGCATCCTTACTCAGCGCCGGAGGCGCAGCTTGACCATGTCCATGACTTTCGCCGATCTCGCTTTGGCGCCATCCCTGCAACGCGCACTGGCCGAGGAAGGGTATGCCACCCCTACCCCCATCCAGGCCCAATCCATCCCGCTGCTACTTAAGGGCCGCGACGTGCTCGGCATGGCGCAGACCGGCACAGGCAAGACCGCCGCCTTTGCGCTGCCGCTGCTGCATCGCCTGGCCGCAGCTCCCCGCCCGGCGCCAAAGCGCGGTGCGCGCGTCTTGGTCCTGGCCCCCACGCGCGAACTGGTCTCGCAGATCGCCGACGGCTTCGAGCGCTTCGGCCGTCATCTGCCACTCAGCGTGACCACGATCTTCGGCGGCGTCAGTCAGCTTCACCAGGTCAATGCGCTGAAGGCCGGCGTCGACATCATCGTGGCAGCACCAGGGAGGTTGCTGGATCTGATCGGCCAGGGCCTCTGCGACCTCTCGCAGCTTGAGGCGCTGGTTCTGGATGAGGCCGACCAGATGCTCGATATGGGCTTCGCCAAGCCGATCGAGCGCATCGTCGCGACGCTGCCTAGGGACCGGCACACGCTGCTGTTTTCGGCAACGATGCCGAAATCCATCGCCGCGCTGGCCGAAAGCCTCCTGCGTGATCC
>PLSD01000019.1 GCA_003164135.1 Acetobacteraceae bacterium
ACACTCTTAATTGAAATTACTATATCAATCAATTTCATACGATTAGCTCGAACCTTCCGGTTTAATCTAATCGCATATTGATCTAAGGCCCAACCGCTGCCACCGGTGCAACATTAAACCCCGGCAGTTGCCTGCCGGGGTTTAATATTCACGAGAAAGCCTCGATTAGTTGAGGACGATTTCCACGCGGCGGTTCTGCGGCTCGCGCACGCCCGGGCCGGTGGCCACCAGCAAGTTCGTGTCGCCAAAGCCTTGTGCCGTGATCTCCGAGGCCGGGACGCCATCGGTCACCAACTGAGCCGCAACGGCCTTCGCACGGCGGATGGACAGGCCCTGGTTGTAGACCGGCGTACCGGACGTGTCGGTATAGCCATTCACGTCGATCGTCGTGGTGGACTGGGTTTTGCTGTCCGAAGCGGCCTGCGCAATGATCTGCGTGGCGCGCGGGGTCAGGTTGTACTTATCCCAGTCGAAGAACACCAGATAGGTCTTGGCCGGAACCGGAGCCGGAGCCGCGGCAACCGGAGCAGCTTCCGGAGCGGGCGCCGGGGCCTCGGCCGGGGCGTTGAACAACTGGTAGCGCACGCCAAGCATGACGGAGTTGGTCATCTGGTCGCCGAACTTGAGGGTGCCAGCATAGGGCGCGCCGGTGATGCTCTCGCCGTACTTGGTGTTGGAAACCAAATCGGTGAAGGTGTATTCAGCGGTGACAGCCAGACCGGGGACGGCCGCGATCGGGTAGGAAACACCGGCGATCAGGTTATAGGCAAAGCTTGCCTTGGTGCCTGACGCAAAGATGGGACCATTATTTACGCTCTGGACCCACTGATAGCCGGCGCCAGCGCCAACATACGGAACCAGCGGGAAGTTGACGGGGAAGTCGTACAGCACGTCAAGCATCGGGCCGAAGGTCGAGTGAGTACCGCTCAGCCGATAGTGGCCATAACCCGAAACGTCGAAGGCATGCAGGGTGGTGTGCAGATCATCACCGCTAAGTTGCACGCGAATACCATTGCCCAGGCCATAACCCAGCGAAACTTCGCCAGCATAACCAGGACGATACTGAGCTTTACCACCGCCTCCACCGAGGGTTTCGCTGAAGTTGACAGGCATAAGGAAGTCGACACCGCCTTCCAGGCTAACATAGGGGCCGGTTACGGGCTGCGCATGCGCCGCAAGCGGCAGGGCAAGGCAGGTGGCAGCGGCAAGGGCTAAGCGCAGCTTCATGACTAATCTCCAATAATTGTATTAGGTACTGAGCGCATTTAGCAATGCCGAGCAGGATTCAACAGGGCAAAAGCGTTTTTATAGGTTAACATTTTGTGGCTGTTGTATTTTTAGCACACGCTGTGCGGTGCAAAGCCATTGACGAATCAGGAGCAACCCATGACGCGGAATGTTTCACCTGCATCGCCGACGACTGTAGCACCTGGGGTGGAACGGACCATCCAGCCCCGGAATAGCGGCGGCCCCGCCATATCCGCCAAGGTCTGCACGGTCAGGAAAATCGCCGCATCTGGGAGTTGGCCCGATGGGCGGCTGACGCAGGACTGCACGGAGAGTTGGAGATCTCCCACGTTCGCCTGACCTCCGACCGGGATGGATACTTGGGACGTACTGCCGTCGACCTTGTCGAGTACGCCGAGCAGCGCGGTGGTACCTGTTGCCCAGTTGTTGGGGATGGCCGGCGCGGTGTCCGCCATAGCGGGGGCTGCGGTATCAGGGCTGGCAGTATCGGCTTCCGGCGCCGCCGGGGATGGGGTTTGCACAAGGCCCGGTGGCGGGGCGGGTGCCACTGACGGGGCGGGCGCCGGGTTGGCAAGCGGGGCTGAAACAATGGCTGGCGCTGGCGGAATCACCACGGAATTTTGCGCCTGCCCCCAGGCTAGGCCCCCAGCACAAAGCATGAGCAGGGTAACGGTGGCGCGAAGGCCCATTATTTCGCCGGGACGGAGGTGAGTGCGGCGGGATTGGCCAATCCGCCCTGATTGCTTGCGGGCGGCGCCGGTGCCGCTGGGGCGCTGGTTTTTGTACCTGAGTTGCCGCCCATGGAGAAGATGAATTTGCCTAGCAGATCTTCGATATTGATCGCCGACTGGGTCACCGGAAAGGACTGTCCGGCAGCCAGCATGCTGTTCGAGCCACCGGGCGAAACCGCTACATAGTTGCCGCCCAGCAAGCCATCGGAGGTGATGGCGGCGCTGCTGTCGTCAGGGACTTTGATGCCGTTGTTGATGACCAGTTGCACGATGGCGGCATAGGTGTTGGGGTCGAGGCGTTCCTCCGCGACATGGCCGATGACCACGCCGCCGATTTTGACGTCCGCGCCGACCGTAAGGCCGCCAATGCTCGAGAATTGCGCCTGCAACGGATAGCCACCGGCGTTGATCTCGCCGGACTGGGTAAGCGCGTAGACCAGAAACACGGCTGCCGCGATGATGACAGCAAAGCCGGTGAGAAGCTCAGGAAGTTTGCGGGTCATTATTTCTGGTCCGGTGCCCAGGATTCATAGTCGGCCGAGGCCGCCGCGCGCTGCCCCCCCTGATAGTCATGCCCGGCGGGGCGATAGCCCGCCGCCGTGCCGGTAAGATTGGGCAGGTGCGGTTTTTCCCAGGATTTGGCGCCGGTCTCGGGCAGCGGCTGATCCGTGAGATGATGCAACCAGGCATGCCAGCGCGGGCCGATAACCGAAGGGTCCGGGGGCCCGGCATAAACCACCCAGCGGCGGCCATTGCGGGCGATGCCATGGGCGGGACGCTCAAAATAATGATTGCCCTGCTCGTCCCGCCCGGCGAGGCGGCCATGGCGGAGCGTGTACAGAATTAGGCCGGGATTAAAGATAAGCCCGCGCAGGCCGCCAACCTGGCGAATTGAGACTTTGGCATCAGTATGGGAAGTACTCATGCCGCCTGATATAAGTGATGCTTGCGCCGTGGTCCATCTTGAAGTTGGATACAGACTATCCACAGTATTTTGTGGTTGAATGCAAAAATTACCACTATATGCACTTTAACTGGCGCACGGCTCGGCATAGGATGAGGGCATGGGCACTTATAAAACTGATAAATCCTGGCACGGCATTAAACAGACGGTTTTCGCCGGACGCGTGGACCCTGACGCCACTGCGGTGGAGGTGAAAATCCCCGCCGCCTGGGGGGCTGTGGCCGCCGATGCGCTGGCGGCGATGCTGCCGGACCGGGGCGCGCTGGATATTGCGCTGGCGGCGCAGGCCTGGATTGCACCGATTGCGGCACGGGCTGAAACCGCCGGGATATCCTCTGACCTAGGCGCGCAACTGCACGCGCTGCTGGCTGCGCGGCTGGGCAGCCCGAGCGCCAATGTGTGGCAGAACAAAATGCTGGGACAGCCTGGGTTCGTGTTCAACCTTAGTGCGTTTCTCGACGCGGCCGGTGTTTTTGATATTGCGGGGCTGGGCGATGCCGTACGGATCGCTGTGACGGCGTTGACCCTGGGCACACCCTCGGCGCACCGGCTGAACATTGGGTTCACCGATCTTAATTTGGTCCTGGCACGGCTGGGGCTGGATTATGACTCCGTGCAGGCGCGGGATGTGGCCGTGATGGTGACGGCGTTTATCGGCGCGCAGGCGGATATCGCCTCGGCCAGGTTGCTGGCGCGTGGCGCGGCGCCGGGGTACCCGGTGACGGCGGCGGCGCTACCGGCGGAATGTTTGGTGCTAGGACTGAAAGAAGCGACGGTAGCGGCGCAGCAGGAAGCGCTTGTCGCCGGAACACGCCGGCATGAGACCTTGCTGGGTTTTGCCGAGACGCCTGAGGTGGAGGCGTTGCTGGGTGCGGAAGTGTGTAATTTTGCCCCTGCCCTCTCGCCATTGAATGCCGAGGGGCAGCTCAGCCATTGGGCGCATGCGCTTCTGGCGGCGCAGGGCCTGAGCGCGCAAGCGGCGCTGGTTAAAATGCTCGGCGGTGAGCCGTTGTTCACCCCTGTGCGCCCGGCGGCGCATGCCGCCATGTTTGACGTGCTGGAGCCCTTGGTGGCGCGGATGCCGGCTCGGCCGGCCGCCCCGATGCCCGCACGGCGGCAATCCAACCGCGAGACCCTGCCCGCGCGGCGCAGCGGCTATACGCAGAAAGCCAGCGTTGGCGGGCACAAATTGTTTCTCTCCACCGGCGAGTACAGCAACGGCAGGCTCGGGGAGATTTTCATCGCGCTGCATAAGGAGGGCTCGGCCTTCCGCGGCCTGATGGACGCGTTCGCCATCGCGGTGAGCCTCGGGCTGCAACATGGGGTGAACCTGGAAGATTATATCGAGGCGTTCACCTTCACCCGCTTTGGCCCCGCCGGGGCGGTGGAAGGCGATCCGGCGGTGCTGCAGGCAACCTCGATGATTGATTATGTGTTCCGGAATCTGGCGGTGAATTATCTGGGGCAGACGAATCTGGCGCCGGCAACGCCGGAAGCGGCCGATACCGTGGGTGATGGCGCGGCTGATCGCGCGCCGCTGCTGCCGCTCGACCTGCCGGTTCCCGCACCGCGTGAGCGCCGCAAGAGCCTGAAACTGGTGAGCAACGCATGAATGTAATCGAACGACTCGCGGACCTTGGGATCACGTTGCCCAAGCCAATGCCGCCGGTGGCCACCTATGTGCCGGTGAGCATCGCCGGGAACCTGGTAACCGTGAGCGGACAACTGCCCGCGATCGACGGCAAGGTGGCGGTAACAGGGAAACTCGGGCTGAATGTTTCGATTGAGGAAGGCCAGCACGCGGCGCGGCTTTGCCTGATCAATGTGCTGGCCCAGCTGGAAGTGGCGCTGCCGGGTGGCCTGGCCAGCATTACCAAGGTGATCCGGCTCGGCGGCTTTATTGCCGCGACGCCGGAGTTCTCGCAGCACGCCGTGGTGATGAACGGGGCTTCGGACCTGACGGTGGCTGCCTTTGGGGAGGCCGGACGGCATGCACGCTCGACTGTTGGTGTAGCGTCCCTGCCCTTGGATGCGGCCGTTGAAGTCGAAGGAACGTTCTGGATCGGCTGAGTCTTGGCTGAGACCTGGATCGCCAACCTGGATCGCCGGGACTTGGCCCCCAAAAATCCGTAAAGCTGATCTTGCTTATGGATCAAGCCCAGCTTCCATGGGTATAAGTTCCGTGGGTATAAGATTGTAACCATGAGTCAGCACAGTCCCTCGCGTCTCCCTGTCCGCATGGCGGTGAATATCCTGCTTGACGGCGTGCTGGCGGCCCTTGCTGTGGGCTTGAGTTTCTGGCTGGCCAATCCGGCGTCGCCCGTGCCGCAACCGCACACACTGCCGATGAGTGGTGCCGTGGCGATCTGGTTGATCGGGATGCCACTTGGGCTCGCCCGGCTGCATTGGCGGTTTATCTCCTTCCGTGACTTGGCGGTTATCGGGACGGCCGCGTTGGTGACGGCGGTGATGCTGGTGCTGCTCATGGTCGGATCGGGTATCCCGCTGCCCTCCCCGGCTTTTCCGGTCATCCTGGCGCTTATTTTGGTGGTGTTTTTGGTTGCGCCAAAATTTCTGTACCGCCTGGCGCGCATCCGCAACTCGGAGCGGCGGACGGCGGCACAAAGGGCGGTGCTGGTCGGTGATGCGCAAAGCGCGGAACTGTTTTTGACCGCGCATCACCATGCCACGGGTTCACCTTACCGGGTGGTGGGGTTGATGGCGCTCTCGGCTAAACATGTTGGCCAGCGGCTGCATGGTCTGGATGTTTTTGGCGCGGTGGAGGGCGCCGAGACGGCGCTGGCACGGCTGGAACAGAAGCCTGATTTGCTGATTATCACCGCCAGCGGACTGGCCGGTGATGCCCTGGCGGGGCTGTTGGCAGTCGCCGAGCGTAATGGCATCCGGGTGCTACGGGCGCCCAGCCTGACGCGGTTGGCGCCGGCGGAACAAAAGCTGGAATTGCAACCGATTGCCATTGAGGATTTGCTCAACCGCCAGCAGGTGCGGCCGGACCGGGAAAGTATGGCGCGGTTGATTGCGGGCAAGCGGGTGCTGGTGACGGGTGCTGGCGGCAGCATTGGCGCGGAGCTGGCGCGGCAGGTCGCAGGCTTTGCTCCGGCGGAAATCCTGTTGCTGGACAATGGCGAGTTTGCGCTTTGGCAGATTGATCTGGAACTGGCGGAGTTGAACCAGGAGTTGCCGCGCCGCGCGGTGATCGGCGATGTGCGCGATGCCGCGCGGATGATCGCTTTGTGTCAGAAATTCCGCCCCGAACTGGTATTTCATGCCGCCGCGCTGAAACATGTGCCCATTGTGGAGGCGAACCCGCTGGAGGGTGTGCAGACCAATGTGCTGGGGACACGGGCAGTAGCAGATGCCGCCGCGGCCAGTGGGGCGGCGCTGATGGTTTTGATCTCTACCGACAAGGCGGTGAACCCAAGCTCCGTTATGGGGGCGACAAAGCGGTTGGCGGAAATGTACTGCCAGGGTTTGGATGTGGAAGCGCGGCGCGGCGGCAAACGGACGATGCGCTGCGTGACCGTGCGGTTTGGCAACGTGCTGGGGTCGACGGGTTCCGTGGTGCCGCTATTTCGCCGGCAACTGGCACAGGGCGGGCCGTTGACGGTGACGCACCCGGAAATGCAGCGCTACTTTATGACCGTGCGGGAGGCCGTGGGGCTGGTGTTGCAGGCCTCCGTTGTGGGCAGCGGAGAAGCGGCGATCCCCGACGGCGGGATTTTTGTGCTGGATATGGGCGCGCCTGTGAAAATCGTTGATTTGGCACGGCAGATGATCCGGCTTGCCGGGTTGCGGCCGGATGTGGATGTGGCGATCCGGTTTACTGGCCTGCGGCCCGGCGAAAAATTATTCGAGGAATTGTTTCACGGCGGTGAGCAGCCGGAGCCGACGGGTTATGAAGGGCTGCTGATGGCTTGCCCAAGGGTGACCGATGTGCGGCTGGTGGCAGCGGCGATACGCGATATTGAGGCGGCTTGCGTGGCCAGCGACACCGCCGGGGCACTGGCGGTGCTGGCACGGATGGTGCCGGAATTTGTGCCGGCGGATGGTCTCGCCGTTTCGCGCGCGGCGAGGTAGGATTGGTATTATGAACGCTGAAAAATTTCCCCCGATACCCTTTCTCGATTTGAAGGCGCAGCAGGCGCGGATTGGCCCCAGCTTGCGCGCTAGGCTGGATGCGGTGCTGGCGCACGGGCAGTATATTCTGGGGCCCGAGGTGACCGAGTTGGAAAACCGGTTGGCGGCTTTTTGCGGCGCCGCGCATTGCGTGACGGTGAGTTCCGGCACCGATGCATTGCAGATCGCGATGATGGCCGAGGGCATTGGCCGGGGCGATGCGGTGTTTCTGCCGGCGTTTACCTATACCGCCACCGCCGAGGTGCCGCTGCTGCTTGCTGCGACGCCGGTGTTTGTGGATGTTGATCCGCGCACGTTCCAGATTGATCTGGCGAGCCTGGAGGCACGGCTTGCCGATGTGAAACGGGCCGGGGTGTTACGGCCACGGGCCATTGTTGGTGTGGATTTGTTCGGCCAGCCGGCGGATTGGGATGGAATTCGCGCAATTGCGGTGCGCGAGGGGCTGTTTACGCTGGATGACTGCGCGCAGAGTTTTGGCGCGGCGCTGAAAGGTGAGCGGCTGGGCAAGGCCGCCGATGCCACGGCGACCAGTTTTTTTCCGTCCAAGCCGCTGGGTGCGTACGGCGATGGCGGCGCGCTGTTTACGGAGTCGGCGGAACGGGCGGCGCTGTTCCGGTCGCTGCGGACGCATGGCGAGGGTACCACGCGCTATGAGGTGATGCGCATCGGCATGAACGGGCGGCTGGATACGATGCAGGCGGCTGTGTTGCTGGCGAAGCTTGAAGTGTTTGAGTGGGAGATTGCGCGGCGCGATGAGATCGCCCGGATTTATGACGCGGCTTTGGCCGATGTGCTGGAAACGCCCGTGCGGGTGCCCGATAGCGTGAGTGCGTGGGCGGTGTATTCGGTGCTGTTGCCCGATGAGGCGACGCGGGAAAAGGCGAAGGCGGCGTTGCAGGCGGCGGGAATTGGGCATGCGGTTTATTATCCGCGCGCGCTGCATCAGCAACCGGCTTATGCCTCCTGCCACGACGGCGTGCCGCTGCCGGTGGCTGAAGGGCTGGGGCGCCGGATTCTGGCGCTGCCGATCCATCCCGATTTGAGCGATGCACAGGCCGCACGTGTGGCGTCGGTGCTGCGCGCCGCGCTGGTTTAAGCCGACATGCCGCGCGGCGATCTGTTCCCGGAAATCGGGCCTTACCAGACCGGCTATCTGCCGCTCTCCGACGGGCATGTGATGTACTGGGAGCAGGTGGGCAATCCACGTGGCAAGCCGGTGCTATTCCTGCACGGCGGCCCAGGTGCGGGTGCTGGCACGGTTCATCGGCGGTTTTTTGACCCCAGCGTGTGGCGGGTGATTATTTTTGACCAGCGCGGGGCGGGGCGATCGACGCCTCTCGGCAGCCTGGTGGCGAACACGACGCCGCATCTGGTGGAAGACATCGAGGTGTTGCGTAATTTTTTGGGGGTGGAGCGCTGGCTGCTGTTTGGCGGCTCCTGGGGCTCGACGCTGGCGCTGGCCTATGCTCAGGCGCACCCCGAGGCTGTTATCGGCGCGGTGCTGCGCGGGATTTTTCTTGGCCGGGCTGCGGAAGTGGAGTGGTTTCTCCACGGCATGGCGCGCGTGTTTCCCGAGGCGCATGCGGCGTTTGCGCAGTTTCTGCCGGAGGGCGAACGCGGGGATTTGCTGGCCAGTTATTTGCGGCGGCTGACGGACCCTGACCCGATGATCCATGGGCCGGCGGCGCGGAGCTGGAGCATTTACGAAGGCTCGTGCTCGACTTTATTGCCCAGTTTTGAAGCTGTGTCGGCGTTTGCGCAGGACCGCTCAGCGCTAGGGCTGGCGCGGATCGAGGCGCATTATTTTGTGAATAACCTGTTCCTGCCTGAAGTAGGATTGCTCGGCCATATGGACGCGTTGCGGGATATTCCGGGTGAGATTGTGCAGGGACGCTATGATATGATCTGCCCGGCGCAGTCGGCTTTTGAACTGACGGCGGCATGGCCCAGCGCACGGCTGACCATAGTGCCGGATGCCGGACACTCGGCCCTGGAACCTGGGGTGCGGACCGCGTTGATTGCAGCGTTGGAGCGGTGCCGGACGTTGGCGTAAACTTAAACCAGTTTCCCGTCGAGCAGGGTTAACTGGCGGTCCATGCGTTTGGCCAGATCCGGGTTGTGGGTCGCGATAAGTGCCGCGACATTTTCCGAGCGGACGATGTGCAGCAGTTCCTCGAAGACAATGTTCGCGGTGTGGACATCGAGGTTGCCGGTCGGCTCGTCAGCCAGCAGTAGTGAGGGATTGTTGGCAAGCGCGCGGGCGATGGCAACGCGCTGTTGCTCGCCGCCGGAGAGTTTGCCGGGCAGGTGTTGGGCACGCGCCGCAAGACCGAACTTTGTCAGCAATTCCATGGAACGGATATTGGCTTGTACCTGGGTTTTGCCCGCGATCATCTGCGGCAGGGAAATATTTTCCAGCGCGGTGAATTCCGCCAGCAGATGATGGAACTGGTAGACGATACCGATGGTGCGCAGGCGGATTTCCGTGCGGGCATTGTCGGGCAGTTTGCCGGCATCGTTGCCATTGATGATGACAGCGCCGCCGTCTGGCTTTTCCAATAAGCCTGCGAGGTGCAGCAAGGTTGACTTGCCGGAACCTGACGGTGCGACCAGGGCGACGATTTCCCCGCGCTGAAGGAATAACTCCGCGCCGTCGAGAACGGTGAGGGATTCGGCACCTGTTTTGTAGGTGCGGTTGATGGCATGGAGGTGGAGAAGAAATTCACTCACTGCGCAGGGCCTCGATCGGGTCGATGCGGGCCGCACGCCAGCTAGGGTAGATGGTGGCGAGAATCGAGAGCGCAAAGGACATCAACAGGACTTCCGTGACCTGGTGCCAGTCCAGCTTCGCGGGCAGGGATTCCAGGTAGTAGACGGTGGGATCGAAGAGCGGGGTGCCGGTGATTTTGGAAACAAATTCCTTGATTTGCTCGATGTAGGCGCAGAAGATCACGCCGATGCCAAAGCCGATGAGCGTGCCAAGTATGCCCACCGAAGCGCCGCACATGAGGAAGATGCGGAGAATGGCGCCGGAGGTGGCGCCCATGGTGCGCAGGATCGCGATGTCACGTGCTTTATCCTTCACCATCATGATGAGGGAAGAGATGACATTGAAGGCAGCGACAATGATAATGAGAGTTAAGATGAGAAACATGACATTGCCTTCCACCGTAACGGCGGCAAGGAAGGAGTCGTTGTTCTGGCGCCAGTCTTGAATGTTCAACGGGGTGTTGGGCAGCGCGTTGACGATCGACTGTTTCACCGCGTCATCGTGGTCGGGGTCGGCAACAAAAACCTGAATTTGCGTGGCGGCGTTGGGCTGCTGGAACAAAGTTTGCGCGGCCGCCAGCGGCATGAAGACAAAACTGGAGTCGTATTGCTGCATGCCTGTCTGGAAGATGGCAACGACACGGAAGCTCTGGATGCTGGGAATGGTGCCGATGATGGTAGCTTTGCCCTGTGGCATGATGAGAGTGATGCTCTGGCCGACGGTGATGCCGAACTGGCTGGCGAGACCGCCGCCAATGGCGATGACACCGTCTCCGGTTAGGTCTGATAGTTTGCCCGCAATGATGTGGTTGGCGACCGTGGGAAGGGCCGCTAGGCCATCCGGGGTTATGCCGCGCGCGATGCCGCCGGCGGTGCCGCCTTGCGGGCCGGAGAACAGAACCTCACCCTGCACGACGGGGAAGGCCGCGGTGACCCCGGGGATGGCGCGGATCTTCGCCGACATATCGTCGTAGCCCGTGAGCGGCGCGCCGGCGCTGTAGACGCCGATGTCGCCATTCAGGCCAAGAATTTGGGAAAGCAGTTCCTGGCGAAAGCCATTCATTACGCTCATTACGATAATGAGCGTGGCAACGCCGAGGGCAATGCCGACGAGCGAAAACATGGCGATGACGGAGACGAACCGTTCACCCCGGCGCGCGCGCAGGTAGCGGGCTGCGACTTTTCGCTCGAAGGCGTTGAACATCAGGCCAGGACTTTTGCTAAGGCGTCGGCAACGGACAGTTCGAAGCGCTCACCCGTGGCGCGGCGCTTTAGTTCCACCACGCCGTTGGCGGCACCGCGCGGGCCGACGATGATCTGCCAGGGGTGCCCCATAAGGTCAGCGTCCGCGAATTTGGCGCCTGCGCGTTCCTCGCGGTCGTCGTATAGGCAATCCGCGCCGAGTTTTTCGTGGAGATCGTTGCAGATTTGGTCGGTGACGGCGTCGCCCTGGCGCAGGTTGAGGATGGCCGCGCGGAAGGGGGCGATAGCGTCTGGCCAGATGATGCCGGCTTCGTCGTGCCGGGCCTCGATAATGGCGCCGACCAGGCGCGAAACGCCGATACCGTAACTGCCCATTTCCGGGAAGATTTTGCTGCCGTCGGGGCCGGTGACGGCGAAGTTCATGGACTCGGAGTATTTTTTACCGAAGTAGAAAATCTGGCCGACTTCGATGCCCCTGCCCTCCCGCTTGCGTTCGTCGGGGATTTTGGCCCAGGCGTCGAGATCGTGTTTTTCGTCCGTGGCCGCGTACATGGTGGTCATCTGTTCGTAAAAGGCTTCGACGTCGGTGGCGGTCAGCGAGTCGCCGGCTTCGAAGGCGGCGTCGTAGAACACGCCGCTCTCGCCCGTGGGGGCGAGGACGTGGAATTCATGGCTGAGATCGCCGCCGATCTGGCCGGTGTCGGCACGCATGGGGATGGCGGTGATGCCAATTCGCTGGAAGGTGCGCATGTAGGCGAGCATCATTTTTTTGTAGGCGATGAGGGCGCCTTCATAATCGAGGTCGAAGCTGTAGGCGTCTTTCATGAGAAATTCACGGCCGCGCAGCACGCCAAAGCGGGGGCGGACCTCGTCGCGGAATTTCCACTGGATGTGGTAGAGATTCCGCGGCAGATCCCGGTAGCTTTTGGTGGTGTCGCGCATGATCGCGGTGATCATTTCCTCGTTGGTCGGGCCGTAGAGGAGTTCGCGGTCGTGGCGATCGGTGATGCGCAGCATCTCCTTGCCGTAGGCGTCGTAGCGCCCGCTCTCGCGCCATAAATCCGCGCTCTGGATCGTCGGCATCAGGACTTCCTGGGCGCCGGCGGCGTCCTGCTCCTCGCGCACGATCTGGGAAATTTTATTGAGCACCCGCAGGCCTGCTGGCAGCCAGGCGTAGATGCCTGACGCCATCTGGCGGACAAGGCCGGCGCGCAGCATTAGCCGGTGCGAGGCGATCTGCGCTTCGGCTGGGGTTTCTTTCAATGTGGGGATCAGGCTTTGGGAGAGACGCATGAAGAACCTTTGTTATGACAGCTGCTGTTTAGAGCGGATCGGCGTTTTAGGCGAGGCGGGGCGCTCCAGCCAGCGGTCAGCCGCACGGCGGCAGGGAACCTCGACGGTAACGTGCAGGATGACCGCGACGAAAAAGGTAACCGTGAGCATGCCTGTGGCAAAGACCAAGCTGTGGCTCGCCGGTGTCCAGCCCTCGCGCCGGAAGATTTGTGAAAGCAGCAACTCCGCCAGGGCAAAGCTCATATAAAACGCGTAGGAGAGCAGCCCGAGCCAACGCAACACCCTGATATTGCCGATCAACGTGGGCCGCTCGGCATCCGCATGCGCGGTCAGGCTAAAGAGAAGAAGCCAAAGGCCGGCTACGGTGAGTACGTCAAAGCCAGCCGAGGCAAATATAAATAAGACCCCGACCGCGAGTGCCGCAAAATAACGTGTTGGTAGCATATCTGCGTATCTTGGAACTGCCTTGGCGGTGCCAAGACCAATCAGAAATTCAGGAAAAAAACGTAGCAACCCCCCGCCAAAGGCCAGATTCAAGTTGTGCTGATGCGCGACGGTAATGCCCCCCAAGACAGCCATACAACAGACAACAATCGAAGCTGACGCAACAGGCTCAAGAAAGCTTATAATGTACCATGTAATAGGAAAAAGCAGGTAGCCAGCCCATTCCGCGCTGACTGACCAGGATGGATAATTCCAGGCACCGTGACTGGAAAAACCCCAGCCTTGAACAAGCGCAAGATTTTCCAGAAGTGCCGGAATGCTGAACCGTGACGGATCGCGCGGGATGACGTCGGCTGCGAGGCCTGCCCCAAAGACGGCAGCGAAGAGAATGATGGTCACAAAATGGAGCGGATAGATCCGTGCCAGACGCTTGCCCCAGAACTTCCACACGCGAGGGTGAAACGGTTGAGGCGTACCAAAGAATTCGGAATCAAGCTTGGGATGCATGCCCCTACGGCTCAGCTCCGGGTGTACCCGCGCTAAAATCAGCCCTGACAGAATGAAAAAGCCGTCCACACCAAGGTAACCGTGCCGGACTATTTCCGCACACGGACCGAGCCAGGCCGAAAAATTTAGATAAAGATCAACGTGATACGTAAAAACCCAGGCCGCCAGGAAAGCGCGGCATACAGTTAGATCGGGGATCTCCTGCCTGACATTCATTGCAGCCTCACTTCCTAAACATACGGAAAGAAGCCCGCCAGCCCTTTGGGCGGCGGGCCAAGTTCAGGGAGGAAACACCAGTCACACAGCAGGATGAAGAACCAAAACTACATCCTGTAGTTATAGTGCATCGCACAACAGCATAAGTCCAGCAGAAAACGCTCCTCATTCGCGTATTTTTTGAGCTTACAGACATAAATTGCCTCTAATTTGATCGATACTGTTCTTTGTTGTGATAGTTTGGTTGTTTTTTGTGCGATTTTAGATTCTCAGTAAGTGCGCCTCAACCAGTGGCCGTTTGCCGAAGCGTTTGCCAATAATCTTGCGCAGGCCTGTACGTGCTGCCTCCAAGAAAGCGGTTTCCTGGCGGCGTACCGCTGCGGGTAGATCCGAGAGAAGCTCAAAAAACTCCACCTCGGCTTCGAGCCTCAGTTTTCCATCTGCTTCATCAAGTAAGCCGGGGGCTGAGATTTTTGCTGTACCAACGAGTTTGCCGCTGGCATCGGCGGCAAAACTACCGATAACGACGCCGTTGAACAGCATCCGCCGGCGGGCCGAAAGGACGCCACCTTTAAGCGGCACGATGCGTTCACCGTCCACGACCAGGCGGCCGGTGGGGACGGAGTCGACGATGGCTGGCGTCCCAGGCCCGAACTGCAACACGTCGCCATTTTCCAGCAGGAGAGGAATTAGCCCCTCCTCCTCAGCCAGAGCAGCCTGGGCGGAGAGATGGCGCCATTCCCCATGGGTGGGGACAACGTATTGCGGCCGGACGAGCTTATAGAGCCTACGGATTTCGTCGCGCTTAGGGTGGCCTGAAACATGGGTGAATTCGTCTTGATCGGTAATGACATCCACGCCGCGGCGGACCAATGCATCCTGCACGGCGGTGATGGCGCGTTCGTTGCCGGGGATCATCCGCGACGAGAAGATCACGGTATCGCCCTCTCCCAGCATCGCATGGCGATGTGTATCAGCCGCGATGCGGGCCAAAGCGGAGCGGGGCTCACCCTGGCTGCCGGTGACCAGCAGCAGCAGGTTGTCGTCTGGGATGGAGCCGATTTCCTCTTCCGGGATGAAGTCCGGGACATCCTGCAAGTAGCCTGCTTCCTGCGCGGCGGCGACGTAATTGCCAAGACTGCGGCCAACCAGGGCGATATGCCGCCCGGCGGCTTGGCCGGCGGCGATAACACTGGCAACGCGCGCGACGTTGCTGGCAAAGCAGGTGATTGCGATACGGCCGGGAATATCCGCGATAAGGCCTTTGAGGCTGCGTTTGACCTCCGACTCGGAACGAGAATGCCCTTCCACCATGGCATTCGTGGAATCCGAGACAATGGCTAGTACGCCGGCATCGCCCAAGGCTTTGAGGCCGGCTTCGTCGGATAAATCGCCAATGACGGGATCGGGATCGAACTTCCAGTCGCCAGTATGCAGAACGGTACCGTAACTGGTGGTGATGGCGAGAGACTGCGATTCGGCCGTGGAATGGGTCATTGGGAAGTAGCGGAGACTGAACGGTGCAAGTTCGAACGACGCGCCGGGTTTGAGGATTTTGAGTTTGACCTCACGCCCTAGCCCTGCCTCCGCCAATTTGCGGCGGATGATCGCGGCGGCAAAAGGAGTTGCATAGATAGGGCAGCGCAGTTGTGGCCACAGCCGCGCCACGCCGCCGATATGGTCCTCATGCGCATGGGTGATGACGAGGCCGAGCAAAGCGTCGCGCTGGCCGGCGATGAAAGCCGGGTCCGGCAGGAGAATTTCCGCCTCCGGTGTTTCCGGCCCTGAGAACCCCATGCCGCAATCGACCGCAAGCCAGGCGCCGTCGCAACCATAGAGGTTGAAATTCATGCCAATTTCACCGGTGCCGCCAAGTGGCACGAAAATGAACCCGCCCTGGGCATCGCCCCGGACCGGCGCCGGGGATTTGCCGGTGGATTTTTTCATAAGATACACAACTCCTGGGTAGATTTTAGATTATTCGGTCTCGATAAACCGTGCACGGTCGCGCGGCAAAGGTGGCGGGTGATTGCGCAGTGAAAGCAGGCGCAGGCCATCCAGCGTGAGGTCGGAGTCCACGGCCGTAAATTTGGTGGTACCTTCGGCAAACAAGGGTGCCAGACCGCCGGTGGCGATGGCCTTCAGGGGGGCGCCATACTCACCTTCAATGCGATTGAGCAGACCTTCGATCAGCCCGATATAGCCCCAATAGGTACCCGAGCGCATGGCAGGGATGGTGGAGCGGCCGATGACCGTTTGCGGGCGGCCGATGCCGATGCGTGGTAACCGGGCGGCTGCCTGATGCAGCGCCTCGATGGACAGGTTGATACCCGGCGAGATAGCGCCGCCGAGATAGGCGCCGTCGGCATCCACGACGTCGAACGTTGTGGCAGTACCAAAATCGACCACCACCAGGGGGCCGCGATAATGGTTATGGGCGGCAAGCGCATTCAGCAACCGGTCGGCGCCGACCTCATCGGGGTTGTCGATCTTGATCTCAAAGCCCCAGTCGAGCCTGGCATTGGCGACCAGGGGTTCCACGTCGAACCATTCGCGACAGAGCCGGCGCAGATCGTAAAGGGCGGCGGGGACCACTGTGCCGATGACGGCGCGCGTGATTTCGCGAGGAGTGATTCCGGCGCGGGTGAGCAGGGCTGCCAGCCAGACGCCGTATTCATCGGACGTGCGTTGTGCCGAGGTCGCAAGGCGCCAAGTGCCACGCCATTCCGTGCCGTTATGCACCGCGAACACAATGTTGGTGTTGCCGGTATCGATCACCAGAAGCATTTTATCCCCCTCACGCCAGGCCCAGCATGACGTCGCCCGTGCTGATCCGTTCGATACGATTTTTGCTGTGCAACAGCAATTCGCCGGAAGGCGAGAGACCGGCGAAGGTGCCGGTTTGAACGCCATGGGTGGATTTGACTTCCAGCGGGGTGCCGATGGGGTGCGCTCGGGCCAGCCAGGCATCGCGAATGGAGGCGACACCTGCACCATGCCAACGAGAAAAGCCTGCCAGAATGGCATTTGCGGCATCGGGCGCGGTAATTGTGACACCGTGGGCCGCTAGCGAGGTCGTTATACGACCGGGGATTTCGGGCGCGGAGCCCAGGTTGATGCCGATGCCGATGACCAGCCAGTCGAGGTTTTCGCCATTCGGCGTGGCGTCGATAAGAACTCCCGCCAGCTTGGCGCCGCCCAGGAGCACGTCGTTTGGCCATTTCAGCATGGTGGGGGGCGCAAAAAACTGCTCCAGCGCTTCCGCCACCACGACACCCGCCAACAGCGAATAAAAGCCTGCCTGGGCCGATGGTAGTGCCGGACGCAGCAGAAGCGAAAGATTGAGGTTACCCTCTGGCGCTTGCCAACTGCGGCCACGGCTACCGCGTCCGGCAATTTGCTTATGCGCAAGTACAGCAAGGCCCTCCGCCTCGCCCGCTTTGGCGCGCGCGGTGCAAAGGTCGGAGGTTGAGCCTAGCTCGTCGTAGGTCTCAAGCCGCCAGGAGATCAACCAATAAGAGCCTTCGCGGCGGCATCGGCGGCTGCAATGAGCGGGCCGGGGATGAAGACGAACAGGCAGGTCACGAGCGCGCCCACAACCATGACAAAGCGCACGCCGGTGGCGGTTTTGTCGAAACCGGGGGTACCGGCGTCAAAATACATGACCTTGATGACACGCAGGTAGTAGAAAGCGCCAATGACACTGGTGATGACGCCTACGATGGCGAGCGCATCCAGCCCGGCATTGATGGCGGCGGAAAATACATAAAGTTTACCGAAGAAGCCGGAAAGTGGCGGGATACCAGCCATGGCCCACATGAAAATGGCGAGCGCCAGGGCAAAACCAGGTTTTTCAGTAGAGAGGCCGGCAAGATCGGCAATTGTTTCCACCGCCTGACCACCGCGGCGCATGGCAATGACGCAAGCAAACGCACCAAAGGACATCACGATATAAATGGCCAGATAAATGAGGGTGGCTTGCACGCCTGCCAGCGTACCCGCGGCCAAGCCCATGAGTGCGTAGCCCATGTGGCCGATGGAGGAGTAAGCCAGCAGCCGTTTGATGTTTTTTTGACCAATGGCGGCGAGTGCACCCAGCGTCATGGAGAGGATGCTGAGAATTTCAATAAGCATCTGCCATTGCGCAAGCAGATGACCAAATGGCCCAAGCATGACGGAGAGCAGCAGCGCCATCGTCGCGATTTTCGGCGCGGTGCCGAACAGGGCCGTTACGGGCGTGGGTGAGCCCTCGTACACATCGGGCGTCCACATATGAAACGGGGCCGCCGAGACTTTGAACGCGAGACCAACCAGCACAAAGACGATGCCGATAACGGTGCCGTAGCCTGCACCGTTCGCGAGGATGGCCGCCAGGGAGACAAAGTTGGTCGTCCCTGCGAAACCATAGACCAGTGAGATGCCGTAGATAAGCAGACCAGAGGCGAGCGCGCCGAGGACAAAATATTTCAGGCCCGCTTCCGTCGAGCGCAGCGAATCCCTGGCTGAGGCGGCAAGGATATAGAGCGCCAACGATTGCAGTTCGAACCCAACGTAGAGGCTCATGAGGTCGGCTGCCGAGACCATCACGATCATGCCCAGAACCGCAAAGAGAACAAGAATGGGGAACTCGAACCGGGCGATGGATTCTCGCCTGTTATAGTCGAGTGAAAGTAGCAGAGCGGCGGCCGCGCCAAGATAGACCAGCACATCGGCAAAGCGGGTAAACAGGCTGGTTTTTAACAGACCACCAAAGAGCATGCCATCCGGCGCCGCGACGGAAAAACCGGCGGCCAGAGCCAGGATAAGGATGGAGCCGAAGGTCGTGACAGAGGTTTTGTCGCGCTTGGAGAACACACCAATGAGCAGCAGGGCCATGCCGCCCACGGCGAGGAGAAGACCGGGGATGAGAGGCGCGAAACTCATTTTGTTGTCACCATGGCCAAGGCCGTGTGGGGGGTAAGAGCGGCGAAATGCGCCTGCACCATGGCATTCACCGGCACGTCAAAAATATGGGTGAAGCTACTCGGGTAGATACCGAGCCAGAGAACCATGGCGGCAAGCGGGAGCAGCATGGCGTATTCAGCAGGCTTGAGGTCTTTGAGAGCCCCAAGCTCCGGACGTGTGATTTTATCGAACAACACGGAACGCAGAAGCACCAACATATATGCAGCCCCCAGCACCATGCCCGCGGCGCCCAGCAGCGAGACCCAGAAATTCACCTTCATGGCACCGACGATGACAAGAATTTCCCCGACAAAGCCGGAGGTGCCGGGCAGGCCCATGTTGGCCAGGGCAAATAGCATGAGCAGCGCAGCGTAGGCCGGCATGCGGGCGGCGATGCCCCCCAGGCGGGAGAGCACAAGCGTTTCACCACGGGCAAGCAGCACGCCGGTGCAGACGAACAGGCCGGCGATGACGATGCCGTGGGAGAGCATCTGGAACAGCGCACCCTCAATGCCTTCGACCGTGAAGGTGAAGACACCAATGATGATCACGCCCATATGCGCGACCGAGGAATAAGCGATCATGCGCTTCATATCCGTCTGCGCCAGGGCTACGAAGGAGATGTAGATGACCGCGACGACGCCGAGCGTGAACATCAGCGGCTCGGCAGCCGCGGCGGCCTGCGGCAGCATCGGCACGGCAAAGCGGATGAAGCCATAAGCGCCCATTTTGGAAAGCACTGCAGCCAGCATGATGGTGCCGGGGATCGGGGCCTCACCATAGGCATCGGGCAACCAGGTGTGCAGCGGCCAAACTGCCGCTTTCACGCCGAAGGAGGCAAGAAACGCAACGAACAGCCACATCTGCGTGTGCGGCGGAATGGGAGTGTTCAGCAGGGTGACGATATTGGTTGTTCCGACATCGCGCCACAGCCAGACCAGGGCCAGCAGCATGAAAAGCGAACCGGCGAGCGTGAAAATGAAGAATTTGACGGCAGCGTAGATCCGGCGCTCCCCGCCCCAAACGCCGATGATGAGATACATCGGGAGGAGTACAGCCTCGAAGAAAATGTAGAACAATACAAAGTCGAGGGCGCAGAACATGCCTGTCGTCAACGAGTCCAGCAGCAAGAACGCGATCATGAATTCGCGGACGCGCTTGGTGATGGACCAGCTGGAAAGGATGGCGATGGGGGTAAGAAAGAGGATAAGCAGGATGAGAAACAGGCTGATGCCATCCACGCCCATGCGGTATTCGACATTTACGCCCGAGAGCCAGGGCGCAGCTTCGACAAATTGGAATCCTGCCTGGGATGGGTCAAACTTGATCCAGAGATAGATGCCAAGCGCCAGCACAGCGAGGCTGGTGACGAGGGCACCAACACGGGCCTTAGCTGCGATGGCTTCTGCGTCACCTCGCAAAGTTGCTATGTAGACAACGCCCAGCAGCGGCAGAAACGTGATGAGCGAGAGGATGGGAAAACCGGCTTGGTTCATGGTTATCGCACCCAGAGAAAGATGCTGAGGAAGCCAAGCAGGCCGATCAGCATGATGAAAGCATAGAGCGCGATCGAGCCGGTTTGTAGCCTGACCGTTTGCCTTGATGCATCCGCCGTGAGGGCGGCAAGGCCGCTGGCGGCACCGTCGATTACCTGCTCATCGCCGACGTGCCACGCAAATTTCGCGAGGCGCAAAGTGGGTTTGACGAAGATGGCATCGTATACTTCGTCAAAATACCATTTGTTGAGAACGAAACGGTATAGCCCACCAAGGTTTTGCGAGAGGGCGGCGGGCAGAGACGGCACCAGAACGTAGAAGACGATGGCGACGAGGATGCCGGCAATGCCAACAGCGAGTGGGGCGGTGGCCACCCAGGCGGGGATGGAGTCGAGTGCTGTCATAGGTGAGTTGGCCGGGACGGCGAGGCTGGTGCCCCAGAAGTTGGCGAAGTTGGTGCCTATGAAGTTTGTGCGCAGCAGATAGCCACTGGCGAGCGCGCCAACCGCAAGCGCGACCAAAGGCAGCAACATTACCAGCGGGCTCTCATGCACATGCTCCTGCACATGCTTCGGCGCGCGCGAGGTGCCGTGGAAGGTGAGCAGGAAGAGACGTGAAATGTAGAACGCCGTGAGGCCCGCGGTAATGATGCCACAGGCCCAACCGTAAAGGCCGACCGGTGTACCAGAGGCAAAGGCCGCTGCCAGGATGGCGTCTTTGGAGTAATAACCGGAGAAAGGCGGGATGCCAGCGAGAGCCAGCGCGCCGAAGAGCATGACCACCCACGTGATGGGAAGTTTGCGGGCGAGACCGCCCATGAGACGTATGTCCTGCTCGTCGGACATTGCGTGGATGACCGAGCCAGCGGCCAGGAACAACAGCGCCTTGAAGAAGGCGTGGTTGATGAGGTGGAACATGGCCACCGGATAAGCGCCGAGGCCGGCGGCCAGGAACATGTAGCCAAGCTGCGAGCAGGTGGAATAGGCGATGATGCGCTTGATGTCGTTTTGCACGCAGCCGACGGTGCCGGCGAAGAGCGCCGTGGACGCGCCTATGATGGTAACGAATTCCATCGCCACCGGCGCCGCGTTCAGCAGCGGCGAGATACGTGCGACAAGGAATACGCCCGCCGCGACCATGGTGGCGGCATGGATGAGGGCGGAGACCGGGGTGGGGCCTTCCATCGCGTCAGCCAGCCAGGTGTGCAGGAAAAGCTGCGCGGATTTGCCCATGGCGCCGATGAACAGGAGGATGCAGATAACCTCCAGCACCGGAAACGAGGTGCCGAACAGGGTGTAGCTATCCCCAGCATGAGCCGAAACAGCGGCGAAAATCTCATCGAACGAAATGGTGTGGAACACCAGATAGCTCAGCGCGATGCCGACCGCGAAGCCAAGGTCGCCGACGCGGTTGACGATGAAAGCTTTGATGGCCGCGGCATTGGCCGCAGGACGCTCGTACCAGTAGCCAATGAGCAGATAGGAGACGAGGCCCACACCTTCCCAGCCGAAGAAAAGTTGCAGCAGGTTGTTGGCCGTGACCAGCATGAGCATGGCGAAGGTGAACAGCGAGAGGTAGGCAAAAAACCGGGGAACGGTTTTGTCATGCGCCATGTAGCCGGCGCTGTAGACATGGATGAGCATGGACACTGTGCTGACCATGGCCACCATGACCAGACTCAATGTGTCCTGCCGCAGAGTCCAGTCCGGCGTGAAGCTGCCTACGGAGATCCAGTTGGCAAGATGTAGTGGCGCGACGGGTACACCGCCTTGCACGAAGGTGACCAGCGTAGCCACGCCGGCCACGGCCGAGACGACCATGAACAGGATGCTGGCGCCAACGGACGCACGCTTGCCGATGAACGGGCGCGCGACACCCGCGAGAACGGCGCCGATGAGGGGGGCGAAAACGGCGATTAACGTGAGCATATCAACCCTTCATCAACGTCACGTCCTCGACCTCGATCGAGCCACGATTGCGGAAATAGATGACCAGGATGGCAAGGCCAATGGCGGACTCGGCGGCCGCAACCGTGAGCACGAACATGGTGAAGACCTGACCCACCATGTCATGCAGCGCGCCGGAGAATGCGACGAAGTTGATATTCGCCGCCAGTAGGATCAGCTCGATCGACATCATGATGATGATGATGTTCTTGCGGTTCATGAAAATGCCGAAGACGCCGATGACGAGCAGCAGGCCGGCGACAAACAGATAATGCGATAGCGGGATCAACATTACAGCGTCTCCTTCTCAGGCTTGGGCATTGGGGCACCGGCACCTAGTTTCGCGGAGACCATGGTGAGCGTGTCAGCGGGGAGACGGGCATGCTGAACAGCCAGATCCTGCCGCTTGGCGCGCTTGCGGTCACGGTGCGTCAACACAATGGCGCCGATCATGGCGACCAGGAGAATGACGCCGGCGAGTTGGAACAGCACCAGATAGTTGGTGTAGATGAGCGAACCAAGCGCTTGGGAGTTGGTGATATTATCTGGTGTCGGGAACAACCGCGCCGAGGCGGCACCGGGGGCGATGGTCGACCCGGTGACGGCCACGGCCAGTTCGACGAACAGGATGAGGGCAACCAGTGCACCGATGGGGGCGTAGCGTTGGAAGCCTTCCCGCATGGCGGCAAAATTCACGTCCAGCATCATAACAACGAACAGGAACATGACCGCGACGGCGCCGACATAGACGATGACCAGGACCATCGCCAGAAACTCAGCCCCAGCCAGGAGAAACAGCGCGGCGGCGTTGATGAAGGCGAGGATGAGGAAAAGCACCGCATGCACGGGATTGCGGGCGCTGACCACCATCACCGCGGAACCCAGCAGGATGAAGGAGAAGAGGTCAAAAATGAGGTTTGGGATCATGGCTGGGTTCTACCGGTACGGCGCATCAAGTTCTAGCCGCTTGGCCAACTCCGGTTCCCACCGGTCGCCATTGTCCAGCAACTTGGCCTTATTATACAGCAGTTCTTCGCGCGTTTCGGTGGCGAACTCAAAATTCGGCCCCTCGACAATGGCATCGACCGGGCAAGCTTCCTCGCACAGGCCGCAGTAGATGCATTTGGTCATGTCGATATCGTAGCGCGTGGTGCGGCGGGAACCGTCGTCACGCGGAGCGGCTTCAATGGTGATGGCCTGCGCAGGACAGACAGCCTCGCACAGCTTGCAGGCGATGCAGCGTTCCTCACCGTTCGGGTAGCGGCGGAGCGCGTGCTCGCCCTTGAAGCGCGGGCTGATCGGGTTTTTCTCGAACGGGTAATTGATAGTGGCTTTGGGTTTGAAGAAATACCGCAAAGTCAGCGCCAGGCCGCAGAGGATCTCCCACAGCACCAGCCCCCACGCCATTCTGCCTAAACGTGTCATTTACAAACCTCAAGCATGGGGGAGCAGTCCGAAAATTTCCAGGAAGCTCGCGGTGAGTACCAGCCAGATGAGCGAAATGGGAAGAAACACCTTCCACCCCAGGGACATGATCTGGTCGTAACGGAAACGCGGCAGCGTCGCGCGCACCCAGACGAAAACGAATAGGCAGACCAGGATTTTCAGCAGGAACCAGAACACGCCGGGAATGAGCGTGAATGGCATGAAGGGCATGGGCGAGAGCCAGCCGCCCAGAAACAGCGTGGTCGTCATGGCGCTGATCAGGATCATGTTCGCGTATTCACCTAGGAAGAACAGCGCGAAGGCCATGGCGCTGTATTCGACGAAGAAGCCGGCGACGATTTCGGTATCACCTTCCGCGAGGTCAAACGGCGCGCGATTGGTTTCCGCGAGGCCCGAGATGAAGAAGATGATGAACAATGGGAACAGCGGGATGGCGAACCAGATATGGCGCTGGGCCAAAACGATGTCGTTGAGGTTGAGGCTGCCGACGCAGATGAGCACCGTGACGATGACGAAACCCATTGAGACTTCGTAGGAAACCATCTGCGCGGCGCTGCGCAGGGCGCCGAGGAAGGCATATTTGGAGTTACTTGCCCAGCCGGCGATGATGATGCCATAGACGCCCAGCGAGGAGATCGCGAACAGGTAGAGGATGCCGACATTGATGTTGGCAACTGCCCAGTGATTGTTCACCGGGATCACGGCCCAGGCGACGATCGCCAAACCGAAAGTGATCATCGGCGCGATGGTGAACAACACTTTGTCAGAGCCAGTCGGGAAAATGGTTTCCTTGAACAGCATTTTGATGGCATCGGCGAAGGGTTGCCAGAGGCCGAAGGGGCCGACGACATTGGGGCCTTTGCGCAACTGAATGGCGCCCATCACCTTACGCTCAAACCAGGTGAGGTAAGCGACGCCAAGCAGCAGCGGCACGACGATGGCCAGCGACTCAAGGAGTGTGAGGATGACGATGCCGATGTCGGTTTGAAAAAAGGCGATCATTCCGCGGCCTCCGCCAGCGCAGGGTAATGGGCGGCGACGCAGGCGGCCATGGTGGGGCTGGCACGGCTGATCGGGTCGGTCTGGTAGTAGTTTGCAAGCACCGGCTGAAACGGTGCAGTGCTGACTGCGGCGGGGTCACCGGCCGGGGCCGTGAGATTGGTGCCCGCAAGACGGCGCAGATCGCCGGTTAGCGCAAAGGTTGGGTAGCCTTGCGCCAGATGCGCGCGAAGTTCGGGTAACGTATCGTAGGGGAGCGCATGGCCGAGATAGGCACTGATGGCGCGCAGGATGCGCCAATCTTCACGCGCATCGCCGGGTGGTTTGACGGCAAGGAAGCCCTGTTGCACGCGGCCCTCGGTGTTGACGTAAGTGCCGTCTTTTTCAGTGTAGGCGGCGCCGGGGAGGATGACGTCCGCACGGGCGGCGCCGGCATCGCCATGATGACCCTGGTAGACCACGAAGGTGTCAGCGCCGATGGTGTTCGTGTCCAGCGTATCCGCGCCGAGCAGCCAGAGGATGTCTACGCCGCCGCCGAGCATCTGATTGGTGGATTTACCGCCGGGGCCGGGGAGGAAGCCGATATCCAGGGCGCCGGTACGTGCCGCAGCGTGATGCAGCACGTTGAAGCCATGCCAGTCGTCGTTCAGCATGTTGAACTGCGCAGCCAATTTCCAGGCAGCGGCGTGGATGGCCGCACCATCCGGCCGCGCCAGAGCTCCGGCGCCGAGGATGAGCATTGGTTTTTTCGCAGCCTTGAGAACTTCCGCGAAGGGATGCGCGCCATCGAGCAAGGAGGCTATGGCATCCGGGCCAGCACCGATCTGGGTGGTGGCGTAGGTAAGGTCGTGTGGGACGCCGATAAGGCCAACCTGAAAACTACCGGCGAGCCAGCGTTTGCGGATGCGCGCGTTGAGTACCGGGGCTTCGTGGCGTGGATTGCTGGCGATGATGAGCAGTGCGTCCGCTTCTTCGATACCGGCGATGCTGGTGTTGAAGATATAAAAGCCGCGCTGCGAGGCGTCGAACACCGCCCCGTCCGGGCGGCAGTCAATGTTCGGTGAGCCCAGCGCCGTGAACATTTCCTTGCAGGCCAACAGACTCTCAACATCGGCGAGATCACCCGCGATGGCGCCAATGCGATCCGGCGCGGTGGATTTCACTTTGTTTGCAATGGCGGCGAAGGCTTCTTCCCAGCTCGCGGCGCGGAGTTTGCCGTTTTCACGCAGCCAGGGGCGATCCAGCCGGCGGCGCTTCAGGCCATCGACCGAGAAACGGGATTTGTCACCGAGCCATTCCTCGTTCACGTCATCGTTGAGGCGCGGCAGGATGCGCAGCACTTCGGCCCCTCGGGCGTCGATGCGGATGTTGGCGCCAACAGCGTCCAGCACGTCCACACTATCGGTTTTGCGCAGTTCCCACGAGCGGGCGGTATAGGCATAAGGTTTTGAGGTAAGCGCTCCCACCGGGCAAAGGTCGATAAGATTGCCAGACAATTCGGAGCTCAGTGCTTTTTCGACATAGGTGCCGACCTGCATGCTCTCGCCACGCATCGTGGCGCCGAGTTCCGGCACGCCGGCTATCTCTGTCGAGAAACGGATGCAGCGCGTGCAGTGAATGCAGCGCGTCATGGTGGTTTTAACGAGCGGTCCCCAATCGAGCTGAGCGACGGCGCGCTTGCCTTCATCATAGCGCGAGGTGTCGCGGCCATAGCTGACTGCTTCGTCCTGCAAATCGCACTCACCGCCCTGGTCGCAGATCGGGCAATCCAACGGGTGGTTGATGAGCAGAAATTCCATCACGCCACGGCGGGATTTACGCACGTTCTCGGTGTCGGTGAAGATGACCATGCCGTCGGCCACCGGCTGGGCGCAGGAGGCGACGGGCTTGGGAATTTTTTCGATCTCAACCAGGCACATGCGGCAATTGCCGGCGACCGAGAGACGCTCGTGGTAGCAGAAGCGCGGGATTTCCTTGCCTGCGGCTTCCGCCGCCTGCAAGACCGAGGAACCGTTTGCGATTTCGACTTCAATGCCGTCGACGGTGACTTTTGCCATGGTTTACTCCGCCGCCTGGGCGAGTGGTTGGGGCGGCTGATAGTCGGTTGCCCGTTGTTCGACCAGCGGGCGGAAGGCGCGCATCAGGCCCTGGATCGGCCAGGCCGAGGCTTCGCCAAAGGCGCAGATGGTATGGCCCGCGACCTGCGTGGTGACCTGCTCCATCAGCGCGATATCAGCCATCGACGCTTTGCCCTGCACAATGCGATCCATCATGCGCATCATCCAACCCGTGCCTTCACGGCAGGGCGTGCACTGGCCGCAGCTCTCGTGCTTGAAGAATTTGGACAGGCGCCAGATGGCTTTGATGACGTCAGCCGACTTGTCCATGACAATGACGGCACCGGAACCGAGCCCGCTCTTCACCGCCGCGAGCGAGTCGAAATCCATCAGCTGGGTTTCACACATTTCCTTGTTCAGGATCGGCATGGATGCGCCACCAGGGATGACGGCTTGCAGATTGTCCCAACCACCACGTACGCCACCGGCATGTTTCTCGAGCAGATCCTTTAGCGGAGTGCCGAGTTCTTCCTCGACATTACAGGGACGGTTGACGTGGCCGGAGATACAGAAAATTTTCGTGCCAGAATTTTTCGGCCGGCCGAGGGCCGCAAACCACGGTGCGCCACGGCGCAGAATGGTCGGGACACCGGCGATGGATTCGACATTGTTCACCGTGGTCGGGCAACCATAGAGGCCCATGGCGGCGGGAAATGGCGGCTTCATCCGCGGCATCCCTTTTTTGCCTTCGAGGCTCTCCAACAATGCCGACTCTTCGCCGCAGATGTAAGCGCCCGCACCGCGATGTAGGACGAGGTCGAAATCCCAGCCGGAGCCAGCTGCATTTTTTCCAAGCAGCCCAGCCTCGTAAGCTTCGTCAATGGCGGCTTGCAGGCGCGCGGCCTCGTTATAATATTCGCCACGAATATAGATGAAGCCGGTATTGGCACCCATGGCAAAGCCCGCGATGAGGCTGCCCTCGATCAGCTTATGCGGCTCGTTCCGAATGATATCGCGGTCTTTGCAGGTACCGGGCTCACTCTCATCGGCGTTGACTACCAAGTAAGACGGCCGGCCGTCACTCTGTTTGGGCATGAAGGACCACTTCAGCCCAGTGGGGAATCCAGCGCCACCGCGTCCACGTAGACCGGAGGATTTAACCTCTTCGACGATGGCGTCACGGCCACGGGCGAGAATGTCGGAGGTACCGCTCCAGTCACCACGCGCACGCGCGCCAGCGAGATGCCAGTCTTGCTGGCCGTAGAGATTTTGATAGATCCTGTCAGCGTCGTTCAGCACGTTTCACTCCGCCGGACTGGTGTTGTTCAGCAAGGCTGTCTGGTGACTTACCGGCGCCGAAGCCTGACGGCCAATGCTGGAGCCCGCAGGCGGCAACGGGGCGCCCGCCTTGAGATTCGTCAACAAATTCTCCGTCCGCGTGGCGTCCAGATCTTCGTAATAATCATCGTTAATTTGCAGAATGGGGGCATTCACGCAGCCGCCAAGACATTCCACTTCTGTCATGGTGAACAAGCCATCCGCGCTCGTCTGGCCAAAATCAGCAATACCAGAAATTTTTTTACAAGACGCAACGATATCGTCCGAGCCACGCAACCAACAGGGCGTGGTGGTACAAACCTGCAGATGAAATTTACCAACCGGCTTAGTGTTGTACATAAAGTAGAACGTTGCCATTTCGTATACACGGACAGCAGCCATGCCAAGACGCTGGGCAATGACATCCATCGCGATGCGCGGTACCCAGGCTGAACCCGTCTGGCGCCCCATTTGCCGTTGCGCAATGTCCAGCAACGCCATAACCGCACTCGCTTGCTTACCTGCGGGGTAATTTGCAATCGCCTTGGTGACAGCCACCTGGGCAATGTCATCAAACACGAAATCTGTTGGATCTATCTGTGTATTCACCGGTCGATCTCACCAAAAACGATATCAAGGGAGCCAATAATCGCAACCGTATCGGCCAGCATGTGGCCCTTTGCAAGGGCCTCGATCGCCTGCAGATGCGCGAATCCGGTTGAACGGATTTTGCAACGGTACGGGCGGTTCGTTCCGTCCGCGACGAGGTACACACCAAACTCACCCTTTGGCGCCTCGACCACTGTGTAGGTGGCGCCAGCGGGGACATGGTAGCCTTCGGTATAAAGCTTGAAGTGATGGATTAACGCTTCCATCGACTGCTTCATCGCTGCGCGGGTAGGCGGAGCGATTTTATGGTCCTGAACTTTGATTGGCCCTGGCTGCATTTTTTGCAGACATTGCTTCACAATTTTTACGCTCTCGCGCATCTCGGCAATGCGAACGAGATAGCGGTCGTAACAATCCCCGTGCCGGCCGACCGGAATTTCAAACTCGACGTCGCTGTATTTATCATACGGCTGGGAGCGGCGCAGATCCCAGGCAACGCCGGACGCGCGCAAGCACGGGCCGGAGAATCCCCAGGCCAATGCATTTTCAGCAGAGATCGTACCGATGTCGACGGTGCGTTGTTTCCAGATGCGGTTGCCCGTGAGCAGGGCTTCGACATCGTCAATAAATTTCGGGAAGGTCTCGGCCCAGGCCGCAATGTCATCGGCCAGACCGGCGGGAAGATCTTTCGCGACACCGCCGGGACGAAAATAGTTGGAATGAAAGCGCGCGCCGGAAACCGCTTCGTGAAACTCCAGCAGCTTTTCGCGTTCCACATAGCCCCACAGGCCGGGGGTGAGCGCGCCGCAGTCCAGCGCGAAGCTGGAAACACTGAGGAGATGGTTGAGCACCCGGGTAATTTCCGCGAACATCACGCGTATCCATTGCGCGCGATCCGGTGCGGTAATGCCCAGCAGTTTTTCGGTGGCCAGGGCGAATGCGTGTTCGCAGGCCATCGGCGAGACGTAGTCCAGACGGTCGAAATACGGGACCGCCTGCAGGTAGCTCTTATATTCAATCAGCTTTTCGGTGCCGCGATGCAGCAGGCCGATATGCGGGTCAGCACGCTCGATAACCTCGCCATCCATCTCCAGGATAAGGCGCAACACGCCATGCGCGGCCGGATGCTGCGGGCCGAAGTTGATGGTGTGGTTGTCGATTTCTATCGTCTTAGCCGTGCGGGTTGTGAGTTCGCTCATATGCGCTCTCCGCGCGCTTTTTCATCGCCTGGCAAGGTGGTCATACCTTCCCAGGGTGAAAGAAAATCAAAATTGCGGAATTCCTGTGTGAGTTTCACCTTGTCGTAGACCACGGCGTTCTGCTCGGCATCGTAGTGGACTTCGACGTAGCCGGTGACCGGAAAATCCTTGCGCAGCGGATGCCCCTCGAATCCGTAATCTGTGACGATCCGGCGATGGTCCGCCAGCCCTTCAAAGGTAATGCCGAAAAGATCCCAAACCTCTCTCTCCCACCAGGTGGCGCTCGGCCAAAGGGAGGACACGGAGGTCACCGGGGTCGATTCGCCGGCCTGCAACACAACACGCACCCGCTCGTTACGAGTGACCGAAAGCAGGTTGTAGACGACATCGAAGCGGGCGGCGCGCTCGAGGAAATCCACGCCGCAGATGTCCATGACCTGAGCAAAGGCGAACTCATCCCGCAAACGGGTAAACAAAGCATGGGCGTCGGCGCGCGCTACCTCTACCACCAGCTCACCCAGCTCACGCCGAGCTACCGTTACACCAGGCAACGCCGCGATGGCGTTCAACACGGTATCCGCCTCGATTGTTTCGTCAGCCACGCAAAATTGTCCCTGTCCGCCGAATTTTTTTCTGCAATTGCATAATGCCGTAGACCAGCGCTTCCGCCGTCGGCGGACAACCGGGGACATAAATATCCACCGGCACAATGCGGTCACAGCCACGCACCACAGAATAGGAATAATGGTAGTAGCCGCCACCGTTGGCGCAGCTGCCCATGGAGATAACCCAGCGGGGCTCGGGCATCTGGTCGTAGACCCGGCGCAGCGCCGGAGCCATTTTATTGGTCAGCGTGCCGGCGACGATCATGACATCGCTCTGGCGCGGGCTGGCACGAGGGATGATCCCGAACCGGTCGAGGTCGTAATGCGGCATGTAGGCGTGGATCATCTCCACCGCGCAGCAGGCCAGGCCAAAAGTCATCGGCCACAGGCTTCCGGTGCGGGCCCAGTTTACCAATTTATCCATATTGGCGACAACGAAGCCCTTGCCGGCGATTTCACCCGTGATGCCTTTGATGACGGCATCCTGCGCGTCACCCTGCGGCAGATGATCCCGGTTCCAGGCGAGCGCGGTATCCGTGGAAACGCTCATTTAGCTACTCCCAATCCAGTGCGCCCTTGTTCCACTCGTAGATGAAGCCGACCGTCAGAACCCCCAAAAAGCCCATCATCGAGAAAAAGCCCAAATGGCCGATTCGCGACAGGCTAACCGCCCAGGGGAAGAGGAAGGCGACTTCTACGTCGAAAATAATAAACAAAATGGCAACCAAGTAGAAGCGGACATCGAACCGGTGCCGCGCATCTCCAAAAGCCTCGAAGCCGCATTCATACGCCGAGAGCTTGGCGGCGTAGGGTTTCTGGTGGGCTGCGAAAAGAGAGCCAAAAACGAACGCCACACCGATGAGTGCCGCGATCGCTCCGAAAACGAGGATCGGGAAGTACTGCGAAAGGACCGGCTGCACCGCGTATCTCCTTATCCTTGGCTTGATCAGGGTTGGCAAAACCAACAAAAAAACCGTATCCGCCGTGTCGCACCGCAACAGGATATGGTCAAGACTAGGTTACTATGGTGAGGTTTGATTTATGTGGCCAGTGTGGCTTTAGCCATACTGGCGCGAGTGACGGGGCTCGAACCCGCGACCTCCGGCGTGACAGGCCGGCGCTCTAACCAACTGAGCTACACCCGCATTTCAGTAAGCGGCGGTGTAAAGGGGGAAGTGGCCACCGTCAAGCGCATCAGATGCAAAAGGCAAACCACTAAAACCACGATACACAAGAGATGAAATGACAGCCAAAAAACAGAAGATAAGGTATAGGCGGTGACGGGTTTGAACCGCCGACCCTCTCGGTGTAAACGAGACGCTCTACCGCTGAGCTAACCGCCCAAACTTAAAAAATGGGACGGCTCATGCCGTCCCATACAAAACAAAATTAGTTAACAGCATCTTTCAAGGTTTTGCCCGCCTTGAAGCGAACGGACGTGGAAGCGGGGATATCAATCTCCGCGCCGGTGCGCGGGTTACGGCCCTTGGAAGCTTCACGCTCCGCGGTTGCAAACGTGCCGAAACCGACCAGACGGACTTCTTCCTTCGCTTTCAGTGTTTTCTCAATGGCACCGAACACGGCGTCTACCACCTCAGCCGCCTTGGCCTTAGTGATGTCAGTTTCTTCGGCAACGGCAGCAATCAAATCGTTTTTATTCACGGGTAAAACTCCCTGTTATGGTTCATACAAAAAACTCCCACCTGCATCTAGCGTTAGATGCAGGTGGGTCACCGGTGATAGCAACGCCAGTAGATACCTAACTTGAGGGGCGGCCGTCAAACAACAGCCGTTAGTGAGGCAAGGAAGGCGCCCTGGTGTCGCCTGGCGCCACAGCAAGTTCCTCTGTTATGTCATCCCAGACGATGGGCTCAGGCTTGCGGCTGAGCGCCCGCCCAATGACTTCGTCGACATGGGAAACGGGGATTATCGTCAAACCCTTTTTGACGTTTGCTGGAATTTCAATGAGATCTTTCTCATTGTCCTTGGGGATGATGACAGTCGTGATCCCGGCTCGCAACGCTGCCAGGAGCTTTTCCTTCAACCCGCCGATCGGCAAGACACGGCCGCGCAGCGTGATCTCCCCGGTCATGGCGATATCCCGGCGAATCGGGATGCCGGTTATGGCACTGACGATGGAAGTCGCCATCGCGATTCCCGCGGAGGGGCCATCCTTGGGCGTTGCACCTTCCGGCACATGCACATGGATGTCGCGTTTATCAAAGAACGGCGGCTTGATACCGAACTGGGCCGCGCGCGAGCGGACGTACGAATAGGCCGCCTGCACGCTTTCCTGCATGACATCGCCCAGCTTGCCGGTTTGCTTGATGTTGCCTTTACCGGGCAACAGCACGCTCTCGATGGTAAGAATTTCGCCACCGACTTCCGTCCAGGCAAGCCCCGTGACCACGCCAACCATGTCCTCGGCTTCGGTCTCGCCGTAACGGTATTTCGCTACGCCGGAGAATTTTTCGAGGTTGCGTTTGCTGATCGTGACCTTTTTGGTCTTGGTGGTCACGATTTCCTTCACGGCCTTGCGGGCAAGCGTGGCAATTTCGCGTTCAAGACTACGAACGCCGGCCTCACGGGTGTACGTGCGGACAAGCTCATGCAACGCATCGTCGCTGACCGACCATTCGTCTTTTTTGAGCCCATGCGCTTCGCCTTGCTTGGACACCAGATGGCGCTTGGCAATTTCGACCTTTTCATCCTCGGTGTAACCTGGGATGCGGATGATCTCCATGCGATCCAGCAAAGGCTGAGGCATATTCAGACTGTTCGCGGTGGTGACAAACATCACGTCGGACAGATCGTAATCGACTTCCAGGTAGTGATCGGCGAAGGTCGCGTTCTGCTCCGGATCCAGCACCTCAAGCAGGGCCGAAGACGGGTCTCCCCGCCAATCCGCGCCGAGTTTATCAATTTCATCAAGCAAGAACAATGGATTAGATGTTTTGGCTTTCTTCATGCCCTGGATGATCTTGCCCGGCATGGACCCGATATAGGTCCGGCGGTGACCGCGAATTTCCGCCTCGTCACGCATGCCACCAAGCGACATCCGCACGAAATTACGGCCGGTTGCCTTGGCGATCGACTTGCCCAAGGAGGTTTTGCCGACGCCAGGCGGGCCAACGAGGCAAAGGATCGCCCCCCGCAGCTTAGGGCTGCGTGACTGTACCGCCAGGTATTCGACGATGCGTTCCTTGATCTTCTCAAGCCCGTAATGGTCGGCATTGAGAACACGCTCCGCCTCGATCACGTCGTTCTTGATCTTGCTGCGCTTCTTCCAGGGAATGCCCAGGATCCAATCAAGATAATTGCGCACGACCGTGGCTTCCGCGCTCATCGGGCTCATGCTGCGCAATTTTTTGAGCTCTGATATGGCCTTTTCACGGGCCTCCTTGGAGAGCTTGGTGGCTTTGATCTTGGCTTCCAGTTCGGCGGTCTCGTCCTTACCGTCCTCGCCTTCTCCAAGTTCCTTCTGGATCGCCTTCAACTGCTCGTTGAGGTAATACTCGCGCTGAGTCTTTTCCATCTGCCGCTTCACGCGGCTGCGGATTTTCTTTTCAACCTGAAGCACCCCAATTTCGGATTCCATATGGTTGAAGACGCGCTCAAGCCGTTCGCTCGTACTGCCGAGTTCCAGCAATTCCTGCTTGTCAGAAATTTTTAGGCCAAGATGGCTTGCCACCGTGTCCGCCAGCTTGGAGGGCGAATCGATCTGGTTAACCGAGACCAGCACTTCCGGCGCGATCTTTTTGTTAAGCTTGATATACTGCTCGAACTGCGAGACGACCGTACGGCCGAGTGCTTCGACCTCTTTGTCGTCGTCAGCCTGATCTTCGATCGGATCAGCAAAAACCTCAAAATAATCTTCTGTCTCTTTGAAGCTCGTAATCCGGGCGCGCTTAATGCCTTCCACCAGCACTTTTACTGTGCCGTCGGGCAGTTTGAGCAGTTGCAGAACCGTTGAAATGGTTCCGACTTTATAAATATCGTCCGCGGAGGGATCGTCCTGAGCCGCATTTTTTTGCGCCACCAGGAGAATCTGCTTGTCCTCCTTCATCACGCTTTCCAGCGCGCGCACGGATTTATCACGGCCCACAAACAGCGGCACGATCATGTGTGGGAACACCACGATATCGCGCAGCGGGAGTACTGCCAGGGTGTCGGAAGGCGCGGTAGGTTTTGTAACGTCAGACATATCTGGTTCCTTTAAGCCTCATGTGCTGCCCTCATAGGCACAGCTCACGGTGCCGGTTATCCGGCCACAAATGGACATATCGGTAGCAACCGGCAGGCCCGCAAGGCCTGCCGGAACTCTATTTGGTCCGGCGCCCGCCTCAGGATGCCGTCTCCGCAAGCTTCTCAGTGTATAGGAACAGCGGCTCGGCTCGGCCTTCGGCCACTTCACCGCTGATGACAACCTCCGCCACGCCATCAAGGCCTGGCAGGTCGAACATGGTGGTCAACAAGATCGACTCCATGATCGAGCGCAAACCGCGCGCCCCGGTTTTACGCTTGATCGCCCGACTGGCGACGACTTTCAGCGCATCCTCGGTAAAGGTGAGCTTGACGCCCTCCATTTCGAACAGGCGGCCGTATTGCTTGACCAGGGCGTTCTTCGGCTTGGTCAAAATCTCGATCAGAACATCTTCATCAAGGTCATCCAGAGTGGCAACCACCGGCAAACGGCCGATGAACTCCGGGATCAATCCGAATTTCAGCAAATCCTCCGGCTCCACCTCACGCAGGATCAGCCCCGTGCGGCGCTCGTCCTGGCTGCGGACATCCGCGCCGAAACCAATGCCCGAGCCCTTGCCGCGCTGCCCGATGATCTTCTCCAACCCGGCAAAAGCGCCGCCGCAGATGAAAAGGATATTCGTGGTGTCGACCTGCAGAAACTCCTGTTGCGGGTGCTTGCGCCCACCCTGCGGCGGTACGGAGGCAACCGTGCCTTCCATAATTTTAAGCAGGGCCTGCTGCACACCCTCTCCGCTCACATCGCGGGTGATCGAAGGATTGTCAGATTTGCGGCTAATTTTATCGACTTCGTCGATATAGACGATGCCGCGTTGCGCCCGTTCGACATTGTAGTCGGCGGCCTGCAGCAGCTTGAGGATGATGTTTTCCACATCCTCACCCACATAGCCGGCCTCGGTCAGGGTCGTTGCGTCCGCCATGGTGAACGGCACATCAAGAATCCGGGCCAGCGTCTGGGCCAGCAAGGTTTTGCCGGAGCCGGTCGGGCCAACCAGCATGATGTTGGATTTGGCGATCTCGATGTCGTTGTTCTTGGTCGCGTGCGAAAGCCGCTTGTAGTGGTTATGCACCGCTACGCTGAGCACTTTTTTCGCGTGGCCTTGGCCGATCACGTAATCGTCCAGCACCTTGCAGATTTCGCGCGGCGTCGGCACGCCATCCCGTGACTTCACGAGGTGGGTTTTGTGCTCCTCGCGGATGATGTCCATGCAAAGCTCGACGCATTCATCACAGATGAAGACGGTCGGGCCCGCAATTAGCTTGCGGACCTCATGCTGCGACTTCCCGCAAAAGGAACAATACAGTGTGTTCTTGGTGTCGCTCGATTTGCTGCTCATAACCACTCCACAGCGCGAAATATAAGAGGAAAGACTAGCCCCCTGTGCGGGAGCATACAAGCGCCGGCATAAGAGGGGGTAAATCCCAGAGAATTCAGAAACTTAACAACGGATTGCGGCAAGATTTAGGCTTATGACGGCCAAAAACGATGAAAATTCAGCCCTAAATCGGTATTCAAGGCTGAATTCGACGCTCGGAACACCAAAAAACCGATAAATATCCGCTTATTTCGCTGTTCCCTGGGTATCAACCACGTCGGTTTTACCCTCGCTTGGGACAGGCTGGCTCTTCACCACCTCATCCACAATGCCAAATTCCTTGGCTTCCTGCGCCGACATGTACGAATCGCGTTCCAGCTTCGCCTCGATCGCTTCGAGTGGCTGGCCGGTATGATCCACATAAATCTGGTTCAAGCGCTTACGCAGGTTAAGGATTTCGCGTGCCTGGATTTCGATGTCCGTAGCCTGCCCCTGGGCGCCGCCGGAGGGCTGATGCACCATGACGCGGGCGTTGGGCAGGGCAAAACGCTTGCCCTGGGCGCCGGCGCAGAGGAGTAAGCTACCCATGGACGCCGCCTGGCCAATGCACACCGTGCTGACGGGACTGCGGATGTACTGCATCGTGTCGTAGATCGCGAGACCGGACGACACGACGCCGCCGGGGCTGTTGATGTAGAAGGAGATGTCCTTGTTGGGGTTCTCGCTCTCCAGAAACAGCAACTGGGCGCAGATCAACGAGCTGACCTGATCGTAAACCTGACCGGTCAGAAAAATAATCCGCTCCTTTAGGAGGCGGGAATAGATATCGTAGGAGCGCTCGCCGCGCGCCGTCTGCTCGACCACCATCGGCACGAGGTTGTTATTATAGACCTCGACTGGATCCCGATCCCACATACTGTAAATTCCTCGTTCTATCTAACCGCCTGCCCCGGCACCGCACCGCGCCTTTCATAAGGCCGCGGTGCGAGCGGAACGGGACGTCATGAACCTAAGTTAGTGGATCAAACGCGCGCGTCTAGTCCCGTGTTAAGATTCAGGGTCAGCCGCCAGCTCTTCGGGGGTAACGCTCGTTTCTTCCTGGGTGACTTTACCAAGCAGGAAGTCGACCACCTTGTCCTCAAAGATCGGGCCGCGGAAGCGCTCCAGGGCCTGCGGGTTCTTCTTGAAGAACTCCAGAACCTGCATCGCCTGTTCGCGGTACTTCATCGCCTCGTTGAACATGGCGCGCTGCATATCCTGTTCGGAAACGGTGATCGCATTGACGCGGCCGATCTCGGCAACCAGCAGGCCAAGACGCACGCGGCGATCGGCAATGGCCTTGTATTCAGCCTTCAGCGTCTCTTCGTCCTTGGCTTCGTCTTCCGGATCAGCGCGGCCGGCAGCTTTTTCCTGCTCAACCTGGCGCCAGATTTCCGCGAACTCGGCATCCACCAGCGACACCGGGGCCTCGAACTGGGCACGCTCGGCCAGGGCGTCGAGCAGGCTGCGCTTGAGCTTCAGGCGCGTCATCTGCTCGTATTCACGGCCAATCTGCTCGGAAATCTTCTTCTGCAGGTCTTCGAGGGACTCCAGGCCCATCGCCTTGGCGAATTCTTCGTCAACGGCCGGAATCTGCGCCACGGCGAGAGCTTTGGCCGTGATTTCGAACTCGGCCTGCTTGCCGGCGAGTTCCTTGGCGCCGTACTCTTCCGGGAAATTCACGGTGATCGTACGAGTCTCGCCTGGAGAAATGCCTTCCATCTGCTCGGAGAAGCCGGGGATGAAGCCCTGACCGGCGACGATCACGGCGACATCCGAAGCGGTACCGCCCTGGAAAGCCTCACCGTCGATTCGGCCGATGAAGTCCACCGTCAGTTGTTCACCCGCAGCGGCAGGGCGTGCGTCCTCAACCGGGGTAAAGCTCTTGCGCTGCTCGGCCATCTTGCCCAGAGCCTCGGTGACGGCTTCGTCGCTGACGGCCGCAACCGGCTTCTGCAGCGTGATGTCACCCAGTTCGGGAATGGTAATGTCGGGGAGAATCTCCAGCTCAAGGGTGAACTCCAGATCCGAATTCTGCCCCGGCTTGGTGACTTCCAGCTTCGGCTGCATCGCGGGGCGCAGGTTGCGCTCGGACAGCACACGATCGGAGGCCTCGTTCACCGCGCCCTCCACGATCTCAGCAGCCACGGCATCGCCATAGCGCTTGCGGACCATCGACATAGGCACCTTGCCCGGCCGGAAGCCCGGCATCTGCATGGTGCGGCCAAGCTCGGCCAAACGCTTCTCACGCTTGGCGGCAAGCTCGGGTTCGGGAACCACGACCGTGAAGCCGCGCTTCAAGCCGTCGGAGAGCGTTTCAGTAACCTGCATCGACGAAAAATTCCTCAAAAATCAACAACAAAACCACAACCTGGTGCGGGCGGAGGGACTTGAACCCCCATGACTTGCGCCACCAGAACCTAAATCTGGCGTGTCTACCAATTTCACCACGCCCGCTTCCCTGTATTGGTATTGGGGCGCAGCTACGTTAACCGCCCCGCGCGATACCAACATCAAGCCGCGCCGTCTAGCGCGAGTCCCGGCACTTCACAAGCAGGGCTCTCGTATATCCGTGCAAAACCGACTATCTGGCACCCCGAATGAACCAGTTGAGCAAAAATACAGGCCGGGATCAGAGTCGAACCATGAGCACGAAGCGGTGGATCGCCGTCCTCATTTCGCTCTTCGTGGCTTTGCCTTTGCTTGCCGCCCTGATTCTGGTGGCCCGGTTCGACCCGAACCGTTTTGCGCCGGAGATCATCGCGGCGGTAAACCAAGCAACCGGCCGGCAGCTGACGCTGGGCGGACCGATTACCATGCAGCTCTCGTTTAATCCGGCGATCGAGGCCAGCGACATAAGCCTTTCCAACCCGCCGGGCTTTGCCGATCCGGACTTGCTGACGTTAAACCGGGTCGAAGCCAAAATCGCGTTGTTGCCGCTGTTGGAGCACAGGCTGAACATTCTTAAACTCGTGCTGGTAAAGCCCGATATCGTGCTGGAACGTGGACAAGCCGGCGCATCTGATTGGGATTTCACCCCTCTTCACCCGGCAACAGCAACTGCCCATGGGTTTCAAGTCGCCCTGCAAGCCGTGGAAATCAGAAACGGTCTGCTCACGATCAAACCCACCCTAGGCGGCGCGCCAACCATAGTTGCCTTGCCCAGCCTGACCGGAACGGCCGATTCGCCCGCTGCCCCCCTGCATCTGACCGCTAATGCGGTCCTGGGCGCGACGCCTTTTAATGTCTCTGGCGTGGTCGGGCCAGTCGAACGGTTTTCCGGAGTCGGGACAGGACCCTGGCCGGTCGACCTGACCGTACAACTGGGAGGGGCAACCGCGGTAGTGCATGGGGCGGTCAAGCGCCCGCATACCGCCCAAGGCTACGACCTCGCGGTGGCGCTCACCGTTCCAGCGCTGGAAACCCTGACGAACAGCCTCCCCCCCAACCTGCTCGGTGGCCTGACCCTGCCGCCGATCCATGGCATCAATGCCACGGCGCGAATCGTGGACCAGAACTCGACCGTTCCCGCCATCGACGATCTTTCCATCAAAACCGGGATCTCCGATCTCTCCGCCCTGCGGCCCGGCCTGGTAGTGAACTCGCTGGATATCGAGATGGCATCGCTCGACCAGCCACTGTCGCTGAACGCGACCGCCAAGCTCGGCGATACCCCGATTACGCTCACCGGCAATTTTGGTCCGCCGCAGGCTTTGCTGAACCCCGCTTTGCTGCCGGCCAGCATGCCGCCGCAAGGTAGCTTTCCGGTAGCGGTAAACGCACAATACGGGGCGGCAACCGCCAGCCTCACCGGGGCAATTGCAACGCCCGAAACACTCTCCGGGGCTGCATTGTCGCTGAATTTGGCCATTCCTGACCTTTCCGCGCTCAGCCCGGCGGCCGGAACCGGTTTGCCCGCCTGGAAAAACATCACGGTACAAACTACTCTTATCGACCCTGGCGGACTTGGCCTGCGCAGCGCCGTGGGTATCGATGCGCTGACCGTAAGCATGGACAATGCAGCTTTCGGGGGCGATGCCAGCCTGTTTTTCGGCCCGCTGCCCAAATTGCAGCTCGCGGTTAAATTCTCCCAGGTGAACGCCGATGCGTTACTGGCGGCGATGCCGCCGCCGAGTGCTCCCGTCCCGGCTCCGGCCGCACCGGCCCCTGTGACAGCGGCACCCGCGAATCCAGACGTGATCCCCGACGTACAGTTACCGCTGCAAATCCTGAAAACCACCAGCGCCGACGTGCAAATCTCCGCCGATACGCTGATCTGGAACCAGGCAACCTACACCGCGCTGCAAGGCCATGGGGTGCTCGCAAATGGGGTGTTCACGCTGAGCCCGGTCACAGCGCAACTACCCGGCGGCAGCATGACGGCGAGCGCCGTGTTGGATGCCAGCAAGGATCCCGCCACGGAAACCTTGAAACTGAGCGCCCCTGCCCTGGCACTCGCCCCTGTACTGAGAGCTTTTGGCTTGTCCGATACGGCTGAGGGCACGGTACAAGCGCAAGTCTCCGCCACCGGGAGCGGGGACAGCCTGCGTGCTATTGCCGGCAGCCTGAATGGGCAACTCGGCCTGGCCATGGTGAATGGTGTTTTCGATGGCTCCGTCATGCAGAAGCTATTTGGCACCGTGCTGCAACAAGCCGGCTTGCCGGCAACCCAGGCTGAAGCTCCCGGGCCCGTACCCATACGCTGTATGGCCCTGCGGGTTGATGTCACCAACGGCACCGGCACAATCCGGGCGTTGACGCTGGATTCCAGCCGGCTTCTGCTCCAGGGCGGCGGTAGCTTCGATCTGGGCCAGGAGACACTCGGCATTATCCTGCTCCCGCAGATACCAGCAGCCGCGAATGGAACGAGCAACCCCGTAGAGGTTGGCGGCAGTTTCCTCTCGCCCACCACAACGGCTCCCCCCGTGGCGACAGCGCAAGCCGCAGGCCTGACGCAACCGGCGCCTGGAAGCGATGTCTGCCCCGCGGCATTGACCTTGGGCCGGTTGGGGCGGCCTGGGCCGACCGCACCGCCGATAACCTCAGCGCTGCCCGGCACCGTTCCAGGGGGCGTTGCGCCACCTCCGGGCGGACCAAAAAATCTGTTAAACTCCTTGCTGACCCAATGAAGCGGTTCTGGAGCGGAACATCTGTTGTGCCGGAAGGCTTGGATTTCGCCATCCTGTTGGACAGGCGCCCCTTAAAACTCCCCGGCGGCAAAGCCCTTGCCGTGCCGTTTCACGCGCTCGCCGAGGCGATTGCCGCCGAGTGGGCCGCGGTTGGCGTCAATTTCACCCCGGACGACCTGCCCCTGACGCGACTGGCCACGACGGCGCAAAACCGCGTGCGGCCACAGCACGAGGATATCACCGCGCAACTTGCCGCCTATGGCATGAACGACCTGCTTTGCTACCGCGCCGATGGCCCGCCGGGTTTGGCACTGCACGAGGCCGAAGCGTGGCAGCCTTGGCTTGACTGGCTGGAGCGGCGGCTAGGCATCCGGTTACTATCCAGGTCGGGCGTCATGCCCCTTGAACAGGCCCCTGAATACCGGGAGGTGTTTATCGCCTACCTGCGACAGATGGATGAATATCAGCTTGCCGGGCTTGGCGTCATCGTGCCGGCACTGGGAAGCCTGGTGCTGGCTCTGGCGTTGGAAACAGGCGAATTAACGCCGGATGGAGCGTGCCAATGCGCCAGTCTTGGCGAATTATGGCAGGAAACACGTTGGGGCTTCGACGGTGAAGCCGGCGCCCGGCGCCAGGGCATAACAGAAGATGTTGCCGTGAGCGCGCGATTTATGTTCCTGTGCCGCCCGTGAAAGCGACCCATCTTCTCATCACCGGCCGGGTCCAGGGCGTCGGCTTCAGGCATTGGCTGGCGGCCGAGGCGCAGCGGCTTGGGCTGGCTGGCTGGGTCCGTAATGCCGGCGAGGGTGCGGTTGAAGCGCTTATTGCCGGCGATGCCGCTGCCGTAGAAGAATGCCTCCGGGCCTGCAGGCGCGGCCCTCCCGCCGCCGTGGTCGAGACGATAAGAGACACAATCGCGGAACCACCAGCTGAGCAAGGATTCGTGAAACGAGCCTCAACACCCGAGTGGCCTTGAGCCAAATCAAGGCAGGTATCCGCAACAGCGCGTTTACAGCGTGGCATAGCTTGCTAGGCTGTTGTGGCCTTAAATGGAGTTAAGCGGAAATGAGTACAAACAGTGAGTTGATGGCACGCCGTGAGGCTGCCATTCCCCGTGGCGTTAGCAATACGCACCCGATTTTCACGCAGCGCGCTGAAAACGCCGAACTCTGGGACGTTGAAGGCAAGCGATATATCGATTTTGCTGGCGGCATCGCGGTGCTGAACACTGGGCATCGCCATCCCAAGGTGATGGCCGCCGTCGCTGAACAGCTTTCGCGCTTTTCGCATACGTGCTTCCAGGTCTCTCCTTATGAGAGCTACATCGCGCTGGCCGAGCGGCTGAACACATTGGCCCCCATTGAAGGTCCGGCCAAGACGATCTTTTTCACGACCGGCGCCGAAGCTCTGGAAAACGCCGTGAAGATCGCTCGCGCCGCCACCGGGCGTTCCGGCATTATCACCTTTGCTGGCGGCTACCACGGCCGCACGATGCTGACGATGGCGATGACCGGTAAGGTGCTGCCTTACAAGAAGAAATTCGGCCCGCTCCCGGCTGAAGTTTACCATGTTCCGTTCCCGCATGCGCCGTTCGGCGTAACCGTGCAGGACAGCCTGCGCGCCATCGACATGCTGTTCCGCGCCGACATCGAGCCCGAGCGGACCGCCGCGATTGTGCTGGAGCCCGTGCAGGGTGAAGGCGGCTTTATCCAGGCGCCGACTGAATTGATGGAGGCTTTGCGCGCTTTGTGTGACCGCCATGGGATTTTGCTGGTGGTAGATGAAGTGCAGACCGGCTTCGCCCGGACTGGCAAAATGTTCGGGGTCGAGCATTCTGCTGTGAAACCCGACATCATCACCGTCGCCAAATCGCTGGCCGGCGGGTTCCCGCTTTCGGGCGTCATCGGCCGCGCCGCGGTCATGGATGCTGCCGAGCCTGGCGGGCTGGGCGGCACCTATTCCGGCTCGCCGATCGCCTGTGCCGCCGCGTTGGCTGTGCTGGACGTGATCGAGGAAGAGAAGCTGATCGACCGCGCCAACCACATCGGCGAGAAAATGAAGTCGCGTCTGGAAGCCATTTCCCGCCGCAACAATACTGTCCCGATTGCCGAAATCCGTGGTCCGGGCGCAATGGTGGCGTTCGACGTCGTGAAAACACGCGGCACCGACGAACCGGATGCCGACATGACCAAGAAGGTGATCACCAAAGCCCGCGAAAATGGGCTGATCCTGCTGTCTTGCGGCGTGTATGGCAACGCGATCCGCTTGCTTGTGCCGCTTACGGCCTCGGATGAGTTGCTCGAAGAAGGGCTGGACGTGCTGGAGCAGGCGCTGACGGTCTAAAAAAACAGGAAGCTCATCAGCACATAAATCGGTGTGAGGATGAGGATCATTACTCCAGCATACGCGAAAAAGCCGGGCATTTTAACTGCCCGGCGAGACGCGATTTCCCGGATCATGAGGTTGGGGGCGTTGCCTAGGTAGGTGACGGGCCCGAAAAAGACTGAACCAGCCGCTATGGCGGTAAGCAGGTGGGCGGGCGCGGCACTTAAACTGGCTGCGTGGCCGCCGGCCGCTTCAAAGAAAATCAGATAGGTCGGCGCGGCATCCAGAATGGCCGAGGCAATGCCTGAAGCCCAGAACCATGACAGCGGATCTGGCGCCAAATCAGCCGTCTGCAGGAGTTGAAAAACCGGTGTGATCGTCGCAAAAATCGCGAAAAACAGAATGACGATCTCGCGCATGGTTTCCCATGCAAACCGGTTCTGATTGCGTATGGCGCGCGGAGTTAGCGCCTCGGATAGCGCTATGCACAATAATTCGAGCACAACCAGCGCAAAATGCTCGGCCGGCATTTTTGCCGACAGAATCGTGATGTCGCCGGGGTGCCAGATGCCTGCCAGGGGGATCGCAAGTATCAACACAACCAGCAGAAAAATGTTCAGGCCACCGCTGATGCGGAACGGCTGCTCTCTTGGTTTGGGCTCCTTGCGGGCAAAATAGATGTCAAAAGCCAGGCAAAGCAGCAGCACTGGTACGACGAGAACCAGCAACGGCAGCCAGAGATGGGCTGCCGGCCAGAAAAAAGGCACACCACGCAGAAAACCGACCAGTAAAGGCGGATCACCCAGTGGCGAGAGCGCGCCGCCGCAGTTACCAACCAGAATGATGAATGCGATGATTAGATGCCGCTTCTCAAACCGGTATCCGTTAGCCGCAAGCAAGGGGTGGATAAGCAGCAGCGAAGCCCCGATCGTACCCATGATTGAAGCCAGCACAGTTCCGGCGATGAGTAGCAGCAGGTTACCGAACGGGCGCCCCCAGGGGCCGCCTTTGATCGAAATACCCCCGCCAAGCGCGTACAATGCCAGTAGCAGGGTTATAAACGGCAGGAACTCCACGAACGAGACCTGCCAGAGCGCCATCACAGCAGCGGCGAGGCCACCGGAAACCGTCTGCAAAGCAAACCCTAGGACGACCCAGATACCGATGACCTCTGCCATCCACCGATGCCAGAAACGGGGCGCCAATCCGGGGACCACAGCAAAGCAGAGCAGGACGCCGGCAAATGGAATAAGGGGAGCGAGTTGCCCCATCAGCCCAAGCCGGATACGAAGCTGGAAACTATACCCATCGCCGTCCTAAATTGCCCTCTAGAATAAGGTGTTACCACATGAGCCAAGAAAACCATGACCACGACCCCAGCAACCCGCACTATTTCGGCCTGCCGCTCGGCGTCATTCTCGCCACCGTGGTTGCTATCGTCGCCGTCGGCATCACTTTGGTGAAATTCCTGGGGTGAAGGCGCCAACCAGCAGCGGTGCCCCATACGCGCTGGCCGCCGAGAGCCGGTCAGCGCGTTAGACTTCCAATATGCACGACGAATTGCGCCGCCGCTTCCACCAGCGCCGCGGCGACTTCCGTCCCTAGTTCGGCGGAGGCGACCGGCCAGGCAGCAGCGGTGACCCCGCGCGGCACCTGGTCGAACTCGGCCGGGACCTCGATGGTAAGGCCGTGAAAATCGACTGCGCCGAAGCCTGACACCGGCAGGCCAAGCATGACGTCGCTGGGGGACGTGGATGCCGAGCCAAGCTGGACGGTTGCGCCCCGCAATGCCTTGGTGAGTGAAAGCAGCGGTTCCGCGCCATGGCCGAAACGCTCCTGGTTGCCAGCTCCGAGGTGCTTTTCCATCAACTGCCGGGCAATTTTCCAGAGATAGAACGACGGCAATATGAGGTTCCGCGCCCGTTTGATGTCCATAGTTACCTCGTGGATCACCGGCACATTACCGCCATGGCCGTTCAGTATGACGATGTTGGTCAGGCCGTGGCGAAAGAGACCCTCGAGTAATTCACTCAGCACCGCCCGAAAACTGCCGGCGGAAAGCGCCAGACCGCCCGGAGAAGAGCCAAAATAATCCGCGACACCGAAAGGCAGGCAAGGCGCAACGTAGGTTTTTATACCCTTGCCGGTAGCTGCTTGCGCAATGCGCACCGCCAATTGCTCCGCCAGGAGGTAATCCCCCATCGGCAAATGCGGGCCGTGGTCCTCATGGCTTCCCAGCGGCAACAGGATCACAGGGTTTGAAGCCGCTGCTTGCGCGAAGGCTACGGCCGTCATATCGCCTAAGCGGTAATTTTGTCTGAAATCGTTCATCATCTCGTTTTGCCGGTTTCATCAGACAATCGTAAAGGGCAAAGAGTGGTTTCTTTGCATAACGGCAGGATGTTTCATGGATTTGGTTGAATACGGTCATAAAATCGTTCCTGTGATCCTCTCCGGCGGGTCGGGGACACGGTTGTGGCCCGTTTCCCGGAAAAGCTTCCCCAAGCAGTTCTGGCCCCTCATCTCCGAGCGTTCCATGCTGGCCGATACCGCGCTACGTGCCGCCGGAGCGCAATTTACCCCGCCTATCGTAGTGACCAACCAGGACCATCGCTTTGTTGTCGCTGAACAATTGCGGGATGCAGGGATTCAGGGTGCGCAAATTCTGCTGGAGCCCGTGGGCCGCAACAGCGCGCCAGCGATTGCCGCAGCGGCATTGCTGGCAGCGGAATCTGACCCGGACGCCTTATTATGGATCATGCCGGCCGATGCCTCGATCAGCGATTTGACCGCGCTGGAGGCCGCTGTGAAAACTGCGGCAATGGCGGCCGGCGCTGGATATTTCGTTACCTTCGGCATGCAGCCAACCAAGCCGGAAACCGGTTACGGCTATATCGCGCAAGGTGCGGCGATGACGGATTTGCCCGGAGTTTTCAAGCTCGATCGATTCATTGAAAAACCCGATGCCACCACGGCAGCAAGCCTGCTCGCAGAGGGCGGGAATCTCTGGAACTCCGGCATGTTCATGTTCCGCGCCAGCGTATTACTGGGCGAGATGGAACGGCTGGCCCCCGAAATTCTCGACGCGGTCGGCGCCGCCATGCTGACGCGAACAACCGACCTCGACTTCATCCGGCTTGGCGCCGAGGCTTTCACGACGGCACCGGATATCAGCATCGACTACGCCATCGCGGAGAAGACAGATAAAGCCGTGGTGGTGCCGGCCGCCATCGGCTGGTCCGATGTTGGCTCATGGTCAGCCCTGGCGGACATTGCCCCCAAGGACGCGGATGAGAATTTTGCCCTTGGCGATGTTGTGCTGGAGAATGTCCATAACAGCTACGCCCGCAGCGATGGGATCATGACCGCCCTGCTTGGGGTGCGCGACCTGGTGGTGGTGACCACGCAGGACGCGGTATTGGTGGCCCACAAGAGCGAGGCGCAGAACGTCAAGAAAATCGTCGACCGATTAAAGGCACTGAAGCGGCCGGAGGCCGACACCCATAACCGGACCTACCGGCCCTGGGGGTTCTATGAGAGCCTGATTCAAGGCGACCGCTTCCAGGTGAAGCGAATCGTCGTATGGCCGGGGCAAAAACTCTCCCTGCAGAAGCACTTCCACCGTGCTGAGCACTGGGTGGTGGTGGCCGGCTGCGCCACCGTCACCCGCGACGACGAGATCCGCGTCGTGCATGAGAATGAAAGCGTCTATCTGCCGCTCGGCTGCATCCACCGCATGGAAAACCCCGGCAAAATTCCCCTTACTGTCATTGAGGTTCAGTCCGGCCCGTATCTAGGGGAAGACGATATCGTCCGCTTCGAGGATAACTACGGCCGGAACTGAAGGGCGGCTTAGCCCTGCGTCTCCTCTGGCGTCCGCAAGGTTAGAGACAGCGCGTGCAGCCCGGATTTGAACTCATCGGCCAGCGCGTCATGCACTGCCCGGGAGCGTGCCACGCGGGACTGACCGGCCAGGGCCTGCGAGACCATCAACACCCGGTAATGCGTCTCGCCGGCTTCCAGCCCATTGCGCGCGGCATGGCTCGCATGCTTGGCGCTCTCATCAACAATCTCCAACGTAACCGGCGCAAAGGCCGCTTCGAGCAAATCGTGAATTCGTTCATACCTGTTGGTCATATCTACCTTTGTTCAATTTCATTCACGTGCGGCCACCTTATTCAACTCCGCGCGCATATCAGCCACAACTGAGTGTTGCCAATTCAAGCCAAGAGCGCACATTAGGGCCATGATTTCGTCAACACGCAAGCCGCGCGCCTTTGCCCCCGACCCCAGCGCCCCGGGTCAGGCATGCGATTCGCCGGGCTGTGTTCATCAAGGCGAGTACCGGGCCCCAAAGTCACGCTCCGGCACGCGGGAATTTCATTGGTTTTGCCTGGAGCATGTCCGGGAATTCAATGCGTCCTGGGACTATTATAAGGACATGTCGCCCGAGGAGATCGAGGCCCAACTGCGGGCCGATACTTCCTGGCAGCGCCCGAGCTGGCCATTGGGCCGGCTTGGCCAAACATCCCGGATGGATGAAGCCCTGGAGGCCGAATTACATGCTTTCGCTTTTGGTGCGCGGCCTAAACCGGCGCCGAATCCGGGTATCCCCGCGGATATCCGGGAGGCTCTCAACGTCCTGGACCTGATCTGGCCGGTTACCCTCGCTGCCGTGAAAGCCAAGTATAAGGAGCTGGCGAAGCGCCACCATCCGGACTCGAATAATGGCGACAAGCGTTCCGAGGAGATGTTGAAGTCGATCAACCTTGCCTATGCGACGCTTCGTGGCACACTGACCCCTACATCTGCTCATGCATCGCCAACCACTAGCAACTGAGTAAGGTTGAACAATTGCCGCAAGGCGACACTTAAGTACGAAGTAACAGGATTGAACTTTTAATGAACAGCATCGCAGCGCTCGCCGAAGCCAGCAATATAGCAACTCCGGCGATCAATACGCCAGACATCACGGTCAAAGCACGCGAGGTTTTTGGCATCGATGTCGACTTCGATGTTCCCGCATTCTCGGTCCGTACCGAGCATGTGCCGGAGATCGACCCTGCCTATCAGTTCGACAAGGAGACGACGCTGGCGATCCTGGCGGGCTTCGCCTTCAACCGCCGGGTGATGATCCAGGGTTATCATGGCACCGGTAAGTCGACGCATATCGAGCAAGTGGCGGCACGGCTGAACTGGCCCTGTATCCGCGTTAATTTGGACAGTCATATCAGCCGCATCGACCTGATCGGCAAAGACGCGATTGTGCTGAAGGACGGCAAACAGATTACCGAATTCCGCGAGGGCATCCTTCCCTGGGCGCTGCAGCACCCCTGCGCTCTGGTGTTCGACGAATACGACGCCGGCCGCCCGGACGTGATGTTCGTGATCCAGCGGGTGCTGGAGGTTGAAGGCCGCCTGACCCTGCTCGACCAGAACAAGGTCATCAAGCCGCATCCATCATTCCGCCTGTTTGCCACCGCCAACACCGTCGGCCTGGGCGACACCACAGGGCTGTATCATGGCACGCAGCAGATCAACCAAGGGCAGATGGACCGCTGGAACATCGTCGCCACGCTGAACTACCTGCCGCACACGCAGGAAGTCGCCATCGTGATGGCCAAGCTCGGCATCCCCACTAGTGACACTGCCATGAAGAAGCGGACCGAAAGCATGGTGGCGCTGGCCGACCTGACCCGCGCCGGGTTCATCGCCGGTGATATTTCCACCGTGATGTCCCCGCGGACAGTGATTACCTGGGCAGAGAATACGCGGATTTTCGGCGATATCGGCTTTGCCTTCCGCCTTACGTTCCTGAATAAATGCGACGAGGCCGAGCGTAACACCGTGGCTGAGTACTATCAGCGCTGCTTTAATGAGGAAGTCGCGACCGGTCTGCGCAAGCCTGCGTAAAATCAGATGACCGCAAATAACGACCAGGGCCGGGCGGAAGATTTTAAGCGCGCCACGGCGAATGCGCTGCGGGCGATGGCGCAGACGCCTGACGTGGAGGTTGCGTACCAGCCGGGGCCTTCAGGACTGGCCGGCAAACGGGCGCGGCTGCCCTCTCCATCCCGCGCCCTGGCGGCGCCGGAAATGGCGAAGCTGCGCGGAGTCGCCGATTCAATCGCGCTGCGCTTGCGCTATCACGACAATGCCATCCATGCGGCCCGCACGCCTGCCTCCAAAGAGGCGCGGGAAGCCTATGACGCGCTGGAGCAGGCGCGGGTGGAAGTCGTCGGCGCGGAATATATGGCCGGTGTTTCCGCCAACCTGCGCGGCAAGTTGAACGAGGAGTGTGAAAGCGAAGGCCTCGACCGCATGACCGAGCGGGAGCAGTTGCCGCTCGTGACGGCTATTGCCTTGCTCGCGCGCGACCAGATGGACCCGGCCTCGGTTCCCGAGTCGGCCAAACATATACTGGCCTTATGGCGCGATACGCTGGGCGATGACGCCGAGGCCGCGCTGGACGAGCTGGCTTCTACCAGGGCCGACCAGTCCCGCTACACCAGGGCCGCCAGAAAGCTGCTCGCGGCGGTGCACTTGGCCGAGGCTGAATCCGAGGCCACCGAAGAAGACGAATCTGAAAATGCCGATGATTCCGGCGAGGAGACGTCGCAACAGGACAACTCCCAGGACGACAACGCGCAGAGCCAGACCCAGGAAGAGTCCATGCTCGCCACCCAGCCGGAAATGGCCGAGAGCGAGGCCTCTGACCAGGACACCGAGGAAGACAGCGACGCCGATGACGCTTCGGCGGACGCCGAGGACTCTCCCGCCGGACCACAGCAGCGCCGCCCCCCCGCCCATAGCGATGACAGCACGGCCTACCGCGCTTTCACCCGCGCCCATGATGAAGAGGTGGACGCCGAGGACCTTTGCGACCCGGACGAGCTGACCCGGCTGCGGCAGCAACTGGACCAGCAGTTACAGCATCTGCATGCCGTGGTGGCAAAACTGGCCAACCGGCTGCAACGCCGCCTGCAGGCCCAGCAAACCAGGGCCTGGGAGTTCGACCTGGAAGAAGGAATGCTGGACTCGGCCCGCTTGTCGCGGATCATCATCGATCCGCTGCTGGCGCTGACCTACAAACGTGAACGCGACACGGATTTCCGCGATACCGTGGTCACGTTGCTGATCGACAACTCCGGCTCCATGCGCGGCCGGCCGATTACCGTGGCGGCGATGTGCGGCGATATTCTGGCTCGCACGCTGGAGCGCTGCTCCGTGAAGGTCGAGGTTCTCGGCTTTACCACGCGCGCTTGGAAAGGCGGGCAAAGCCGGGAGCAATGGGTGGCGGCGGGCAAGCCGCCAACGCCGGGCCGGCTGAACGATCTGCGGCACATTATATACAAATCCGCTGACACCCCCTGGCGCCGGGCGCGCAAGAACCTTGGACTGATGCTGCGCGAGGGGTTGCTGAAGGAGAACATCGACGGCGAGGCGCTGCTCTGGGCCTACCGGCGCCTGCTTTCACGACCCGAACACCGGCGGATTCTCATGGTTATTAGCGACGGCGCACCGGTGGATGATTCCACCCTGTCGGTGAATTCGGGCAACTACCTCGAACGGCATTTGCGCGACGTGATCCGCGACATTGAAACTCGCGAGCTGGTGGAACTGATCGCCATCGGCATCGGCCACGACGTAACGCGCTACTACCGCCGGGCCGTGACGATCGTTGATGCCGAGGAACTGGGCGGCACGATGATGCGCAAACTCACTGAGCTATTCGACGAAGACGAAGCCGAGGCATGGGCGCGCTTTGCCGGGCGTGGCGCGGCTTTAATCGCCTGACACGGACTCATCCTGCAGGGCAGGTGGCGGCCAAACGTGTGATGGCCGCCACCGCTGGCTGGACCGGGCGGTTGAGTAAATGCCCTAGCGCATAAGCAATGGCGATTGAGTGCCGGTACTGGCACGGCTGCGCTAGATGATCCTCGCTGTTAAAAAAATCGGCCGCCGGATAGAGGCTGTGATTTGGCAGCAACGCAAAACTGCCGCCATTTGCGGTGTAAATCGCGGCAACTGCGTTAATTTCGGGGGTAGTTATAACCGCCGATGCAAAATCAGTCGGTAGACCGCCGATCACGACGACTTTCCGCGCCGCTTCCTGAGCCACGAACCGGGTGATCAGAGCCGTGCCGTAGCTGTTTGCGATCTCACTGGTGGATGGTTCAGGCCGGGGCGAGTGCCGCAGCAAGGCAGGGTCAGCTTCGGCCAGAGAGTTATCAATGCGGTCGCCCTGGCTGTTGTATTCACTTGCAAGCAGGTGCTGCGGATCAATCACCCCGGCATGGGCCAGCGGCATTTCGGCCAGCGACTCCAGAAAATCGCCGAGATTGCAGCAGAACACCGCGCCCAGAATACGGTCCGGCGGCAGTTGGGCTAATACCCAGCGGTCATGACGGACCAGGAATTCGCCATCGGCCCCGGCACGGTACTGAGCACGGGTGGCCGTATATTGCTGCAACTCCATCGGCATGTAGAGAACGTCGCCGCGATGCAGCAATGGCGCATAACGGGTAAAAAGATCGTCCAAACCGATACCAACCGCAATGCCGGCATTCTCGCAGGGCATATTCAGCATGGCGCCGATCACCGCACAGGAATGCGAGTAGGGGCCATTCGACCCCGCCAGGATAACGAGTGTTGGTGAAGGCAAAGCCGCGAGCCGGGCGGTTTTCTGCATCATTTCCAGCCGCAACAAACCCAGCGACAATGGACGGTCGATCAAGCCTGCAAAAACGATGACATAAAGGACAACAGACAACGTGCAGAAGGTAATTATTCGCCGCATCGGTCAGAACTGAAAATATAAAAATGGCACGGTATAAGGCGCGAAAAACAGAGCCTGGAGACTGAGGGCAAAACTGGCGACCAAGGCCAAGCTGCGCCGAGGGCGGCTCATGCCGTGCAGCTCAGGCAAAGCCAGGGCAATGAACCACCCCAAAGCCAGGAACAGCATGGCCTGCGGCAGACTTAGGGTTCGGGCATCGCCAAGGTATGGCAACACCGCCACCGCATGACCAAAATGACCCAGGCCAGGGAGCATCCTGATAAATATCGAAGGGATGGCGACGCCGTTGAACCCGAACAGGCCACGGTAAAAATCCATCGCCGGGGTAAATCCAGCAGCGCGGAACGGCACCCAGGCCAGCACGACGCAAAATAGCGTCAGCAGCCTGGATACCAGCGCCGGCAACCGAAGGCCCAGGCGTTGCCCCCAGCCGTGGATAACCAGGAAAGCCCCATGCAAGCCGCCCCATAGCACAAAACGCAACGCCGCGCCGTGCCAAAGCCCGCCCAGCAGCATGGTCACCATGAGGTTGAAGATCCGGCGCCCCTCGCCATGCCGGTTGCCGCCAAGCGGAATGTAGAGGTATTCGCGGAGGAAGCCGCTGAGAGTCATGTTCCAGCGCCGCCAGAAGTCGCTGATATTGCGCGCCTGATAGGGGCTGTTGAAGTTGATCGGGAAATTTATACCGAACATGCGCGCCAAACCGATCGCCATGTCGGAGTAGCCCGAAAAGTCGAAGTAAATTTGTAGCGCATAGGCCAGCAACGCCACCCATGCCTCGATCAGCGTAATTGGGTCATGCAACGCCGCGGCGGCAAACCCGGGATCGGCAAAGCGGGCAAGCCCGTCCGCCAGCACCAGTTTTTTCGCCAGACCCAGTAAAAAAATTTCCCCGCCCTCGGCCAACCGCTCCCGCCACGCGAAGAGCGGTTGAATATTCGCGAATTGCGGAAGAATATGCCGGGGCCGCACAATCGGCCCCGCGATCAGGTGCGGAAAAAAGGCGACAAAGCACGCGTAATCCAGGAATGGCACCGCCTGGATGTCTCCACGCCAAGTATCAACCAGATACATAATTTGCTGGAAGGTAAAAAAACTTATCCCCAAAGGGAGGAAAATGCCGCCGAAAGGTGCCGCCAACCCGAACAACGACGCAAAAAAATCTGCGTATTTAAAGAATCCGAGTAGCCCGAGGTTGAATACCAGGCCAGTGACCAACCAAACCCGCCGGCCTTGAGCTGCCCCGATCCGGCGCCCGAAATAAAAATTCAGCAGGATCGAGGCACCCAGCAAGAGCACCAGAATCGGCTTCCACCAGGCGTAAAACACTAGGCTACACGCCAATATCCAGACCATGGCCGGACGCCGGCCCAACTGGCCAAACCAGAGAAAGCCTCCGACCGCCAATGGCAGAAACAACAGAATGAACAGCTTTGTGTTGAACAGCACAGGTTAACACCCGTTAAGATTGTGTTAACGTCATGTAGTTCAACCCAGCAAAGGCCGCAATTGGACCTGCGGCGTAGCAATGCTATAGCGCCGCGCCACTGTCATTGGTTCACATGAACGAAACCTCGCTTACCCACCCTGCTCTGCTTCCCGCCGGCCTGCGCGATGTTCTGCCTCCCGAGGCAGAGCTGGAAGCACGTTCTGTCGAAGCGATCATGGATTGCTTTGCCGCCCACGGCTATCAGCGGGTGAAGCCGCCATTGCTGGAGTTCGAGGACAGCCTGTTTGCCGGCTCAGGTGCCGCCACGGCCGAGCAGACCTTCCGGCTGATGGACCCCGACAGCCAGCGCATGATGGGCCTGCGGGCCGATACCACGCCGCAGATCGCGCGGCTGGCGGCCACACGTCTGGCCAATGCCCCACGCCCGCTGCGGCTGGCCTACGCCGGGCAGTGCCTGCGCGTCCGCGGCTCGCACTTGCAACCGGAGCGCCAGATTGCCCAGGCCGGGATTGAGCTGATCGGCCACGATACCGCCGAGGCCGATGCCGAGATCATTTTAACCGCTGTCGAGGCGCTGGCGGCCATCGGGCTGACCAATATCAGCATCGACCTCACTGTGCCCCGTTTGGTTCTGCATCTGTTGGACGGCCTTCCCGCCGCCAGCCGCCCTGCCCTTGCCCGCGCGCTGGACCGCAAGGATGCGGCGGAAGTGGCCGAGCTTGGCGGCTCCATTGCAGGGCTGTTGCTTCAACTCCTTGAGGCCACCGGTACCGCTGAACGGGCGATACCCGCGCTGCTGGCCATCGACCTGCCGGAGAGCGCTCGACTTCAGGCCATCCGAATGGGCGAAACGGTCGCCGCCATCCGCCGGCAACGGCCGGACCTGCCCTTGACCGCTGATCCCGTGGAATTCCGCGGTTACCAGTACCACACCGGCATTTGCATGACCCTGTTCGCCCCAGGCCGGCAGGCTGAGCTTGGGCGCGGCGGGCGGTATTTGTGCGGCGACACCGAACCCGCCACCGGAATTACACTATATCCCGACACCATCGTCCTCATGGCGCCGGATCAGGCAATGCGGCGGCGCATCTATTTGCCCTTCGGTACAACTCCCGAACAGGCAGCTTCATGCCGCGCACAGAATTTTGCGACCGTCGCCGGATTGGCGCCACACAAGTCGGCGCTGGACGAAGCCTCGCGCCTGGCATGCGGCTACGCCTACATTGACGGGGCAGTCACCCAGCTTTCCAAGGATCTGAAATGACGAACGTAACGATTATCGGCGCGCAATGGGGTGACGAGGGCAAAGGCAAGGTAGTAGATTGGCTCGCCAGCCGCGCAGATATCGTGGTGCGCTTCCAGGGCGGGCATAACGCCGGCCACACGCTGGTGGTCGGTGACCAGACCTACAAGCTCTCGCTGCTACCCTCCGGCCTGGTGCGTGGTAAACTGGGTATTATCGGCAATGGCGTGGTAATCGACCCCGTTGCCCTGCTGGCGGAAATCGCCCGCGTCTCGGCACAGGGCCTGTTAGTTACACCCGAGACCCTACGTATCGCCGACAACGCGCCGCTGATTCTGCCTTTGCATGCGGCGTTGGATAGCGCTCGCGAGGCGGCGCGTGGCGAACGTAAAATCGGCACGACCGGCCGCGGGATCGGCCCCGCCTACGAGGACAAAATCGCCCGCCGCGCGATCCGCGTTTGTGACCTGGCCGAGCCTGACACCCTCGCCTCCAAGCTCGATGAACTCCTGCTGCACCACAACACCCTACTGGCCGGGCTCGGCGCGCCGACTTTCAACAAGGCCGACCTGCTTGCCAGCCTGCTGGAACTCGCGCCCAAAATCCTGCCGTTCGCCGAACCTGTTTGGGAGCGGCTGGCCGTGGCCCGGCGCGATGGCCAGCGCATTCTGTTTGAAGGTGCGCAGGCCGTGATGCTGGATGTCGATCACGGCACCTATCCGTTTGTGACCTCATCCAACACGGTTGCCGGCACCGCGGCATCGGGCAGCGGCATTGGGCCGGACGCCATTGGCCGGGTGCTCGGCATCGCCAAAGCCTATTGCACCAGAGTCGGCGCAGGCCCCTTCCCTACCGAACTGCACGATGATACCGGCCGGATGCTCGGTGAACGCGGCCATGAATTCGGCACCGTGACAGGCCGCAAGCGCCGTTGCGGTTGGTTCGACGCCGCGCTTGTCCGCCAGGCAGTGAAAGTCGGCGGCATCAACGGGCTGGCGCTCACCAAACTGGATGTGCTCGATGGCTTCGCTGAGCTCAAAATCGGCGTCGGCTATCGCATTCACGGCGAGACCTTCAAGCACCTGCCCGCTGGCATGGCCGCCCAGGCAGCCGCCGAGCCGATCTATGAGACGCTTGAAGGCTGGAGCGGCTCGACTCGTGGCGCCCGGTCATGGGCTGAACTACCCGCAGCCGCGATTAAATACGTCAAGCGAGTCGAGGAATTGGTTGAAGCCCCGGTAACTCTGCTGTCCACCAGCCCGGAGCGCGACGATACGATCCTGATGCAAGATCCGTTTGCGAGTTAATTTGGCACAATCAGAACGCCAAACCCACAACGCCTGTAGCTTAGCCAGCGCTGAGTAAATGATGGCGAATACGGTTTCCAAACAGCTTCTGGGCGGCCTGGATGCCGCCGTGGTATTACTGTCCCGCAGCGGTGTCAGCGAGAAATTCATTCGCTTCGCCGTTGTTGGTACATTGGGGTTTTGCTGGGACACCGGCACGGTTTACGCACTGCGCGGTCTTACAGGCCTCTACGTAGCCGGAGTTTTTGGGTTCCTGGTCGCCGCCACCGCAAACTGGGGCGTAAACCGCATCTGGACATTCCGGCATCACGTCCATGCCGCACCACATGTGCAATGGGTACGGTTTCTTATCGCCAATTCGGTTGGTTTCGTCTTTAATCGTGGGACATTTTTTGCGTTAATCTCATTAAGTACACTTTGTCACAACCAGCCGGTGTTCCCGATCATCGCGGGTTCAATTGCTGGACTGTGTTTTAATTATTTTCTTTCCAAAAGATTTGTATTTAGTTAATACAACCTCAAGTAAAGACTCGTCACTAAAGACAACCTTGAGGCGAATATTGGATGGCAGAGCTTCACGCATCGGTAGGGGGCGATCATGGCCAACTATGCGCAAACCAACCCGAAATTGTAAAGCCTCCGAAACTATCTGCCAGTATAATGTTCCGCATAGCGGATTTTAGCGCGGTTCTGGCAATTCCGCTGGCTGGCAGCCTGCTTCGGCAAAGCACCGAAAACCTCGGGCGAAACCTCTGCTTCTGGACGCTACTCGCTTTTATCACCGTCATGCTGGTTGCATCTCATGGCGGGTATCGAACCAACCAAATTGCGGCCCCACGAAAACAAACGGGCCTCGCAATAAACTGCTTTTTTGCGACTAGTTTTACCATGCTTTCACTGTCTGTGCTGCTGGGACACGCCCATATCCTTAGCCAACCGTGGACAATAGCTGACCTGATCGTGACCCCTTTTGCTTTAGGTAGCGCCCGATCAATTTTAGCGAACAAGCTGACTACCGGGGATAGCCTACGTCCTGCATCCGGCTCCCTCGTAGTCTGCTACGATTATTGCTCGCGGGATATGATTGGCGCCTTGAGTGAGCATCAGATTTCGTCCCAGATTGCAGGCATTCTTTACCTCTCCAGAAAACATGTTCCAGGTTCGTCACTGAACTGGCCCGAAATACCCAGTATTCAGGCCCTCCTGAAGACGATCCATACAACGAACATTCAAGACGTCATTTTTGTGCATCATCCCGAGCTGGATGGCTTTGCGGCTACGCTCCATCAGGAGCTACTTTCAGACTTGCTGGTATACCCCGCCCGCATCTGGATGGCCTTCGATATCGCTCCAAACCTGCCGGCGCTGCTTAAGGACAGGTCTGGCTCTTACAAACTCGTGCCGATTGTGACTGACAGCCTGGTTAGTTCACTGAACGTGACGAAGCGGGTTTTCGACTTGGCCGTCGCCACAACTTTGCTGATCGTCGCCGCCCCTGTCCTGCTGCTCTCGGCGTGCTTTGTCCGTATGAGCGGACCTGGCCCTGTCATATTCCGGCAAAGCCGTACGGGCGCCCACGGGCAGCAATTTACGGTACTGAAACTCCGCACGATGGCCTATGACCCGGACCAGCCCTTCGCCCAGGCGCAGCACCATGACTCGCGGGTTACAACAATCGGCCATTTTCTCCGCCGCACCTCCCTGGATGAGTTATTGCAGCTTGTTAACGTCATTAAAGGTGACATGTCCCTGGTCGGTCCGCGCCCTCACGCGCCGGAGACCCAGGTGGAGGGTATCACTTTTGAGAATGCTCTGCGCCTGTACCGGCTGCGCCATCGCGTAAAACCCGGCATTACCGGGCTAGCGCAAATCCGGGGCCAGCGCGGGGAGACCAAGGTACTCAGCATGCTTGAGCAACGGCTGGCGAGTGACCTGGAATATATCCAGTCCTGGTCACTCTGGCTGGACATATCCATCATGTTCCACACTTTGCCGGTATTGCTGACGCAGACAAATGCCTGGTGAACTACCCCGCCGTGAGCCCCTGAGGCTTCTGGCCGGCCGCCGCCCCGGACCTGACGCGTACGATGCAGACATTATTATCCTCTCACTTAACCGGCCGGCCGAGACAATCGAGGCAATCCAGTCCGCGCGGGCGCAACGCGGTGGAACATTTCATGTCAACGTGCTCGACCAGGGTTCGGCGCCAGAAGTGGTGCGGAGCCTCGTGCGAACATTCTCAAATGTTCCATATTTTGCGCTTTATGCCGTGGCAGAGAACCTGGGGGTTGCCGGTGGCCGTAATCTTCTAACGTCCCTGGGGCATGGCCAAGTCATCGTGGCGCTCGATAACGATGCCGTTTTCGCTGATAACTGGGTGGCGGCCCGTGCTGTGCGGGCCTTCAGCCACCGGCCCGACCTGGGCGCGCTCGGCTTCAATATCCTCTGCGAGGATGGGATACACCCGGACAAATTCAGCTGGGGCTATCCGGCCGGGCTGATAACCCGCTTCAAGGACAAGTTCGATACCACAACCTTTGTCGGCGCCGGGCATGCCATCCGGCGCGTGACGTGGAATGCCGCCGGTGGTTACGACGCCGCGTTTTTCTTCACATGGGAGGAATATGACTTCTGCCTCGCCGCCATCGCCCTGAACTGGAAAATTGGTTACGACGGTTCGCTCGTGGTGATCCATAAAATCTCCGCCGACGCCCGCATCGGTTGGAGCACGACTCGTATGACCTACTTCGTACGCAACCGGCTGCTCATTGGCCGTAAATGGGGGACGTCCTGGTTCGGCCTGACCCCGCGCATGCTGGGTTACCTCATAAAGGGCCTGCGAAACGGCCGGCTGGACGCCACCGTCGACGGTATTCGGGCAGCACTTTCCACCGCCCCCCCTGCCCGCCGCAAAATGCCGAAAGCCATGCGCCGGTATCTCTCTGCCAACGAGACCCGCCACCGCGGCTCCTGGCTGCAAAGGCTTCGTGTCGAGGTTCTGGGGCAGATCAACGCTGACCGTTAACCTTGTTCAGCGTGCCAAGGGATGGTGCGCCTGCACTAGTCGCTGCAAGCGCTCCGCCAGCACATGTGTATAAATCTGCGTTGTCGCGATATCGGCGTGTCCCAGCAGTTTTTGCAGGCTACGCAAATCCGCCCCATGCGCCAGCAGATGCGAGGCAAAAGAGTGACGGAGCACATGCGGGGAGAGCCTGACCGGGTCTATGTTGGCCTTCAGCGCCACCTGCTTGAGCAACAAGGCAAAGCCCTGGCGCGTCATCGCCTGGCTGGGATTGCGGCCACTGAACAGGAAGCGCGGTGGCGGTTTGGCCTTGGCTGTCGCCTCTCGCAGCCGTGCTGCCGCCAGTTTTGCCATTTCCGAAAGGGGTACAATGCGCTCCCGTCCACCTTTGCCTTTAAGCATTAGAACCGCCGCGTCCGTCGCCAACGCGCGGGCCGGCAGCCCCAGCAACTCCGAGATGCGCAGCCCTGTAGCGTAGAGTATCTCCAACCCAGCAGTGGCCTTCAGCCCCGGCACCCCCGGGAACTCCCG
>PLSD01000020.1:0-4487 GCA_003164135.1 Acetobacteraceae bacterium
GGAATTTCCCCAAACCGCTTAGCCAAGCAGCGCAAATACGCCTCATCAACCCCCGGCAACCGCTACCCGCGCAGCTCGTCGTGCGTGAACCATTCTTTCGCCATGTCAGTTCATCCAATCTTCGTCGGGCTGCGCCGGCCAAATCGCGCGCAAGATTTTCATGTCGACCGGCAACGTAATCGGGGCACCAATTGTGCCGATCCATGGCAGAACATCGGCGGGGATTCGGGACTTGATCAGTTCAATGCGCTCGGCAAAACCTGCATAAAGAAGTTGAAACATTGTCCTGACAGCGGCGTCGTGCGCAGGCGTTTCCTTCCCTCCGAATTTCTGACCAATAATTGAACGAGACAGATGAAGTGCAGCCAATATGCTCGGTACGGAACTCAGTTCCGCTATTGAAAGCCCAACCTTCTCGTAAAGTTGCGGCTTCGGCGCTCTCAAAAGAGCGCCTGAACTACCAACCGAAAGCTCAGTTTTGTCGAATACTTCTGGCGTTGCCATGTCAGAGCGCCTTCCAGATCACCGGCGCCCAAACCAGCACCACCACCGCGACAAACCCAAGCGCCACCAGATCGTTTTTCGTGAGGATTTTCATGGCCCGATGCTCCGAACGGGTATCAACCCCTCTTCAAGAGCCAAATCCAAGAACAGGACATAAAACCATTGAGCTTCATGCCAGCCTTCGACGAGCTTCAACCACACAGCTAAATCCGTCCGCGATATTTCAAGAAAGTCTGCCGCGTCTATCGTTACAAAAGTGCAGCCCTGAAGCGATTTCGCACAAGCCACACATGCGGCGCGTTCAGCTGCCCGACGCAAAATCCTGTAATTTTCCTGAACGTCACGCGAGAGATGTTCTTGAAAATATTCTGACGGCTTAAATGCGAGCTGTTCCCACATCCGTTTGCTCTCGTTGGTCATTTCAGCTTCCTCACTTCCTTGAGGAACGCCCGCTGGTCGCTCTCCGACCACGCCGCCCACGCATGGAGCACCTTCTTCACAATTTGCTCGACAGATGGCGGCGGCTTTGGCTCATCCGCGCTCACCAGATGGATGGCATCGGCGATCGAACAGCCGCGCCCCTTCATCTCTTCATAAATTCGCGCCTGATCGGTAATTTCGATATCCGCGATCTTATCCAGGAGCGCGCCATTTTTGGCTTCCGGGCGTCCGCGTAATGCATCCCAGATCGGTTTGATGATGCAGCGCTTACGTTCAAGCGCCCTTTGGACCGTGCGTTTCGGGAGGGAGAACTTGTCCTCTACCTCTTTGTAATAGCTCCTGAATTCGTTGCGCTCTTCAATCGCGCCAAGTTGGCGCGATTTCCGTTTGTCGCGCCCTGGCTTAACTTCGCCGTAGATTTTCTCCCAAATCTGGCGCCGTTCTTCCAGGAAGTTCGCCTGATCGTAAGCATTCAGCTCAGCACGGTACAGATTTTCATCAATCTCATCGAGCCGCGCCTCTTCATCGGTGCATTCAACGACGACCGCCGGAATTTCCAGGCGCCCAAGTATCTGGAACGCCACAAAACGATGCGCTCCAAAAATACCCTTGAACGTGCCATCTTCCCGCTTACGCAGCTTAATGCGGTTCAACAGCCCCCGCTCTTTAATCGAGACGGCAAGCATTTCAGCCGCCGCCTGATCGACATCCCGGAGACGATCTCCGAAATCGATCAGGTCCATTTTGACGTCAGTTTCCCATGGCACGTTCACGCGGCATTCTCCTTCTGTATTTTCTGAATTTGTTGGACATTCTTTGACCTCGCCGAACGCGAAATCGGCGTGCCGTCCGGCATCCAGCGCATCGGCCAGATGGCATAAGGCGGGACCTGCAGCAGATGCGCGAGTTTGCGTTCAAGCCGCGTCGAGGCGAGGGGGTTTGTCAAAACATTAGACGTTGACTGGCGCGTTACGCCAAGCCGCCGGGAAACCTCAGTCAAGCTACCAAACCGCTTGCGCAATTCAGCCTTAACATCCTCTGGATGCCAGCCCGTTCCGGGGAGCTGCCGTTGTTCGGAAAGTTCGATCATACCGTCGTTTATCGGCCATTTTCAGTCTAACGTCAAATTCTAGTTGGCTTAAAAAAGAACTTTTCCCGAATTGGCGCGATTTATTTTTTTACAACGCCAAAAAACCATGCAATAACCCGCGCATGGTCTATTTTTGCCCCATTTTAGCTTCCAGTTTTGGCCGGTGAACACCGACTCGGCCGATTCCGAGCTTGATTCTGACGGCCTTGTCGAGTTGGCTGAACGGCTCCGAGTCGCGAAATTAAAGGGTGGCTATAAGAATGACGTCGATTTCGCGATCGCCGCCGGCGTCGCCAGATCGTCCATGAGCGCCTATCTGAACGCCAAACAACGTCCAAAGGCATCGACCCTGCATCACATCGCCTCGATCACAGGCGTCGACCTAAACTGGCTTCTCGGCACGAATGCCGCGGCCAGTGCCCCAATTCAAAATCATGGTACTGAACTGAATTGCGCCCTGCTCACGCGCGAGTTCCTCGATAGCCCGGTTAATTTCAACCTGCTGGTCATGGGCGTCGCCATTTGCCAGGAACACTTCAAAAACGAGCCAAAACCCACACTTCGGCAAGCATTGGACTGGATCGCTGGGCCGTATGCTCTACATGCTAGAATTCCGGATGCGCCGGTGAAACTCAGCGCCTAGAAGGACGCACATATGCAACCGCAGACTTCCTATGTTCCTACTGAACTTGAACGGCTTTTCCGGCTCTCCTTTGGGAACGCGCTCATCTTCCTGGGCGCTACCCTTCCGTATATAGTTTTTTTGCTTTTCGCCCGTATCGGGTTTTATATTCTTGGCCAAAGCGTCGACGGTGGCTTTATTGGATTTTGGCTCCTCATTATCATTGGCTTCAACCTCTATCGATGGGCCAAGCCCTGGTCTCGCGGACGCAAAACAACCGGCGTTCTGTTTTTTGTTTGGAACACGTTCACATACCTTCTAATCATGGCGATCATCACAACCGCCGAGGTTCAAGTCGTCCCGGCATTCGGACTTGTATTCGTGGTCTGGTACGTCCTTTGGCTCCGCTGGCACGGCAAACTAACAATCATCACTAACAAATGAGCCTTTCGGCACTCAATTTGGCCCAAAATCGCCACTTTCCCGCGCTCAAACTGGGACACCCGACTGGGACACGTCTTTTTTTGTTGTGTTATTTCAGTGAGTTACTTTGTTCCCAGTTCCCACCGCCATTTTTGGCCTCATGTCCGAGTTTGCGACGTCCTCGGCACCCTCGATGCCCGCAAATCCCCCCGCCACCGCGCCACGCCACCACCCCGCTCAATCACCCTTAAGGCCAGCATTCCCGCCGCCTCACGCCGGTCTCAGGCGGTCTTTAAGGGGTGTTTCAGGGCAGTTAAAGGCGCCCACACCAAACCGCCCCGAATATCCGGTTCCGGGCCTTTTCAGGCTTCCCGTCTCGCTTCCGCAACGGCGGCGTCAATTTTCCTGGGAGGCCGTTATCGGTGTATTTTCAATGCCTTGTCCCACGAAATCCCGCATGGTCCCGCGTTGTCCCGGTTCAAATTAATGGAGTCACAGGACAGGCGCGGCCCTTCGTGGGGGTCCAGGGGGGGAGAGCCCCTTGGCCTTACTCACCTCGCTGCCTCCATCGCCCCACAAAAAGAACACTACCTAACTATGAGGTGCTATACGTATTATTGACCCATCTTATATGCTGGTGTATGAATTTCAGGCCAGAAAAATAAAACGCGGGAGTGGCCTGATGAGTGAAATCCTTGGCGGCAAGGCTGTGCCGCCCGTCCCGTCCAATCCACCGCGCGCCTGAACGTCATTTAAAGGAAAACCACGCCAATGCCGGACACCATCGTTTCAGAACAGCCCGAGGACGTCCTGGTCAACGGCATGATCGAGGTTTTTGACCCCGCCACGGGCGAAAATATCGCCGCCGTACCCGGCGGCGGTGCCACTGAAATTGACGCCGCTGTCAAAGCCGCCCGCGCCAGCCTCGACTCCGGCATCTGGCAGGGCCTCAGCGGTTCCGCAAAAGCCCGCATCCTCTGGCGCGCGGCTGACATCATCGAGAGCCGCCTCGACGAGCTTGTCACGCTGGAGACCCGCAACAACGGCATGCCCCTGCCCCTCGCCCAGTACACCATCCGCAATGGCGCCGAGACCCTGCGCTACAACGCCGGCTGGTGCACCAAAATCCACGGCCTCACCTCGGATGTCGTAACCGACGGCGCCATCGGCGGCGGCCGCACCGAATACCACGCTTACACCCGCAAGGAGCCCATGGGCGTGACCGGCCTCATCACCCCCTGGAACGTCCCCGTCGGCATGGCCTGCGCCAAACTTGCCCCGGCACTCGCCGCCGGCTGCAGCGTCATCATCAAGCCCGCCGAGGAAACCCCGCTCACCACCATCAAAATCGTTGAAATCCTACTCGAGGCCGGCGTCCCCGAAGGCGTCGTCAACATCGTCACCGGC
>PLSD01000020.1:4505-4883 GCA_003164135.1 Acetobacteraceae bacterium
CGACGCCGACCTCTCCAAAGCCATCCCCGGCGCCGCCATGGGCATTTTCGCCAACTCCGGCCAGGCCTGCATCGTCGGCTCGCGCCTCTTCGTTCACCGCAAAGTCTACGACCAGGTCGTCGCCGGCATTTCCGCCATCGCCAAATCCATGGTGCTGGGCAGCGGGCTAGACCCCGCCACCCATCTCGGCCCGCTCATCACCGCCAAACAGGCCGGCCGCGTCATGTCCTACATTGAGGGCGGCCGTGCCGAAGGTGCTGAGATCGTCACCGGCGGCCACCGCCTCGACCGTCCCGGCTATTTCGTCGAACCCACCGTCATCACCAACGTGCGTGAGGACATGCGCCTCTTCCGCGAGGAGATTTTTGGCCCCGTCCT
>PLSD01000020.1:4894-9718 GCA_003164135.1 Acetobacteraceae bacterium
TGTGGACCCGCGACATCGGCCGCGCCCACCGCCTCGCCAAAAAACTCCAGGCCGGCACCGTCTGGCTCAACTGCCAGCTCGCCAACGACCTCAGCATGCCGTTCGGCGGCTACAAGCAATCCGGCTGGGGCCGGGAAAACGGCTACGAGGGTGTCGACGCCTTCCTGCAAACCAAATCCGTCTTCGCCGAACTCTAAAAACAAAAATCAGGGAGCAACCCATGCAGATCCAAGCCGCCGTCGCGCGTGAAGTCCACGGCAAACTCTCCGTCGAAACCGTCAACCTCGCCAGCCCCACCGCTGACGAAGTGCTGGTCAAACTCGTCGCCACCGGCGTCTGCCACACGGACCAAGCCATCATCGAGCAGATCATGCCGCTCCCGCTCCCCCTCGTGCTCGGCCACGAAGGTGCGGGCATTGTCGAGGAAGTCGGCGCCAACGTTAAAGGCATCAGCGTGGGCGACCACGTCGTCCTCACCTTCGCCAGCTGCGGCCACTGCCACCATTGCGAGGACCACCACCCCTCCTATTGCGACCACTACGCCCCGCTCAACTTCGGCACCCGCCGCGCGGACGGCACCCCGACCATCACCGACAGCTCCGGCGCCCCCATCGGCGCCGCCTTCTTCGCGCAATCCTCCTTCGCCACCCACGCGCTCGCCAACCAGAGCAACGTGGTCAAAGTCCGCAAGGACGCACCATTGGAGCTTCTCGGCCCGCTCGGCTGCGGCCTCTCCACCGGTGCCGGCACCATCTTCAACGTGGCAAAACCAACGCCTGACTCCACCATCGCCATCTTCGGCACCGGCGCGCTCGGCTGCGCCGCCATCATGGCCGCCAAGTCGCTCGGCGTGAAACGCATCGTCGCGGTGGACCGCGTCGCCAGCCGCCTCGAACTCGCCCGCAAACTCGGCGCGTCGGACACCATCGACACCTCCAAGCAGAACCTCGCCGAAGCCCTCGCAGCCCTCGGCGGGCTGGATTTCGCCATGGACACCTCCGGCGTACCCAAACTCATCGAAGCCGCCGTCGCGGCCCTCAAAGTCCGCGGCACCTGCGCGGTACTCGGCGCCAGCGCCGACTCAGACCTTCACCTCAGCGTCCTGCCCCTCATCTCCGGCCGCTCCATCCGCGGCGTCACCAACGGCGACTGCGACCCGCAGGAGCTCATCCCCAAGCTGGTCGACATGTACATGGCCGGCACCTTCCCCTTCGATCAGCTCTGCGCCTTCTACAAGCTGGCCGACATCAACCAGGCCTTCGCCGACTCCCACTCCGGCAAAACCATCAAGCCGATCATCCGTTTCTGATCGCGCTCCGTACAACGCATCAACCGCCCCGCCTCGCGGGCGCCGCACTACAAAAAGGATAAACGCCGCATGACTACCAACGCGCTGGTCAAGGAACTGGAAGACTTCATGGTCTCGCGGGTCATCCCGTCTGAAGCCGCCATCCACCACGAACTCTCAGTGGCCAAAAACCGCTGGACCTATCCGCCCACCATGCGCGCCCTACGTGCCGAAGCCAAAGCCCGCGGCCTCTGGCTGTTCCCGCTGCCAGAGCGCCTCGGCGGCAAGGGCCTCAGCCTCACCGAATACGCCCCGCTGGCCGAGCGCATGAACTGGTCCAACGTCGGCCCGGACATTTTCAACTGCTATTCCGGCACCATCTCCAACGCCACCATCCTCGACCAAGCCGCCAGCACCGAACTGAAGGACCGCTACCTGTCCCGCCTGCTGGCCGGCGACTCCCGCTCCTGCATCAGCATCACGGAGCGGGAAGTCCCCTCCTCCGACCCCACCGACCTTAAATTCGCCGTCATCCGCGACGGCGACACCTACGTCCTCAACGGCGTGAAATCCTGGGCCACAGGTGCCGCCATGGAAGAATGCGAATTCATCCTCCTGCTCGGCGCCACCGCCCCCGNNGGCCGCCCGCCACGCCCGCCACTCCCTCATCCTGGTCCCCGCCAACGCGCCCGGCCTCACCAAGGGCCGCATCGAGACCGTGATGGGCTTCGATGACGCCCCCTACGGCCATTGCGACCTCATCTTCGACAACGTCCGCGTCCCCGTCACCAACCGCCTGGGCAACGAGGGCGAAGGCTTCGCCCTCGTGCAAACCACGCTCGGCGTCGGCCGCATCCAGCTCGGCATGGGCTGCGTTGGCGCCGCCGAGCGCGCCTTGCAGGAAATGTGCAGCTGGGTGGAAACCCGCGTCATCGGCGGACGCCCGCTGGTGGAACGCGGCGTCGTCACCGACGCTATCGCCCGCTCGCGCATCGAAATCGACCAGGCCCGCGCCTTCCTCGTCTACACCGCCAACCTGGTGCAAACCCAGGGCATCAAAGCCGCCCGCTCGGAAGTCTCGCAAGCGAAAGTCCTCGCCCCGGAAATGGCCGTGCGCGTCATCGACCGCGCCATGCAATTCCACGGCGGTGCGGGCTTCAGCTACGACACCCCGCTCGCCGAAATGTGGGCGCACCAGCGCACAGTCCGCATCGGCGAAGGCGCTGACGAAGTCCACCGCGAACTGGTCGGCAAGTTCGAACTCACCCGCCAGCGCGCCTTCCGCGCCGCCAGCAAGCCCGCCGCGCAGTAATCCACAACTTCACAAACCAACCGAACCGGCGGCGTCCCGCCGGATATGATCAGGGGAAATGGGTATGAGCCTTCTCACAAGCTCCACCGAGAGCGTCTACGGCGAGGATCTGGAAATGTTCCGCGACACCTTGCGCGCATTCTACCGCAGGGAAGTTGAGCCCAACGTCAAAAACTTCGAGGTCGACGGCGTCGGCCATGACATCTGGCGCAAAGCCGGCGCCGCCGGCCTGCTCGGCACCTGCGTCCCCGAGGAATACGGCGGCGCCGGCGACAAAGGCCTCTCCATCGTCATCGGCGCCGAGGAACTCGGCTACTCCCCCGGCGGCGCGTCCGCCGGCGCGTTCCTGGGCACCGACATTTGCACCCTCTTCCTCGCCAGCCACGGCACGGAAGAACAAAAACAACGCTGGTTCCCCAGCATCATCTCCGGTGACACCGTGCAGTGCATGGGCATGACCGAACCTGAGTCCGGCAGCGACGCCGTCGCCATCCGCACCACCGCCGTGCGTGACGGCGACGACTACATCATCAACGGCTCCAAATGCTTCATCTCCAACGGCGCCAAGGCGGACCTCCTCTACATCATCGCCAAAACCGACCCCTCCGCCCGCGCCAAGGGCATGAGCATCATCCTCGTCCCCACCGGCACCCCCGGCCTCACCCAGCGCCGCATGAAAACCATGGGCTACGCCGGCGGTGACACCGGCGAGCTGTTCCTGGACAACGTGCGCGTCCCCGTCGCCAACCTCCTCGGGCCAGAAGGGGGCGCCCTGCGCATCTTCCAAACCCAAATGGCCCTGGACCGCATGCAGGTCTGCTCACGCTCCCTCGGAGCCGCCAACCAGGCCTTCGAGATGACCCTGGAATACGTCCGCAACCGTAAGATCTTCGGCCAGCGCATCATCGACTTCCAGAACACCCAGTTCAAACTCGCCGAAATCGAAACCGACCTCGCCATCGGCCGCGCCTACATGGACGAACTCGTCCGCAAATACCAAAAAGGCACTTTTGACGACCGCGACGGCTGGCGCGCCAAAACCTGGTTCCCGGAAATGGAATTCCGCACCCTGGACATCTGCGTCCAACTCTGGGGCGGCAACGGCTGGATGGACTCAAACCCGATCTCGCGCATGTTCACCGCCGCCCGCGTCCAGCGCATCTACGCCGGCGCCACGGAGCTGCAAAAATCCCTCCTCGGCCGCGCTTACCTCAAATAACCCGCAACACCCCGGCGCGGGCAGGCCTCAACACCCTGCCCGCGGCCTTACTCCAGACCATCGCGCCTTGAACGCCACAATTTCCCCGGCACTGTAAAAACGCTTTACCACCGGCGCCTCATAAATCGCATTCAGCATATCGGCGGGGAGCCAGAACTGCCTGCGTATCACTTCGGAAACACCGTGCGAACGCCGCGTGTCGCTGGTATTCACGCGCGGGAACGCCTATAGTGGCCGCTCCAAAAACATCCCGCCCTGCCGCAATAGCTCCGGGAGCCCGCCGCCGAGGGGGACATGTCCTCGGCGCGATAAATCAATAAATCCAACCCCGGGGTAATAATCCGCTGCTCCGTCTGCTCCGGATCAAACGGATCACGCAACGCATCACCCCCGTAAGCCGCATAAAATTCGTCGGTGAACCACGTCGGGTAAGCATCGGTCACGTGCCAGAACAGCCATTCGAACGAGCCATCTGATTCCCATTCCTCCCGAACCCGACATCACTTTTCATGCAATTCGCCAATAACATACTCCCGGGAAAGCGGGCTTCGCGGGTTCAATGGATTGGACGCATGCCCGTAAAAATTCGCCATGAACACAATGAGCGAAATCGCCCTGGCAACCGGATCGCGCATCCCGGTGATAATGCCCCTGGCCGCAGCAACACCAGATCATAGAGGTTCAACCCAAAGCCACGGCTCACCGCCTCGGTCACCTTGCCGGCCACCAGGTTCACATCAATGTCCCGCGCGGCCTCCCGCGTAACTTCATGCACCAGCACAACGGCATCGCCAGCCTCGGTTTCAAGGGCAAACGCTCCCCCCGCCGCCAGGGAAGGATCAACCTCGCAAGCGGCTGCCTCGATATCCGACGGGTCATAATTACGGCTGCCCAAATACTAGCTCCAAGGCAAAACGATCCTCGATGCCGTTTGGCTCCAGCTTACAATTGCAGCCCGCACATCCCACGGCGGTCATCCTCCTAGTGGATAGAATCCAACACTTG